>JAUVXR010000025.1 GCA_030603495.1 bacterium
CGAGTTCGCTATGGCGCTGAGCCGGATGCTGGATGCCATCGAGCAGACGCCGGGCCTGGCTGGTCCCAAGGGGGCCACGGGAGCTAGGGGCGCTGCAGGCCCCCAGGGAGCCAAGGGCGCTACCGGTGCAGTTGGGCCGGCTGGCCCCAAGGGTGATCCGGGGGAAGTTGACTACGACGAGGTCCGTGCGATCGTCCAGGAGTTGACCAAGGAGTTCGCGGATGAGCTTGCTGATCTGCGCGACGATGTGGACTATCTCCAGGACGACGTCTGGGATCTGGGTGACCGGGTAACTGCTCTGGAGCAGGCCAAGGGACCCGAGGTGACAGGTTGGATTGACTATCGCCTCGGCCTGGCCAGCACCGTCGAGATGGAGGAGTACTACAACAACGGGCTAGTTACTGAACAGCTGCCGGGAGAGCCAATGTTCTATCCGGCCTATCCATATATCGATGACGACCTCGATATGGGTGGTGAGTTCGACAACCTCACGGCCAAGATCGGTATTGAGGGAGCGATCACCGACGAGCTGTCCGGCAAGGTCGTCCTGAAGGTCCGCGACACCAGCGATCCGCGGTACTGGACAATGATCGCCCCGGACGGAATCATGCTGGGGCAACCACGGATCCCGCAGTGGACCATCCTGCCGGCGGTAGATGGACGGCGTGCGGAGACGGTGTGGCTGGATGAGGCCATCCTGCAGTTCCCGACCAGCGGTCTCATCAACGGTGACTGGACAGTAGGTCGCCAGTTCCAGAGCCATGGACTGGGCTTGTTGGTCAACAACGAGCGGATGTCCCAGCAGGGCGTTCGCGGCGAGTTCGACAATGCGCTTGGCTTCCTGGACTGGGAGTTCTTCGCAGGTGGTGCAGGCTATGACTTCTCGAGCCTTGGCATCGAGTCCATCGAGGAGCTGATCTTCTCCGACACCACCTATGGGAACTGGTTTGGTGGGTCGGGGGCGGACGATGGCTACCTGTCGGCTCGTGTCGGCTTGGACAATGGGAGCTGGGCGATTGGTGGTAACTGGCTAGTGGATGGCTTTGGCAAGGAGGAAGGCTATAGCGCCGACCTCTGGCTGAAGTTCTGGGGGGGCCGCAACCTCTACGTCGAGTACGCCCAGATGAAGGAGAACATGTGGGGAATGGACTCTGGTATCTACGACGATCCCACGGGCGTGATGGGGATGGTGGATATCGTGGGCGGAGCAGGCTGGGGCCTGCGCGGATACTATTCCGACCTGGACCCCGGCTTCGATCCCTACTTCTCGAGCGTCCATCCGTACTGGGAACCGTACGGAGACGACTATCAGCCGGCTATTTCCACTGCGCTGATGGGGGGTAGCACGAAGTGGCAACCGTGGCTACCCTGGGAGAAGTGGCTGCGCAATCCGTTGGCGATGCCTAACGTCGAGGTTATCGGCGGACAGCTCGCCTTCACGGTCGCCGGCACCCCGTTCGAGGCAATGTACTACAGCCTCGACGCCAACAGTCCCAACTGGGGTCACACCCAGTGGGCGCCGTATCTGGACTGGATGGCCGATGCTAGCGCGCCGCTGTACGATACCCTGTGGGGTATTCGGATGACCAAGACAGTCGCTGACGGCGTAGATGTCACAGTGACCTACGCCCGTCAGGAACCGTCAGCTGTAAGCCATCACAGCGAGTTCGGAGATGCCTTCAGCGACGTGCAGCTCTTGGTCGCCGGTGTCGTAGTTCCGTTCTAACTAAGGGACGCGACAGCCGACTGAACCGATACGGGGACCTGGGTAACCAGGTCCCCGTTTTCTTTATGCGCGAGAGGGCCACGCAGCAAGCGGTAACCCGACCGTGCGGGTAGAGCGTCGGCAGAAGTGCTTGTGTCTGTCTGAAGATGATGGAAGCAATCGAGTGCTCAGTGAATTCCTGGGTGGCGGAACGTGGCTGCTGGCTGGCCTCATCTTCGACTTCAACGTATACGGATTCTGGGTATAGCAATGGGGCAGTAGCTAGCGGGCTGGTGTTGTGGGACGCCGCTCAGGAAATCAGGCCGCAAGCCCCCCATTTGTGGGGGAGCATTTCACCTGCGATGATCTCCGGCAGCTCAGCTCCCATCAGAACAGCAGTACACCACTTTGTGTTCAGTGTAGAATTGGATTCCGGTTTCACCGGCCTCAGGCAGACCCGACCCGGAAGCTTTCCGCCCCCCGAACGGAAGCTGAGGCTCCTTGTAGGCAGTATGCAGGTTCACATGCACCAGGCCCGCCTCGATTCCGTCAACAAAGCGCTGGGCCCGGCTGAGATCGCGGGTGTACACGGAGGCGCTTAGCCCAAACTCCACACTGTTGGCCACTTCTAGAGCACCGTCCAGGTCCGGCACCTCAATGCAGCAGACTACCGGCCCGAAAATCTCCTCTTGAGCAATTTGCATCTCAGGCTCAACGCCCTCGAACACAGTGGGCTGGAAGAAGTAGCCATGATCGTAGCTGTTGCCCTCTAGCCGCTTCCCGCCGCAGAGCAGGCGCGCTCCCTCCTCTTGACCGATTGCGACATAACGGGCAACCCGCTCGAGCTGACCCTGGCTGGCTACAGGCCCCATATCCGTCTGCTCATCTGTTCCTGACCCAACCCGAATGGCTTCCACTCGTGAGATGAACTGGTCCATAAAATCGGCAGCAATGGGCTGCTCAAGTATAATTCGACTGGTGGAAGTACACCATTGGCCTGCGCAACTGAACGCGGCGGTTATGCAGTCTTCGACGGCTAGATTCAAGTCCGCATCCCGCAGGACTATCGCAGGGTTCTTGCCCCCCATTTCTAGTTGCGTGGGCGTGAGATTCTGGGCGGCCATTTGGTGGATTTGCCTGCCTACCTCCGTCGAGCCAGTGAAGGAAATGGCCTTTACCTGCGGATCTGTTACGAGCCTGGTGCCAATCCGGCCGCCCGCACCGCAGACCAGGTTCAGTACCCCCGACGGCAACCCCGCCTGATCAAACAGGCGCACGAACTCCATACCTATCAAGGGCGTAATACTGGCGGGCTTGAATACTACGGTATTCCCTGCGATCAGGGCCGGGACAATCTTACGCCCGGGAACGTTCAAAGGAAAATTCCACGGAGAAATCACCGAGACTACTCCCCGAGGCTCGCGCACCATATAGCTATGAATACCGCGGCGGCGCGAGGGAGCCACCAGACCTCCCAGGCGCTCCGCATGGTGCATCTGGAATTCCATTTCGGTAATAGCAGCCTCGACCTCCGCCTGGGATTCGCGGAGCGTTTTGCCATTCTCCCGGGTGATTAGCTCAGCAATTGGGCCCCGCTTTTCCTTGAGTAGGTTGCACGCCTGTGACACAATCTCAAGCCGCCGGGGGAAGGGAAGCTCTCGCCATTCAGAAAAGGCCTGCGCCGCTGCTTCCAGAGCTGCGTCTACTTCCGCCTCACCTGACGAGGGTATCTCGGCGAGCACATCTCGAGTGTCGGCGGGATTTATATCAATTATGGTATTTTCCGAAGCGGCCGATTGCCATTGGCCCGCAATGTAGTTGCCTATTTCCATGGGCTAGCCCTTCGTTGCTAAGATCTGTGTGCTCTCAGAGTATTGCCCGACGGAGTGGTCTACCGAGTGGGTTTGCCTTGCATACATTTCCATGCTGCCGCAGTCACGTCCTCAACCTGGGGAATCACGGCCTTTTCTAGAGGGGGACTGAAGGGAACCGGGGTTGCCAAAGCCCCCACACGACTGACTGGAGCTAATAGTTCGCCGAAGAGTTCAGTAGAAATCAAGGCAGCGATCTCTGCCGTTACCCCAAAATCAATCACTCCCTCGTCGACCACTACCGCCCGTCGTGTCCGCGCCACCGATGCCAGCACCGTCTCCCGATCCAGAGGTACCAAGCTCCTTAGGTCCACCACCTCCGCATCTACGTCCTGGTTGGCCAGCTCTTCCGCCGCCTGCAGAGCGATCTGGGTCATACGAGAAAGCCCTATCAGGGTCAAATCGGTGCCCGGGCGCTTGACCTCGGCCTTGCCGAGCGGAACCCGGTGGCGTCCCGCCGGGACCAAGCCTTTTTCCCCGTAGAGTAACTTGTGCTCCAGAACGACTACGGGATCATCACACTCGATAGCGGTGGCCAACAATCCCAGAGCGTCGGCGGGCGTCGCCGGCAGGACCACACGCAGTCCAGGAGTGTGGGCGAACCAGGCCTGGGGAGATTGAGAATGCTGTGCCGCAGCGGAATTGCGAGCGCCAATCGGAGCGCGGACGGTAAGCGGTATCGTGGCCTGCCCCCCACTCATATAGCGCAGCTTAGCGGCCTGATTGCACAACTGATCCATGCACATGGTGAGAAAATCAGAAAACATAATCTCAACTACTGGTCGCCACCCACACAGGGCCAAACCAATGCCGCAACCCATGAAACTGGCTTCGGAAAGGGGAGTCTCGCGGATGCGCTCAGGCCCGAATTCCGCCAACAAGCCGTCTGTAACTGTGAAAATACCGCCCAATGACCCGATGTCTTCGCCCAGGATTAGGACCTTCGGGTCCTCCCGCATGGCCTCGGCCAGCGCTCGGTTAAGAGCGGCAGCGTAGGTTATCTCGGGCATCAGCCGCTACCCTCCTGCGTCGCGTACACGTCCTCGGTCGCCGCGCCCGGTTCGGGAAAGGGGCTTTGCCGAGCAAAACGCTCGGCCTCATCAACTTGAGCTATTATCGCGGCGTTGATTTCTAATAGCTCCTCAGGGGTAGCCTCGCCCTGGGCTATCAATCGCTTTTCCAGTCGAGCGAGGGGACAGGCAGCCTGAGCCGCTTGTAGCTCTTCGCGGGAACGGTATCTGCGAGTGGGCTGAGCTGAATGATGGCCGCCCCATCGGATGGTAGCGCATTCCAGTAAAACAGGTTTACCTTCTCGGACCCGCTGCACGGCCCACTGGCTGGCTTCGAGCATCGCCACAGCATCGTTGCCGTCCACTCTTCGGGTCTCCAGGCCGTGGGCCTGGGCAATAGCCGCAGCACCTCTGCCGCCTTGGCGCTTCTGAACTGGCACCGAAATGGCATACTGGTTATTCTCGCAGACAAAGAGGAGCGGCAGGTGCCACAAACTCGCCAGGTTCAGGCTCTCGTGAAAAGGACCTTCTTCGACGGCGGCATCACCAAAGAAAACAACGGTCACTCGCCCGTCGTCTGCCAAGCCGCTGGCCAGAGCAACTCCTGTCGCAATAGGTATGCTCGCGGCGACAATGCCATTAGCGCCTAGTATGCCCCGCTCGAACGCCGCGACATGCATTGACCCTCCCTTGCCTCGACAATAGCCGGTGGCGCGTCCCATAATCTCGGCTAAGGTACGAGCCGGATCGGCCCCCTTGGCTAAGCAGTGACCATGCCCACGGTGAGTGCTGAGGATATGGTCATCGTCTCTCAACCAGTGACACACGCCGACGGCGATGGCCTCCTGGCCCCAGTATAGATGCGCGAATCCAGGAACCAGGCCGGCACGGTGCAGCTCCGCGACCCGCTCTTCGAAGCGACGAATCAACAGCATTTTGCGATAGGCTGGCAGGTATTTCATGTCGCTATCGTAATATTATGCTATACTGCTATTTGTTTGTCAAATGGATGATCCTGAGGGAGTTATTACAATGTTTGAGCTCACTGACAAGACAGCACTGGTTACTGGCGCCGGTTCGGGAATCGGGCGTGGCATCGCAGAAACATTCGTCGCCCAGGGCGCCCGCGTGGGCATCGCCGACATTGACCTCGAAGCCGCCGAGACCGTGGCTGAGCATCTCGGCGAGGCCGCACAGGACCTTCAGTGCGATGTCACTAACCGTGCCCAGTGCAGTAAGGCCCTTGGTGCTGTAGTAGACACCTGGGGCCACTGTGATATCGTCGTTTGTAGCGCCGGGATCAGTTTCGTCGGAGATATCGAAGCCACTCAGGATGCTGATTGGGACCGCGTTCTAGCAGTCAATCTAACCGGCTCGTTCAACGTCGCCAAGGAGGCCATTCCCCAGTTCCGAACTCAGGGTGGCGGTGTACTCATCTTTGTCGCATCGGTTCTGGGAATCGTTGGTAGTCGCGAGCGGATAGCCTACTGTGCAAGCAAGGGTGGCGTAGTCTCCCTGACCCGCGCTCTGGCTCTTGACCATGCCCACGAGAACATCCGGGTTAACGCAATTTGCCCAGGGACAATTCATACCGGAATGACCGAAATCCTCATCGAGGAGCACTACGAAGATCGCGAAGCTGCCCTGAAAATGTTCCATTCCCGCCAGCCTACCGGGAAAATGGGTGAGCCTGCCGATGTGGCCGCCGCTGCAGTATATCTGGCTAGCGACAATGCCAAGTTTGTGACCGGCAGTCTGCTTACCGTAGATGGGGCCTGGACGACAGGCTAAACCAACGAACGGTCGCCGCTCGAAAGAACCCGATGAGTGCCTCCCTGTTCGGCGACAATGTCTTCGATGCGGATTCCCCCGAAGCCCTCCTGGTATAGTCCGGGCTCGACCGAGTGGACATAGCCGTCCCGCAGAGGTTCGGGGTTGCCTGGAGCGACAAAGGGTACCGGTTCGTGGTAACGCCACCCGATGCCGTGGCCGGTGATGTGCACGAAATAGTCGCCCAGCCCGCGGTGCTCAATGACGGAGCGAGCAGCCCGGTCTACCTCGTCACAGGGCACTCCCGCCTGGCAAGCGCCAATGGCGGACTGCTGGGCTTCCCTGACAATCGCGTGCCACTCAAGCTGCTGCTCGGACGCTTCGCCCCCCGCGACGCGAGTCCGCGTGTTATCAGCCCAGAAACCATCTACTACCACGCCCAGTTCGAGCACTACTATCTCGCCGGCATGAATGGTCCGGTCGGTACTGATTACACAGGGCCGCCAGGCAAAAGCGGTATCAGGCCCACTGGAAACCTGAGCGAAGGCCCGCACCCGGGATACTTCCTCCAGCCGCGTGCCTTCGGACACGATCGCGGCTTCGACGAGGCCGACCATTTCGGCGTCGGTCCGGCCCGGCTCAAGGGTCTGGGTGAATCGGGTCAGTCCAATCGCGGCAACCTGGTTGGCCAACGCCAAGCGCTCAAGCTCGCAGTCGGTCTTGACCGCCCGTTGATCCATGAGCAGATTGGTAGCATCAACTAGTGTTGCGCCTTCTATCGCTGACTCTACCATGCGCCAGGTTAGCTCTGACGGGACCGCCATTTCGCCGGCATTGGTCGCGGGGGCCACCCACTCGAATTCGCGCTCCACACCGATCCGCTTCATCCCCCGACAGGCCTGTTTGAGGTAGACACCGATCTGCTCATAGGGATCGGGCGCTCCCACCAGCGCCCACTCAAACAACTGCCGATCGCTGATCCAGGTGTCGGCGGATTCAGCCTCCTCAGCCGACGGCACGATCAAAGTCGCCTCACCATCGGCGCGATACACTACAAAGCTGAATCCGCTCATCGGCCAGTAGCCGCTCAGCAGCAGGACGTTTTCCGGCAGCCGGCAGACCAGCGCATTGAGGTCGGCGGTGCGCAGCGCTTCGACCAGCCGGTGGTGCCGCGCGGAGTCTCTCATAGCGTGCTACTCCTCCCAGTAGGCTGCCCCGGGCAGCGACCCGTCCATTACGTATCCGCCGTCGAGCACAAGGACTTGCCCAGTCATATAGCGGCTGTCGTCACTGGCCAAAAAGACTGCCCCGGAAGCGATCCACTCCGGCTGAGCGATCTCCTTCATGGGAACTCGCTGGTATAGAGCCTCGACCACCGCTTCAGTGTACATTGGGATGGTCAGTTCGGTGTAGGTAGCCCCCGGCTCAATGCAGTTCACGCGGATCTTGTGCAGCGCTAGCTCCGATGCTGCCGTCCGCGAAAAGGCTTCCATGCCCCCCTTGGCCGCGGTGTACGCCCCCGCCGACGGCTCGGAGATCTGGGCGTGAATCGAGCTGATGTTGATGATTGAGCCGCCTGTACCTTGCTCGATCATCTGCCGGGCAGCCGCCCGCGTGCCCAGGAAACAGCTTGTGAGGTTATTGTGCAGAATACGGTCCCACTCCTCCAGACTCATGTCCACAACCGGGCGTTGCAGGATAATTCCAGCGTTATTAACCCAAATGTCAAGCTTGCCGAAATGACTGATGGTCTCTTCAACGGCCTGATTCACCGCCTCTTCGGCGGCGGCGTCCCCGACAAACGCTATCCCGGCTGCGCCCAGTTCATTGGCCACCGACTGGGCTGTATCGCCGTTCAGATCAAAGATGCACACCTCCCCGCCCTCGGCCACAAAGGCCTGAGCAATCGCCTTGCCGATCCCCACACCGGCACCGGTTACAACCGCAGCCTTGTCTTGCAGCTTCATTGTCAACACCTCCGTGAGAAAAAGTGATCTCCAACAACGAATTCTGTGTCTAGGTAAACCTTCTTGAACATATCGCTACTCTGGTAGCTGCGCCTCGCTCGCCCTGGAGAGTTCTACGTTGCATATCCATTCTCCTGCGCATAGACTATTATGGGGAAGCTGTGCAGAACTCGTGATACACATCGAGCATGTATTCGTAATTTTCAAGGGGCATCCCCGGGAATATCGTATTCGAACTGCTGAAGATGTAACCTCCCCCAGGCGAGGCGTGCTCGAGGCAGTACCGGGCCGACCGACGGATGGCCTCATCAGGACCGTTCTGTAGCAGGCTGCACTGGACATTACCCATAAGTGCTATCTTCCCATAGGTGCGGCGTTTTACCTCTGCAATGTCCATCCTGGCCATAGGGTCAACCGACTGGAACAAGGCGGCTCCCAACGATAGATAGTCGTCCAGCAGGGACATGATATTTCCGTCTGTGTGCACGAACGGAATCGCGTCATCGTCCTTGATCCGTTGTACCTGACGCTGCAGGTATGGCAGGACGAACTGACGGAAGTGCGCAGGTGAAATAAACGGGCCGTCGTTGCCGGCCACATCATTTGCTACGTGGATGAAGTCAGCACCGGCGTCCGCCAGACGATCGAATTTCTCAAACGCTCGCTGCGTCATCTCCTCGGCCACTTTATGGATATGCTCCGGATGTTCGTAAAGGCCCAGGGCGAACTGACTCCAGTCCTCAATGTTCTCGAGGGACCAGACCGAGCCACCAACTATGCTGCCGATGAGGATGTCGTCCCCAAAAGTCTTTTTGGCCGCTACAACGCCATCTGGGTCACTCCAGGGCCAGAAAACCGCCAGGGCATCCCACCGATAACGCTCGATGATCTTCTGATATATCTCCATGCACTGGTCGATCATGCACTCTTTCTCGCCAGGCGAGCAGTGCGCCCATGCCTCCCTGTCGGGGAAGGATAACCCGAAGGCCTCCTGTTCCAGCTCGAACATGGCCTCAAAGTGAGGCGGACAGTCCGGTTCCTCAAAGCGCAACGTCTTGAGCATCCGTTCTCTGCCAGTCACTGGTTGTCCCCTATTGAAGGATGAACCACGCCGGATCTCTGCGGGTACAAGGCGAGTTACGAGGCTAGGCCTGGCGAAGTTCTGCCTCCCCGCCGGCCGGGTTCACAGGCTACTTATCGGGTCAGATAGCCGGCATCACGTTCCCGCCGCAAACGGGGATGAAAGCTCCCGTGATGAAACTCGACAAATCCGACGCCAGGAAGGCCACCACGTTAGCGATCTCCTGGGCGGTCCCCCGTCGCTTCAGAGGCACCGCCTCGCGGTACCACTCGGGAGTCTCTTCATCCGGCTTGTTCTCGCTGATAGTATATCCCGGAGCCACCTGGTTCACGGTGATGCCGTGCATACCCACCTCCCTGGCCAGCACGCGCATCAAGCCATCCATGCCCCGCTTGCCAGAGATGTAGGCGGACTGCTTCTCCCAGTACTGCATCGAACACTCCGTGTTGATGCCGATCATCCTGCCCCATCCCTTCTCTATCATCCCCGGCACAAAAGCTTGAGCCAGTAGCACGGCATGAACCACACACGAGCGAAACTGACTCTCATAATCCGCGATGTCCTGTTCGAGCACCTTGGTCCAATCATACTGGATGACCGCATTCGCAACCACGATGTCCGGGCTACCCAACTCATCCACAACAGCAGACCTCATCGCTTCCACCGAGTTCGCGTCCGTCACGTCCGCCGGTACGACGTGCGCACGAGCTCCCATCTTTTCCAGTTCATCCTTAAGCGAGGCAGCTCGAGCCTGGCTGGAATGATAATGAATTGCCACGGCGGCGCCTGCCTGCGCGAGCGTGCGGACCATCACCCGGCCCAGCTCGCCGGTCGCTCCTGTTACCAGCACTGTCCTACCTGACAAGTCTATCTCGAGCATACGAGTGCCTCCTCTAGAGTTTCGTGGACTGCCCATGACCTGTGAGCCGACTTTCGCTGCGCACGTAATCGGCGGCTCTGTGTCAGGAGGTGACATCTGAACTGTGTTCCGCCTCGTGCAGTGAAACATTCCCCGATGCCGAAGCCAATCCCTCGTCCCCCTCCAGTGATAATAACCACTATTGGATCACTCATGGCTTAGCTCCTTAGTGTTGTCGTCGGGGGACTGGGTCGTAGCCGACATTTCCACTCCAGTCAGTATACACAGTATTGGAGCAAGATGGTAGTGTTATCATCCTAAAGCATCAGGCGGCGCGTTACATATTGCTCCATAATGGTGTGTGGCTGATGTTGTTACTCTCTTTTAGCGTAATCGATCCTTCTCAGCGCAGAGCATCAGTCTTACAGTTTAGTCACCACAAGCATCTGGGAGGCATTTGATGACCGATTCCCCACCTGTGGAAAGCGGAGTCAAGGCAAGAGTTACTCCCTCAACTGCCCCGGTCGCGGAATTTTTTGCTCTACCTCATCCGAGGAAACACTAACGAACCGGCGCAAGTTCTCGGAAAAAATCTGCTCAACAGTCTGCTCACTCAAGTCCAGCGAACGGTAGATGTCGCGATCGCGCTTTATCCACTCCTGCGCCCATTCCACGTTGTATTCAGTGATTCTGCAATCAGTGCCGAAAATGACGTTGTGTTCGACGTCATAACCGGCCGTTAACAACTTCGTCAGCACCTCAGTTCGGTAAATGGGCGGTGTGCCCGGAGTGAGGTCAATGAACATTTCCACCGAGAGATCAGGACGAAAGGTATAGGCGTTCAGGAACTTCCCGTAGACGGCGATAAGTTCGTCGCACCAGGGCCAAGATATGTGCGCCAGAGAGAACTTGAGGCCCGCTACCTCCAGCAGTACTTCAAACTGTTCGGGATGGTTGTACTGCGCTGATGGTCGGCCGTTCCATAAGATGCCCGAGTGAAAAAGGATGGGTCGGTCCATTCGCGCAATCTCTCTGAATACCTCCAGAGCTTGCGGCTCACCCGCGGAAAAGGAGTCGCAAATCACCTTAAACCCCGCTACCCCGCGCTCTGCCGCCAGATGTACCTGCTCACGAGCACTATCCTCCAGCGGGTGGATCCAAAAGAAAGGGTACAGATTGGGCAGACTATCCGCCCAGAAAAACAGGTTATCTAAGCGTTCGGCGACACTGGGCGGGCTGGGAATGCCGGACCAGTGGGGTGGGGGAAGGGACATCACCAGCCCCCCATCAATGCCGGCAGCTTTCAGCCGCGGGCCAAAGTCGCCCTGATCTTCGCAGACGTCAGTAATATGCATATGGCCATCCAGGATCATGACATATTCTCCTTCTGAACTGGGATTTCCCGTATGCTTTGTTGTTCCGTTTAGCATTCTCTGTCTCCTGCACTGATTCCTCGTGCTGCGGATCATTTAGCTAGAAAGCCCCCACATTAGAAGACTTCTGACCAGGATTTTGCCCCGAATTGAACAAGTATGACAGCTCTGGAGCGATAGCAGACCAATCCCGCCTGGGCACAAGCAAAACTACGCATCCCGAGCCGCTGAAGGTCATAGTCACCCAGCGCCGGGCACCGGGTGACAGTGCAGTCGACGCCCGAATTATTGATAGCTACTGTCTGGCCCAGGGAGCAGTGTGCCTGTTAGTCGCCCACCGGCTACCAAGGTTACCCAGTTGGGCCTCAGAGGACTGCCGGTGCAGTCAAAATCTGGGGTTTTTCTACACAAATGGTCGGTAGGGGGAGGAATTAGTGCGTCGAGCAGAGAATACTAGACGCAACAAGCAACTATATGAGAAATGTCCGTTCGAGGAGGTTATCAGAGATGTCTGATGCTGAACAGAAGGACCAAGAACGCCGGTTGGCGTGGTTTCGGCGGGCGCGATTTGGTATGTTCATCCACTGGGGGCTGTACGCCCAACTCGGGCGACACGAGTGGGTGATGAACCGCGAGCGTATCCCTGTCGAGGCGTACGAGAAGCTGGCTGATACCTGGCAGCCCAAGCCTAACGCCGCCCGTGACTGGGCGAAGTTGGCTAAGGCTGCCGGGATGCGCTACATGGTGATGACCACCAAGCACCACGAGGGTTTTTGCCTGTTTGATTCGGAACTGACCGACTATAATGCGGTCAAGCGCAGCCCGGGGCGTGACCTGGTTGCCGAGTATGTGGCCGCGGCGCGGGCCGAGGGTCTGCGGGTGGGTTTTTACTATTCGCTGCTGGACTGGCATCACCCGGATGGTGCGCGCTGCGCCAACGATGAGGCCGCGCGGCGGCGCTTTGTGGAATACACTCACGGGATGGTGCGTGAGCTGTGCACGAACTACGGTAAGCTGGACATTATTTGGTACGACGGGGGCTGGCCACTGGACGCCGAGGGCTGGGAATCAGTTAGGCTGAATGCAATGGTGCGCGAGTTGCAGCCGGATATCATCATTAACAACCGCTCGCGTATTGACGAGGATTTCGGCACTCCTGAGCAGCATATCACGCCCGAAGCGGGCGGGCGGATGTGGGAAGCATGTATGACGATGAATGACAGTTGGGGCTACACCCCGATTGATCGGAACTGGAAGACGGCCTGGGACGTGGTGGGGATGCTGCGCCGGGTGGCCGCCGGTGGGGGCAACCTGCTGCTGAACATCGGCCCTCTGCCCGACGGCAGTGTGCCCTATCAGTGCATTGGTGTGTTTAATGAGGTGGGACAGTGGCTGGCCAAGTACGGCCCGACGATATATGACGCAACCGACTCGATGCAGCAGGAGTGGCAGACTCCCGGCGCCTTCACTCGGCGGGGTAGCACGATCTACTTCCACTGCAATCGCTGGCCGGGAAGTGAGCTGGCCATCGGCGGGCTGCGCAACAAGCTGCTCGCGGCCCGCTTGTTCGCCGGCCCGGCGATTGATTTCACCCAGGAAGCCGACCGGCTTGTATTGGCAGGCTTGCCTGAGGTCGCGCCGGACCCGCTGGCTACCGTCATTGAACTGGAGGTCGCCGGCGAACCCCGGCAAGAGCTGGGACCCGGTTGCGTCTTGCTAGATGAAGTGTAGTCCCAGCTAACCCTGCTGTTAGCCCCTTCAACCCCCGATTTGTTCCACAAACGCCGATGACGAAGAACGCGGGCCCACAGGGGACTTGGGGAGAACGTCTTTCCATGCCCAACTGTGCCCGTTCGTGGACAAATCCTACGCCGCCACTTGTTCCTGAACTGTCGTTGTATCGTCGCCCTTAACCGCGTATTCCCCATGCTGCATGACAATATTAGTGAATGTTGTCAGCGCCTGCTGCAGCAAATCAGCCTCGATTGTCAAGGCCGGAAGAAGTCGGATCATATTGCCATGGACTCCGCCATTCACGGTAAGCAGGCCGGCTTCCCATAGCTTTGTACGAATCTCGGCAGCAACCTCCGGCGCGGGGGAGCTTGTCGCCTTGTCGGAGACAAATTCTACCCCCCAGAATGCACCCATTCCTCGGACATCTCCAACGTTCGGGAGATTGCCAAGTGACCGCAGGTGCTCCTGAATAGCGCCTCCGATCTCCTGCGAGCGGTCTACGATATCATCGTTCACGATTGTATCAAGGACTGCCAGCGCCGCAGCGCAAGCTAGAGGATTCCCTCCGAACGTACTGCTGTGGGCATCAGTCCCCCAATGGGCGAGAAGATCACTCCTCGCCACTACGGCGGACATAGGAAACCCATTAGCAATGGCTTTGGATAGGACTATGATGTCGGGCACAACGCCGTAGTGTTGAAAGGCATAGAGTTTGCCGGTTCGGCCAAATCCCGTCTGGATTTCGTCGAAGATGAGCAGAATATCATGTTGGGCCAGGATGTCCTGCACGCGGGCCCAGTACCCCGTAGGCGGAATAATGACTCCTGCCGAGCCCTGCATAGGCTCTGCTATCAGGGCGGCGATACTACCGGCGCTGGCGTAATCTATCACCTCACTGATGAGATCCGCGCAACGCAGGTCGCATTCGGGAAAGGATTGCCCCAGCGCACAGCGATAGCAATAAGGATAGGGCACGAAGTGAACTCTTTCTCCAAGGAAATAGCCTTCCTTGTACTTACGTTCACCCGTGAGCGCGAGAGCCCCGAATGTCCCGCCGTGAAAGCCTCCGTGGAAAGCAATGAACTCGTTCCTCCGCGTTTCAAACTGGGCGAGGAGCATGCTCGTGTCTATCGCTTCGCCGCCGGTGGTCTTGAACAGGACGCGCCCGTTGCCAAAGGGAAGTGTATCAAGCAGCCGTTCGGCATACTCGGTCCTATTCGGATGCGGGAACTCGTAACAGAACATTAGATCCTGGAGTTGACGAGTGAGTGCAGACGTCACTTGGGGGTGACAATGACCTAAGCTCGTCACGCAGATGCCGCAGGTCAAATCGGTATACTCGTTGCCCTCAACATCCCATACTCTCGAACCTACCCCCCGATCCCACACCATCGGCAAATGACTGCCCAGGGACGTGGACAGAACTTTTCGGTCGCCTTCGAGAATTCTCTTAGTGAAAGTGGCGTTCTTGCTCATTGCTTATCCCCCTCTTGTAGTCAGGGCACATAAATACCAGTGTGTCGCTAGCCAGGGCCTCTGTCACTGGCTGTGCTTGTATCGTCGGCTGAACACGCAGCTGGTGCCCTTTCATCCTGCGTAGTGCTACAGCCTGTGGTAGCATGCCAGCTAAGAGATGGAAACCTTTGCAGGTTCGTTAGTCGCGGAGATGCCAAGATCCCATATAGCAAACCTAACCCGTACGACAAATGCATCGTCGCGAATACAGGCGGGAGTAGGAAGGTCCCGCTTAGCCCATGCGTCAATCCTGAATGCACTGCCGCGCCAACGTTCGCCAACGTGTAAGCGCCAGCGATTCCCGCTATCATGTAGAGACCGGCCCCCCGCACAGGGATAAGAGCCAGACTGATCAGCAAGCTGGCCACGAAGGCTGCTGGCACAAAATGCCGGATGGACAAAGCCCCGGGTGAACGTCTCCGTGTGATGACGTTCCACCGCCCTGTCTGGAAGTGTTGTCTGGCCAATGATATCAGGGACGAGCGGGGATGATAGTGAACAATGATGTCTTTGGACAAGTACACATCTTGACTGTTGCTGCGGATTCGCGAGTTAAGCTCGATGTCCTGATTGCGATAGAGACTCTCATCAAACATCCCCACAGTCTGGAAAACCTCTCGTGGCCAGCATCCCAAATATACCGTGTCAGCGGGACCCTCGTAGCTCAAGTCGTGAAACTTACCTCCCCCCAGGCCAAAAGGGGACAAATGAGCCGCGGCGATAGCGCCGCCCACCAGCCCGGAGCCGACAGGCCGCATGTGGCCTCCCACGCAACCGGCCCCAGTTTCAGCCAGGACCTCCACACATTTTCTCACATAGTCCCTCGCGATTGTTGCATGACCGTCCACCCGCACAATTACCTGACCACTAGCGGCCTCTATCCCTCTATTCAACGCTGCGGGCGTGACTTTGGCGGGATTTGCCAATACGCGCCAGCCGAGTAACCCGTTGCTCTCAAGCGTCCTTCTTGCTGTCTTGCGCGTGTCATCTTTGGATAAGCCGTCAACGACAATAACCTCCATCTTCTCGGCAGGATAGTCTTGCCCTACGACACTCATCAAGCACTGCTCGATGTATTCCTGCTCGTTACGAACGGGAACGATCACCGACACCCGTGGCAATTGTTCACGGTATTGCGCATAACAACCCATGGCGCTGCTCTCTACAGCTCAGTGTTTGGAAGCCGCTGCTATACAGCCCGCGCCTACGTCGGGCCTTGACCACACATTCACCATTATCTCCGCCCCTGCCCGGCAGAAAGCCGCAACTAATTGTCCACGCAACCGGCTCGGTGAGCCAGGTGCTCTTCCAGGCTAAGAGATGACTCTACCAGCTTGTATTTCCCTGCCTGCGTCCTGGATATCTCCTTCACTACACAGAGCTCGATTTCTATCGCAGCGCCAAGGCGCTGTCTTAGTTCCGCTTTCAAGGCATTCTGCTGATGAGATTCGAATGCTCCTTGAGGCACGACGTTGACACGGATACCGTCAACTCTGTCTTGTACGACTTGAGCCTCAGCGATCTGAGGAAAGGTGGCGATACTCAGGTCCAAGACATTTCCCACCACACAGCCATTGGGAAGAATTACCATATCATCGCAGCGGCCTATTATGTCAGTGAGGATTGTCGAGCGGTTGCCGCAAGGACATTCTGCGGGGCCCAGTACTGCGCGATCCCCAACGCGGTAGCGAATAAGGGACATTGCCGAGTTACTTAGTGAAGTGGCCACAATATCGCCCTCTTCACCTACCTTGACTGGCTTGCCACCTTCGAGGACCTCCACTATCCCAAACTCCTCAAACACGTGATAGTTCCCGTATTGGCACTGGGCAGCATAGCAGCAGTTCTCAGCTACGCCGTACCAGTCGAATACGGGGGCGTTGAAAGCTCTTTCGATTATCTCGCGCTGAAAATCGTATAGCTTTTCACCCCAGGTTCTTATGACTGTTGGCTGCGGTAAAGGAAGACTTTGGGCTAGGCTCATGCGAGCGATTGAATAAATGGCCGAGGGGAAGCCATCGAGGTCCTGCGGCTGATGCTCGTTCAGCCTGCGGCAGTAGTAAGGAACTGATGCGGGCGAAATGTGGTGGACAGAAAACACCATCTGTCGCCCGGGCTTGTTGTACCGCCAGAAGGGAGGAGCCGACTGCTCGACTGGGACCGTCAACTTACCGCTAAAGGTGGCCCGGCGGGCATTCCGGCCTATGCCAGCCCAGCCTCTTGCCACATCCATTGCCGCGTAGCAATCGCGCAGGCCGGCGACAGAAACAGCGATGCGCAGGGGAGAGCCAGTAGTCCCGCTGGTACAGTCATAGAAAACCTGCCTGGGGCTGAGCGCCCTATTGAAGAAACGGTCAGGATTGGCTCTGACTTCGTCCTTTTCCAGAATCGGCAGCTTCTGTACGTCAGTCCAGTGAGAGATATCATTTGGGGATAGAGCGTGTCTCTCAGATAGTTGCCGGCCATACAGTGTGTGTTGGATAGCAATTCCCAGGATGTTGCGGAGCCTCTCGGTAACAAGGAGATCTCGCTCTTCGCGACTTAGCTGCTGCAGCTTGCTCCACCAAACTAGACGCCGCTCGAAGTGGCCCCCGTATCGCAAGCGCTGCAAATGCCAGCCATAAGCGGAAACGGCCAGATGCTGCGCGCATATCGGCAATCTCTTGTACAGGGCTTCAAACATCCGCACCCCCGCTTACTAAGTGAACAGACCCCAAGCTATACATTTGCCAACTCTCCGTACAGCTGGCCATATTCTGTAGCCATTCGTGTTGCGGCAAAATGCTCCCCGACACGTTGTTGCCCCCCACGGGCCAGTCGTCCGGCTAGTTCAGTGTCGTGCAGTAGCCTTGTTATCTGCTTGGCCAAGGCGGGCACATTGCCTTTCTCGACAAGCAAGCCTGACGTGCCGTGTTCGATAATTTCGGCTACTCCATCAACATTGAATGCAACAACCGGCGTACCCACATTCATAGCCTCGCACACAACCAGCCCAAAGCCCTCGTCAAGAGCTGGGTGTACAAATACATCCATCGCGTGCATTAGGTTCGGTACGTCGCGACGGAATCCGGTGAGAAGCACGTCGTCGCCGACTCCCAGCTCACATGCAAGCCGAGGCAAGTTGCCAGCAGTTGCTGGCTCGAACCAGGCTTCCCCCCCAACCACGAGGAGTTTCGTGTCAGGCAGATGCTGCTTGACCTCGACTAGAGCACGAATTGCAGAGTCGTGTCCCTTACGTTCTTCAAGCATCCCCACTGTTCCAATCAGTGGTGTATCATCGCCCAGACCGAGTTCGCAGCGTACTGCTTCAGAGGGCATATCCCAAATTGTCTGCCTCGTGTCAATTCCGTCGTAGATCGTGAGGCACTTGCTCTGATGTATAGGGTATCTCTTGCGTAGCGTGTCGGTAATATATCGGCTGATCCCGACAACGCTCTGGGCCCGGCCAATTGCCCGCTCTTGCAGCAGTCGGCGAACCCAGCCGGCCCTGGACAAGAAATCGGTCCCGTGGATCGTCTGTACGACCGGAAGACCCCTGCTGCATTCAGAAGCATATAGTCCAGAGAAGAAGTTGTGCCCGTGTACAATGTCGAAGTTCCCCTTAAGGACCAACTTGCGTACTTGGGCAGCGGCCCGACCATTGGACAAGAAGTGCCTGGGATGAGCAGAACTGACCGCATTCAAGACAAAATACTCCGCATCGGCTTGATCCAGTTCCCGCCGGATAGAGTTGTCTGCCTGCCCATTCAGGAATAGGAATGTAGTCTCGAACGTGTCAGGAGCAAGATTCGTACCAATGAGTCTTCCTATACGACAAACGCCGTCTCCTTCCAAGCCACTGGGCAGAATGTGGAGAATGCGTAGGCGTGACAAGTCACTTCTCCTCCCTTGGAGTATGGCGTGCCCGCCTCATCGCCTTCAATATTGCCTGCGCTCGGTTCTCCCAGGAGTTCTCCCGTGCTGTTTGGATTCGGTGTTCCTGAAGCTCGGGAGAGTCCTCTGCCAGGGCCTTCTCCGTCATCTGCTCGAATTCCCGAGCGTTGCGGGCGATGTAAACGACGTCGGAGAATTGCCGCACGTCGGGCAAATCAGTGGAGACCACCGGCTTGCCTGTGGCCAGGTACTCATGCAGCTTCAGTGGATATGTTGCTTCCGTCAACGCATTCACCGCGAACGGTATAGTACAAACGTCAAAGGTGCTCACGATCGCTGGAATCCGGTCATATGGCTGCTGCCCTAGCAAATGAACGTTGTCTCGAGCCTTGACACGTTTGTACGCAGTTGCTGATTGCAGCTCAGGTTGCCCGTCAAAGGGGCCGACCATTGTGAAGGTCCACTCGGGCCGACGCGCTGAAATTGTGTCCAAGATGGACAGATCAAGCTTCTCGTTTATCTTCCCCACAAAGCCGATTCGGGGTGAGTTGCCCTTCGGGGAGACCGGGTCACACTGCTCAGTAGGGACAGCCGCATTGAAATGCTCAAAGTCCACTCCATTGGCGCACATCACCACATTGCTATGCATCGCTGACATTTTTCTGGCAAGGGCGGCCGAGGTGGCAAACACCAAATCAGCTTCTTCGCAAATGCGTCGCTCCAGTTCACCAATCCACTGACGCAAGACGGCATCGGCCTTGACGGCGGGGAATTCCTGATGGTCATCCCAGCACTCGTAAACGCGAAGAGCCGCCGGCATCAACTGCAAATACTCAACCTGATATGGATGGAAGATCCACAGCACCAAGTCCGACCTCAGTGTCATGCCGATTTTGTCCAGCACAGCGTCTAGTCCACGTCGTACTAATTTCATATTCAGGCGTTCGATAGCCGGTCTCTTGAGGGCTACGATGTCGTGAATCAACACCCACGGTGTCCAGGCCCAGACGTTCTCCTGCACTCGGCGCAGACCACGCCGGCCAGCCAGCCATTCCAGGTACTTGCCCGGATGCTTCACCGGCGTTGAGAGCGGACACACCGGTCGGTCCACACACAGCATCTTCTCCCCCCGGCCCCGCCTCCCTAGCTTAGCAGCCACTGCTGCCAGCATGCGCCGCCGGGTGTTGCCCTCATAGTCGCCGCTGGGAACAAATGCTACGATATCCATCTCACCCTGCACTAGCCTTTCGCTGTGCTATCTTCTCGGAGAGATGTGCGGTGATGATCTCCCACATCTGCTCCACGCGTACAGTCCACGAATTCTGCGCAGCCACCATCCGCCGCGTCTGTTCCAGTTTCGGGCAATCCTCGGCGGCAGCCCGTTTGACGGCCAGGCATAAATCATCATGGTGATTGGCAATTCGGACCCATGGCTCCAACTCTCCCACATTGGCGCCATTCGTCGCGACAATTGGCTTGCCGGCGGCGAGATAGTCAAACAGCTTCAAAGGGCTTTGCGAGATGGTCAGACTCGTGGCACAAAAAGGAATAATACAGACACTCATACCATCCAGATAAGCAGGGATTTGCTGGTACGGTCGCGGGCCCAGAAAGTGTATGTTTCCGTAGCGATGGGCCAGGTACTCGCACTTGGCATTCCCCGCGCTGTTACCGATAAACACGAGATTGAACTGGGGGAGGCACCTGAGTATGTGCTCAACCAGATCCCAGTCTATTCGGTAGTTGATGGAGCCGACATAGCCAATGCGGGGGTCAGGAATACATTCTAAATCAACCGGGAGGCTGTTTGCGGGAATGTCAAACTGATCCACATCTGCTGCATTGGGCATCAGAAATACATTCACTCCTTCGGCTTGCTTTTCCCGAAGGTGTTCCTCAGTCTGGACAAACACTACGTCCGCGCGGCGAGCAAGTCGTTCGTCCTGCTGCCGCCAAAGCTGTCGCACACGAAGGGGAGCATCTTCGAACTCCCAGAACCTTTCCGTGGAATCGTAGCAGATAAGCCTCGGCTCAAAGGCGTCTATCCAGGGCAAGTCCATTGGCTTAGAAAGCCACAGCAATACTTGTTTGCCGCGATTGGCGCGAGCCACGCGGCTTACAGCCTGCCGATGCGTCCAGTGGTTCACCCAGCGACCAAGGGTATTGGCCGTAGTGGGCAAGGGCGTCAGCGGCGTGACGACATGTAGACTATCTGTCTCGAACTGTAGTCCTTTCTCCCGAATCCGCCGCCAGCGGTCGCAGGCGTCACCGTCAGCCCTTCCCAACCAATGTTTCGCCAACGATGTTAGCGTCAAGGGCCCCTCGATGTACCAGGTCTCGTCAATGGGTTCTTTCTGGCTCAGCCGCCAGGCGATCTGCTGGCGCCGCCGCCACAGGTCATCCCACTGGTCGCCGAAATACACGATATTCACAATAATCCCTCGGATGGAGCAAAGCTATCCTAGCTGGCTTTGGTGACCTGTACTGCCGCGTAGAACTTCGCCGTCCGTCATATGCAATAGCGCCTCAGGGACAAAGCCGTCGTCCTTGGCCACAAACATGCGCAAGGCGTGCTGCGATTTAGCAGCAATTGCCCACACGTCATTGGCGAAAAACGGGGACAGCCAGTTGACTCGGCTGCCTGTTCGCCGGATATTGCTGACTAGGCTCGGGTAGGCAGCATAATCGTCCGCAGACGTTCGCACATGGCAGGGCATCGAACAGTTGGCCAGTAGACGTCGCAAGGAAAACGGATTCCATAGGTGCAAGTGGCCGCTACATCTCTCAGTAGCGATACGCTCGCTATAGGCGGGTAGTTTTCGGTGCAGAAGCCAGTCAGCAAAGGGCCGCAGAACACCGTGGGCCAATCGTATGGGCAGCTCGTTTGGACCAGTAGATATCACCAGAACCCCGTTGGGACGCAATACTCGCTTAGCTTCTGCCACAAACAACTCCGCTTGCCACCGCTCGATATGCTCCAGGAAAGCGAAGCTCATGATTCTGTCAAAAGTCTCGTCAGCAAAGGGCAGCCGGCAGCCATCGGCACAAATCAACGATACGTAGCTGACAGCTCGGCTCTGGACCTGAAGTTGCTCGATCAGCTCCCGGCCAATGGCTATGGCTGTGCAGGAGAAGTCAATGCCGACAGCGTTGAGACCACGCAGAGCACAGTATATGCACAATTCGCCTCGCCCGCAGCCCACGTCCAGGACTGTCATACCCGGCTCCAGCTTCGCCCGGGCCAGGCCTTGGAGACGGTTGGGAAGAAGGGCCGCACCTCTGTGCTTGCAGAAATACGCACAGTTCGCCGGCGCCATCGCCTCATAATAGTCTTCGTGATACAAAGACCGTACCGAGCTACTACCTCCATCGGCCATCCTGGCAAACGCCTCCTGTTCTGCCAATCTCTTACTGGTTAGCTGCAATTCCTCACTGTCCGTCACGTGAACTAATGACAATCAAGAACAACGGCGTATCCAAAAGCTGCTCGACTGGTAGTTGATCTGCTGACCAAGCGGGTTGGGGAGCAGCCGCTCAACATCGTCAAGCCAGCGAGTCGCCGCGTATGTACCTGACCAAAGCACCTCAAACGCAGTGTTGAAGGCGAGGAATGCCTGCAACAGGTATTGTTCAGTCCAGAAGCGCCGCAAGTCGACCACCCAGCGTCTTGGGTGACTCCGTGGCAGATACACGTCGTGAACATGTATAAGCACCCCAGGGGCCAGCCGCGGAAGGACCTCCAAGTAGAGATAGACCACATCGCCGCCCAGACGGACTACGTGAGAAGAGTCGATGAACAGAATATCCCTATCATGTAGTGCTTCGAAAAAGGAGAGCGGGACATCTTGAACCGGTTGTTGCACAAGCTCGCTCAACCCCGGGAAACCTGTCTTTAGTACCGCATTAGGGTTAGGCTCTATTGCGATCAATCGGTCATCAGCGAGATCATTCATCCTCATTGCTCTTGCAGCGACATAAGTCGAATTGCCTGCCCCCACCTCGATGACAGTACGCGGCTTGTAGTGACGGATCATACAATGATAGACCGCTGCGCTTACCAGTCCAAAAAGGTTATTATTGACGTGGTATTCGTGAGGACAGTCAGTAGGTGTCAAGGGGAACTTGCATTCCTCTTTGTACCGAGGGATGATTTCGTCAATCAGTCGGCGTTGCTCCTGCTCGTTGACATCGAGTCCTACCATGGCTGACTGATAATTCCACAAGCCATTGCGCTTTGCCAATTGAGCCGTGTCGGGGATTGGACTGTACCAGTCATTGTGAAGCAAGTGAATCCCTCTTGCCTGTAGCCACTCGAAGACTCGCTTGGAAAAGAGCACTCGACCGACCGCGCGCTTGATGATCGACACTACTGGACCTCCTTTGGGTCAACGCCGGCTAGTATGATATCGCGTAGTTGTTGCAGGCACGTCCGTCCCGATACCAACAGTAGTTGGTATCGCGGATGCCTTGCACTATTTCAGCGCTATCAGGAAAAGCAGGCCGCACGTAGTAGTGGTGCGTACGGCCCGGCTCAGTGCCAAATGCCGCCGCAAGTACGTATTTGTGCTTCTCTGCGTAGCTCTTGAGGGTCAGGCACATTGCCATGAAATCGCTGCCACCTTGCGGTGCTGCCAGAGGGGAGAAGTCCGCCCGAAAAGCAATGACTTCGGGCTTGTAGCGGTCCAGATATGCCTCCGTGATTCTCCCACTATGAGCTATCCATTGGTCATTTAGTCCCCAGGTGTCTATGGCGCGCCAATTCGAATAGAGCGGTAGCAAACCGGCCTCTGATACAGCCATTGTGTAGCCTTTACTCTCATACTTGCCAAGCATAATTGCCACATCATATCTGCCATCTCTTCCCGTGCCGGAACTGTGGGTGAAACTGCTATAGGCGTACAAGAGTACCGCTAGCATAAGGGCAGTTCTGGTAACTAGCGCCGCGATCCGTCCACATCTAGGCAAGGTCGGCTCTTGGGGCAACTCAACCCCTCGAGCCAGTGCCGGCCACGATATCAATAGCATGGGCAGAACCGGATACTGCAACCGCATCCGGAAGTTCATTTCGTTGGACAACAGTATCCACATCCCGACAAACGCAGCCATCGGCATAAGCGAGAACAGCGCTTCTCTCAGGGTATCTATTGAACGAATTGTGGCCAGAAGATAGGCCAGCAGAAAAGGTGCCCCCATGACTACAGCGTGGTACACGCTGGCTCTGAGACTGCCAGGATAAAGATGCCCGCCGCCCTTCTTGTAGAACGGGTTGGGCAGGGGCTGGCCAAAATAGTTCCAACGCCAGACAAAATAGAGTCCCCCGATTACTACAAAGACCACTGCAAAATGCAGAACAATAGTCTTCGAATTCTGAATTGTGCGGAAATAGAGCAGCGCGCCTAGCATAAACAGCGCCAATAACACACCTTCGGGTCTGACTAGGCCCATCAAGAGGGCACATAGGGCGAAGATCAGTGAGAGCAAGTGCGACTCGTCGCTCTTTAGCATGTAGTTGGCCACGCACCACGTTATGGCGACGAATAGCCCAAAAAAGGGAGTGCCAAAATAGGCGGAGATGTAGGCTACCCCGGGGCCGATGGCCAGGTATGCAGCGGACAAAACTGCCAGCCACCTACTGACGGCGTGAATCCTTACGATAGCTACGTACACGATTATGACAGTAAGCACGTGCGACAGAGCTACCAATAGGCGCACGGCCTGTTCTAGTGGCATCCCAGTCTTGTTGAGACCGGCCACAGCCACCATAAACAGGAAATCAGTTGCCCCATCAACCGGCTTCTCACCTATGTTCCAGACAATACCGTGGCCTTCAGCCAGGTGTTTCGAGTAGCGCATGAGTATCGCCGCATCCTCGAACGGATGTTGAGAGAAGTTGACGTATCTGGCCGCGTATAGGAGCGTCAGACAGATCAGCCCCGCAATGATGGCGTAGTCTGCGCTCTTCAGTTTAGCAGTTTGCTTTTGAGCCATAGCATATCATCCACTGGTATAAGTTTCGGGCATCACCTGGACCGCTGCGGTTGCAGGAGTCGCTGCTAATCAGCTACTCCCTGTCAACCCAGTTGCCGATGTCGAGCTTGATGTCGAAGCGATGTGTCCCGCCACTGTGCAACAGTTCTCTGGGCAATTCTGCTGACAGGATTCGCGCCATTCCGCAGGCGTTGGGAACCTCCTCCTTCACCTGCAAGGGCCCCAGGCCCTCGCTGACAACTACGCGCAGCCCGGCACTCTTGCTGGCCCCAAGGAAAAGGACAGCTTCTCGAGCTGAAGGGCAGATGCAGTGCCAACTGTCCAGCATTGGCAGGTTAAGTACTCTCAGTTCCACGATTCCCTCGTCCAGTGCACCCCTGATTTGGCCAAAACACTTAAGGGCATTGCGCTGGAACACGAGCACTTGCTCAATTGAGAACTGGCCGAACTCCAGTGTTACCGAGTACGTGTCGTTCGATTTGCGGCTTAGGCGACCAGTTGCTTCATGGCACGAGAGCCATCGTCCGTTGGACAGCCGCGCGATAGGCCCGAAGAAGTTTGCACCTGCCAGCGAGTGGCCATACCTCTGCCCGTACCGCCCGTCTGGCGAGGGACCACCGGGGCAGGAGAAGAGTAAGCCGTGCGGCTGGATCAGAAGATGCTGAAAGGAAGGTCCAGTGTCGGCTAAGTAGGGCGACCCCTGCCCGCTCTCGCCAAAAGCGGCAAAATATTGGGGCATACGCACCACCAGGCAGTTTGATGGTTCGAGAAACGTAAATGCTGCAGCATCGTAAGGTGTGGGCGCGCAATGAACTTGTGAGATCTGTGCCGCCAAGGCCACCCAAGCGCCAAAGGCGGCATTGTAGACGGACAGATGGTGGTAGTCATACCACCCCATCTTTGTCTGGTCTGCTCCTTGGGTGAGAATCAAGGGCAGGTGTCCGTCCGGTTGCTGATGGGCCATAACGAATTTCCACACTTGGCGCCTGACGAATTCAAGTCGCCCGGCACGGTCGGGTGCGAGACTCTTAGCAGCTTCCAGAGCATAAATGGCGCACGCGTAGCCAAAAAGCTGGCGCTGGCCTCTGCCGGTGTAGTTGAAATCGCCCCAGGGGTCAATCCAATGGCAGAGGTACTCGACCCCGCGCAAGAACGCTTCGCGCACACTCGTATCGTTAGTGACCATCCATATCCGGTGAAGCAGCGCCAGGACGTACGCATGATATTGGATAGGACGGCTTTGCCCGGGGACGTCCTCAAAACAGCCGTCACCAAGCTGACGACGTTTCAGCCTCCATAGATACCTGCGGTATCGAAGGTAGTCTGTTGGACGATGCAGCAACTTGTATCTTAGAAGATGCGATAGAGCTCTCATTGCAATCCAATTGGTTGACTGATTGTCGTTCGACTTCCATGAGCCGATCGTGCGGAGGCAATCCGCCCGTATTCCCGGCGGCAGCTCCTGCCACAACATCCGAGATGTTTCCGCGAAAGCCAAGTTGTTGAAGTCCCAATGATAGTCCCAATCGGCGAAGACATACTCATCCGGAGCGGTCCGTATGTGGAATTGCATGGCTGCTCGCGCTCTTCCAAGATAGTCCGGTTCTTGGGTCAGGTGATACATTGCCGCGCTAAACAGTCCAAAAAAGGTGGTCGAATAATGCTCGCCTTGGACCCGGCAGTCTAAGTGATCGTAAATACCACCTATGTCGTACGGCAGACGAGCGCCCGGTAGCGACGCATCTGTCCAAGCCTCACTCACGGCACTGGCCGTGTGGGCACCGACTAATGGGTCGGGCACTTGCAGATTCGCCAGCCACGTGTAGAGCCGGGCCAGGACCGACATATACTGGTCCCCTGACTCGGGGGGCTCTCCCGGCTCCTTAGTTGGCAAAGTCAATGACCGGTAATGATTCATCTGGCCGTGCGCCTCCGGCACGGGTTGTAGAGCGGAAAACTCATGATAGCGGCCATCAAGACTTGTGCCATATTCTGCTGCGAGTAGCAAACCATAACTCCTTAGCTACGCGCCTCGGCTCCCCCCCTGAGGATAACAGCGCCCCAACCTTGTTCAGTAGCCACGACGTGCGCAGCAGGCCTAGCCCCCCCGCGATCAGACACTTCTCGCCAAACGAGATGAATCGGAACTTCGGGCGGCACGACACTAGGTCACCGACTATCCTGATCCGGTCGGGGTCACCACACCCCAAACCTTGCGACGCGGCATACGCCAAGTGTGGTATCCTCTTAGCAGGAATCCCAATCAACCCGGCGGCAACGGTGTCAATGGCTACCGGGTCCGCCGCGACCAACACGGTTGATATGCTGCGAGCAATGCCGTGCACTGGACCGGGGCCCTCCATCGCGGGATTCCCATCTAGTATGTACATCTCCGCCGGCTTGGCCTGGATCAGATCAGTGATAACCTCGCTCAGGAAGGGATGGTATTTCTGCTTGTCGCCATCGGGTAGCAGTCCGAAGTGATTCTTCAGTGCGCCGGAAAATCCGGCCAGACGATGCGTCTTGATCTTGGAAAGCGAAACGAGCAGATCACACTCGTGCAGCCGCTGCGAAAGCAGCATCGGCTTCACTATGCGCGATTCTAACGGAACGTGAGTCATTGTATCGCGAGAAAGATCCAGAAGTTGGACCTGCGGGTCGAACGATCTTACCAGATCCGGGTATCCCTGGAACTCGAACTTGTCGCTCGCGAGGCAGCCGCCCGAGCTGTCGGACTCAGCAATCCAAATCTTTGCTGTAGCATTGATCTCGCGGACAGCTTGGATGAGGGCTTTGAGCATATGGGGGCTGACTACAACGCCTGATTGCCACGCGAACCGATTGCCGGCCGCGAGATTAGGCTTGATCACGACGCTATTGGCCCGTCTCAGTTTCTCGACGAGGCCCATCTCCTCGATGAAGGCAAACACTTCTGCTGCCGTGACCGAAGACGTATGGAGTGCTAGTACCGTCGGCTCCGTCACTATGACCTCTCAGTGCAGTATCCTAGCTGCTGAAGCGGTAGCGAATCAGCGTCCAGACAGCTTGGATTCCGTCCCTTAATTTGATCTTCTTGCCTTGTTTCGTCGAGCGGGGGGCGTAGGTAATCGGTACCTCAACGATATCTATCCCTGCCTTCAAGACCTTCGCTGTCACCTCAGGGCAAAACTCAAAGCCAGTGCACTTCAGGTCAAGCTTCTTGAGAACCTCCGCTCTAAAGGCTTTGTAGCAGGTAGGTTCGTCCGTGATCCGGCTTCCGTACAGGCAGTTTGTGATGAACGACAGGACGCGGCCGCCCCAGTAGAATGCCGCGCTCGACATTGGGTTGTCACCGGAGATCCTCGATCCATAGACCACGTTGGCATCCCCGTTGGCTATGGGTGCTACCACCTGTTGGTAGTCCGAGGGATCATACTCAAGGTCGGCGTCCTGAATGATAACAACGTCGCCGGACACGTACTTCAGACCTGTGCGAATTGCTGCTCCCTTTCCTTGGTTATTGTCGTGGTATATGCACTTGATTCGCCGATCGTCCATACGAGCGAGCAGATCTCGCGAGCCGTCAGTTGACCCATCGTCCACCATGATCAACTCATGACAGATCGGATTAGCGAGCACACGTTCCACAATGGCGGTAAGTGTCCAGACCTCATTGAACACAGGCATTATTACCGACAGCTTCACATCCATCGGTTGGTAATCTCGCGATGGACTTGTCTCGACATTCGTGTTGAAGTTCAAGCGTTCGGGCTGGGCCATGTCAGTTGCTCCTATCTGCCGTTCCTGAAAGATGACGGACTACCACGGCCCCCTTGGCCCAGAGGGCATCCGATGTGCCTCGCAATGTCGCGATACAGAGGTGTCGCCGTGGTTAACTCCCACTCTGGCTGCTGGCCCTATCTCGTAAACCAGAGTAGGCCGTGAACCGCTTGTCTGGGCAACGTCCATCCGGCGATAAGTCAGAGGCCGACGCTGTGCTATGTCCTGAAAAGCAGCGGTGCGTTTGTCTCGCCAGCCAAAGCTATCTATGACCAGATGCGTCGCCTGGGTGTATCTCACCCAAGACTCAAGGGTTGCCGGCCGTGCTGTAATGGGAAACCCTTCGGTCCTTCGGCCAGCCCATAGATACATGTAGAATGGCTTCACACACAGAATGATGGAATCGTCGGGGGTGTTGGTAGCAATCCACGTGCCAGCCCTCTTGTAGTCGGCAACTTCCGGCAGACTCATCAGTTTGTCTGGCTTTGTCACCGCTGTGTGGATACCCCCCACCAGTCCACCAATGACCAGCAGGGCAGCCAGTCCGTTGCGAGCATTGGTCGGGCTGATATTGAGAAAGAGGCTTTGCGTCCGAGCCGCTACCGCCCCCATGCCGCGAATAGTGAACCAGGCCAACATAGGTACTACTGGCAGCAAATACCGGGGCTCGCACGCAGGCTGGGGTAAGAGAAACAGGATGTACAAGGGAGTGAACATGGCCAGCAACCTGCGCCCAGTTCGGAAGTCCGCCTTGATGCCCACCCCAACCAGTGCTGCCATTGCCAGAGCGAGAGCATATGCCACGGCAGTCAGGCCGGCTCTGTGCAGAGCGGCGGCAAAGGGCAGCAACAGTAGCTCGGACAGATCCCGAGCGTACCTCCATGCATGGGCAGCGAGACGAGCCGCCATCTCCCGGCCGCTAAGCATCCGCGACTCCTCGAGGTTAGGCTCAACGTGCAACGCCCGAAACAGATAATTGGTGTCTTGTGGCGTGGAAGACTGTCCTAGTACTAAGAACGGTGCTGCTGTCACTGCGATCATGGCGGCGAGGAATAGAGCCTTCTTGTTGCGCTGCTCAAACCACAAGTAGGGGATCATCGCAAGCACGAGAACAACGCCTATTGTTCTAGTGAGCAAGGCAAACCACAACGCCAAAGCCAGAATGACACAGCGCACCGTCAACCCATCTCTTTCCCGTGCGCAGCCAATCGCCAGAGCCAAACATAACGTAGTTAGGGCAAGGGAAAGAGCCTCGCTGCGCAGCTGCGTCGAGAAAGAGACGACCAACGGGCAACTCGCCACGATTAGGGCCAGCACCGAAGCCCAAACTCGGCCCACACTAAGCGCGAACAGCCAATAGGTGGCGGCCACCGCGGCCATGGTACATACCGCGGGCACGAGCTTCAGCGCAGCAATGCTGACCCCGAAGATTTTTATGATAGGAGCCAGCAGAAGCGGGAAACCAAAGGGGAAGGTGGTCTCCATAGGCATGCGCGGCGAATTGATCTGACGAAATCCTTTGCCTTCAGCAATGGACTTGGCCAGCACCACGTAATGGGCATCGTCGCCTTTCCCTCTGAGTGACGAGTCGAGGGAGATGGCAGCCAAACTGGCGATGATCACCATAGCGACCACCAGGATCGGCCCATGGCGGAGGGCAGTTCTTAGCGACGCTTGTCCACTACTCTTCATCCGGCCGACCCTCTCGTCCACGAGCGAGTGCAACCATCGGTCCAGGTGGCCGAGGCTCGCGGTCAGCCAACTCGTACCGGGCCATCAGGTAGTATGCAGCGGAGTACAGGAACCCACAATTCACGTTCCTGGCGCCCACGATGCAGCCTTCAGTGGTATGGGACGTGATAGCACCTCTGGCGCAGGAGTCGTCGCCATCATAGATGTGAAGCTGGCACCAATCGAGTGCCCTCTCCGCTGCTTGGCGATAGGCTGAAGACCCGGTCACCTTGAATAGACGCGTCAGATTGTAGGCGAGGATGGAAGTCGCCTTCGCGCATTCGCCGCTGCCCGCGTCGTCCATAATGTAGTACCAACTGCCATTTCTATTCTGAAGGCACAGTAGTACATCTGCACATTCGATAGCCCGTGCCTGCCATCTTTCCGTCGGAACGGCCTCGTACGCACATAGCAGCCCCAACAGGGCCCAAGCCTGCCCGCGTGCCCACTTCACAGTATCCAGTTCGACGCTGCTGCACCATGTCTTGGCGAACAGCCCGTTCAGTAATGAGAATCGTCGGACAGCGTCATCCAGCGTGCTGCGGAGAACTTCCTGCCAAGGTCCGTCACGGTCTCTGACGGCCAATCCGGCAAACAGGCCAGCTACGAACATAGAATCAACATAGAGCCACGAATCATCCCATCTCTCCGTAGCAGCGTCGCATCCCACCAGGAGTCTGCCCGACCGATGCATGCCCTTCTCGCTGATCCATGTAGCCGCTCGTCTGGCCGCTTCCAGGTATGCCGTCTCGCCTGTGGCGTCGTAGAGTGGCAGAAACGCCTCCGAAGCGATGAACGCTGTATCGTTGGGCGCCAGCCACCGGACTATTCCATAGCTGTCGCCTCGGCTGGCGTCCAAGTCCCAACGCACCTCGACGCCCCCGGCGTTAGGCCCAGTGGTGAGCTGCCGTTCTCGCAGCGCATCACCTACTATCACGGCCATTTGATAGACAGACCTGTCACCTGTGCGTGACCATTCACTTAGCAGAGCTCGCACTGCTGCCGCGCTGCACCAGACCCACGAGTTGAGACGGTAGGTACGCTGGGTCAAATCGTAGCACGCGTGGAAGGTATTGCGGAAAGCGCTACCCGAAGCTTCATTGAAAGACCTCATTATGAACGCAAGCGGCGACGCTTCTGATGGGGGCCTTCTTGGCACTGCCGGCGAGGGAAATGTCTCCCCGGCAATGTCTAGCAATCGGCACGGCATATCGCCGAGCAATAGCGCTGCATCTACGCGACTGCGATCCCTGAATGCGGGATACAACTGGACTTCTCGCACCCCTGGGTCCACCCACAAGACGTTCTCCCAAGGCTCAAACGGCAGCGGCGCGAAAGCAACAAACTGAGTGCCCCGAACCTTGGTAGCGCGGATAGGCTGACCATTTACTGCTCGCACTCCTCCTCGGCCTTCGAGGCGCGCGAGTACTAAATCACATTCTGCGGGGTCATAACGCAGCGGGCACAGAATGATCCGGCCTCCACGGTGACGTCGCGGATTGAACCAACGCCGCAGGGCTCGCCCGCGGCTCCGGTCAGGTGCCCCGGTCCGCGTATCATCCTCCGCCACCAGGTAGACAGTCCTGGTTGTTACCTCTTCGCCATACCCCACCGACTGCATCAAACGCTACCTACTCCTAAGAGTCGCATATATACTTTCTCGACCTCGTCAGCCACACGTTCCCACGTGTACTTGCTCTCGACCATACGCTGGGCCCGGGCTGCTATCGTCCCTGCTAGCTGGCGATCGGACAGCAAGGTGGTAATGGCCTGGGCCAGGGCTTCCGGGGCGGCGGGTGGCACCAACAGGCCAGTCTGTCCGTTGGCAATGAACTCCCGCGGGCCAAACGTATCAGTTGCGACTACGGGCGTCCCGCATGCCATCGCCTCCAAGTAAACAAGTCCAAACGCCTCGTAGCGGGAGGGGCCGACCAACAGATCAGCCGCTGAGTAGAGACGGGCGAGTTGCTTATGACGCACACAAGGGTGGACCCTGACGAACGGCTCCAGTTTGGCCGCCGATATTGTGCTGAGTACTCTTTCGACTTCCTCACCGTCCGCCTCGCGCGATGGCCCTCCGACGAGCAAGAACGTTGTATCTGGCCGCCTGGCGACCACGGCGGGAACTGCCTCAAGCAAGTCATAGATCCCCTTGTGCTCCTGGAACCGCCCCACGAAGAGAACCAACGGGCCGCTGATTCCCAGGTCCCGGCGCAATGCTGAACCGTCACTGGGTCTGAAGGTGGATAGATCAACACCGTTGTACGTTGGCCAGAGCCTTCCACTGCCTACTCCCGCCTCTTCAAGTGACTGGCGCTCGCCGCTGTTCAAGTACAGGACTGCATGGCTGTTTCGGGCGATCGCATACCAAAGCCACCTCCGCAGCGGTGTAAGCCGGCCTCGGGGCACACGCTGAAACCAAAAAGCCTGAGTGTGATGGGGCGTCATAACAAAGGGACAGCCGCGAATTTGCGCCGCCAAGAAGGCAGAACGCACGTGAGGCCATATCGCATGCGCGTGGATAACATCCACATCCTTTTCACTAAGCAGTGCCCTCAGCATCGTGCCATCCGCAAAAGCGTGCCGCATCCTAACAACCTTCGCTCCTCCTATAGTCTCCGGGGCCGGTTGGTCGCCCCAATCGTACGTGTATATCGTTACTTCATGACCTCGGCTGGCAAGCTGACGGCTAAGCTGCTCGACATGCACACCCGCTCCGGTCTGGAATGGTCTGAAGTATCTCGTGACCTGGACGATCTTCATCACAGGGCCTCTGATAGCACCAGTGAACGCACGGCCGGATTGCCTAGATGCCTCGGGCGGCGCGGAAGCCTTTTAGCCATTGCCCAAACGTGGTCTGGTTTAGGCCTCGCCGCATTAGAGCCGATTCTTCTGGAGTTACGAACCGCAGGAGCCACAGCAGGACAGCGTAGGCCGCATAGGCACACAAACCCACCACGGCTGTTGTCAGCAAGCTCTCAATGCTGGCAATGTCTCTGATAAGGGCAACTGTGGCGCTAACAACAGATGCGGCGATAAGAATCTTCCCCAGCGCGGCCCACGGAAACCACACGAGAGTGCACCCCGTACATCTGCGCAGCAGCACGAGAGAACTACACCATCCCACCAACTGAGTTATTGCCATGGCCAAGGCTGCACCAACGGCCCCATATCTGGGTATCAGGAGAAGATTGAGACCGACACTTGATGCCATACCTAAACCCATGACAATGCCCTGGTAGCCGCTACGGCCGAGGCCCGCCACCAGAGACAGATAAATGACTACGCTCACTCCTCTCACAGCAAAAACGGGGCCAAGCACAGATAGTGCGGGGGCACCCCGCGCGTACTCGACGCCATAAACGCCGCCGAGCAGTTGCTGACGGAGCAGGGCGATTCCTATGCCAAGGGGGACCAACGTGCCAGCAAAGTACTTCAGCAAGAATGAAAAACTCTTCCGTGCGGACTCGGTGCCGCCGGACGTATATCCAGCTGTAACTGCGGGAAACAGCACTGCCCGAAGCAGGTTAGGGATAACCATGATTGCTGAAGCAATGGCTAAGCTGGCCCGATAGTAGCTGAGCTCGTGAATGTCGCGTATCATTCCTAAGAACACAGTGTCAAACCATGAGAGCACGAAGTAGCCTGCTTCACCCGCAGCCAGAGGCAGCCCGAACTTGAACGCAGAAACGAGTTCCGAACAGATCAGCTGGCGGCTGGCGTCTCGTTTGGCCAGCGCCGGGATTTGTCGGGCGCTCAGCTCAGCAGCCAGCCATGCCACCCCCGAGCTCAAGGCCAGCGCCAGACATACTCCGGAAACCCCCCACTCTAACCTGAGGAACAAGTATACGAGTGCTGCGACTGAGATTGACCGCGTGATGCTGACGTAGAAGTAGTAGTTCCACTTCTGCAGCCCGGCGAAGACTGCCAGAATCATTACACTAACGCCGGCCAGCAACACACTTAGTGAGTACGCCTGGATGGGCCCCTCAAGCGCGTTTTGATGGAAAATGACTCGGGAAAGCCAGCCGGCCGAAAGGGCAAGCGCAATCGCACCTGCGGCGCCTGCTATCATTCGGTGAGTTCGAAGAGCCCGGTATAGGGCTGAAATTCTCCCAGTCTCACCTCGAGCGTCGTGCTGGGCAGCCGCCCTTGTGGCGCTGACGGTCGTTCCGAGATTGATCAACATATGGACGAAACCGACGGCTGCGCCAGCCAATGCCACAAGCCCATATCGGCCGGGTCCTAGGCCCCGGCCACTCATCACATTCACTAACAACCCCGAAGCCACTTCCACCGGCGCAGCCAGGGCTTTATAGCCTAGTCCCGCCAGTATCGTCCCAAGCTGAGGGGATGTGGCATCATCAGATTCGCTCAGGTTCACTGCAGCTTGGCCTTCTGTCTTGCTCATATTGAATCGTTTCGTTGCCTTCCCGAGCGCCTAGAGCGTGAGACTCTTGGCGATGGATAGTACCTCGCGAGCGGTTATCTCCCAGGTATGCGATTTGCTCACCCAGTCGTGGGCTGCTTCTCCCAGGCGATCGCGCAACGTCGGCGACTGAGAGAGCGCAACCACGGCCTTGGCCAACGCAACGGGATCTTCCGGCGGGACCAGGATTCCCGTTACCCCGTCCCGGATCACCTCTTCTAGCTGACCAACACTCGAGGCAATCACTGGCTTGGCCATACACATATACTCAAAGACCTTTATTGGAGAGAAGTAGAAGGTCGCTAACTTCGGGTGCGGCGCAACTGCAATGTCCATCACAGAGATGTAGTCAGGTATCTGCTCGTAGTCCACAGCTCCCACAAAAATGGCCTCGATACCACAGAGCTGCGACTGTCGTTCAAACTCCAACCGCCGGGGACCATCTCCTACGGCCAGCAGGCATAGGTCTGCGGCATCCGCGCCCGCAATTTTCAGTGCCCCAATCAGCGTGGCAACGTCATGCCACGCCTTCATAGTGCCGACAAAGCCGATAACGGTCTTCCCGTTCAGCCCCAGTTGAGATTGAAGCGAGGGCGAGCAGATTGTCGGATCGAATAGCCCCGGAGCGACACCGTTGGGAACGACGTGCAGCTTCTTGCTGGCGAACGGATGCGCCTTCAGGAGCCAGTCGGCGAGCTGTTCCGACACGCATACCGCTGCGTCAGACGATGCCAGGACCGCGGTCTCCCAGCCCAGAAGAGCCTTCTTGAATAGCCGTCCCCGGTCCGGAAATTCAAGCGCGAATGGCGCGTTGAACTCTATCAGGACTGGGACGTGCAAAACCTTGCCAAGCTTTGGCCCGACCAGGCTGAATAGCGACGCCCGTTCGTATACCAGATCAACACGGCGATCACCGAGGGCGTTGAGAACCATACGACGGAACTGCCACAAGCGCATTCGCCGGGCGGCGTAGTCTAACGCGGTGGCAACTGACCTCAATGGGAGCCGGGAGTCAGTAGTTTTTGCTCCGGTCCGCTGAGAACGCGAGTCAACTGGATGCGCCCCTGGACGTGGAAACCAACTCCTGAGCCATTCCCGTAATCGGAGTTTGGGCGCGAATACGTGAAGCTGTACCCGCTTGGACAACCGCGCCGGCCCGCCTGCATTTGCGCAGCACAGGGTGACGTGGTGCCCCAGTGAGGCAAATGTCTCACACATCTGCCGCACGTGCACCGAGGATCCGCTCCGTCCCAATACATCCACCTCCCAATCCGCACAGACGTAAAGTATGTGCATGCAGGTGCTTCTCCTAAGATGTCCGCTCAGTACAGCTATGCTCTTCGAACAAGTCCAATAGCTGGCTTGCCGACGTGTTACTGTTAAACTCAGAGACTACCTTTCGCCGCCCACCCGCACCGAGTTGTGCGCGGACCTCGGGCTGTTCAATCAGCCGCCTCAACGCCACCGTTAAAGCCTCAACACTCCCGGGCGGAACGAGAACTCCCGAGCTACCGTCATCAATCAGCTCCGGTATCCCAGTAATCTGTGTGCTCACGACAGGGAGCCCGGTCGCCATAGCTTCCATTAGGGAAACCGGGATGCCGTCCCGGTCACCGCTGGAATCAATTACACAGGGAAGGGCAAAAAGATGTGCGGCGTGGAGCTCCTCCAATACCGTTTCCTGTGAACAGTCACCGACAAATTCTATGCAGTCGGTTAGGTGCATTTCGGCAACAAGGCGGAGTAGGCTGGGGTAGTCGGGGCCATTGCCGATGAGTTTGCAGTGAAAGGGGACTCCGAGTCTCTTAAGAACGGCGCAGGCCCGGATGAGGACAGCGATGCCCTTCTTGGGTATGAACCTGGCAACACACAGAATTGTCGGCACCTCCGTAGCTGGTCGCTTCACGGGGCGGAACTTCTCCACATCTACTCCGCAGTGAACCACATATACCGGCGTATTCCCCAGAGGAATATTGCGGTAGATGAACTCCCGGTTGAAACCAGAAACGGTCACGATGAAGGCAGCAGAGCCTGCTACTCGGGCCAAGGTAGAGTCGTAGACAAATAGGTCGGCAGCGTGAACGGTGAGGCTGAAGGGGATTCCCGTAATCGCAGAGACGTGGTAGGCAGCCAGAGCAGCATCAAAAGCAAAGTGAGCATGCATATGCACGACCCGTTGGAAAATCACTCGCGACGCGATGGCAGGTGAGAAGAATAGGGCCTGCTTGCCGCCATGACGCCTGGCGTGGTGAAGCCACCGCATATATCGCACTGGATTGCGCAAAGCCGCCCCCGTGAGTAGGCATGCGTTACGACCCGGGTGATCCGCCGCATACCACGTTTTCCTCGCCCACTGCTCTGCGACAGTGTGTCGGGGTGCAGAGGGAGGATGAGTCAGCGAGATGCTGCATACATCTGTGCCTAACTCCTTTAGTGCCGACATCTCTTGGGTGACAAATGTCTCGGATAGCTTGGGGAATGCTTCGTTTATGTAGGCTATTCGAATTGCTGACATAATCTCCACAATGGAACTGCCTGTCGCCCGCAGTCGTCGGTGCTAGGCCACCAAGGCGGAATGTACTTGGACTGCCCGCGGCAGTCCGCTATCAAGTGTGCTCGCGCTCATTCGCTGATGAGTACCGACAGGAAGCCCACCCAGTCGCTACCACACATGCAGACAGCGTCATGTAGACGATGCCTGGGGTCGGATTCATCATGAACCCAAAAGGCTCGCCGTCGAAGAGCATGGTCACAGAGTACGCCAACCATCCTGAAGCCAGCCCAACGAACAGCCAGTTAACCCCCGCGAGGTTGGCGCGCCTTGCTAAGTGCCCAAAGGCGCGCCGGGCAACGAATAGCACGAAACTCATGAACCCGGCCAGTGCAATCAATCCGGACTCCGCACCAATTTGCAGATATGCATTATGCGAGTGCCCCGAGAAGTGTTGGTAGGATGGCAGAGGTCGCCCATATTGACCGTATGCGTCCCCGAACATGTCGACCCCCACGCCAAACAGGGGATGCGCAATCGTCATGCGAAACGCTGCTTGCCAAAGATACCAGCGAGCTTCCGAATACGCGACCACGGGGTTCGATATGAATAACCCCGTGGCCATGCGCCAGTGGGAAGGCCAAATAAGGTAAGAGATTCCACCCAGTCCGACCAAACCCACCGCAGCTATGACCATCCAACTGCGACGTCTTGTCGTTGTGGCCAGACCCAGAGCCGCCGCATGCGCACGGATTTGATCTCGTTTGTATCGCACGAGCTGAACAACCCCTTGAGCGCATTGCAGGGCTTTGCTACGCTG
>JAUVXR010000029.1 GCA_030603495.1 bacterium
CTCCGCTTCCTCCTCCGCTTCCTCCTCCGCTTCCTCCTCCGCTTCCTCCTCCGCTTCCTCCTCCGCTTCCTCCTCCGCTTCCTCCTCCGCTTCCTCCTCCGCTTCCTCCTCCGCTTCCTCCTCCGCTAAAGCTACGGCGGACACGAAAGCTATGGCGGACACGAAAGCTATGGCGCATACGAAGGCTACGGCGGACAAGGAGCAGCGCCCCTACGAGACGGACACGCCGCCCGCCGTCGGCGCGGTGGGCCACTCGAGCTCGTCAGGTAAGTCGTCAATGTCCCCGGAGATTAGAGCTGCCGCTATCTCCGCCGCGCGGCGCGAAGCACCCGGTAACCCCAGCTCCGCTCGTACCCCCGCTAGATCCTCCAACATCTCGCCGCGGCGAGCCTCGTCGGTGTGTAAAGCAAGTGCTTCCTCAGCGATTCGTTGAGAGTTACAGTCTTTCTGAAGTAGCTCGGGCACTATCCTGCGCTGAGCAATGATGCTCGGCATCGCAAAGTAGTCGGTGCCTAAGTCCATAAGCCTCGCCTGAAGCAGTGCAGCCCAGCTTCCCTTATATACCATAATGAGCGGACGTAGCGCTGCCGCACATTCGAGCGTAGCGGTGCCCGAGGCGACAACGACCAGATCAGAAGCAAGGATGAGAGCGCGGCTGTCGGTAAGAGGTGTAATGAAATCCTCAGCGGCGGCCACCGCATCGAGCCGACGGCGCTTCTCCGGATGCCATAGCGACCATAAAAAATGCGCCTGCGGTAACTGGCGGCGAAGTAGACGGGCAGCACCCAGAAGCTGCGGGCCAATGAACTTGCGCTCCGCCCCCCGGCTGCCCGGCATTAAACCGATTACCGGCTGTCCCTGGGGCAGCCCGTGCTCCCGACGGTACGCGGCAGGGCTATCCTGGCCGCTGAAACGGTCAATAGCAGGATGGCCAACCCAGTACGCGCGGACCCCCGACGCACGAAGCTGCTCGGCCGACCAGCGAAAAGGAGTGGCGACAACGTCAACGCGCTCCCGCAAGAATGACCAGTCGCGAGGACGCCGCTGCCAGGAAGAAGGAGGAAAGTAATACATAATCCGCTGCTCAGGACAAGCCCGGCGCAGCCGACGAATAAATCTGACGTTGAAAGCCCCAAAATCCACCACGACAACCAGGGCGGGCTTGCGTTGGGCTACCTGTCTGAGCATGCGGCGCTCCCGTCCAAGTAGGTAAAGACCCTTCGGTAAGGCCTCCCATACCCCGATGGCGCTCCAGCCATCACTGTCGAAATCAGTAATGAACCCGGCCTCGCGCATGCGCGGGCCACCAGCGCCGGTCAGACGGACGCTCACCAGCTTCGTAAGCTCATGCGCCATCTGCGCAGCGTGTAGATCCCCGGAAGGATCACCAGCTACAAATAATACTTCGGGCTTCTTGCTCATGCCGTCCTGTCTCAGTATAATGCCTCGGCATAGAACCGTCCAGTATCATCCGCTTCGAGACGACCGTGCGACGGAAGGGCAAGGAACTATCCACGGGGAACGGTGGAAACGAAAGGACTACCAGTATGTCAAGTCTTGAATTCTTGATTTGGCTGGAGCAGATGCGGTCGGGGTTTACTGATGCCATCTTCATCGGCGCATCAGCCCTCGGCTCCGAAGATGCCTACCTGGCGCTCATGACAATCATATACCTTTGTGTGGACCACCGCTTTGGGATCCGGCTGTTGGGTATGTTCGTCCTCAGCGTCTATTCAAATGCCCAGTTGAAGCTGGTCTTCGCCGTCCCGCGCCCCTTCGAGGTGTTCAGCGGACAACTGCACCCACTCTATCAAGACAGCGCCACAGGAGCATCATTCCCCAGCGGACACGCGCAGACGGCCACGGTGGTCTGGGGTATCATCGCCAGCCGCTACCGGTCATGGCTCCTGCGAGGGGTGCTGGTTGCAGTGATCGCACTAATCGCCTTCTCGCGCCTGTACTGCCAAGTCCATTGGCCAGCGGACGTCGGCGCGGGCCTGCTGGTCGGGGTCCTGCTGGTGGCCGGCTATCTCGCTTTCACGCGCGCCTGGCAATCGGGCAACAAGCGGGTCGAGGTGAGGGTGGGGATCGGCGCCGTCATTGCCCTTGCCGGGCTGACGTATCTGCTCGGCCGGCAGGATGAGAGTTGTATACGCTCATCAGGAGGGTTGCTGGGGTTGGGGTTGGGCTACGTGCTGCTGGAAGCGCGCGGGTACAAGGCCGCAGCCCCGTGGGCAAGTCAGGTGGCAAAGATCGTTATTGCCCTGACGCTGCTGCTGGCGCTGCGGTTGGCGGGAAAGGCGGTGCTAGGCGAGAGCGCCGGGGCTGGTGCTCTCAGCTACGCAGTTCTAGGCTTCACCGCGACGTACCTTCTCCCCGTCTTTTTCGCCAAATGCCACATGTGCGGTCTGTACATGCGCGACCCAATAAACCGGCAGAAAAGGACAGCTAGAAGCAGATAACAGCAGACAGGAACAGAGAAAGGCAGAAACGGCTGACGGGCGGGCCGGGCTCGCTGCGCTCGACATGGCCCCTCCACGTCCGGGGGAGACGGGCGAGAGAATTAGAAGTCCATGGCGCTGTAGATCTCTGCGGCGAGGCCGGCACACTGGATGTCGTTATAGTGCTTGGCGAGCACTATCTGGGCCCGCAGAAGCTTCTCCATCTCCTCGGGGCTGCGATAGGTGAAAGGATCGAGTTCGGCCAAACGCTCAGGCGTAATCCCGGGTACAGCAAGCGGAACGAGGACGTGCTCGGGCCAGAGGGGGTGAGGCTGCCACTCAACCGCGCCGCGGGCCGCCTGGATCAAGAAAAGCCCAGTTTCCTCGATGGAGGGGTCAGTACCGCCGATTGGCTTGCGCTGACCGTCCCGCTCCTCAAATAGTGCTACCGGTAACTCGTGTTGTTCCCCACCCACCTCCATAGTGTGCCACTCATAAGACGCACCGACCTTGCCAGTGGTGTTGATCTGGTAGACGTCAATGGGGCTGCCCGCCTCCAGGCGCCTGCGGAGAAATTCGCGGAAGCGATGAACGTGAGCGACATTGTCAACGCCCATGGTGAAGGGGAGGCAGTAGCGGGTGGAATACTTGGTCTCGCCGACGCCCTCCTTGCTCTGGGCGGGGTGCCCAACCGTACGGCCGTCAGCCAGGACCTTAGCTGCGAAGTCAACGTCCTTTATCTTAAGCCAGGCGTAATCGGTGAGATAGCCGGGGCTGATGAAGACCGCCACATTGGGCGGCTGGCTGGAGTTGACACTGCCATCAAAAGCGCCAGTAGCAGACAGACTTAGCACGCTGCGGGCATTGCGGTTGAGTACCCCGTGATACTGGAAGAGCTTGACATCGAAGCTGACGTTGCCGCTGTCGTCCCATTCGGTGTTCTCGTGGAGGGCCTCAGCACTCATGGCAGCGTCGTAGATGCCAATCTGGCGCTCGTCAACCCCCTCGGTTTTGGTCCAAGAGCCGCGCTCAGAGCCTACGGCACAATCTTCAAACCAGCCAATGACGTCGTCGTTCTTTACGACGTTGTCATAGCATATTTCGGACAGATTGATGCCGAACATCTCCTGGTACATTGCATAGGTATGCTGGTTGAGAACATACATACCGTGGGTGGACTTGCCACTGCCGGTCAGCCCCCAGACGGCCATCACGATGCGTTTTTCGACCCCGGTGGGGGTTTTCACAGTGAATTCGCGCAGCGCGGCATGCTCGCCCGTGCCGCCCTGAAGGTAACAATGTCTGATCCAGTGCGACAGGAAGCCCTTCTTGACCTCGCCCTGATAAGAGGTACCTACACAGATCGTGTAGTTGTGATTGGGAAACCGGATCACATGAAGCAGGCGGCTGGGATTCCCCGGCATGGGCGGGTTCTCCAGATACTGGGGAATGAAGTAGAGTGCTGCCTGGGGCTCTTGGTGCGCGCGGGCCGGGAAACAGATCTGCTGCCACCGGTAGGGTATGTCAGGATACTGCGGATCACAGTACAGGCGGCAGTGCATCTCCGCTGGCGAGCCGGGGCTGCCCAGGTTGGCATCAGCCTGAATCATAGGGCGGGTAATCATATGCTCCAGGGCCCTGAGCATAAGCTGGCGGTGGCTGTCGGTCAGCTCGTCCTCGCTGTTGACCACCGAGCTGCCGGCCTCGCTGCGGCTCCAGATGTTCGAGCCCCAGCCCCAGCTATGGTTGGTATACTGTACGCCATAGCCCTTAGCCCGTTGCAGGAGGTCGGTAGGATTGTCCTGAATAGCCTGAATCCCGGCTGCTTCTTTGTTGCGGACTATTTCCTGAAACAGCTCAGGGAAGTTAGCAATGGTAATCTGATCAGCAGTTATTGGCACAGTGCCACCCCTCTCTATGACTCATTTGCCCAGCCTCTCACTACAAATTGAGTATAATGATATACTGTTTATTCTCTTATCATACCCGTTTTTCCTGCATGTTGCAAGAGCAATTCTCGGAAATCAAGCGATAGCCCCGCGCCTTGGCCAAAACGTGCATTGCTAAGAGTAGCATCAGCCGGCTCCTTTTATCCCAGGACAGCGCAGTAACACCCGATGACACGGGGCAAGGAGGGCAGCGAAAGGCCCCTCCGCATGCAGAGCCGGGAAGCGGTAGCCTTCGCCAGGTGGGGTAGAGGCTAGGCCCGGCGCATAAAGGCCTGAAGGTCTGACCAGGTAGGAGGTGGGGCAGAGGCGGGGCGGCTTATATTGAGGGCGGCCATCGCCGCCCCCAGTTGAGCTGACTGAGGTGCTGACATCCCCCGCAGATAGCCGGCAACGAAGCCCGCATGGAACGCATCCCCGGCACCAACGTCATACTGCACCGGCACGGAATAGCTGGCGATTTCAGTCGGGCCGCCGTCATGACCGAGCAACCCCCCCCTTGCGCCAGAGGTCACGGCCACCACCGACGGTCCTAAGCTCATGGCCTCCGCCAAGGCCACGGAGGTATTCTGCGTCTCGAAGATGAGGCTGGCCTCGTCCTCGTTCATCACTACCAGATCGGCTGCGGCAATAGCCTGCTTCTGTACTCGGCGGATCGCCTCGAGCGGCTCCGCCCAAGAGTCGGGCCGGTAGTTGACGGCATAGCAGACGGTGCGGCCAGCCTGGCGAGCGATGGTGGCGGCGTGGAGGGCAGCGCTGCGCAGTGGCTCAGCGCGAACCGTCGCCTCAGTGAAGTCAAACAGCTTGCCGCGCAGGATCTCGGCAGACTCGACCTGCTCTGTGGTGAAGGTGGCCATCGGGTCGCTGAACCCGGCGAAACGGTAGAAATAGAAGACCTTCTCGCCGGACTGGTCAGCCCAACAGAACGACACCGGAGTCAACTGGTCGGGGACAGGCCTGAGCAGGCTGGTGTCTATGCCACACTCACCCAGACGGCTGAGAAGCCAAGCGCCCAACTCATCCGCACCGACGCGGGAGATAAAGCCCACAGCCAGGCCGGCCGTCGCCAGATAGACCGCAAGGTTGGCGGCGGAGCCCGCGGGCAGCGGTACCAGGCGCTCGGCATGGGCCAGGGACTGGCCAGGGCACTGCGGAGTTAGCTCGAACAGAGCCGAACCGATGAGCACGACATCCAGGTCGGGCTTGTTGGGGCCTTCCATGATGTTGCCTTCTTTGGGTGCCGCGGGGCTGCCGTAACCAAGAGCCGGTCACGGCCTGGAGGTGGAGTTCGCGAACTACAGGAACTATCCTTCCCGCAACGGCATCAATATACCATCCGCCAAGTGAATGCCTATGCTGCTGGTAATTGGCCTCGATGGCGCATCTTACGATCTATGCGAACGGTGGATTGGCGAGGGCCATCTGCCCAATCTCGAGCGTATCAAGCGGGAGGGCTGCTGGGGGCCGCTGCAATCAACGACGCCGTCGGTTAGTCCGGTCGCCTGGTCTACGTTCATGACCGGCAAAGATCCGGGCGAGCACGGAGTGTTCGGCTTCTTTGTGCCCGAACGCAGTGCCCCGCACCTGCCCCCAACCCGCTTCCGCCCAGTTAATGCCCCCGACTGTCACAGCCAGCGCTTCTGGGAACGGATGAATGAGGCGGGGCTCTCAACAGGTATCGTGGGGGTGCCCGTTACCTACCCGGTCCAACCGGTGCGAGGCCATATGGTCGCCGGGCTGATGGCGCCGGGGTTGAGAAGCCCCGGGGCCGCTTATCCGCGCGAATTGGCGGCGGAGATAAAGGCGAAGGTGGGGCCCTACCAAATTGTGCCGCCAGGCACATATTACCCCGGGGCGGAGGAATCGTTTCTCCAGCAGGCGCACGCGGCGCTGGAACTGCGGGGCCGGCTCGCTTCATATCTGCTGGCACACCATCGCTGCGATGTCCACGTATTTGTCTGGTACGAGACCGATCTGGTTCAGCACAAGATGTGGCAGTTTATGGACCGCAAGCATCCCCGCCATAACCCGGTGACCGGCAAGCGCTGGGCGGGGGCGATCCTGGATATCTACCAGCACGCCGACGCGCTACTGGGCAACCTCTGCGAGCAGCTTGGCCCGGGCGATACACTCGTGGTACTCTCCGACCACGGCGCTGGCCCGCTACACGGAACGCTTCATCTCAACACATGGCTGCGAGAGCAAGGCTATCTGGTGCTTAGACAAGGTTACCAGCAACAGCTTAAGCGAGCAGCCAACAGATATGGCTTTGTACAACATTGCTCGGCACTAGCTAGACTGTTCGGCGTCTCCCGTTGGATGCGCCCCAGCCAAGGAGCCCGCCGGGCGCTGGCAAGTGGCTTCCTCTCAGCCAGCGATATTGACTGGGCAGCCACACGCGCGTATAGCCTGGGATTCGAAGGAGCAATCTATGTGGTAGGGGAGAGGCGCGAGCAAACTATTGCAGAGCTTGTCGGCTGCCTGCAGGAGCTTCGCGATCCTACTGCTGGCGAACCTATGGTACAAGGTGTTCAGCGCGGGGCCGATCTGTACCACGGGGATTACGCCAACTACGCACCAGATGTTGTGCTCCACCTCCGGGATCACCTCTATAGCGCCTCCCAGAAGGCGTTCGCGCCAAAGTTAGTGGGGATGGGCGTTGATAGCGGCACCCATCAACCAGAGGGGGTATTCGGTGCCCTTGGCTGTGCACGGGCGGTGCGTAGTGGACACGAGGTCGTGGACCTGTCCACTGTTGCCCGCTTTCTGCTCGAGGTGGTAGGCATTTCATCTGATCCCACTTGCCCGAAGGGGCCCGCCAGTAGTTGAGTGGTCGCTAGTGTCTTTTCTAAAGGTTTATTAAAGCCTGGTTCTTGCGACACGTTTATACCGACCTTTGACCTAAGATAGGATAAGGCCGATAGCGACCCCCAACCTAAAGAAAACCGACCTCCCACTTAACCAGGTGGGGCTTAATTACAGACCTTCTACCTAAGGAATAGCGTCCGGTGACTGTACTATCACCCTAAAATACCCAATGGTTTCAATGAAAAACACAGTCTAGATAGAGACTATGATAAGTATGTATGACAACAACATTAAGAGGCAAGAGCTATCCTATAGCACAACTGTTGTTGCAAGTATTTGTACTAAGACCACTACATAGCATAATAGAGGAAAGCAGTCCTCCTGTGCCGAACTCTCCACAATAAGCCCGGCTGTTGATAATAACTGGGCATGGCGGATAGATATAGCATAAAACATTCAACAGAACAGGGATGAAGCTCACGCACGAGCAGAGAGAAATAGATATCTATGAATATGTAAGCACCGCCCTCAACCACTGGCGAGTGTGGGTGGGTACAGCTATCGCGGCGGTGATAGCAGCAACGATCTGGACCGTCTTCATTGCTCCCGTAGAGTACTCTACGACGACCAGTATCATCGCCACCGGCGAGCTACTGAACAACCACGAGAGAAGGGGGCGGGTAATAGAAGCACTACCCATCGCGTTACCACAAGAGGCGGGAGCAGAGGCAGAACTGTGCCGGGAGATACTAGGAACACAAGCAGTGCGCGCCGCAGTTATACAGAAGTGCCAACTGATGGATATCCTCCGGGCGCGGGGCGCCCGCGAAGCGGAGGCGGCGCTAGCAAGGCGCACGGAGGTTATAATCCGCCGGCCCGGCGTAGTCGCGCTAAAAGTAACACTTCCGGGGCCTCGGCTGGTGAGACTGGCGAGGTCTGCGCCCAGCGCTCAAGAGACAAAGAAGCTGGTCGTCCGCGTGGCAACTGCATATACAGAGGCGGCCCAGGACTGCCTGTCCGAGCTCCGCCTGACTGCCGCCAAGCGGAAGCGAGTGTTCCTGGAGCGCCGCAAGCAGGAGGTCGGCGAGGGGCTAGCTCAGGCCGAGAGCACGGTTCGCCTGTGGGAAGCGGCGCACAGATTGATGCGGCCGGAGCTCGTCGGTAAGCTGTCTACCGAGGAACTGATTCGGCTGCAGCAGGCACAAGAAGAGGCTCGGGTGGAAGCGAAGACCGCACGGCGGCGGATAGCCAGCCTGCGTAAGCAGCAAGAAGAGCACCCAGAAATGGAACCCGCCTCGGTGGTGCGCCGGGCTAATCCTGTCATAGTGAAGATGCGAGAGAGGCTGATAGAGTTCGAGGCCCAACTAGCGATAGCGCGGCACATAGAGGGTAAGGCCGAGCAACACCCAGAGGTCCGGGCAATCCGAGAGGAACTTGCCTCCGCCCAGGAAGCGCTGGCAGAAGCGGAGCAAGAGGCAATGCTGGAGGCGAGCACGACGGAGGTGGCCAGCCCGGGAGCGCGCCGAGTGCGGGAGGACCTGCTGGCCTGGCTGGTTAATGAACAAGCCCTCGAAGCGCGAATACAGGGGATGGAGACGGCGATGCGCCGTGCGGAGGAAAGCATCGTAGAACTTTCCGGCGAGGCACTGGAGTACGGGCGGCTGATACGCACGGCCAAGATCAAGGAAAGGCTATTCGAGACACTGGCCGCTGAGTACGAGCAGGCCTTGATTGATGAGCAGGCTAGCGAGCCGGGCTTCTACGTACTCGACGCGCCAGTGCTGCCGGAACGTCCCGTGGGACCAAGTATACTCGCGAAGATAGCGCTGGCCGGGCTACTGGGAGGGCTGGTGGGCTGGGTCTGGGTTGTTGCCTTCGGCGGGGCGTATAGAGACAAGAGCGGCGGAGGAGAGCGGGAAGAATAGGCCGGGGTTACACGAGAGCAGCGAAGGTGGTCGGGCGCAGCGTGGCACTAAGGATTTCGGCAATTGGGACGGTGGTGGGCATCGGGGTCGCAGTATTAGCGAGCGGCGGGGGCCAGGGAGAACTGCTGGGGCTTGCAGGGCTGGTGCTGCTGATTAGCGGGCTGCTGGGGGTGCGGGTTCGTATGAGGGGCCTAGACTGGCTAGCGCCCCCGATGCTGCTTACGGTCGTTGTTGGGTTATATTATGTAGCCAGGCCGCTGGGCTTACTGGGCGGGCTACTGCCTCTGGCCGGGACCAATGCGGATATGGGAGCGGCGCTGGCGCTGGTATATGTGATGGTGGTGAGTTTCTGGATTGGGTATGGGCTGCCGGTAGGTGAGGCGATTAGCGTGAGCGCACCGTGGCTAGCGGGGAGGTGGTCGGCGAGGAGGCTGCGCCTGGCGATCTGGGGCTGGTGGGGGGTGGGCTTGCTTTGTTGGGCGGCAATGATATACAAGAGCGGCGGGGTGCTCGTACGGTTGACTATGTATGGGGGAGGTAGCGCCGCGGGACTGGGGGTGCTGGTGGTGGCAAGCGCTGCGTTGCTGGGGGCGGCCTTAGTAGTGGGGTGGTTGGGCTACCTCAAAGGGCTGATCGGCCGCGGGGAGTTGGCCGTGCTGGCGGTAGGTTGCGCCGGGCCGCTGGCGCTGCACGGCCAACGGGCCGCATTGTTGGTTCCGCTGATAATGGCAGCGGCGATCTACCATTATGTCGTGAGGCGGCTACGCGCCAGAGAGATTATGCTTGCGGGCCTGGTTGGGGTAGTTTTGGTGGTCGTGCTGGGGCTGCCCAGGCTGAGATTCATGCGGACGGAGGGGCTGACAGTGCGGGCGGCTGATTATGCCCGCATCGGTGGCTGGTTGGTAATCCGCAACCTAACTGCATTTGATGCGTTGATGCTGGCAGTCGGGAAGGTGCCCAGGGAGACAGGCTACCAGTGGGGGAGGAGCTATGTGGATGCCGTAGCAATGCTGGTGCCCCGGCAGATCTACAAGGACAAGCCTCGGCGGAACCTGTTCAATCGGCTGCTACGCAAGGAGCAGGCCGGGTCCATGGCGATGTCGCTTCCCGGGGAGGGGTATCTGAATTTCGGCCTGAGCGGGCTGGTGCTGGAGGCGGTATTGCTGGGGATCATATACCGAGCGCTCTATGCCTACCGGGGACGGCACCGGGACAGCGAGGCGGCGATTCTAGCGTACGCGATAGGAGTAGCTTTCTTTGGACTTATCTGCCGGGGAGGACTTCTGGGAGGGCACCTGGGGCTGCTGGGGGCGTATATGATACTACTACTCGCGGCCACGGTGGGTTGTGGAGGTGTGTGGCGGCACACAACAGGGACAGATAGACAAGGAGGACAGACATGATTATTAGGAGCCGAGCACCAGTGCGCGTAGACTTTGCCGGGGCGTGGACCGATGTGACATACTTCTCGGAGCCGTTCGGCGGAGCGACGCTGAATGCAGCAATAAAGCTGTACGTCGAGGGGGAGTTGGATGCGCACGAAGAGGAAGAGAGGTTGGATGTAGAGAGGATCGTCTCAGGGCCTAGCGGCAAGTACCGGGGGGCGGACCGAGCCGGCCTGAGCGTGAACTACCAGAGCAAGATCCCGGCAGGGAGCGGGCTAGGCACATCCGGGACATTGAACGTCGTGTGGCTGTCGCTGGTGCGGAGGCAACCGGTGAAAAGTATCGCGGAAAAGATGGAGATCGCCGCGCATGCCTACGATATCGAGAAGGTGCTGGGGATCATCGGCGGCAAGCAGGACCAGTACGCCTCGGCGGTGGGTGGGATCAATCTGTTTGAGTTCGGCGAGGAAGTGCGGCGGGTGCCGGTGGAGATGAGTCAGGAGCAGGTCGAGGAGCTGGAGCGGCATCTGGTACTGTGCTACACGGGCCGGCCGCGGCTCTCGTCGAATATCCACAAGAACGTCTGGGGGAACTTCCGGGCGGGTAAGAAAGAGACAGTCCGAGCGCTGTTTACCCTCCGGGACAGCGCATACGAGGGCAAAGAATATCTGGAGAGTGGCAGCCTGGACCAGCTAGGGGAGCTGATGAGCCGGCAGTTCGAGGCGACGAAGAAGCTGGACAGCTCGACTTCCAATGAGCAGATCGAGGAGTTGTTCGAGCTGGCGGCAGGCAGGATTCTGGGAGCCAAGCCCTGTGGTGCTGGCGGGGGGGGCTGCCTGCTGTTTATGGGCAAGTCGCCCGAGCAGGCTCTGGCGTTGGCAGAGGAGCTAAAAAAGAAGCAGTTGACGGTAATTGACCTCCAATTCGATTTCGAGGGCTTGTGTATGGAGATGACCCCGTCGCAGACGGCGGACAGTAGCAAAAGCTCTTAAGGTATCGCGGTTATGCGCATAGGGATCAACGCGCTGGCGTGGGTGCCCGAGCAGCAGGCCGGTGTGGCGGTATACCTGCGCCAGCTGCTCGCGGCCCTGCAGGCTATTGATGCGGAAAACGAGTATATCCTGTATGTGGCCCGGGGGGCCCAGGGGCAGGCCGATCTGCGTGGCGAGAACTTCCGGGAAATAGCCTGCGCAGTCCCCCGCCGCTGGCGGCCCGGGCGGGTCCTGTGGGAGCAGACAGCACTGGCTGGGCGGGTGCGTGCTGGCGGGGTAGATGTCATGCTGTGTGCCGGGGGCCTGGTGCCGGGTAACCTCGGCATCCCCGCGGTGCAGATGATCCACGACCTGCAAGTCTTCCACTACCCTGAGAATTTCTCTTGGGCCAAGCGCAGATTCCTGACTGCTATGCTACCGCGCTCAGCGCGGGCGGCTAGCCTGACGCTGGCGAGCTCAGAGTATACGCGCGCCGATGTGATCAAGCTGCTCGGGCAACCTCGCAGTCGAACCCGCGTGGCGCTACTGGCCGGGGACAGCCGATATCAGCCGACCAGCGGCCAGGCAATTCGGGCGGCTAAGGACAAGTACGGTATAGGCGAGGAGTATCTGCTGTGCGTGGCGACGACGCATCGGCATAAGAACGTGGCGGCGCTGGTCAGGGCCTACGACCGGGTAGCGGAGGCGGGGGAGAGGCGCTGCGAGATAGTGCTGGTGGGCAAGCGCGGCTCAGGCCACAGGGCAGTGATGAATGCGGTGAGCGGCGCGCGTCACCGCGAGGGGATAAAGCTACCGGGGCGAGTGCCTAGAGAGGACTTAGCGGCACTCTATAGCGGGGCAACCGCTTTCGTCCTACCCTCGTTGTTTGAGGGGTTTGGGATGACGGTGCTGGAGGCGATGCAATGCGGCTGTCCGGTGGCTTGTTCTTCGTTGACTGCGCTGCCGGAGGTGGCGGGTGACGCGGCGCTGCTGTTTGACCCGCGCGACGACGGTGCCTTCGCGGAAGCAGTCCAGCGGATCACCGAAGACGAAGCACTGCGGACGGAGTTGCGCGAGAAGGGGAGAGCCCGGGCGCAGGAGTTTAGCTGGGAGCGCACAGCGGGGCAAACACAGACAGCGCTGCTCGATGCTGGGGGCGGGGAGAGGTCCGGCAAGCAATCCCGGGGAAGTCTAATGGATAGACGCACAGCAACTCATGCTGACAGATCCCCCTGAGTAAGAGGCAACACGTTGAGCGACAAACGCTACTCTCTGGGCGTTGATTTCGGAACCAACTCTGTGCGGGCAGTGATTGTTGACGTCGGCGATGGCCAAGTCGTCGGAGCAGCGGTGCACGCTTACAAGCGGGGCGATGCAGGTATCCTGACGGACCCGGATAACCCGCACGTGGCGCGCCAGCATCCGGCTGACTACACCGCAGGCCTCGAGGCCAGTGTGCCCGGGGCCATTGCCGTGGCGGCGGGCACCGATGGCTTCGCACCAGCCAACATCATCGGGGTGGGCATTGACACGACCGGCTCGACGCCGCTGCCAGTGGACGAAACCGGGACGCCGTTGGCCTTTCAGCCAGAGTTTGCAGGGAACCTCAACGCTCTGGCCTGGTTGTGGAAAGACCATTCCGGAGTGGCCGAGGCCGAGCATATCACCGAGCTGGCGTCCCAGTACCACCCCGAATACTTGGGCCGCTGTGGCGGGACGTATTCATCCGAGTGGTTTTTCGCCAAGGTCTGGCACTGCCTGAACGTGGCGCCGGAGGTCTTTGACGCAGCGTATAGCTGGGTGGAATGCTGCGATTATATTCCGGCGCTACTCACTGGGACGCTTCGGCCCGAGGCGATTAAGCGCAGCGTCTGCGCTGCTGGGCACAAGGCTATGTATTGCGAAGAATGGTGTGGGCTACCGGATGCAGAGTTCCTGGCAAGGCTCGATCCCAAGATTGGAGCGTTGCGCAAACGGCTCTATGAGCGGGCGTATAGCTCTGACATCGCGGCGGGTAGTCTGACCGAGCAGTGGGCGGAGAAGCTGGGGCTGCCGAGCGGGATTCCGGTGGCGGTCGGTGCCTTCGACGCCCACCACGGCGCCGTAGGCGCTGGCGTGGGGGAGGGGACGCTGGTCAAGGTCATTGGCACCTCTTCGTGCGATATGACGGTGGCGAGCAAGGAATCAGGCAGCGCCGAGATCCCGGGCGTCTGCGGGGTCGTGGACGGCTCGATCGTGCCAGGGTACTACGGCATCGAAGTCGGGCAGTCGGCAGTCGGGGATATCTTCAACTGGTGGGTGACAGAAATCTGCGGGGGTAGGGGAGAGCTGCACGAGGTGCTGACCGCAGAGGCGGCCCAACTCAAACCCGGCGAGAGCGGCCTGCTGGCGCTGGATTGGAATAATGGTAACCGGACTATTCTGGTGGACGCGCGTCTGACTGGGCTGCTCATCGGCCAGACGCTCCATACCACTCCCGCCGAGGTCTATCGGGCGCTGATCGAGGCGACTGCCTTCGGCGGCCTGACGATTCTCAACCGGTTGGAGGAGTATGGGGTGCCGGTGCATCGGGTGATCAACTGCGGGGGGATTGCCGAGAAGAACGCGATGCTGATGCAGATCTATGCTGATGCAACCGGGCGAAGGATGGAGCTGTCGCGGGCGGAGGAGACCTGTGCCCTGGGTGCGGCAATATTCGGGGCGGTGGTGGCCGGCGAGGCGGCAGGCGGATATAGCACGACCGAACAGGCGCAAGCGGCGACGACAGGGACAAAGGATACTTATTACGAGCCGAACCCGGAGAACGAGCAGGTCTATGCTCAGCTTTATGAGCTATACAAGCGGCTGCACGACAGCTTCGGCCTGCCCGGACACAGCGACTGCTTGTATGATGTGATGAAGGAACTGCTGCGGATCAAGCAAGATGCCGCGAGCGGCTAGACGAGCTCGCGCAGGCAGAAAGGCGCGCCGATGTTAGAAGAGCTGAAGGCGCAGGTATGCGCAGCCAACCTGGCTCTGCACGCTGCGGGCCTGGCGATCCTAACCTGGGGCAATGCCAGCAGCATTGACCGCGATGAGGGCTTCGTCGTCATCAAGCCCAGCGGCGTGCCGTATGAGGGGCTCTGCCCGGAGCAGATGGTCGTGGTTGACCTCGACGGTAACGTAGTCGAAGGCAATCTGCGGGCCTCTTCGGATGCACTCACCCACCTGGTCTTGTATCGCGAACTGGAGAGTATCGGGGGTGTGGCCCATACCCACTCGATCTATGCCAGTTCCTGGGCCCAGGCCTGCCGCAGCATACCCTGTTATGGGACGACTCATGCCGACCATTTCCGTGGCCCGGTGCCGGTCACAGAACAGTTGACACCAACGGCTTTGGAGGGCGACTACGAAGTGGAAATCGGCGAAGCAATTGTCCGGGCTATGCAGGGAATAGACCCGGGCGAGATCCCAGGCATTTTGGTGGCCAGTCACGGCCCCTTTACCTGGGGCGAGTCGGCGGAGCAAGCGGCCCAGCACAGCATCATTGTGGAGCAGATCGCGCGCATGGCGGCTTTAACCGAAGGCCTAGCGCCGACGGCGGGCCCAATCAGCGGACAGCTTCGAGATAAGCATTTCCTGCGCAAGCACGGCGCGGAGGCCTATTACGGGCAGATGCAGTAGCCTGACGGTGCAGCGGGACCTATGTGCCCATCATAGTAGTGCTATTCTTTGGAGGTGTAGCAAATGGCTGAAAAGACGACGTTTGGCGTATTGGTAGGGAACCGCCGCTTTTTTCCGGATCACCTTGTAGAAGGGGGGCGCCGGGAGATTCTGCAGCGCCTGACGGCGGCTGGCCTCGGAGCAGTAGCGTTGGGCCCCGAGGACACTCCGTTTGGTTCGGTAGAAAATCTGGCCGAGGCTAAGAGATGTGCAGCCCTGTTCAGGGAACACGCCGACGAGATAGACGGCATACTCGTTACCCTGGCCAACTTCGGCGATGAGCGAGCCGTGGCGGAGACGATTAGGAGGGCGGGGCTGGATGTACCTGTATTGGTCCATGCGTTTCCGGACGAGCCGGCCAAGATGGCGCTGGGCAGTCGGCGCGATGGCTTCTGCGGCAAGATGTCGGTGTGCAATAACCTGGTACAGTATGGGGCTAAGTTTTCCCTAACTGGTGAGCATACCGTAGTACCGGGCAGCGACGACTTCGCAGCCGATCTGGAGTGGTTTGGGGCAGTATGCCGAGTGGTAAGGGGGCTACGCAGCGCCCGGCTGGGGGCAATCGGGGCGCGGGTGGCGCCGTTCAAGACCGTGCGCTTCAGCGAGAAAATATTGGAAGCATACGGGATTTCGGTGGAAGTTATAGACCTGGGCGATATCCTCGGCCGGGCGGGAAGGTTAGACGATGATACGCAGGATGTACAAGACCGGCTAGCCGAGGTGCGCGAATATGTGTCCCTCGAGGGCGTGCCCGATGATGCCTTGCTCAAGATGGCCAAGCTGAATCTGATCATTGACGAGTGGCTGGCCGAGAATGAGGTGGATGCCTTTGCCTTCCAGTGTTGGACGGCGATTGAGGAGTATCTTGGGATAGTGCCGTGCGCGGTGCTGAGCATGTTCAGCAATAAGCTGATCCCGGCCGCATGTGAGGTGGATATCACCGGGGCTGTGGGGATGTATGCGATGCAGCTCGCCTCCGGCAAGCCCAGCGCTATACTCGACTGGAACAACAACTACGGCGACGACCCGAATAAATGCGTGCTCTTTCATTGCAGCAATGTGGCCAAGGATGTATTCGCCGATGTGCGGATGACTGCTCAGGACATCCTGGCTAGTACCGTTGGTCCCCAGAACGCCTGGGGGGCCTTGCAGGGCCGGATCAGCCCTAGTCCTTTCACCTATGCGCGGGTTTCTACCGACGACCTCAGCGGCACGGTAGCTGCTTACCTGGGCGAGGGTGAAATCACCGGCGATCCCCTGGATACCTTTGGCGGGTATGGAGTGGTCCGGGTTCCCAACCTGCAGGTGCTGCTCCGCTACATCTGCGAGAACGGCTTTGAACACCATGTGGCTGTGAATAAGGCGCAGGTGGCCGACGCGCTATACGAGGCAATGGATAACTACCTGGAGTGGGACGTCTACTATCACCAATAGGCCAGGGGGGCGCGGTTTTTACTGCTCCTCAAACGAAGGGAAGCCAGTGGGCAAGAAGTAGCGGAGGTACTGGGTGCGGGCAAACCGGTCGGTCATGCCAGCAATGTAATCACAGACCAGGCGTGCCCGCTGCGGGGAACTTGAGGGCGGGACCGCGGTGATCTGCGCGAAAGCCTGCTCGTCTTCCATATAGAGCTCGAACAAGCTCCGGATTATCCCGGCGACCTTACTCGTCTCTCGCCGAATCCGGGGCGACTGGTAGACGTACTCAAGCAGGAAGTTCTTGAGTGCGTCAGTGGCCTCGACTACTTTGGTGCTCATCTGCAGGCGCGGCTGGTCAAGGCTATGCTGGATGAGGTCGCGTACCATCGTGCCCACCCTCTGGCTGTGGCGTTCCCCTATCACCTCGACAATCTCTGCGGGTAGTTCCTCTGAGCCGAGGAAGCCAGTACGCAGGCAATCGTCCAGGTCGTGGTTGAGATAGGCGATCCGATCCGAGACCCGCACCACCATAGCCTCCAGCGTCTCGAGGTTGACAGCCCGCAAATCGGTCTTTAGGTCGTCCATGGACTTGCTGTGCGCCACGATACCGTGCCGGGTTTCTTGGGAGAGGTTGAGGCCTTGCCCGTCTCGCTCCAATACGTCTACAACGCGCAGGCTGTGCTCGTGGTGCGCGAAATGAGCCTCCGGGTCATAAGCGTGGTATGCTTCATGGAGGCTGTCCTCGCCGGCGTGCCCGAAGGGCGTATGGCCCACGTCGTGGGCGAGTGCTATGGCCTCGACGAGGTCTTCGTTCAGGCGCAGGGCTTTAGCGATAGTCCGCGCAATCTGCGAGACTTCCAGGGTGTGAGAGAGGCGGGTGCGCAGGTGGTCTTCGCGGGGTGATATGAAGACCTGCGTTTTCTGGGCTAAACGCCGGAATGCCCGGCACAGGTGGATAATGCGGTCCCTATCGCGTTGAAAGATGGTGCGGACCGGACACGGTTCCTCCGGCCTAGGCCGTCCCGCCGACTCAGCACTCAGGGCCGCCAGGGGACTGAGGTAAACTCGCTCACGCTCTTCGATCTGCTCGCGGATGATCATCTTCATTGGGCAGGGCTGTCACACCACCTCGGCCACCCCGCCTCCCCACCAATTATACCACTAAACCGCCTCCGGCAACAGGGACGCAGTGTGGAGCCAGCATCCACGGCGAAGGTATGCAGCCAGAGCGGGCGAATATATTCTCACCATAAGCCGGAGGGTAAGTCGAAAGGAATCTGGATAACTATGCCTTTGCTGCGATGGACGGGGGTTGTCGTGTTGTCTTTAATGTTGATCGCCTACGCAGGCTACGCGCCTAGCATAACGACAGCCTACGCAGCGGACGGCGACGGTGACCAAGGGGCAGAGTCCGAGCAGATCCCCGGAGTAGCAATTCCGGCCTCGCCGGTGGTGAGCGAACAGCCTTCAGCGCCAGAGGGGGATGAAGCTGGGCCCGCGGTGCAGTTCCCGCTGTGGGAGCGGGCTGCCGAGGAGTGGGAACTGCCTGAGGAGATGCGGCTGGAGAACCTGAAGCGGTTTGGCGAGGACTTATTCGCGCAGAGCGGCGGCCCGGAGCCGCGCACAGCCAATATGCCGGTTTCCCCACAATACATTGTCGGTCCCGGCGACGAGCTGGCCGTCCGAGTCTGGAGCGAGGGCATCGAGCATCTCAACAGAAGAGTAATAGTGGCGGCTGAGGGCACAGTATATCTCCCCCTGCTGGGTGAGATCGCAGTGGCGGCCACGCCCCTGGGGGGAGTGCGCGATACCATCGCCCAGAGCTTGAGTCAGTTCTATGTTGACGCCCAGACCTCGGTGACCGTCGCCAGTACCCGGGTGATCGCCGTCTACGTGACCGGTGACGTGACTAAGCCGGGCCGCTACGGACTCGACGGGACCGCCACGGCTCTGACTGCCCTATACATGGCCGGTGGGCCTACGCCGGCTGGCTCCCTACGCAATATTCGCTTGCTGCGCATGCAGCAGGAGCCTGGCGAGATTGATTTATATCCCTACTTGCTGGCTGGTGAGCCCTTGGACGAACCTCTGTTGGAAAGCGGCGACACTGTTTTTGTCGGGCCGGTTGGTAGTGAAGTTGGGGTAGCCGGAGCAGTGCGCCGGCCGGGACGGTACGAATTGGTTGATCCAACCACCTGTCTCGAGGCGATAAAGATGGCTGGCGGGCTGATCCCGGAAGGCTCGGGTACGGGTGTGAGGGTCTGGCGGATCGCCGACCACCAGCAGCAAGTAGTCATCAACGTAGACCTGGGGCAGTCGGCTGAGATAGGGGGAAGGTGGGGCGGAGGATTTCTGCTGGAGCCTGGGGATGTGGTAGTGGTCGCGCCTGTGGACCGCATGCCGGGGAATGCAGCTCGCATCAGCGGCGCAGTGCGTCGCCCCGGTATCTATCAGGTCGAAGAGGGTATGACTGTCGGAGCACTCATTGGCCGGGCCGGCGGTCTCGACGAGGGTGCCTACTTGGGCTATGGGCGGATTCGGCGTCTCGATGAGCAACGACAGCACCAGTACGAGAGTTTTTCGGTGCAGGACGCCTTGGATGAGGGCACGGATTCCATTGCTCTGAGGCCTTATGACACGGTGCATGTCTATTATCGCCGCGAAATCACTCCCATAACGCACGTGGAAGTAAGGGGGCCGGTCCAGCAGCCCGGGAAGTACGAATGGGTGGCCGATATGCGCATCCGTGACCTGGTGATGCAAAGCGGCGGCCTGACCGATGAAGCCTATCTCAAGCAGGCCCGCATCTTGCGCCTGCGTTTGGGCCAGGGCCGGAGTGTTTTGAAGGTGAAATTACAGGAGGCCCTCGCTGACGATCCCGGCAGCAACATGCGGCTCCAGCCCGGCGATCTTCTGGAGCTAGTTACCCGCGCGGCGGCCGGGCCGCCCCACACGGTGCACATCGCTGGTTTCGTGCAACGGCCCAGTAGCTACGAACGTTTCCAGGGCATGAGAGTCAGCGACCTGATCCTTGCTGCCGGGAGCTTGACCCCGGGCGCCAGTGAGTCTATTGAGTATGCCCAGGGCCGCCAGACGGGCCCCCCGCGAGTCCATCAACTGGCACTAGATGCGGGCCGAGATGGTGAAATCGCGGTACAGCCGGATCTGGTGCTAAGCGATGATGACCAGGTCACCGTACTGGGCCTGGGCGATTTCCGCCAGCAGCCGCCGGTAGTTAGGGTAGACGGGCAGGTCCAAGCCCCTGGTGCGTACATCCTCCGTGGCGGCACCGAAGAGAGCGAAACCGTCTACGACCTGCTCCAGAGAGCTGGCCCCTTGCTGGAAAATGCCAATCCCGATGGCATCATCCTCTACCGGCCTACCGAGCAAGCCATGACCAGTAGCCAGCGGCAGAACCTCCAGCAAATTATGGCGATGTACAACCGGGAAGCGGGCAGCGACGTGATGACCAGGGAGAGCGAGCTCCAGCGCACGGTCATGGCTGAGCAGATAGCTGCCAATGTCGGCCAGTTATTGGCTGGCAGCAGCGGCATGGCGCTGATTGTGCCGCCGCGCTCGTTGAGTATCTCGGCGTGGATAAGCGGGATCCCTGTGGAGGGCAGCAAGTTACTGGCCAGCCTGGGGAAAGAAGGCAATATGCCTCTGCAACCGGGGGACACGGTTATGGTACCCCAGTTGCAGGAAACGGTCGCTGTCTTAGGTGCGGTTATCCGTCCAGGCAAGGTCGCCTATCACGAAGGCGCAAAGATTCCCCAGTATGTTAGTATGGTCGGGGGCGAAGCCGATGATGCGGTGGTAAGCCGGGCCGTGGTAGTTAGAGCTAACGGTGCGGCGCATCGCGGGCGCGATGCCCAGGAGATAAAACCGGGCGACATAATCATCATACCTTCAGACTACATGGTCCGCATGGTCCGTACCGATAGCACCTTCGAGCGGGTCATGAAGGTGCTGGGCAGTGTCGCTGCGACCTTCTTGTTACTTAACTAAGACCCAGGCGCGCAGACGGTGGCTGACTCATGGCTGCAGACAATCTGTTAACGCACGGCCTTCGCCCTCTTCGTGTTGCCGGTCTGGGCCACTGGAGAGTTTTAGTGGCGTATGTCTTTGCCGTGCTCCTCGCGGTTATGGCCACGCTATTAGTTGTTTCCGGGACTGCGTCTGGCACCGCGTTAGCTGGACTTCGCCCCGCCGCCGTGCTCTTGGGGCTCTGCTGGTTAGCCGCTTTAGTACTATGCGGCGAGGCCCGCCTCCGCCCCGCAAGGACTAAGCTCCAACAACTGATTGGCGCCGGCAAAGGCATCGCTGTCGGCACGGCAGCGGCCTTGCTCATAGAAGCGGCTCTGCCGCCGCCCGCTGCGTTTACTCCCGTACAATATGGCATCGCCGCCCTCCTGGCCGTAGGCCTGGCTTGGGCAGCTTACCGGATAGCCGCCGCCGGGACGCCGAAGCGTTGCTATTTGGTGATCTCTGGCGACGGTATTGCTTACCCGCTGGCCGAGTGCGTGCAGAACGGCGAGCCCGCTGGCTATCACGAGATCGTGGGAATTCTGACTGACGACAATGACCTGCGGCGGCAGGATCTTCCGGTGTTCCACAGCGGTTCGCAGTGGGAAGTGGTTGCGCCTCTCGCCCAGACGCTCCGTGCTAATCGCGTGGTTGTTGCCGGGAACCATAGACTCTCTGACGAGGCTGTCAGCAGTCTCCGCCAGTGCCGGGAGCAAGGCATACCGGTTCTTAGTGCAGTATCGGCCTACGAGGAAATCACTAGCAAGACGCCCCTGCCAGAACTGGAAGAGGCTTTGGCTGATGGTGAATGCCGGCCTCCCCGGACCATCTACGCCCGGTACCTCAAGCGTCCGGCAGATGTCATGTTAACTCTGCTATTACTGCCCCTGGCTCTGCCAATAATTGGGGTATGCGCCATCTTCATAAAGATACTTATGCCGGGTCCGGTCTTTTACCGGCAGGAGCGCGTCGGCTATCGAGGCAAAAGGTTCTATTTGACTAAGTTGCGGACCATGGTCTTGGATGCCGAAAAAGAGACCGGCCCGATCTGGGCTCGGGAGGACGACTCCCGCGTGACCACCTTGGGGCGCCTGCTCCGCCGGGCGAGGATTGACGAGTTGCCCCAGCTTTTCCACGTCCTCACCGGTGATATGGGGCTGGTCGGCCCGCGGCCCGAGCGCCCCCACTTTGTGGCTGAGTGGGCCCAACGCTTGCCCTCCTACCACGAGCGCTCCCGCGTCCTTCCCGGCATTACTGGCTGGGCCCAGGTCAACCATCATTATGGTGGCTGCTTCGAGGATGTCTGCGAAAAGCTGCGCTACGATCTCTATTATATCCGCCGCCGGTCCTGGGCCTTGGACTTGGACACGTTACGCCGGACAGTGGGGGTCATTATCCACGGCCGCGGCGCCCGCTAGAGAGACAGTTAACATAATATACATTATACGAGGCGCTATGGCTGCCGCTTTAGGCCTGTCCCAACTCCAACATCCGCTACCACTCCCCTCGCTATCATCTCGACATACCACATAGGCCCAGGCATCTGCCCGGGCCTATGTATACTATACAGAGCTTCGCCGTGGAGGGACTGTTTGGGTTCGCTTAGACCTCGGCCACCCGTACCAGGCGGCCGCTCTCGGCGGACTGGTACACCGCTTCTACTACCCGCTGACTCCAGAGGCCTTCCTCCCCGGGGATAGGCGGGGCGGTATCATTCAGCACCGCCTCCGCAAAGACCTGAATCTCAGCGACGTATACATTGCGCTCGTCTGATATGATGCGCAGGTGTTCGACTGCTCCTTCGTCGCTCGCGACGACCCGTAGCACCCCGTCGGGCGTCTGGCTGAGAATGCCCTGTGCAATCAAAGTACGCTCCGAACCATTGACCTCCAGCAGGTTTTGCGCCGCGGTCGTGCTGAAGTAAGTGTCTACTATCCCCAGAGCGCCACTGTCGAAGCGCAGGACGGCAATCAGCGAGTCCTCTGCTCCCCGGTACTGGTGGACAATGCTTGCTGACATTGCCATAACTGACTCCACGCGAGCCCCGATTACGAATTCCAGTAACGCCGCGCCGTGATTGCCCACGTCCATAAACGCGCCCCCCCGGTGCAATTCTTTGACTTGGCGGAAGGCCCCGGCCATTGGTGGGTAGTCGAATCCGAACTGGGCGCGCGCCGAGACGACCTCGCCCAACACGCCCTCCTGCACCAGCCGCTTCGACTCCACCGCGATATGGTGGAAAGGCATCATCAAGCCGACTCCCAGCTTGACCCCCGCCTCTTCACATACCTGCAGGATCTGCTCCGCCCCGGGCACGGTGATGGCCAGCGGCTTCTCACACAGTATATGGATGCCGCGTTCGGCGCACGCTTGCACATGCTCCAAATGTACGTGCGGCGGCGAGGCTATGTAACAGGCATCCAGCTCTACTGCGTCCAGCATTTCCTCCGCGTCGGTGAACCACGCCACCCCTTCGTATTTCTCTGACAGCTCCTCTACCCCCGTGCCGGGCAAGCTCATAAGCCCGGCTAGCTCACTGTTCTCCGCAGGTATAATGCCTTCGGGAATTGTGCGCTTATCGGCGATACCGGCTGCGCCAATGACACCCCATTTTATCTTAGCCAACTCTTTCTCCCTCCTTCTGTGCTTTTCTCAGCAATGTCTCCAGCCTACTTCGCGTACGCATCAATGACTTTCTTGATGCCCTCTGCTATCAGCTCCACATGTTCGGGCTTATAGGTCGGATGCACTGGCACCCAGAAGCTCTTCGTCTCCATATCGGCGGCGTTGGGGCAGTAGGCCTTGTCGTACTCGACCGCCTCGGGCCGAGTGTCCGGGCTTTCGAACGGGTAGTTTAGCCGCCCGAAGCCGTTGTGCTCCCGGTAGGCTTTCTCCTTGTACCCTTGCGGCCACAGCACCGGCCCGTTCGGTATACCTTCGGCGCTCAGCGCCTCGGTAAACTGCTTGATGTCGCAGTTAAGCTGCTCCATATCCAATATGATCGGGTATAGCCAGTATGCATTCTGTACCTCTTCGGAATTGGGCGGCAATGACAGGACCTGTGGCACCTCCCCCAGCCGTTCGTCTAGAATAGCCGCGTTGCGCCGCCGGGTGGACAGGTTCCAGTTATCAATCCGCTCCAGTTCCTTCAACCCGATGGCCGACTGCATCTCGGTCATCCGGTAGTTGTAGCCAACCATATTGTGGATATACGGCAGCGCCGCCTCCAGCTCCAGCAAACTCATCCGCTTCGCCACATCGTAGCCGTGATCCCGAAAGCTGCGCATCGTCCACACCCAGTCGTCATTGTCCGTCACCACGCAGCCCCCTTCACCGCCGGTGCTGAAGGTCTTGCTCTGGCAAAAGCTGAAGCAGCCCACATGGCCGATGCTTCCTGCCTTCTTCCCCTTGCAGACTCCCCCGTGCGCCTGCGCAGCGTCCTCAATGACGTAGAGATCGTATTCTTCGGCGATCTCCATAATGGCCCCCATATCACACATACAGCCATACAGGTGCACTGGTATGATCGCCCGCGTCCGCTCCGAAATCTTCTCCCGGATAGACTCAGGGCTGATGGTATGACTGTTGGGCTCGACATCGGCAAAGACGGGCACGGCTAGTGCCTGGCAAACGGCGAACGAGGAGGCAATGAAAGTATAAGAGGGGACGATCACCTCGTCGCCGGGGCCGATCCCCAGCCCCGCCAGCCCGACGTGCAGAGCGCTGGTCCCGTTGCTCGTGGAGATACCGTACTTACAGCCGACCCAGTCAGCAAATTTCTGTTCGAACTCCATCCCCAGCGGCCCTGTCCAGTAGTTGGTTTTGCCGCTGCGTAGTGGCTCACTTACGCATTGAGCAATCTCCTCCGTATACCACGGCCACGGCGGAAACGCCTCTGTTGCCGTTTTCGGTCCGCCCTTGATAGCCAGCTCTCCGTTAGTCATCTTCGGCACTCCTTATTCGTAGATTCTCGCACTTTCGCCTAAAACTCGGCGGCGCCAGGAGAATGGGCCATCCCGACCCCACCTCTCGCATCCCAACTCCAGAATGTAGCTTTCTTTCTCGCTATCCCCAACTCCTTCATGGTCTGATCTCCCGCAAGGACATAAAGTGGGACAGGCCGCCGCTTGCGGCCCTCAAAAAAAGGGCGCTGCCAGCCGATAAAGAAAGTACAGGTCGCTCATACCATCTACTGGGGGCTTTATTAATGCCTGGTTGCGTGGCGTGGCTGCCGGTTTTTGTGGCGGCTGCTGTTGTGCTGACGGGATGCGGCAGTGACACCAATGGAGTGGGCGTCTCGTCGGCGCGGGACTCCTCTTGGGCCTCTCAGCCGCCTGCTATCTACCCCGCCACGGAAGGCCTTCTCCTGGGCGATCTCTCGCTCAACGGGGCTATGGACGCCGACGATGCTGCTGCTCTGATGCGCATTGTGGTGGGTTTGGACCCGGGGACGTGCTGCTCTGACGTCAACCACAACGGCCGGGACGATCTGGGAGATGCTCTGCAGGTCTTGCGCTGGGCCTCGGGAGCCGACACTTGGCCGCGGGAGCACTGCGGTGGGGGCGGTTCGGCGAACCTCGATGAGGCTCTCGCTGCTCCTTATGCTACCTCCCCACAGACCGAAGAACCGGGCGACCCAGGGGTGGAGCTACTGGAGATTTATGAGAACGATCCCCCCGAAGACATTGCCGAGTTGTCCCAGATGCTCGCCGCCTTTACCAACCACGTCAATGCATACCCCAACTCCTCCGCCGGCCAACTTGGTCTTGCCCTGGCCATTCTCTGGACGGGAGCAGAGAATGCCGCTGACGAACTGGGCTATGCCCTCTACCCCGACCTGGGGGTCGCATCAACAGCCGCCCTCTGTCTGGAGGGGGATTACACTCCTGATAGTATGGTAAATCAGGCCCTGGATCTGGCTCTGTTCTCCCCGGTGGGGCAAAGCCCGGGGCAGGTCCAGACCGCTGGTTCTATCCCTGACACTTTCTTGACTACCGAGGAAGTCCAGCGCGTCATCAAAGACCATCTCCTGCCGGTAATCGAGGCCGCCCTGGCCCGCCTGGACCCACTGTGCAATGCCCCTGCTGACACAGTACTCATCACCTACGTATATCACGGTGACACTTACCATCTCTATCCTGCCGACTGCAATCTAGTTGCTGCGGGTCTGTGTATGGCTCGGGCTGTCCTCCTGCAACTGGTCTCGTACAGCTTAGACGCGGCTGCTTACGACTGGGAGCTGGAGCTCTTCGAGCGGGATGCTAACTCCGACGGCATTCTCACTGTTGCCGAATACACGCCTGCCGACCCCTTCCTTACTTTGCTGAGCGCGGCCGATATGCAACAAGCCGGCGCCGCCCTCGCCGAAGCACTTGATAGGGTAGTCACTGCGATGGAGAACTGCGTGACTAGTGATCCCCAGGAGCTGGCCATGATTCTCCTGGGGCCTACCTTGCCCGCCGATGTCAGGGATATGGCCCAATCGGCTGCAGAGATGCTGGCTGGCCCAGTCACTGTAGATGCCCAGCATGCTCACTATGACTTTGATGCTGGGACCTGGTACGACGTGGGCACTGCTACCTTCCTGATGCAGCTCGGGCGGCTCTGGAGCAATCCGGCGGCGGACCTCAAAGCCCTACTGCCCTCGCTGACGATGACCTACGACGGCGCACAGTGGCATTACCGATTCACCTATGACGACTTACCCGACCCCACTATGAACGGCCTCTTCCCTGATGCTGCCTTTATGTACAACGACCTCTGGCGGGCCGATTACGAATACCTGCTGATTTCATACGGCGCTTTTGAGATCCAACTCAACAGTAACTACCCGGGCTGGGCCATTCCCCCTTTCCCCTAATCACATTCTCCCTTGTCGTTCTTTGCTCCGCTCTCCCTGAGGGAGAGGGGCTGAGGGGTGAGGCTGCTGTTCCTGTCGTCAAAAAAGGGGGCCACTGCACAGGCAGCGGCCCCTTTGTTATACTCACTGGTTGTCTTCCCGGATTTACTGGATCGTCACGGTACCGTCGCGCCTTTGCGGGTCTGGCGCGATCTGGGTAGCCACAGCGGTCCAGAATTCCACCGGCGTGGGTGCATTGAGGATGTTAACTGCGGGAGTATCGCCTGCTGTGCCGGTTGCTCGCAGGTCAATCTTCAGGAGCTCCGTCTGCCCGGCGATGAAGTTCTGAATCTGCTTGGCGGTGTCGTCCCAGCCGACTATCGCCACCCGGATTTGTCCGGGGATGCCCGTGTTCGTCACCATTATGTGATTCGGGGCCGCTGGCACCGCGTCACCCGGACTGACCGAGTCCACACCGTTGGCTAGCTCGAGCTTCGTCTCATCATACTCCACCGTCATCTGATAGCCTGCTGGCGCGCTTGGCGCGGCGGACATATACACCGACACCGTCACCACCTCACCTGCCGGGACCTCCGCGTCGCCCGCATAGACGGTGAACTGGCTTGCCCCCACGGTGACCGTAATGGTCGCAGTATCTGAGTCTTCGGGCGAGCCGACGTCGTAAGCTGTGGCCTTTATCTGATATTCTCTCTCTTCCAGTCCCGCGGTGTGCCAGTCGTACTGGTACGGCAAGGTTGTATCAGTCTTTCGCAAGTCGTCGTCAATGTAGAATTTCACTCCTGGGCTTATGCTCGGCGACGCGATCACACTAGCAGTCACAACTACTACTGGGCCTGGCTCAATACTTTCCCCGGCGCTAGGTTGGATGATCGTCACTGTGATTTCTTCGCCATCTCCCCCGCCGTTACCGCCGCCCCCCCCGCAGCCCACAGTGATGAGCGCCAGTATAGTTAATGAAGATAGTGCCCAGTATCTGTACATTACAACTACCTCCCTGCAATATCTCGGCCAGTTACGGAATTCTTTGAATTAGCGATATCGTTATTCAGCAATAATCAGCCCACGGGCTAAATGGGTGGTGGTGGTGGTGGTCCTGCGGGCCAGTCGAAGGGCCAGTCTATCTCGCCGGCCGCGGCCCTCAGCACCTTCAGCGCGTCGCCGACTTCCACTGCAGAGTTGTAATCAGCATCCGCGACAACGCTATAGGCATCATCAGGTCCCACCACGACACCCATAATCAACTGCGCGTCGTTAGCCGTCGGCAACTGGTCCGCGTCCATATCCCCGGGGCCCGCCTGGTCTCCTCCACTAGCTGGCCCTACTGGGTACTGGCTGATGGACATCTGCCCTGCCACGCTTGCGCTCTCCCCTCCTCCTGCCGGCGAGCCTCCCCCGCACCCCGCTGTACCCACTACCACAAACATAGCCAGCGCCACGATGCTTACGATAATTCCGCTAAGATAGCTTTGCTTGTTACACACAGACGTATACTCCTATTCGTCCATACCGCTACTGCCTTGGTACGAACAGATATTTGATCCATCTGCCTTCGTCTGTCAACTATTGCTCTTTCGACTCATTATGTGGGCAAAAGGTTCCCTGTTCTTGCTCCTCGCCATCTTCTTGTAGCTTTGGCGACCAGCTCGTCTGTATGGCGAGCCTCTTGCACGGCCTGTGGGAGGGGCCATCTCGCGCATAAAGAAAACGGGGACCTGGTTGCCCAGGTCCCCGTATCGGTTCAGTCGGCTGTCGCGTCCTTCGGTTAGAAGGGAACGACAACTCCGGCCACTAGCAGCTTAACGTCAGGGAACCATTGGGCTTCTGCGGGTGTGACCTGCTGGGTGGCGTAGGTCAAAGTGACATCCACGCCGTCAGCGACTGTCTTGGTCATGCGGACGCCCCACAGAGTGTCATACAGGGGCTGATTGTCCATATAGCCCCAGGCACCCATTGTAGCCCACTGGGTCTGACTCCAGTTGTAGCCATTGCCGTCGAGGCTGTAGTACATCGCCTCGAACGGAGTGCCAGCAATCTGGAAGTCAAGCTGCCCCCCGACAACCTCCACGTTAGGCATCGCCAGCGGATTGCGCAGCCAGCGTTCCCAGGGGATCCACACCTGCCACTTGGTGAAGCCGTTCATCAGCGCGCTGGAGATAGCCGGCTGATAGTCGTCCCCGTAAGGCTCCCAGTAGGGATTGGCGGTGGAGAAGTAGGGGTTGAACATAGCATCCAGGTCTGCGTAGTAGCCACGCAGCGCCCACTTGCTCCCCTTGAAGACATCCACCATCGCCATCACGCCGGTGGGATCGCCGCCGGAGAACGACTCGGTACCGAACGTGTCGGTTGTGAGTTTGGCGTACTCGGCATATAGCTCCCGATTACCCCATAGCTTCATCCACAGGTCGGCGCCGTAGCCTTCTTCTTTGCCAAAGCCATCCACTAGGCAGTTACCACCAATCGCCCAGCTCGCATTGTCCAAGCTGACGCGAGCGGATAGGTAGCCGTCGTCCGCACCAGACCAGACGTTGTTCCCGTAGGTGGTGTCGGAGAAGATGACGTTCTCGATGGCGTTCAGGCCCCAGGTATCAAAGTCGTAGCCCGAACCGCCCGCGAAGAACTCCCAATCCAGGAAGCCCAGCGCATTGTTGAACTCGCCGCGAACGCCCTGCTGGGACATCCGCTCGTTGTTGACCAACAAGCCCAGGCCGTAGCTCTGGAATTGGCGGCCTACTGTCCAGTTCCCGTTGATCAGACCACGGGTCGGGAACATCAGGCACGCCTCGTCCAGCCAGACCGTCTCGGCACGCCGCCCATCTACCGCCGGCATGATGGTAAACGGAACCGGAGCAGGCTGCATTGGTCGCACCATGGCCCCGTAGCCACGCCACCAGCGCGGATCGGAGGTGTCCCGGACCTTCAGGACGACCCTGCCCGACAGCTCGTCGGTGATCGCTCCCTCAATGCCGATCTTAGCGGTGAGGTTATCGAACTCACCACCCATGTCCAGATCGTCATCAACGTAGGGCTCCATAGGATCGGGCGAGTAGTCTACTAACTGCCCGGGGCCGACCTGGTCGTTGTTGTAGTACTCCTCCATCTCGACGGTGCTGGCCAGGCCGAGGCGATAGTCAATCCAACCGGTCACCTCGGGACCCTTGGCCTGCTCCAGAGCAGTTACCCGGTCACCCAGGTCCCAGACGTCGTCCTGGAGATAGTCCACATCGTTGCGCAGATCAGCAAGCTCATCCGCGAACTCCTTGGTCAACTCCTGAACGATCGCACGGACCTCGTCGTAGTCAACTTCCCCCTGATCACCCTTGGGGCCGGCCGGCCCAACTGCACCGGTAGCGCCCTTGGCTCCCTGGGGGCCTGCAGCGCCCCTAGCTCCCGTGGCCCCCTTGGGACCAGCCAGGCCCGGCGTCTGCTCGATGGCATCCAGCATCCGGCTCAGCGCCATAGCGAACTCG
>JAUVXR010000060.1 GCA_030603495.1 bacterium
GCTGAGTACCTTCGCCTGTCGCGGTCAGTACGAGCCGGTCAGCTTTGCCGTTTTTGCCACAAAGGATCTATCTGGGTTGCGCGTCAGTCCGGGCAAGTTCCGCTGCGGTGAGGCTATCATACCGCCCCTTCGCCACCCTCACCCGCGCTCGCGACGCCGTGCGTGCCTGGAAACGTGAGCAAGGACTCCCTGACCGAGGGATCACCGTCTCTATCCGTGGGGGCACCTACCGTCTTCAATCCACCTTCGAGCTCGATTTCCGCGCCTACCGGGGCAATGCGGCACGCCTGCACTCCGCAGATCCCGTAGCAAGGACCATCGAAAAGCGCCTCTGTGAGCCCACTTTGGCATAGTGCCTCGCCCAGCACATCCCCAGGACAGTCTTAGCAGTCAAAGCCTTTTTCCAGTGTACCAGAACCCCTCCTCACCTCATTTAATACACTGGGCTAAAGAGGTGAGGCAGACGGCAATGGGATTGAGTGAGGCGGCAATCCCCACCGTGGAAAGCACCGCGCCAGTTATGTTCGCCTTGCATTGCCCGTATCACCGTTCCACAGAGTAATAGTCCATCCACTACCAATGATACCAGTACACCACTCCTTTACCAGCAAGTCCGCCGGCCATAATATGGAAACCAGTCTCCCCAGATCGTAAATCACTCGACGAATCGCTGCAGGAACTCGCGGTTGTATCGGATCGACTCCTCCGGCTCTAAGCCCTCTGTGGAGCACCACTGCTCGGCTATTACCCAAAGCGTGCCAACTGGCAGCATCTTGAGGTAGTCGAATGCCTCTTCAAAGTCCAGAATGCCCTTGCCAAACTCTGTCTCATCGTCGACGATGCTGATGTCGTCCGACAGATAATCCTTGAAGTGGACGAGCCGAACGCGCGGCTCGATTATCCGCAGAGTGCCGGTCACGTCTGACGTGACCTTGCGAATCCAGGCGATGTCCGGACAGAACGACACGACCTCAGGGTCCGTGCCTTCCTCGACTGCCCGAAGCCCTCGGGCATCGTCCTGGATCTCCCAGTAGTGATTGTGGTAGCAGAAGGTGATGTCCTGCTCCGCGCACCGCTCACCCATTGTGTTGAGCTGATCAATATTGGCCGCCAGGGTTGGCACGCCGTTGGGCCCGCTAGCCGTAATGAACGGTGTGCGGTTGACCTCCGCGAAGGCGATGAGCCTGTCGAGGTCCTCCAGGGTGCTTTGGAGCGTCGAATCGCCGGGGCGCCACCCAGTATGCAACGCGATCAGTGGGATATCGTGCCGTTCGAGGATCTCCGCGAATTGCTCCGGTGCATCGAGGTCTAGAAAGCGAGAGCCGTACTCGATAGCCTGGTAGCCGGCATCCGCGACCGCCGCCACGATCTGCTCCTGCTTATCGGCCCTGTCCTGCCCCCACGTAATGGTCTGGCATCCTAACTGCATCTGTGGCATGGTTCCGTGTCCTCCTTGGTTGATGTTGCCTTGTCTTCAGTGCGTGTGGTTCTTTGGTCGCCAGATCGTGAATTCAGCTCCACGAACTCACCGGTCTTGATGGAGCGGAGGGCCGCCAGCGATACTTCCAGGGCTATCCGCCCGTCTCCGCCGGTGACCGCAAGTTCGGCTTCGCCTTGAACTGCCCGCAAGAAATCCTCCACCAGCAAGTCAGTCGAGTCCTGGAAGGTCGGGCTCTGCTCGACCTCAATGGTCTCGCGAGCCAGCTCCGTGCACACAACGGTCCGCGAGGAGTCGAAGCCCAGGTCCCGCACCTGGCCTCGCGGTCCCCAGATCTGCTCAGTGTGGGACGATTCCTGATTCGGCGGTAGTCCCCACGAGATGTCTATGGATAGAACGTCTCCGGATTCGAACATCACAATGATCGCGGCGGTGTCTACGGCCTTCTCACCGATGGACTCCAGCTCCGGCCGGCCCGTGGCAAAGGTCATACCCTGTGCCATCACGCGCACCGGCTCGCTGTCGAAGTACACTCGAGCGATGTCGAACCAGTGGCAGCACATGTCGATGACCGGGCCGCCGTTGGCGTCCACATCATGCATGAGGATCTTCGGCCGGATGCACCCGGACGCATTAACGCTGTAGAAGACCGGTCTGCCCAGTGAGCCGGCTGTCACCCACTCGTGTACAATCGCCGTCGCCGGGGTATAGCGTCTCATGAAGCCCACGCTAAACTGCACGCCGCTCTCTTCGGCGACCTTAATCATCTGGTCGGCATCGTCCAACCTGAGCGCAATCGGCTTCACACATAGAACGTGTTTCCCATGCTCTGCCGCGTGGATGGTGACCTCGGGGTGGAGCATGGTCGGAGTGCACACGTTGACGATGTCAACACCCTCGGCAGCTACCGCCTCACGGTAGTCAGTGTGCCAGGACGCTCCTTCATGCTCTTCGACCCCCGCCCTGGCCCGGTCCTCGTTGATGTCAGAGACAGATACGACTCTTGCGGCGTCTGCCCCCTGCCATGCGTTGAGATATATCGTTCCGATGTCTCCGGCGCCGACGACACAAATCCCCAGGTTTTCGTCCTCCTGGCCGATCATTGTGGCCTCACTCCTGGTATGCTTGCGCATAGCTAAGTATTTGTCTAATGAGACTGGTGCAAGAATCATCTTATATTGTAGCGAGGGGGGGGGATTGATGTCAAGATGAGTGTGTAATAGAATTGGGATAAGTAGTGCGAGCATAACTATTCACGGGAGTAATCGCAGTTATGCAAGGTCAACACAGCCCGCAAAGCAGCTTCTTCGACATGATCTACGACGAGCTTGTCCCACCTGCGCATTATTGATGCTACTCACCTACAGGCTAAGACTGATCCGTTCCGCTTGCCGTCTGCTCCCCCGGACATCCCATCTGCACCAAACAACGGCCACAAAACCACCATTGTCCCGCCATACTTCCCTCCGCCCTCAGTTTGTGCATAGAGTGGGCTAAACACCTCACTAAGATACGAGAAGGGCAACTCAGGACGGTCGCTATATGGCCAGGTACAGATGATTAGGCCGGCCTCATCGCCCCGGGCATAAATGCATGCCACATTGCTATGCTCACGGAGGCTGCGTTTGTAGTTGTAACGCAGGATCACGCAGAGCGTTTTGCGAATGTGTTCCGACTCGGCCAGATAGTCTATGCCCAATATGTGTGCAAACCACTGACCGACAAGCTGGTCAGCGAGGCAGCCCGGCCTGACTTGATGAAATCCTACACGACTGCCACGAATCAGATTCCTCATCCCCGTTTGGATCAGGCGACGGTACACTTGTAAGGAGTCCGCAAATCCAGAAGGATAGTCCTATCTCTGTCTTGTTGGGGCATGGACTGTTCTCTGAGTCCAGCATAGCGGTTCAGACTGCTGTGACCCAGATCGGCGATGACCAGGCCATTACCAGTCGGTGGTTGATGAGCCGATGCTGGGTGACGCGCAGGTAATACATCACTGGCTCAGTGAATGCCTCGGTGAAGTCCATTTCCCAGTCTAACTGGCCAAGCTGCTGAGGTCGCCAGTCAACGGCTGTTGTGTATTGACCGCTTCCCAAGTCGAGTCTCAGCAACTCAACCTGGCTGAGGTCATGGGTGCCATGGGCGGCCATCTGAATGTTCAGCTCATCTCCCGGCGCTGCGGTGATCGCCTGCCCCATCTACGCGCCATTGATGCTGAATTCCAGCAGGATTCGCTACCCGGTGGTGGCGTAGCACACCCGCTGCTGGAAGCTCTGGAAGAGCGCTTCGCGGGTCAGTTCAGGTGCAAAGACTGCGGCGATGCCCTGATGACTGCGCCCGCCCATCCCGTTGTGGTCATCGGAGGATGCGTATACCCCAGCCGCAAACTCATTGCCCAGGCGTCCTGCAAGTAGTAGGGTCCCGGTATCGACCAGTTGACCCGTTGGCCCGGATCGTGCCAGCGGCTAACCTCGTAGGCTATCTCGTGGTGCGGGTCGTACATCTCGCTCTGACCGTGATGTGAGTAGATTTCGGCTACCGGCGAGAACCGCTGCTCTTCGTGCTCGAAGCTTACCGCACTATGAC
>JAUVXR010000005.1 GCA_030603495.1 bacterium
CCCTGATAGGTGGTCAGCAGCAGATAAGGACGCGACATCTGAACTAATCTGAAGCTGAAATCCTAAGTCTCTTAACTCCGTTTCTGCGACGAAACCGTCTGCTGGCAATCATCGAAGGCTTTCTCAACGGTCTCATTTGAGCAAGAACTCCTCGGTCATCGCAGGGGACACGCTCTGGAATTCCTGGCTAGCAGCGCGGCCCCACAGGTTATAGACATGGAGCTTGCCAGAGGCATCGGGCTCGCCAATCGGGTCACTGCAAAACATACCACGATCATTGTCAGTGGCTATCATCCCGGAATCTTCGGCGGCGCGAATTGCTCGCAGACTGGCCTCGGTAAACTTAGCCATGAGCTGGTGGATACGTTCAGGTTGCAGGGCCATGTCGAGCAGGAACTTGTCCATCGAGCGGAGGTTCTCCAGCCAAATGCTGTGGCCAGCCCCCAGGGGCGGCCGACAGGTGAGCTTGACCGGCATAGTATCGCCCAGTAGATCGTGCATCCTGCTCAGCGCATCATCAGTAGCCCGGGGATTGTAGGTATACGTCGGCGCGGTAACCTTGTCGAAGTCCTCGTCGCTCTCGATGGCGTGCGTATAGCGGAAGCCGCCGTCTTCGGTGGTTGCCTCGCTGACATAGGTCTCCACACCCCAGGTGAACTCCGAGTCGCAATCGAAAACGGCAGCTACAGGCCAGTAGGGCGGGAAGATGTGATCGTCGCCGACATCGTCCTTGAACAGGTCCATGCAAAAGCGTCTCTCCACACTGCGGCACAACGGGTCCCGGCACTGGAGGCTGTCTTCGGATATAATCTCCCGCCACGCACCGGCAGGCCGGCACCAGACTGGCGCACGGTCGGGCTTGCGCAGGGCGTTTACATCCCGCCAGCGCTGCCGCCGCCGTTCGTATTCGTCACTGGTGGCCAGCTTCATCACCTGCTCTGCCAGCCGGCGGATGACTTGTCGATCCTTTTCCCGCGGTGAGGTCAATTGGATCTCTCCCATAGCTTGGCCAAGTACTACCGGCAGGACGCTGACGGCAGCGAGTGTTCGGTGGGATAATCCGGTGGCATCTCGCCTCTTACTCCAAGCTGGCCAGCAGCACGCTCAGGTCGCGCAGGACCGATGGCACCATATAGGGCGGCTCGCGCCGTTCGATCTCGCCCATTGCCTGGAGAATCAATTCGCGGGCGTACTGTCGGAAGCCGGGCACGACCTGCTCGGCATAGCGGTAGCAGTCGGGATCGGTGAGGAAGGCTTTCTCCAGATTGTCCGCTTGGAGGAGCATGTCGAAGCTCTCAGCGAGGGCCTGACAGCGCCAGAGCTCCGCAACCAGGCTCCGGACTACCCGGTCAGATTGATCCGCGACCGTCTCCAGGTGCCAGCGCGCCGTTCGGCACAAAGACCGCACCCGCCGAAAGTCGGCAGGCAAGTCACGAGGTTCGCCGTCACCAGAGACTTGCGCGACGAGCTCTTCAAGCGCCGACTCGGGGTAGGGGCGAGGATAGGGCTTGTCGGGCTTCAGGTAGGTGTAGCGGTAGTAATTGGTCAGCGCCAGACTGGGATTGGCGGCGGCCTCACGCAGCAAATTGATTGCCGTCTTCACCGCTGGGCCATCCTCGCCGAATCGCTCTGCGCAATACCGTGACAGGAAGTCATCTACAGCTCTGGGGCCATGCCAACCGCACTCGGCCAGCAGCGTGAACTCCGGCTCCTGCGCCCAGTCCCATACCGAGTAGGCATGGAGACCCTCGGCACCCTCGGCCTCGCCCAGTCTGGTCATCAGCCCAATATTGTCCAGATTCGACCCGTAGCGGCTCCAGTTGAAGTAGGAGGCGATCGGCATAACCCACGTGGGCAGCCCCTCCGCAAGACGGGGATGGACGCTTTCGTGGATTCCGTCCGGCGAGTACCACCAGAATTCAACTACCACATGATCTTCCAGGCCTTCCTGCTCAACGCGCTCGGTGAACTTATCAATAAAGCTCATATGGCGCGTCATCTGGTCGTTCCACAGCACGACTCGCTCGACGCCCGCCTCACGTAGCATCTTCGCCAGGCCGACAACGTAGTCAATGAATAGCTCCTCGTCAGGCTTCTGGCGACATTGATCGCACTGGCACCACGGGTCGAGCTGCCGGTACCAGTCGGCGGGATCGCACCCGACAGACGAGTACACCTCGTCCAGGCCCAGGTGAAAGTGCCGGACACCGTGCGGAGCGAAGTACTTCTTCCATATCTGCTGGTACCAGCCGCCTACTGTCGTCAGCGTCTCTGGATTGCTCAGGCAATAGCCGTAGCCAGTCGGATTGCCGGCTTCATCCAGCGAGGAAATCTCGGGGATATGCCGAGGAATAAGCGTGTTATGTCCCAGTGAATTAAACAAGGGGAAGACCTCCACACCCCGCTCTTGCCCGTAGGCCACCAGCTCACCCAGGAAGTCCTGCTCGAACATCGGCGGCAGGTAGGTCAGGCTTTTCCACTCGTCATCCCGCGCCGAGTACCAGCGGATGGTCTTCTCGCTCTTGATTTCCGGATGTCCCGGCACCGGCACCATGAGAAACTCCGTAATCTGGTCGTCATACTGCACGCACCAGCAGCCATACAAGCCGACTGTCAGCACGTTCATACCGTGGTCAGCCATCCAGTCCACGATATCCTGCCAGTCCCGAAGTTCCATCAGGTCCGGGCCCCACTTGTCTTCCATGAATATGCCCCGATAAGCAAACATCGGTTCACTATACTCAGGCAGCGGGCCATACACTAACGACTCCGGCTCGGCGTCAGGCAACGCGCGAATGACCGGCTCGAGAGCATCAGCTATCTTTTCAGCAACCCACTCATTGCCCTCGGGGGTCAGGTGAATGCCATCCGCACGGATCAGCCGCTCATCCATACCTGGGTCCTCAGTCATCTCTTCGTGGTAGATGCGGAACGAGTCGCAGACCGCCACTCTCAGCTCCTCCGCCAGCCGCCGGGCCGGGTCGTGGAACAGGTCGTCAACGTACTTCTCCGAGCCGCCGTATGCAACTCGTTCGGGGTCCTTGCCGGAGTGGTGAAGCCCGTCAATAAGCCGAGGCATGAACCAGAGCAACGGTAGTGCGCCCGACTCGTCGCGCGTTCGCTCGATCAGTCTGCGCAGGCACCCTTCAAATTCTTCCGGGTTGCTCGTGTTCGCGTCGTTACCACCGAACTCGAGCAGCACGATATCAGGGTCATATGCCAGGACATCGCGTTCGAAGCGCGCCAAGCCGTCTCGCGCTGGCTGCCCGCCCACACCACAATTCACACAATTGACACGCCAGCCATCACCGAGCTTGCTCCGGAGCTTGTCTTCCAGCAAGTGGACCAGTTGCTTCTGCGGCACACTCCGCTGGCTTCTGGTCAGTGAGTCTCCATGGCACACCACAGTAACTATGCGCGGTCTGGACATTTTCAGCAGTCAGCACCTTTCCGTGATGTCGCTGGTACAGCAGAGACGAATAGAACAACGCTGCGATTTCAGGAACGATACGGTTTCATTGCGGCCTCAAGGCGGGTGGAGACGTCGGTGCATGGCACCTCGTCCGGCCCCCAAAGGCGGTTGAGCATCACGAAGGCGGCATCAGACATTACCCGCCCGGCGCTGGCGTGGAGCCGGCGAGACAGAATTGGCTTGGCACCGTACCCGCCGCGTTCGGCCTGCTCGATGGTCGGCACATAGCCAAACGAGTCATTAGCCAGCTCGACAACCATTGTATAGACGGCCGGCGACCATGCCTTGATAGTCAAACCCCAGCGGACAAAGATCTCGCCGGATAGACCGACCACTGCCAACGGCCCGATTCGCAGCACCTGGACGGGCACGTCGGCGTTCTTACCGTCATACGGCCAGCTTCCCACCCGCTCGATAAGGAAGCGCTCAAAGTCGCCCTCCGGGCCGCGCTCCTTGAGCTGCGCAACCTCCTCGCGCAGCTTGTCTTCCACGACATAGTATGGTATTTGCAGGACTTCGATCATCCCGTGCAGGGTCTCGTCGTGCGTAGGCTCGGCCTTCTCGACGGCATTGATTGCCGCGGCACCAATTGTCCGGCCCAGTTGGATGGCCTTCGGCGCACCTCCCGTCGGCAGCTCTGTGTGGTGGTGGGCGCAGTGATTGATGTCGCCGCAGGCACCCTGGAGGAAGACGGTGACGACGTCCTCACCGTAGACGGCAGCCACGGTTCGGGCCAGTTCACCCGGCCAATCCGCCGATATGAAATCAGCACTCCCACCGCCAATTACATCCACATGCAGGGCAAAATTGACGAGCAGCCCGCGGAGATTGTCCTCCCGATCATAGACGCCCAGAATAGCTACCTCGGGGTCAATCGGCCCCGCCACATCGGCAACTTGCGCGGGATCTCCCGCCCAGCAAAAGCGCTCCGTCCCGTCACGCATCCGCAACAGCCGGTTGAAGGACGACTCGTCCTCCCAACCAATATTCGGGCGCAACTGGGCCTCGAACATCTGGCCGGCGGCCTCCTCGACGGCACCAATTATTGCTGGGGCCAAAGTAGCGACCCACTCGGGATCAATCGGCACCATCTCTCCGTCAGCCACCTCGGGACCGGTGTGGGTGTGAGTCGCCGAGATCATCACCGCCTCCGGTGGTATACCCAGATTCTCGTGAATAGCAACCCGGGCGCTGTCCACTATCTCCTTGTCCATCCACAGCAGGTCGCACGCAACGATCGCCACGCGGCTGCCGCCAGCCTCGATAACTGCTGCTTTGACGTATAGATCGTCCCGTACTTTATTCGAGACGCGGTCGTGGAAGTATCCCCCCAGCGAAATACCCGGCTCAGGAGTCACTGCCTTCTGCGCAAAACCAGCCTTAATCATAGTCGCACCCCTATCAATGTTAGCTTACTGACGTCATTAGTTTGTGATCCCGGATAACATTCGCCTCCCGACGTAGTGATTCCTCCTTGGGCAGAGTCATGCCCGCAGGAGACAGGAGGCAGGCGCCAACCCAGGAGATGCGTCCAGAGCGCCACGAGTACCGAAGAAGACAGTTTGATGAAACTTGCCCGACGCGAAAAGAAGGTATTTGGAGCTCCAACGGCGAAGAACCAGACCAGATGGGCGGTTTTCAACTCATGTATGGACCAAGCCCATTTGATATGGGTAATTCAGGCTTGACGGAGGGGGTGGTGCCCAATGAAGTGGCCTCGAGCGTGGAAGGAAGATCGTCCTTCTGGCAGTCATCGCACTGTGGGTGATAGGCGGTTTCCAGTGCGCCAGATGGAATCGAGGCGTCGACCTCTGCAAGGCGGCTGGCGTCGGCGATGTTGATGAAGTGCGAAGGCTGCTTGCGCGCGGGGCCGACCCAAACGCCCCTGGGCGAACACTCCTCACGGGGGGTGACTGGGAGGTCGGCCATAACTCTCCCCCCCTAACAGCGGCAGTCAGCCACGGCCGGCTTGGGACAGTCCATCTGCTCCTCGAGCATGGCGCCGATCCAAATAGGATCAATGCGTACGGCGAGACCCCGCTCCATGAGGCCTTCTACGCCCATAGCAGGTGGCAAGCTGAGATACTCGACCTGCTGCTCGCCCACGGCGGCGACCCCAATGTGAAGAACGAGCGCGGCTGGACACCGCTGTACATCGGTGCAAAGAACTACTACAATGCCCCCAACACCGTCGGGCGGATGATCACGGTCCTGCTGCGCCACGGAGCCGACATCAACGCGCGTGACCCGTCGGGGCACACGCCACTGGACATGATGCGTCCCCTCGGCGACGGGATTCGTTTCATGAAGCAGCGCGGTGCCGTCTCCGGCACGGGACCCAGAGGCGAACGTGAGCCGGAGTGACGCTGCCGGGTAAGGGTATCTCCGCTACATCTCCCCTACCTCGCGACAGATCGGCTCTATGTGACGTAAGACCACCAATGATCCCCGGTTTTGCTTGTCCTCAGGGGGCATTGTGCTTGCTAACTGCCCCAAAGCCGTCAGAGTTGGCTGATTCGCGGCCCGAAGCCCGGGCAAAGCGCTGGTTTTTCCCGATACATTGATAGCACAAGAAGGAATGCATGACAGGTTCCAGGCATATACCAACAACAATAAGCCAAATGGGGAATCCCGGTACAATGGGCCAGGCTTGACTAAGGTGATGAACCCGGACGATCTGATCAGGAATTTGACTGGCGGGACCGACTTCGGCGTTCCCTTGCCCCACGACTTCTACGACCGAGATACCGCCCGCGTGGCACAGGAACTGCTCGGGCGAATACTGGTTCACGAGCATCCTGCGGGGGGCACCGCCGGCGTCATCGTCGAAGCTGAGGCCTATCTTCAAGGCGATCCGGGCTGCCACGCTGCCCGCGGCCGTACTGAGCGCAATGCCCCGATGTTCGGCCCGCCCGGCACAGTCTACGTATACCTGATCTACGGTATGCACCACTGCCTGAATATCGTGACCCAGCCTGCAGGCGTCGGGGAGGCCGTGCTCATCCGCGCGCTTGAACCGGTCCAGGGCATAGCATTGATGCAAAGACGGCGCAGGAAGAAGGGTACAAAGGAATTGACCACCGGCCCAGCGAAGCTGACCCAGGCGATGGGTATTGACCTGCGGCACAACTGCGGCGACATCACGGCTTCGCCGCTCTATGTTAGTGACAAGCCGACGCAGGTCCGACCAATGGTGACGACCACGCGCATCGGCCTCAGCGAAACACGAGGGGCACAGTTGCCGCTGCGCTACTGCCTAAGCGATAGTGAATACCTGTCCCGCTCAGTAGCAAACCTTGAAGGAGGCTAAGAGATGGACCTTTGTTTTATGACCTTTAGCTGCCCGGACTATGAACTGGACAAAATCCTGGCCACAGCCATTCGCTACGGCTACGATGGCATCGAACCGCGGGCGCAGGCCGAACATAAGCACGGAGTCGAAGTGAGTACTACCAAGAAGATACGCGCGCGCATCCAAGCGCAGTTTGCCGACGCCGGCATCAAGATGTCCTGTATCGCGACATCGTGCCGCTACAACCTCCCCGAGCAGCGGGACCGCCAGCAGATGATCGAGGTCACCAGGCAGCACATCGAGCTGGCCGGCGACTGCGGCGCGCCGACGGTACGCGTCTTTGGTGGCCCCACTCCCGAGGGGGTGGACTTTGCCGATTCCAAGAAGTACGTAGCCGAATGCCTAGCGACGGTAGCCGACTGGGCCCAAGATCACGATGTGTATGTCTGCCTGGAAACGCACGACGCGTTCTGGCGAGGTGCCGACGCCGGATACGTTGTTGCCCAAGTGAATCACCCCAACATCTGCATCAATTGGGACATGATGCATTGCATCCGGGCAGGTGAAACGGTGACAGAGGCCTTCGAGCATGTCAGAGGCCACATCAAGCACACGCACATCCACGACGGCGTCTGGCCCGAGGATGACCCCGACCAGATCGAGTTGGTCCTTATGGGTGAGGGGATGATCGCCCACGACGAGGCCATCAGGCTACTGGCCAGCATTGATTATCAGGGCGCGCTGTCCGGGGAGTGGATCAGCGGCCTCGCGCTGGAAGAAGTTCTGCCCCACGATGCGGCGAAGCTGCGCGAGTATATCGTGGCCGCCGGAGCTTAGCCGCCGATAGCGGCTGCATCAACCAGATATGGCTGAGATCCGAGTATTGCCCGAAAACCTGGCCAACCGCATTGCCGCCGGCGAGGTGGTCGAGCGGCCGGCCTCCGTGGTCAAGGAGCTGGTCGAGAACAGCCTCGATGCAGGCGCCAGCCGCATCGAGGTCATCCTGCACGACGGGGGCAGGAAGCTCATTGAGGTGCGTGACGATGGCGCGGGGATGTCCCAGGAAGACGTGGTCCTGGCTGTCCAGCGCTTCGCCACCTCCAAGATCGCCGAAGAGCACGACCTCGACGCCATAACCACGATGGGTTTTCGCGGCGAGGCTCTTCCCAGCATCGGTGCCGTCTCCCAGTTGAAGATCACCACCCGACGCCACAATGATGCCGAAGGCACTGCGCTGTTAATAGCCGGCGGCGAGATCACGGACCTACGGGGCGTCGGCTGCGCGCCAGGGACCACCGTCCAGGTCGCCAACCTCTTCTACAATACGCCGGCCCGCCGCAAATTCCTGGGCACCACAGCCACCGAGCGTGGTCACTGTCTAGACTGGGTCTCCCGCCTGGCTCTGGCCCACTCCGAGGTCGCCTGCCAAGTCACGCACAACGATACGGTGCTGTTGAGCACACCCGGCGCCGGTGACCTGCGCTCGACGCTGGCGGTAGTCTACGGCAGCGACACGGCCAGGCACTTGCTGGCCGTGAGCCTTGAGGCCGAGGGGCTGGATATCCACGGCTTTGTTGCCGCTCCCCGGATAACCCGCGCGACCCGCCGCCACCAGCTCTTCTTCGTCAACCGCCGCTTCGTGCGGTCGCGGATGCTCAGCCATGCGCTAAGCGAAGCCTTTGGCATGCTGCTGCCCGCCGGCAAGCAGCCTGTATCTGTCGTATTCCTGGACCTGGATCCGCTCCGCGTGGACCCCAACGTCCACCCCACCAAGATTGAGGTGCGCTTCAACAACAGTGGCGAGGTTCACAGCCTACTCCAGCAGGCCGTGGAGGCGGCGTTGGCTGACGCCGGCCATCGCTCGCTCAGCCTGCCTGCTGCTCAACGCGGCACTGACCTACCGGCCGGCCGGTTCGCGCCGCCAGGGTTCGATCATGCCGGTCAGGTCAAACGCCTGCGAGTGAATCCCTTCTTCGACCAGATAGACAACCGCGACGAGGGCCTGGAGATACACGCTACGCCTGCCGACCTGGCCGAGCCAATCCCGCCACCAAGCGTTGACGACTCGATCCCGTCCCTGACGGTGGGCGAGGTCAACGTGCTCGGTCAGCTCAACGCTACCTACCTGATCGTCCAGTACGGCCAGGACCTGCTGCTCGTGGACCAGCATCGGGCGGCCGAGCGGGTGATATTCGACCGCCTCGCGAGCCAGCCACGCCGCCTGGCCCGTCAGCTCCTCGCCGTGCCGACTACTCTGGAACTGGCCCCCGAGGAAGCCGCAGCCGTTGAAAATTATGGGGAACTGCTCCGCGAGGCGGGCTTCGAGCTGGAAGCGTTCGGCGGCAGCAGTTATATTCTGCGCTCGGTGCCCGCCCAGTTGACGCAGGCCAGCCCACAGGGGGTGGTGCAGGGCATAATCGCAGAGTTGGCGCGCTGGGAGACGAGCGGCGAGATGGCCAGCCGCCGGGAGGCAATGCTGGCGACCGTAGCCTGTCACGCCGCGGTGAAGGCGGGGCAGCGACTGAGCGCGGAGGAAATGCAGCAACTGATAGCCGATCTGCTCCAAGCGCAGACGCCGGCGGTCTGCCCGCACGGTGATCCCGTAATAGTAACGATGGAGGCCGGCCAAATCACCCGCAAATTCCGGCGGGGTTAAACGGCCGAGCAGATTATGATTCTTCAGCAACTCCCAATTCCGCTGCTCGTCATCGCTGGACCCACTGCGACAGGCAAGACCAACGCAGCAATCCAGGTTGCGCAGGCGGTGGGCGGGGAGATAGTCTCCGCCGACTCGATGCAGATCTACCGCGGCATGGACATCGGCACTGCCAAGCCTACCCCGGAACAACAGGGGCAGGCGGCCTTTCATCTGATTGACATCGTCAACCCTGACCAGGAGTATAATGTTGCCTGTTTCCAGCGCGATGCCCGGCAGGCCATCTGGGAGATCCACCAGCGCCACCTCCTGCCGATTCTGTGCGGAGGCACCGGGCTGTATGTCCAAGCGCTCCTCGAGCACTTCGACTTTCCCCCGGGACCGGCGGACAAGCAGGTGCGTGAGCGCCTGACACGAGAGGCAGCCGACATCGGCGCGCCAGCTATGCACCAACGCCTGACCGAGCTTGACCCGGCGGCCGCGGCGCGCATCGAAAGTAGCGATTTGCGCCGAATCGTCCGCGGGCTTGAGGTCCATGAGTTGACTGGCCAGCCGCTCTCCGGCCAGCAGCGCGTTGACGACTGTCCCCCGCTCAAGTATAATAGCATCTCGTTTGTGCTCTGCTGCCCGCGACCACTGTTGCACCAGCGAATCGAGCAGCGGGTTGACCAGATGCTGGCTGGAGGGTGGCTGGCCGAGGTGCAGCGACTGCGCGCCGCTGGCTACCACAGCGAAATGCAGTCAATGCAAGCCATCGGCTATCGCCACCTACTTCTGCACCTGGAACAGGGCGGCGAGTTGGCCACAACATTGCACGAAATCAAGCGCGACAGCCGGCAATTCGCCAAGCGCCAGATAACCTGGTTTCGCAACCGGATGGCCGGCGAATGGTTATACTGGTCCACCCCCGATGAGCAGGAGCAGGCGGTGAAGCAGCTTATAGAGGCGGGGGGCGGCCTGGCCGGAGGCGCAGGCTGAAATCCGGTTGACGCGCCCGGGTACAGGACTCAGGGGAGCAACTGTGGGCGAAGAAAAGATCAATATCCAAGACACCTACCTAAACGACCTGCGCAGGAGCAAGCAACCGGCCAGGGTCATGCTGTCCAACGGGAAAGAGATCCGGGGAGTGGTTACCGGCTTTGACCAGTTCACCTTCACACTGCAACTCAAGGATACCGAAGTACTAATCTACAAGAGCGCAGTGGCCATTATTGATGGGCACCGGCAGGAGTCAGCCACAAGCAACGCAACAGGAGACGAGCAGTGCTAGAGTTCGCCAAACTCCACGGATTGGGCAATGATTACATCTACCTGAATACTTTCGACCAAGACCTGGCTGGGTATGACCTGGCGGAGCTGGCTCGGAGATTGTCCGACCGCCATTTCGGAGTAGGCGGCGACGGTATAATCCTGATAATGCCCTCGGAGAAGGCCGGCTTCAGAATGCAGGTGTTCAATGCCGACGGCAGCGAGGCAGAGATGTGTGGCAACGGCATCCGCGGTCTAGTCAAGTACGCCTACGATCGCGGTATGACCGACCAGACTACGGTCAGCGTCGAAACGGGCGCAGGTACTCTCCGAGTAGCTTTGACGGTTCAAGAGGGGGTAGCAACCGCGGCGACAGTAGACATGAACAGCCCGCGACTGGTGCGCCGAGAGATCCCGATGCTGGGTGAGCCAACCGGTGAGCCGGTCATCGAGCAGCCGCTCGAGGTGGGCGGGCAGACCTTTGACATCACCTGTGTCTCGATGGGCAATCCCCACTGCGTCATATTTGTGGATGATGTTGCCAGCTTCAACGTGACCGGCCTCGGGCCGCAGATCGAGAATCACGAGCTGTTTCCCGAGCGAACCAACGTCGAGTTCGTCAGCGTCGTGGACCGCCAGCGGCTCAAAATGCGCGTGTGGGAGCGCGGCTCCGGTGAGACTCTGGCCTGCGGCACCGGCGCTTGCGCTGCCGTGGTGGCCGCCGTACTGACCGATCGCACCGAACGCCAGGTGCAGGCCGAGCTACTCGGGGGTGAACTGCAGATCGAGTGGCACGAGGACGAGCACGTGTTTATGACCGGCCCGGCCACTGAAGTCTTCTCCGGCCGGGTTAACGACCAGGTGCTCGCACCAGCCCAGAAATAGTCTATCAGCAGGAGATTCTCGTTAATGGAACTGGCCCAGCGATTGCAGCGCATCCCTCCCTATCCCTTTCGCGAAATTGCTCAAGTCAAAGCACGGATGCTGGCGGAGGGGCGGAGGATAATAGACTTTGGCATCGGCGATCCCGATATGCCCACGCCCGATTTCGTTATCGAGGCGCTCCACGACGCCGCTCAGGACCCGACTACCCACCAGTATGATGAGAGTGGCTACGGCATTGCTGAGTACAAACAGGCGATCAGCGATTTTGCGGCGGCGCGATACGGGATACAGATTGACCCGGACAGCGAGATCCAGAGCTGCATCGGCGCCAAGGAGGCGCTGGCGCACATCATCTGGGCGTACATTGACCCTTCGGACGTGGTACTAATCCCCGAGCCCGCCTACCCGGTCTACGGAGTACAGACCACCTGGTGCGAGGGTGCGCTCTTCCCCATGCCGCTATTGCCAGAGAACGACTTCCTACCCGACCTGGGGGCCATTCCTAGTAGCGCTGTGCACCGGGCCAAGTTGATCTTCGTCAACTACCCCAACAACCCCACCGGCGCGGTGGCCAGCTTGGAGTTCTTTGAGAAGCTGGTCGAGTTCGCCCGGAGAAACGAATTGCTCATTGTCCAGGACGCCGCCTACGCCGAAGTCACCTTCGACGGCTACGAGGCCCCCAGCATCTTGCAGGTGCCTGGAGCCAAGGATGTCGCCATCGAGATGCACTCGTTCTCCAAGACGTTCAATATGACCGGCTGGCGGGTGGGCTGGGCCTGGGGTGGCAGCCCGTATATTGACGCGCTGTCCGAGGTCAAGAGCAACGTTGACTCGGGTACCTTTATGGCCATCCAGCGGGCCGGAATTGTGGCTCTGGCGAATTTCGATACCCATGTGCCCGAGATGCGTGGCGAATACCAGCGGCGCCGTGACGCGCTGGTGGACGGCCTGAACTCCCTGGGCTGGAGCCTGGAGAAGCCCCAGGGAACGTTTTACGTCTGGGCGCTGGTGCCGCCGAGCTTCGACTCCAGCGCCGAGTTCGCCCAGGCGCTGCTTGAGCAGTGCGGCGTACTGGTCACGCCTGGGACAGCGTATGGCGCTACCGGCGAGGGCTTCATCCGGATGTCGCTGACCCTGACCGGCGAGGATAAGCTCAGCCAGATCGCCCGGACGATTGACAATATTGCCAGCAATATGCCATCATTGTGGTAGATGCGCAGGCCGCGTCTGAATAGCCACACAAGACGCATTTGGAGCGCAGATGAGGTGGCAGATGAACACGCTTGGAGACACTGACGAGGGCAGGGCCAGGCCGTCCGTCTGGCCGGTGTATCTCGTGGCCGCAGTAGCCGGGCTGGTCGGGCTCGGATTGTTGTTTCGGGGTCTTGCACTACTGGTGTGGACCGTCGGGCTTATCTCTGGGGGGCACTATGCCGCAATGCTGCGTCTCGGATCCCCCTGGGAGCTCCCATTTTTCCACTTGGGGGTTGGGGTTTGGGGGATCATCTGGGCCTTGGGCCTGGTGCGGTTGCGGCCATGGGGGTGGTGGTGCACGGCTGTCTTCGCAGCGGTCTGCTTGGCCATGTTTGTGCAGTGGTTGCCACATGGGCGCCCTATTGCCTGGGGAGCAAGTTGGCTGGGACTGCTGGCTCTGCTCGTATGGGTCTTAGCGAGCCGCCGCCAGTTGTTCTTCCCGCCGAAGCAAGAGGGCGAGGAGGCATCGATAGTGAGCAAGAATTGGAAGCACTGGGTGCTAGTAGTCTGTGTGCTGGCTATACTGGGTACGGGTGCGCTGTCAGCTTTTCGTGGCCACCTGGCGAAGCGAAAAGGGATGCGGACGCAATGCGCGGGTAATCTGAAGTGCATCGCCCTAAGTCTCCTGACGTACGCTGCGGACCATGAAGGTCGCTTTCCCCCAGCAGCCACCTGGCCAGATGACATCCTAGGGGCAGGCCGGCACGTCTGTCTGTTTCCCTGTCCCGCCGACCGGCGTGACCAGCGGCACCGGGTCAGGGCAATAGCGGCTGCCGGCAAGGAACACCACAATTCCATTGTCGGCAACGAAATCCAGCTCAGCTATACGCTGAGTGAGGCTTGCGCCGGGGATGGCATACTGAGGCTCACAACAGTGCGTCCACATGACCTAGGCATATTGTTTGATGGGACGGCAGTATCCGGGGGCCGCGAGACGGCAGCCTACCGTCATAGTGACGGCCTCAACGTGGGCTATGCCGACGGGCGCGCCCAGTGGGTGTCGAAAGAGGACTTCGCAGGGGTGTACCTGGAGCCCTGAGCGGGCTGGGCGGCCTTGGTGCGGAACGGCCTCAACAGCGCACAGCGGCTGCGCTCAAGAATGCAGTGCCTTTGGAGCACCAAGCCATCGCCGAGACCCAGAGGGCGCTAGCTGGGGCGCATTGAGAACGCACGACGACATGCCGGAGCGCCAGTGAGGCGCGGCGCCTCAGTCCGGCGGTTAGATACATATAGGATTCAGTGTTGCGTTAGAATGTTATCTGAAACAGTTTTGGCAGAGGTGCAGGGACCGGCACGGTACCTGGGCGGCGAGGTTAATGCTGTGGTCAAGGACCCCGCAGAGGTCCGGATACAGTTCGCTTTGTGCTATCCGGACGTCTACGAGGTGGGGATGTCGCACCTGGGCTCCCAGATTCTTTACCACGTGATTAATTCCCGCCCCGAGGCCGCCTGCGAACGGGTCTACTACCCCCGGCTCGATGCCGTTGAGCTTATGCGGCAGCGGGGCCTGAAACTCGGTGGCCTGGAGACCGGCTGCGCGTTGTGCGATTTTGACATCGTCGGCATCACCCTCCAGCACGAGCTGACCTACACGACCGTTCTGGCCCTGCTTGAGCTGGGGGGGGTCACGATCCGCTCCGACCAGCGCCGGCCCGAGGAGCCACTGGTGCTTGGCGGCGGGCCGTGCGCCTGTAACCCGGAGCCGTTGGCCGCCTTTTTTGACGCCTTCCTCATCGGCGAGGGCGAAGAGGCGGTGGGCGAAATCCTGGACATCTGCGGCCAGTGGCAACAGGCACACCCCGAGCGCGGCGCCCGCACCTCAGCCAACCGCACCGAGCTGCTGCGCCAACTGGCGCGGATTCCCGGCATGTACGTGCCCTCGTTGTATGATGCCGAAGAATCTGCCGAGGGCTTGCTCATTGTCAAGCCTGCCGCCCCGGAAGCCCCAACCACCGTGGCCCGGCGCGTCGTGCGGGACTTCGGGCACGCGCCGATCCCCGAGGCGCCAGTGGTGCCGTGGGCGGAGGTAGTGCACGACCGGGCGCAGATCGAGATCAGCCGGGGCTGCACGCGGGGCTGCCGGTTCTGTCAGGCGGGGACATTCTACCGGCCGACGCGCGAGCGGAGCGCAGAGACGCTTCGGCAAGCCGCCCAGCAGATCATCCACAACACTGGCTTCGATGAGATTGCGCTGGCTGCTTTGAACTGCCCGGACCACAGCCAGATCATCGAAATTATTGACGGCCTGCACGAGGACCTGGGGCATCTGCGCGTTTCGGTGGGGTTGCCGTCGCTGCGCACTGACAACTTCAGCATTGACCTGGCCCACAAGGTCCAGGCCGTGCGCAAGAGCGGAATCACATTGGCCCCGGAGGCCGGCTCGCAAAGACTCCGTGACGTGATCAACAAGAACGTCACCGAACAGGATCTGCTAGATGCAACCCGGGTGGCCTTCGCGGCGGGCTGGGAAACGATCAAGCTGTACTTTATTATCGGGTTGCCGACCGAGACTGATGAAGACATCGTTGCCATCGCCGATCTGGTGGAGAAAGTGGTCGAGATCGGGCGGGAAGAGCGAGTGCGCCGACGACGCCATCTCCGGGTCAATATCAGTGCGGCATGTCTAATCCCTAAGCCCCATACACCCTTCCAGTGGCTCCGGATGAAGAGCCCAGCGGAACTGGCTGCGAAACAATATCTGCTGCGCCAGCGTCTAAAGAGAAAAGAGATTAGACTCTCCTGCCACGATGCTCAGGCTGCGCTGGTTGAAGCGGCATTCAGTCGCGGGGATCGTAGCCTGGCGCCGGTGATCGAGCAGGTCTACCGCGCGGGTGGGGTGCTGGAGGCCTGGGGTGAGAACTTCTCCTTTGAGCGCTGGCAGCAGGCCTTTGCCGCCGCCGGCAAAGATCTGGCCGTTGAGGCTGGCCGCGAGTGGCCGGTCGGCGCAGCGCTACCGTGGGAGCATATTGACCTGGGCGTATGCAGTCGGTTCCTCGAACACCAGTATGCCTGTGCCCAGCGGGGCCTGACCACCCCAGACTGTCGGCTGGCTGGCTGTCATGAATGCGGGCTGGACGAGACAATGCAGCCATGCCCAACCAAGGATTCGTACGTTGCCGTCAATATCTGAGAGAATAGTGAGAAACGACTCGACGTCAGAAAAGCAGCGCATATACGCACGGATCGAGTACCGGAAGGCTCACCGGTTGCGCTTTCTGGGCCATTTGGATGTGGCGACGGTTTTCGACCGCGCCGTGCGGCGGGCGCAGTTGCCTGTGGCATACACTGAGGGCTTTCACCCCCGGGCGAAAATCACCTTTGCCCAGCCGCTGCCAGTCGGCACGGCCGGAATAGGCGAGCTTTGCGCCATTGATCTGGTGGAGCGCCCTCCGACTCAGCAACTAGCCAAACACCTGAGCCGGGAGTTGCCTGGGGGCCTGGATCTGGTCAGCGTGCAGATCCTCCCGCGCACGAAGCGTTCGCCCTTCGCCGACTTGGCCAGAGCTGACTATCTGCTCGTCATCGCTGCCGACGAGGTTGACCTGAACGAGCTTCGCCAGGCTGTGGACAGCTTTACGGCAGCAGAGATCATCACCGTCGAGCGCGAGACCAAGCGCCACACCCGGCAGATCAACATCCGGCCAGGCACACACGAACTGAGCCTGAAGACTGACGGCACTCCACACATACAGATGAGTCTGAGCCTGCGGCCGGATGACCTGGTTAAGCCAGTGGAACTAGTGGAAGTGCTCGCTGAGAGAATGGCGTGCCATCGCCTGCCGATCCAGCAGGTGATTAGAAGTAGATTGTACTAGAGTTGCGAAGCATTATTACCTGGGCGCACGCAAAGGTGCGGCCGGCAGCGGCCAAGTCGGGTCACTGCTCGGGGCACTAGGCGATAGCCGCCCGGAACTGGAAGTTGACCATCTATGAAGATCCAAATTGTTGCCAACGTTGATCGAAGCCAGACACGAGTAGCGATACTAGAAGATGGCCAGCTGGCCGAACTGCTTTACGATCGGGCGGAAGAAGAGAGAGTGGTGGGAAACATCTACCTGGCCCAGGTATCGGACGTAGTGCCCGGATTGGATGCCGCCTTCGTGGACTGCGGGATCGAGAAGAACGCATTCCTGCACGTCTCGGATGCTGTGGCGGACGACGAGTATAACGGGAGGCCAGGCCGAGCCCACCGCCGGCCCGCCATCTCGAACCTACTCAAGGCTGGTCAGAAGATAATGGTCCAGGTGACCAAAGGTCCGCTGGCCAGCAAAGGCGCCCGGGCGACCCGGCAGATAGCTCTGCCCGGCCGCTACTTGGTGCTAATGTCCCAGGGCGGCACCAGGGTAGGTGTATCCAAGAGAATCGCCAGTGAAGGCGAACGAACGCGCCTGCGCAAGATGGCGGCCCGGATACGTCCAGAGGGCTTCGGGATAATCGTGCGGACCCAGGCGGAGGGAGCTGACCGCAAGGACCTGGAAAGCGACGTCAGATTCCTGACCAAGCTCTGGCGCTCGATCGAGAACAAGGCCCAGCAAAGCAAGGCACCGGCTCTGCTTCACGAAGACCTTAGCCTGGTCTTCGAAGTCGTTCGCGATGTGCTCTCGCCGGAGGTTGACGAGTTCATCGTGGATGACAAGGCAACCTACGACCGCGTCCTAAACCTGCTCGACAGCGTCGCTCCCCAACTGCGCCACTGCGTCAAGCTTCACAAGAAGGAGCAGCCTGTTTTCGACTATCTCGACATCGAGCAGGAAATATCCAAAGCCCTACGCCGCAAGGTCTGGCTGCCCCACGGCGGGTTCATTAGCGTTGATCAGACCGAAGCGTTGACCGCGGTAGATGTCAACACCGGCAAGTTCACCGGTACTGGCAGCCTGGAGGAGACTGTCCTGCGGACCAACATCGAGGCAGCTGAAGAACTAGGCCGGCAATTGCGGCTGCGGGGCATCGGCGGGATCATCGTCATTGACTTTATTGATATGGACAATGCCAAGCACCGTAGGCAGGTCTCTGCCGTCCTCCGCGAAGCCTTCGCCCATGACCGCATGCGCACTCGGATTATGCACATCACTCGGCTGGGTCTGGTGGAGATGACGCGCAAGCGCACCGAAGCCAACCTTGCCCAAAAGCTTCAGGCCACCTGCCCGTGCTGCAACGGCAGTGGCAAGATCCTCTCGGCGGAGAGCGTGGCCATGGAAGCGATCCGCCACCTGCGGGTAGCTGACATCGCAGAGGACGCCGTGCTGGTAACGGCGGATCCCATAGTCTGCTTGGCGCTGGTCGGGCCGCACGGCAGCGCTGTTGAGGAGCTAGAACGGGAGCTGGGCCTTCAGATATTCGTCCGCGGCACTACCGACATTCATCCCGAAGAATTCGAAATCGCTCCGAAAAGCCCGTCGGAACTGCGCAAGGAGCTGCGCCTGCCTAGGGCGGGCCATATGCAGACTATCCAGGCCGAGGACCTACTCGCCGTCCCCCACGCAGGTTTGCTAGCCATGGTGGATGGCTATATCATCGAAGCAGCTGAGGCCTCTGGCGAGACCACCACCCCACTGCAAGTAAGACTGACGGAAGTGGGCAACTCCTACGTGCGGGCCACACTGGCACACGACAAGAGCAGCAGCAGGAATAACGGCGCGTAAGACAGCACCCGAGCTGGCGGGCTGTCCGCCCGATACTGTGTAATAGCGAATCCCGTGAGCCTGTGGAAGCGCCCTATGTCCCTCTGGCCCGAGTGGGCGTCAGGCCCCCGTTGACCGCCTCCCGGTATGGCGATCGGGACACGGATGCCGCTTCTCCGTTACCACCGTTCGGGACCTTGATACCGGACTCTTACCAAGCTGCAGCCTGCTTGCAAAATTCACCTTGATGCGCTATACTGACGTGCACAGCTGTGTCATAATCGCCAGATTCCTGCTATTCGCTTTGGGTATCCACACAGACTTGTTCAGCGAGACCTGGCCGTTCTGTTGCATTTAGCCGGCCGCAGGGAGGGACCTCGATGGATGAACTGATAATAGCCAAGAGCGACCCACTTACCGGCAGCATTCCAATCAGTGGATCGAAAAACGGTGCCCTGCCCCTGCTGGCAGCGACGATGCTGGTCGAGGGCGAAACCATCATCAACAACGTGCCCGACATTCACGACATCGGCACGATGATCCAAATGCTGCAAGCCCTGGGCATAAAATGCACATTCATCGGCCCGGGTGTGCTCAAGATTGATGCCACCGCTATTCGCTCGTCTCAGGCCCCTTACCATCTGGTTCGTCGGATGCGGGGCTCGTTTTATGTGGCGGGCCCCTTGCTGGGCCGACTGGGCGAAGCCTATGTCCCACTGCCCGGCGGCTGTGTGATTGGCTCCCGACCGGTTGACTTCCACATTGACGGCTTCCAGGCGCTGGGCGCACTGGTTGAGGAGAAGTACGGCATTATGCGGGCAGAAGCCCCCTCGGGCCTGCATGGCAGCCGCGTCTACCTCGACCCTCGCTGGCGCAGCGTCGGGGCGACCATAAATGTGATGCTAGCGGCTACGCTCGCTGACGGCACCACCATCATCGAGAACGCCTCCTGCGAGCCGGAAGTAGTAGCCTGTGCCCAGTTCCTGAACCAATGTGGCGCCAACATTGAGGGCGCAGGCAGTAGTATATTGACCATCCGAGGCGTAGACAAACTGCACGGCACGGAGTTTGCCTCGATTCCCGACCGTATGGAAGCCGGCACCTTCATGTATGCAGTCACCGCTGCCGGCGGTGACGTGGTTTTGCAGAACGTATGCCCGGAACATCTGACCATGGTCACCCAACGCTTGCGTGAGGCGGGAGCGCGCATCGAGGCCGGGCGAGACGAGTTGCGGGTCATCAGCGACGGCGAACGCCCCCGACCGGTGGACATTACTACTGCGCCCTACCCCGGATTCCCCACTGACTTGCAGCCGGCGCACGGGGTGCTGGCTGCTCGGGCGACGGGCACCAGCGTAATCGAAGAGACGATGTTCGACGCCCGCTACAACTACATTGACGAACTGGCCCGCATGGGCGCGGAGATTCGCATTACCGGAGAAGTTGCTATCATCAAGGGGGTAGCCAAACTGAGCGGCGCGCCGGTCGAGGCCACTGACGTGCGCGCGGCGGCGGCCCTGGTGCTGGCCGGACTGTGCGCCGAGGGCCAAACCGTTATCGAATGTGCGGAATTCCTGGACCGCGGCTACGAGGACTTCGAAGGCAAACTGCGGGGGGTAGGGGCAGCGATGGTCCGCCGGAGCCGAGATAACGGCAAGGAACTGCTATGCTTGGCTTAGGCGACCGCCTCGGGATTGACCTGGGCACGTCCAGTGTCGTAGTCTATGCCTGGGGCCGGGGCATAGTCATCCGCGAGCCTTCGGTTGTCGCCGTAGAGCAGCGCAGCGGCAAGGTACTGGCCATCGGCCACGAAGCGCAGGCCATGCTAGGGCGCACCCCGGGCAACATCGTCGCGAGCCGGCCTCTGCGCGACGGTGTCATCGCCGACTACTCCATCACCCGCGAGATGCTCTCCTACTTGATTCGCAAGGCGTGCGGGACGCGGGGACGGGTGCTGCGGCCGTTGGTGGTAATTTGTCTCCCATCGGGCGCAACAAGTGTCGAGCAACGCGCGGCGCTAGATGCTGCGCGGGCGGCTGGGGCCCGTGACGCAATCCCGATCGAGGAGCCGATGGCCGCGGCGATCGGCGCGGGGCTGCCTATTGCTATGCCGGGTGGCAATATGGTGGTTGACATCGGGGGGGGCACCACCGATGTCGCGGTGATCTCTCTGGGCGGGGTGGTGGTCAGCGATTCACTACGCATCGGCGGCAACCATCTCGATGAGGCCATCACCCGTCACATCCGCCGCGTCTACAATCTGGACATTGGCGAGCGCACCGCGGAAGCGGTCAAGATCCAGATCGGTTCGGCGATGCGGATGAGCGAAGAGCAGCAGATGGAGGTGCGGGGGCGGGATTTTGTCACCGGCCTACCCAAGACCGTTCAGGTTGATTCTGCAGAGGTCCGCGAGGCCACCAGCGAGAATATCTCACAGATCATTGACGCAGTTAAGGCAATCTTGGAGCATACGCCCCCAGAGCTAGCCGCAGATATCATCGAACGGGGCATAACGATGACGGGCGGGGGCGCACTGCTAAGCGGCACAGACCGGCTTCTGGAACTAGAAACCAGCATCCCGGTGACCGTCGCTGAAGACCCGATATCCTCAGTTGCCGTCGGTACCGGTCGAGTCCTGGAAGAAATTGATATGCTGCGGCGACAGTCTCCTCGGACATCTCGGCAACACTAACAGCATGAGCCTTGCCAGCTACTTCTACTTATGGAGGTAAACCAGATGCGACTGGCAGAACGTATGAGTCGGCTAGGTACGGAGACCGCCTTCGACGTACTCGCCCGCGCCAAACAGCTCGAGGCCGAAGGCCGCCCGATAATCCACCTGGAGATCGGCGAGCCCGACTTTGATACCCCCCAGCACATCATTGATGCTGCGTGCGAGGCGCTCAACACCGGCTGGACTCACTACGGGCCCAGCGCCGGCGACCCAGAACTCCGGGCGGTTATTGCCGAGCACATTCAGAGAAGCCGCGGATTCCCGGTGGAGCCAGACGAAGTCGTGGTGGTGCCCGGTGCCAAGCCGATCATCTACTGGGGCATCACCGCCCTCGTTGACCCAGGTGATGAGGTCATCTATCCCAACCCGGGCTTTCCCATCTATGAGTCTATGATCAACTTCTGCGGCGGCGTGGCGGTACCGGTCCCTCTACGGGAAGAAATCGAATTCCGCCTCGACGCCAAGGAACTGGCCGACTTGGTCAACGATAAGACCAAGCTGATTATCATCAACTCGCCGCAGAACCCCACCGGGGGTGTGCTCACCGGGGCGGACCTGGAGGCAATTGCCCAGATCGCCCGCGAGCGAGACATAATGGTTATGTCTGACGAGCCCTACGAGCTTGTCCTCTACGAGGGTGAGCATTGCAGCATCGCTGCAGTAGAGGGGATGAAAGAGCGCACCATTTTGCTGGACTGCTTCTCCAAGAGCTTCGCCATGACTGGCTGGCGGCTGGGCTACGGGGTAATGAACAAGGAGTTGGCGGCCCAAATCGCCAAGCTCCAGACTAACTGCACTTCCTGCACGACGAGCTTTGTCCAGCGCGCGGGCATTGCCGCCCTCCGGGGCCCAATGGAACCCAGTCTGGCGATGGTTGCAGAATTCAAGAAGCGCCGCGACGTCATCGTAGACGGACTCAACGCTATTCCGGGGATTAGCTGCCTGCGCCCGCACGGTGCCTTCTACGTCTTCCCCAACGTGACGGAAACCGGTATTGACTGTCGCGAACTGGCGACCAATATACTTGAGGAGGCCAATGTGGCTGTGTTGTCCGGTACAGCTTTCGGTGAGTACGGCGAAGGCTACCTGCGCCTGTCATACGCCAACTCCGTGGAGAATCTCGAGGAAGCTATTCGGAGGATAGGGCGGCTGCTCAGCTAACCGTTTCTGCCGAGTGGCAGGGGCACCTTTGTGCGAACATATCAAAGGCGGGGCATCTTCGGCAGATGTCCCGTTTCTGTCCCGTCGAGGAGTATTGGGCTATGATCGTGGTGTTGTGCTGCAACGCAGCGATGGACCGGACGTACCGGCTTGCCAACTTCCGCGTGGGCCAGTTCTATCAGACCAGCCAGTTTCACGTGGCCGCGGGCGGCAAAGGCATTAACGTGGGTCGCGTGTTGCGAAATCTCGGCCACGAAGTGACCGTCAGCGGCTTTGCCGGTGGGATGATCGGCCAGTTCATACTCACCGACCTGCGTGATGCTGAGATCAAGCCCGCCTTCGTCCAGATCGCCGAGCAGTCCCGCCTCTGCCAGAACTTCATTGATCCAGTCAATCACCGCGAAACGCGGGTGGATGAAGCTGGGCCGCTAATCAGTCCACACGAGCTGGGCCAACTGGCGCCGCTGTGGACGCGGGTGGTAGGTCAGGCCGAGATTGCGGTCATCTCTGGCAGCACCCCCCGAGGCGTGCCCGACACCCTCTACCATGACTTGATCGCTCGCGCTCACAAAGCTGAGGTCCCGGTGGTATTGGATGCTCACGATCATCTCCTGGCACAGGCCATTCCCGCGCGGCCCACGATCATCACGCCGAACCTGAGCGAGCTGCAAACCCTGGCGAATCGCCAACTGTCCGTACCCCAGGGAGTGCGGGAAGCCGGGGCTGAGCTTGTCCGCGGCGGGATCGAGCTGGTGCTCACTTCTCTGGGCCCGCGTGGAGCCATCGCGGTCACCGAATCCGGGGCCTGGCTGGTCAAGCCGGCCGAGATTGAGGTGGTCAGCCCCGTAGGCAGCGGTGATGCGATGGTCGCCGGCCTCGTCTCCGCCAGTGTGCAGCAACTGCCCCTGCCCGACCGGCTGAAATGGGCAGTAGCAGCCGGCACGGCCAATGCCGCGGTCTTTGGCGCAGGTATGTGCGACCGCGCAGCTATTGAGCGCCTCCTGGTTGAGACTAGCTTGACACCCCTGGACTGAAGGGTCTAGACTATTGTGTGGAGTATCAGGCTCTCATAGTGCCAATCGGAGGTCCCGATGAGCAAAGACAAAGACAATGTCAGTAGGCGAGACTTCCTGCGCGGCAGCTTGGCGGCAGGTGCGGGTGTGGTGGGTGGCACCCTGCTGGGCTGCAAGGCCGCCGGTTCCCAAGATGCCCTGAGGACTGAGCCAGGAGTCAAGGTAGCCCAGGCGCCTGGCGGCTCTGCGGCCACCAGCACGGCGGAAAAAAGTCGAGTTATTCACCTGAATTCGGGCGCTGCCTTCGATCTCCAGACCGGCCAGGCCGATTACCAGACAGTCAACAGTATGGTGCAGACCGGCATATGTCATTGGACCGGCGAGGCCCAGCCTATCCAGGCCTGGCAACAGTTGGTAGGTCCTGACGACCGGGTTGGCCTGAAGATTAACTGCTTGGGCCGGCCGCTCTTCTTCAACGATACCACCTTGCTGCGTGTACTCAAAGAGCAACTCGTGGCCGCGGGCGTACCGGCCCAGAACATAGTGGTATTCGACCGGTACGATTCGCACATGACCGCCTGCAGCCTGACTATTGGCCAGCAGACAGATGGGACCTGGTTGATATCCACCCAAGGCAGCGGGGGCCCGGGCTACGACAGCGGCGTCACCCAGAGCTTCCACCCACCCAACGGCGGGGCACCAGAAAGCGCCCCGTGCAGCAATATCGTCACTCAGCAGATAACCAAGCTCATTAACATACCTATCCTCAAGACCCACGGCGGCACTGGGGTGACACTGGCGCTGAAAAATCTCGCCTTCGGTGTTTTCCGGCACACCAAGAGCGCTCACAATAACAACTGCAATCCGTACATCCCGGCGATGTGCGCCAACCCGGTTCTCCGCCAGAAGACGGTGTTGACCATTCTGGATGGCCTCAAGGGCCAGTACGAAGGCGGCCCCGCGGGCAAGCCGCAGTTCCAGTGGGCGCAAGGTAGCATCTGGCTGGGCACAGACCCGGTTGCCATTGACTTCCTGGGCGCCCAGGTCATCAACCAGGTCCGTCAGCAACACGGCAAGGGACCCATCAGTAACGACCACATGAAACACCTTTTCACCGCGGCTCAGATGGGCTTGGGGCATGCCAGCGAGGCGCAGATTGAAGAAGTCGCTGTGCTCGTCTAGAGATTCGCAGTGCGCCAAGCCGTTCGGCCTAAGCTGGCGACCAGACCTTCTTGACCAAACAGGCATCTAATATAGAGGCGTAGGAGGCGTATAGCTATGTTCGGACTGGGAACTCAGGAACTACTGATAATACTGTTGCTGGTTCTGATCTTGTTCGGGGCCAAGAAGATCCCCGAGATAATGCGCGGACTGGGCCAGGGCATCCAGGAGTTCAAGACGGCTTCTCAGGAGGCCGTGGGCGAGGTCAAGGCCCTGACCGAGGATTCCTCGACTGAATCAGAGAACAGTGACGAGCCCCTCGCGGGCTGACTCAGATTCCAGACCATGACTAGACCCGTGAAGCTAATCCTCACATTGGGGGTACTGGCCCTGTTGCCACTCAGCATCAGTGCGGAGTCGCTGCTGGCTGGCTTCTTGGCCAAGAGCGGGGAAGTCGGCGACTGGCAAGTGATTCCCGAGACCGACCGCGGCGGCGTCAGTGACGAGCAGCTTTATCCCATCCACGACGGCGCCGTGCCGGCGCTGCGCGACAAGGGCCTACACTCGGCACACCAGCGCATATACAAAAAGGGCGAAAAGCGTATTGCCGTGGATATGTACCACTTCGGGAACTGGCAGCAGGCCAAAGGCTACTACCTGCCTCACCGCCAGACCCAGAGCGAAGACGGCGGGACTTACAATCTGTACAACAATATCAAGCAGCAGGCCTTCGTGTGCGAAGCCGCCGGCAGTATAATGGGGATGTTCTGGCAGCGTAACTACGTCTGCACGGTGGGCATGCAGGGCAGCGGCACCACCGACCGCACCACCGTCAAGTCCTTCCTGACGTTCACTTCCGATAAGATAAAGAAGCGTTACCAGAAACAGGAGTAGGAATCAGGCCAGATAATTCATAAACGGCTTTCGTGAAAAACCCGCTTTTTGGAAAAAAGCCGGTTTTTCACACTTTTCCGGCAAAAACTTCTAATAGTGAGCAATAAAGCGACCAATATAGCGTGCCGTTATTCGTAAAAGGCTGTGAGACGACGTTTAGGCATTGTACGGCACTCCTACGTACCTGTACTCTTTTGCTGCGTGAATAATGGAGGTTAGGGCCGTGCTGAGCAAAAAACGGAATCGGGAGAGTTGGCCCGGTTCCGTTTGAGTCTTGGCAGTCCACGGATCAGGAGCATCGCAGCTATGCTAGAGCTATACAACACCGCTACGCGCCGACAAGAGCCTTTCGTGCCGGCTGATGGCAAAGTCGCTCGTGTCTACTCCTGCGGCCCGACGGTCTACGACTTCGCCCACATCGGCAACCTGCGTACCTTCGTGCTCAACGATATCCTGTGCCGCTACCTGGCCTTCAATGGCTGGGAAGTCCGCCAGGTGATGAACATTACCGACGTGGACGACAAGACCATCGCCGGCGCGATCAGCGAAGGTCTTTCTCTCTCCGAGTACACCGAGAAGTACACGCAGTACTTCTTCGAGGACATCGAGGCCCTGAACATAGAGCCGGCCTGGAAATATCCGCGCGCCACCGAGCATATCGAGCAGATGCAGGCGCTGGTGCAGAAGCTGATTGACAAGGGGCACGCCTACGAAGTGGACGGCAACGTCTACTTCGACATCTCCAGCTTCCCCAACTATGGGAAGCTTTCAGGCGCGCGGCCTGAAGATATCGACGGTGCAGGCTTCAGCCGTCTGGAGGGTGACGAGTACGAGCGGGAGGAGGCGGGTGATTTCGCGCTGTGGAAGGCGGCCAAGCCCGATGAACCCTCCTGGGACAGCCCCTGGGGGCCCGGCCGGCCCGGTTGGCATATCGAGTGCTCGGTGATGTCAATGGAATACCTGAGCCCGACGCTTGATATCCACACCGGCGCGGTTGACCTGATCTTCCCGCATCACGAAAACGAAATCGCTCAGAGCGAGGCCGCCACCGGCCAGCTCTTCGTGCGCTTCTGGGTGCATGGAGAGCACCTCGTCGTAGAGGGCGAGAAGATGTCCAAGTCGCTGGGCAACTTCTACACGCTGCGCGACCTCCTCGAACGCGGCCACAGCCCCCAGGCCATCCGCCACCAACTACTCACCGCCCACTACCGCCAGCAGCTCAATTTTACTCTCGAGGGCCTGGAGCAGAGCGAGCGGGCGGTGCAACGGCTCAACACCTTCATCGCACGTCTACCCCGACTGCCGCTGCCCGAGGGCAGTTCCGAAGAAGCTGTTCAGCTTATTGAGGAAGCGCGGGGCAACTTTGAGCAGGTGATGGACGACGATCTCAATGTACCCGGCGCGATGGGCGTAGTCTTTGAACTGATCAAGCACGTGAACACGCTTCTTGATGCCAGTGAGCTGCACGAGCAAGACCGGACCCGGGTACTCGACTTCCTGGAGGATGCCGATAGCGTACTGGGTCTGATGACCGAGCAACTCGAAGCAGCCAAAGGCGAGCCGGTAGTGGATGAAGAGATCAAGGCGCTTGTTGCCGAACGCGAGCAGGCCCGTAAGGACCGCGACTTCGCCCGCGCTGACGAAATCCGTGACCAGCTCGCCGCTCAGGGCATTATTCTGGAAGATACTGCCGAAGGTACCATCTGGCGGCGCAAATAGGGACACCAGCCGACGAAGCGGTGCTGGCCGTGCCACACCTGCCGGCCTCCGGCCGGCGGAGCAAGGAGAGAAGAACCAATGGAAGAGTTCAAGGAAGTCCGCGGGTTCAATTACCAGCCCAGCTATGAGGCGACCGGCTATGCAATCTGGCGGGATTTCAGGCTGGAGGTGATCGAGCGGGAACTGGGTCTGGGCAAGAAGTACTTCCCCAGGATGAATACGGTCCGTTTATGGCTGCCTTTCGACGCCTTCGCAGTTGACGCAGACGAATTTGCGCAGAATTTCGAAGCCCTGCTCGCAATTGTTGACCGCCACGAACTTAAGGCAGTCCCCACGTTATTTAACAACTGGCACAGCGTCCCAGACTTTGGCGGCGTTGCCGAGGAGATGCTTAGACATTGGCTCCGGGATTCTGGCAACAGCGACAACACCAGTGGCGGTGTCATGACACTATATCTGGACAGAATCGTGGGCGAGCACGCACAAGATGGTCGAATTCTGGTCTGGGACCTGTGCAATGAGCCCTTTAATAACGGTGACCGAGAGCTGTTCGTGAGCTGGCTGACCCATACTTACCAGATATGCAAGCGCCTGGGGGCGCAGCAACCCATCGGGGTAAGTGTGCAGGCCTCCCTCGAACTGTTGGACCTGGTGGAAGAAATTAGCGACGTGCTGTTAATCCACCCTTATTACGCTGCGACCGCTCCACTTGACAAACTGGTCGAGTACGGGCGTCGGCGGGGCAAAGCGCTGCTGGCGACGGAATGTTGCTGGGGTTCGTTGGATGACCAGGAGCGAGTGGCAATTGTAGCTGCGGACCTCGGGGTGCTGAGCGAGCACGGGATTGGATTTCTCGTCCATGCCCTCCACGAAAGCCTCGTAGCTGACTTACATCGCCCTCAGTACGGGCCGGTAGGCAGCCCCGGGTATATGGCGTTCATCAATATGGACGGCTCTCTGCGCCTAGGCCACGAGATCTTTAATCAGTTCTAAGCCGCATTATTTCGGAAAAAAGGAGATTTGAAAGCTGAGGGCCCCAGATAAGCTCAAGCATGACAACGATACCTGACATCGCCGTTCCTGAATGTTGTGCTGCCCCCGCTCGTACCAACTGCAGCACATTTCGCCGTTGACCTAAATCCACCGTCATAACAATATCTGTGGCTGACTGTTGCGACAGTCTCGGTAGAGGAGATTTCGAACCTAAAGGAGAATAAGGCACTGACATGGCAAGTACGAAAATGCGCGACCGTGAGAAAGCCAGCACACGCGTCATCCGCGTCAACGTGGGAGGAGAGATGTACCAAGACCACGAGGGCCACGTTTGGGAGGCGGACCAGGCGTATCACGCGGGCTCGTGGGGCACTCTTGATATGCCCACTACCGATATTCTCACCACCACAGACAGGATCAGCGCTACCGAGGATCAGTTCCTGTTTCAAAGCATCCGAGTGGGCGAGCAACTCGAAGCAGCCAAAGGCGAGCCGGTAGTGGATGAAGAGATCAAGGCGCTTGTTGCCGAGCGCGAGCAGGCCCGCAAGGACCGCGACTTCGCCCGCGCTGACGAAATCCGTGACCAACTCGCCGCCCAGGGCATTATTCTGGAAGATACTGCCGAAGGCACGATCTGGCGGAGGCGTTAACTTCTCGGCCTATCGCACGGGGCACCAAACGGGCCTGAAGTTAATGCCAGGGCTGCTTGTCAGCCTCGTCTCTCCCGTGCCGTCGGCATTCATCACATAAATCTCGAGATCGCCCTCGCTGGTGTCATGCCTTTCGAAGACGATTCTGGTGCCGTCGGGCGACCAGGAGGCGTGCACATCCTGTGGAGGACTTCTTGTCAGCCTGGTTTGCTGGCCCCCGTCGGCATTCATCACGTAGATTTCGCCGTTTCCGTCACGCCCGCTGTGGAACAAGATCTTACTGCCGTCTGGAGACCACACCGGCGCATGGTCATGCCCAGGATTGTTGCTCAGGTTAGCCTTTCCGCTGCCATCGGTGTTCATCACGTACACCTCGTGCTTCCCATCCCAGTCAGCGCTAAACGCAATCTTGCACCCGTCGGGAGACCAAGCCGGGGAGCTAGCGAAGCCCGACCCTGTAGTCAGCCTGGTTCTCCCACTGCCGTCAGCGCTAATGACGTAGATGGCAGTTCGCCCGTGCCCCCAGGATCGTGCGAAGACAAGCCGGCTGCCATCCGGTGCCCAGGACAGATCCAGCGCAAACAGCGGCGGACTGGTGAGCACGGTCGTGTCAGTGCCGTCAGCGTTCATCAAGCAGACCTGCGAACGCTCGCGGCCAAGGACTCGCCCATACCTGATGAACGCGATTTTGCCCCCGTGGGGACACCATAGTGGCTCGGGGTAAAGGAACCCCAGGCCTTTCGTCAGGTTGGTCTGTTCAGTCCCATCAGCATTCATTACGTAGATCTCTTTGTCCCCGTCCCGCTCACTGACGAAAGCGATCTTGGAGCCGTCGGGAGACCACACCGGCGACTGATCATACCCAGGGCTATGCGTCAGCCGCGTTTGCCCGGTGCCGTCAGCATTCATTACGTAGATCTCTCTGTCCCCGTCCCGCTCACTGACGAAGGCTATCTTTCCTGTGGGGCCGGCCCTTCGCTGCTGAGCAAGCCCCGTCGGCAAGGCTGCCAAACCAAGGATCAGCACGCTCACGACAGCACTCTGGATGCCGCGCATCGCAACTACCTCTCCCGAAGAACACTGTGGTCAACATAACCCTTGCTGCGTGACCTACACTATCATTCTATACCCGCCATCGGCCCCAGTCAACTTAGGCAGCCGGCGGAACCAGGAAGGAAGTTGGCTACCGAGCAGAGAAACAGTCAGGGCAGACGACTGCCTATCCAACTGGCATCTAATCAGATGACAGTAGAGGAGAGCGATCGGTATGGCATCCATCAGTGTTGGTATAGTCGGGCTGGGGTGGGCGGCGAGTGGGCATCTGCCCGCATTCAAGGCCAACCCGGATATTGAAGTGGTAGCGCTGTGCTCCAGTAAGGACCTCAGCGCCGAAGAGATTCGCGAGATGTGCGGCAGCGCCGCTACGCTCTACCACGACTACGAGGAGTTCCTCAGGCATTCCGGCCTGGACGTGGTGGATATCTGCACCCCGCACCATATGCATCCCCCCCAGGCGATCCAGGCCGCCGAGGCGGGCAAGCACCTGATGATCGAGAAGCCGCTGGCGGTTGACTACGAGAGCCTCCTGGCGATGCGCGACGTTATTGAGAAGGCGGGGGTCAAGTCCACGGTCTACTTCGAGCTGCGCTTCATCCCGCATTTCCAAATGGTCAAGTCGGTTATGGCCCAGGGGCTGCTGGGAGACGTCCATCACTTTGAAGTGGACTACTACCACGGCATCGGCCCGTGGTACGGACAGTATGAGTGGAATGTGAAGAAGGAAATCGGCGGCAGCGCACTGATTACCGCCGGCGTGCATGCTCTGGATGCGCTGCTGTATTTTGCTGACCGCGAGGTCGAGGAGGTCTTCGCCTATTCAACCAAAACTGCGGCTCCTGATCTGCAGGAATACGAGTACGACACCACCTCCGTCTCGATTCTCAAGTTCGCCGATGGCACCTGCGGGAAGTGCGTCGCGTGTGTTGACTGTCGCCAGCCGTACGTCTTCAATGTCCACCTGATTGGCAGCGAGGGCACCCTCTGGAACGATAAACTCTGGTCTACGCAGATTGAGGGTGTAAGGCCCGACGAGTGGATCGATGTCCCCAGCACTCCGGCGGAGTCCGGCGATGTGCTCGACCACCCTTATCCCCCGCAGATAGACCATTTCGCCCAGTGCCTGCTGGAGGACAATGACTCGTCCATCAACTTCGCCGAGGCCTTCAAGACCCACCGGGTAATGTTCGCCATCGAAAAATCCCTGGCCGAGGACAGGCCGGTGAGAATGGAGGAGATGGACAGATAGTTGGCCAGGCTCGGCTCAGCTGCCCCATGATTCTTGTAAGGCCGTGGGCCTTAATGGGGGTATACGGCCTCTTGCTCTTTACCCGATAACTCTCGGTTATCATGGGCGCAAGGAGGAAACAGTAACGCGAGAGACGAATCTAACAAATTGTGGTTGTGTATGAGCACAATTGTAGACCAATGTCCTATCTGGCGAATCATTTGCTCAGAGAACATTTGAAGGAGGGCGTAAGAAATGGATCAGACCAAGATCATCCTGCCCGAGAGTGAAATGCCTCAGCAGTGGTACAACATCAATCCGGACCTGCCCGCGCCGCTCTCCCCGCCGCTTAACCCCGGAACCGGCCAGCCGATCGGCCCGGAGGACCTAGCGCCGATCTTTCCGATGGAGCTGATCAAGCAGGAAGTCTCGATGGAGCCGTGGATCGAGATTCCCGACGATATCCTGCGGGTCTACAAGCTGTGGCGGCCTAGCCCGCTGTTCCGGGCGCATCGGCTCGAAGAGTACCTGGGCACACCGGCGCGTATCTACTACAAGAACGAAAGCTTCAGCCCAGCGGGCAGCCACAAGCCCAACACTGCCGTCGCCCAAGCCTACTATAACAAGCAGGAGGGTGTCACCCGCATCGCCACCGAGACCGGTGCCGGCCAGTGGGGTAGCGCGCTGTCATTTGCCGGGGCACTGTTCGATCTGACGATTACCGTCTATATGGTGAGGTGCAGCTACGAGCAGAAGCCGTACCGGCGGATGTTAATGGAAGCGTGGGGGGCGGAGTGTTTCTCCTCGCCGACCGACAAGACTAACGCCGGGCGCGCTATCCTGGCGCAGGACCCCGATACGCCGGGTAGCCTGGGTATTGCCATCTCCGAGGCGGTTGAAGATGCCGCCACTCACGACGATACCAAGTATTCGCTGGGCAGCGTGCTTAATCATGTGATGCTGCATCAGACCATTAATGGTCTGGAAACCAAGAAGCAACTCGACTTAGTCGGGGATAAGGCCGACGTGCTGGTCGGCTGTGTTGGGGGCGGTTCGAACTTCGCGGGCCTGGCTTTCCCGTTTGTCAAAGACAAGCTCGATGGGGGGGACATTGACATCATCGCCTGCGAGCCGACTGCCTGTCCAACGCTGACCCGGGCGCCATATCGCTATGACTTCGGTGATACCGCGCAGCTCACGCCCTTGCTCAAGATGTACACGCTAGGCCACAGCTTTGTCCCGCCGCCGATTCATGCCGGCGGCCTGCGTTACCACGGGATGGCCCCGCTTATCTGCCTGCTAGTCAGCCAGGGCATCGTCGAGCCCCGCGCCTTCCAGCAGCCGGATATCTTTGAGGCAGCGATTACCTGGGCGCGCACCGAGGGAGCGCTGCCTGCTCCGGAGACAGCTCACGCAGTCAAGGCCGGCATTGACGAGGCGCTCAAGTGCAAGGAGACCGGCGAAGAGAAGTGTATTGTCATTGCCTATAGCGGCCATGGTCATTTCGATCTGGCGGCCTATGACAGCTACCTGCAGGGCAATGTCAAGCCCTTTGATCTGCCTCAGGAAGAGATCGATAAGGCCCTATCCGAGCTACCGGAGATCTCCGAGCCAGCCTAGTCGAGCGTCATTCTCGAGCCGTTATCCATCAGCCTGGCTCAACAAGCCAGTATGTCTGTGCGGGTCCGGCGGCGTTATGCTGCCGGGCCCGTTCACCCCGTAGCGCCGTTCTGTATCCTCCCCCCAAGCGCCGGGCAGGCCGCTGGAGAGCTTGACTTGACTGAGCTTAATGGTTATACTAGTTGTTGGTTGAAAGTAGGTTCAGGCCGACTCCAGTCGCAGCAGTAAAGGATGATAATCATGAACGATAAGCAGCGGCTCATTATCCTGCTTTGTGCGATGGCGGGCATTGGCGTCCTCACTCTGATCATCGTAGCCGGGCCCCTGGCGCAGAGTAGGTTAGATGATGATCCGATGAGGCTGCGCGGAGGAATGGAGACGATGGAGATGGGTGGCGTGGGCATAGCCGGCGGGGCCGGGGGTCTGACGTGGGAAGAGCACGAGATGCCCGAAGAGCTGACCATCACTTATTCAGAGTGGTTAACCGCGGAAGGACGGAGGCTAGCGGCAATACCAGGATGGTTCGTTACCCAAGAAGACGGCAGCTCCAAGAAGTACACAAGTTCACAATGGTATCAGCTTCACACCATTTACGAGACGGTTGACGTCCGGGATGCGGCCGCGCGGGAACGGGCCCGGCGGGGCGCTGCTGGCGGCAAGCTGCTCACCGAGGTCCAACAGCAATTAGTCGTCCAGCGCAAAGAGGTCGAACTGCCCCGGCCGATCTACGACGCCGGCCTGGACGACTTCTACTTCCAGGTCACCTACCCTACCTATAACATCGGCGAGGTTACTGAATATGCCGTTACCGTCTCGATGGACGTCATAATGCGCGTGAAGGAGTCGCTGAGCCGCAGCTACGGTGAGTTCGTGCGCAGAAAGCTGGCGCCTTACGACAATCCCGGCCCGAATCGGGCGGATTTCTATCTCGTTACCTACCAGCGTAGTTATTGGCGGCCTTACCAGTTCAAGCTCCTGCCCACCACGATCGGCGAGCTTGGCCGCCTATGGGCTGGCAATGTGATAAGCTTTGAATTGCTGGACAGGACCGACGAAACCATCGTCTCAACCATGCAGTCGGCCGGGCACAGCATCGAGACGATCAACCATATCGCCTATCCGCCCGAAATTGACCTCAATCCCACTCACCAATACCGCACCGGCGCTCAGCTCATTGACTTCGCCGGCAACAAACTGCCACTGCACAACGTCCACGGCTGGCGCTACAGCTTCCGCTTCACGCTCAGCCTTCAGCAACTAGCCCGGCTGCATAAGGTCAGAGCTCAACTGCTGGATACTGAGGGTGACGTCCGCTCCGAGACCACGATCGTGAGCACCGGCAAGGCGCCCTTCGCGGGTCTGCTTGGGGCCCTGGGCGTAGCACCCGGGCTGGGCGGCCCGCCCGGTGCCATGCCCCCGGGTATGCTCGAGGGGATGCCCGGTGTTGGTGGCGCCCCGCTACCTGGAGTGCCGGTGCCACCAGGCCAGCAGCTCCCCCCAATGCCTCCCGCTATGCCCGGGATGATCTAAGCGCGGGCCAGCACTTATCCGCCAGACTTCGCAATAGACACCGGTACAAGACAGGCCCCTCCAGAGCAGTAGGGGCCTGTTGTTCTACCTAAGCTGTCGGATCGGTCCGAGTCAGGGAAGACTTCCTGCGTGTCCGGATCACAGTACAGCACCGAGTGGGATGCTGCTCGCCCGAGTGCCTACCTAACGCAGGCTACTTTCCCCGTTCCATCCAGCGCCCAGTGATTGCGCACACACTCGCAGCACCACCCGAACCTCTCACAGGAATCGGCCGAGCATGAGCAGGCCTGCGCGTTGCGGACCTGCATGTCGCACGAGTCAGCAATCCCCACCAAGCTCAGGGTCTCCTCCGGGCGCTTCTTCGCCCCACGCATGCAGGCAGACTCGGGCCACTCGAGGCTATTTCGGTGGTATGAGATGCACTCACAGCAGACCCCCCGCCGGGGACACGATTCACTCGTGCACGGGCACATCTGGATATTGATTTCGTGATTCGCACATAGTTGCTGAACGGTTGCCATGCTCTTGGCTGTGCTCCTCTAGTTCTGATACGATGTGAAAAACTCTTGGCAAACGGCTCCGAGCCCCGCCAGGCGCTGAGCGCGCTGTCGCCTCGTGGCCAGGTGGCACTACTCCCCGGACAGCTTTTCAGCGGCTAGCTGGGCTGCTCTCTCTCCGGACAGGAACATTCCGCCGAATATCGCGCCCATGCGCGGGGCGCCTGCGGCGGCGTTACAGGCCATTCCCGCCACAATAACGCCGGGATAGACCTCTTTGGTCAGTGCCACAATATGCCCTTCGGCCTGTGTGGCGTTCATCGGCCGCTCGCCCACTACTCTGCCGGTGGGCGTGTCCAGCCTGGCCTCGGGGATCTTGCGCTCAATCGTCCTCAAGACCTCGCATTCATGCCCCGTAGCATCAATCACCAGCCGCGCTTTGACGGCCAGCGGATCTACATGCAGTTGCGCTCGTTCCACCGCTCCCCAATTCAACACAACGCCCCGAACGCAATCCTGCTCGTCAATCATCACGTCTTCGACCGCCATACCGACCCAGATACGCGCCCCAGCATCCACGGCCGCTGCCGCACACTTGGCAACGCACTCCACCGAGTCGGCAACGTAATAGCCATCCCCAGCCGGCTTCAGGCTCACCCCAACTTCTTGGACAAGTGCAACAGCCTCTTCCTGAATGACCACGCGGGGAAAGAGCATGCCGCCACCCCACATCCCGCCGCCGACGTGGAGATTCCGCTCGAACACAGCTACCTCATGCCCGTCCGCCGCTAGCAGGCGCGCGGCGGTAATGCCCGCCGGTCCCGCCCCGACAACGGCCACGTCCAGGCAGGTACCGGCCAGGAAATCCTCGGCAAACCGGCTTACGATAAGACTAGTGACCTGAGCTTCATCAATCTCACGCACAGACATGAAAAGCAGACCTCCTTGGGTCAGGTCTGCCAGCGTAGAAAATCGGCCGAAAGGGTCAGCCGATGGAGAAGTGTTGCTTTGGGGAACACTCCCCTGCGCCGGCATTACCCGGATCAGGTTGTAGGGGTTAACGGCAGAATTGCTTTCTCAGCAGTAACTCCTCCAGGTTCCAACCACATAAGACTGTAACCTATCTACAGTTGATCTGTCAACGACGCCGAGGCTCACCTGGTTACTCAACTGGTTGGGGGAATCTCTCCGGCAAGCGGCCTAAGCTCAATCTCGCCCCAGACGGCCATCGTTTCGCCGCAGATGGCCACCGCACCAATGATATCGCCAAGCTCCGCCGCCCAAGCCACGGCTGACTGACAGTCCTGCGGGCTGCCCACCCGATTTGCCATTGCCGTAGCTATCGCATCAGCCAGCGGGGCCTTCTCCGCCACGACCACCGCCGCATCCGCCTGCCCACTGCTGTGCGAGTGGCCGACGGTACCCGACGAGGTGCAGACGCCCAGCTTCACGCCACCGGCGATTACCAGCCCGACGCGATCACTGAGAGTCGAGCGGCCCGCCCGGATCGCCACAATCCGCGGCACCCGGGTCGCCAGAAAGATGTCGCCGCCGTTCTCGACGATCACCTGCGGGCTATACGCCAGCAATCGCTCGCCCACGTACTCAGCTATAGCTCCAGCAACCGCCGCCATCGGACCTGTGCCGGCCTGCCGAGCCGCCCGGTACATGCGCGCGACGACCTGCGGACAGCCTGCCGGCTCGGGCAGTGGGCCCAGGCTGCTGCCGAAATCCCCGTGGCTGCCCACGTGTCTCTTGACCTGCGCGCGGACCTCACCAGCCGCCGCCAGAGCCTCCTCGGCCAGCTGGCTCTCGGCATGTATGTACAGTCCGGTCTCCGCCGTCGAGACGCTAAAGCCCACCAAATCGGGGCTGTCTGTAGTCTCGCGGTAAACCCGCGGTTCGTAAGTCATCACTGAGTCGGTTGGGGATAGGTTGCGCTGGCAAGACGGTCAGTCAGCCGACGCATTGATCTCGGCTACAATCTCGCGCAACTGCTGCTCTCCCGCAAATCCGAAGCGTTGCGTTTCCTGGCCGTTTTCAAATACCACCACTAGCGGAATGTAAGTAACGCCAAGTTGGTTCGCCAGCCAGGCATTCGACTGGATATCCACTGCGCCAAACTTCATCTTTCCCGTGTATTCTTTCGCCAGGTCCTCGAGGATTGGCCTGAGGATGTAACAGGGCATACAGTAAGTTGCCCAGAACTCCACTACGACGGGCGTCTCCGCCTGGAGAACCTCCTGCACAAAGGTACTCTCCGTAATCTCTATTACCTTGCCCTCTGCTTCGAGGCCTTGAGGGGAATCGGCCGGATCCACCACCCGGGTCCCCGTGGCTGCCACATTCGGTGGCGGCTTGGCTTCCTCAGAGGAGGGCTGCTGCGCCTGGTCGGGTTCGGCGGGGGCCAGGTTTATATCTTGGCTATGCTTCCGGCCACAACCCCAGAACGATAAGACCAACGCCGCCAGCGTTACCGCTGTCAGACTGAGGACGAGCCTAGCCCAGAACTTGCTCATCGTACTATGTTCCGCCCTCCGTCTCCCGCCGCTTTCCCACGAGGCGATCAAATAGCTTCCGCAACTCATCTTCCGTCTTCAAGCCTTGCCACCTGCCCACCTCGTGGCCACGGCTGAGAATACAGACTGTGGGGGACTTGGTAGCCTTGAACTTTGTCGTCAGCTCCTTTTCTCTATTTCCATCCACCATCAGAAAGCTGACCTCATCCCGGTATTCGTCGGCTACCCTGACTATCCGCTCTTTCAGCTTATCGCACTGCCCACATTTATTTTTTCTGGCGCCGAACACGATCACGACAGGTTTGCCCACATTGAGCACCAGGTCTTCATAGGTATCCTTTGTGAGCGGGATGAATAGGTCAGCACCAATCTCCTCCTGGGGTTCCTCGTTGCTTTCGTGCTCTTCGGTGTCCGCCCTATTCGCCGAGCTGGCCTCGGTCACAGGTCCGACCGCTGCCGGGGACTGGTGGTCCGCCTGGGCTTCCAGGTCTAGGTTGCGCTGTGGCCCACGGCAACCCGCTGCGACCAGGCCGACGGTAAGGCCGACAGCGACTATCAATGTTGTTGTCGTTGCTACGATTGCTGAAACGCTTCGCGACATTGCTTCTCACCTACCATTGTCTCACTGGCATCACCAAGCCATCTTAGCCAGAGAGCCTAGACTATACACCAATACGCACCCGCTAATCAACCGGCATAGGCCGAGTTGGTCGCCTGCAGAGGCGCCGGTACCAGAAGGTAGAAGGGACTAAAGCGGCGAAATAGTCCAACCAAGTACAATACAGCAAACGCCCCACACCACTCAATCTGTTCCCGGGGGTGACCGTCTCCGCACTGGCCGGCATCGGCGGGGAACCGGCGGCCAGTGAAGTTGGGGCGACTTCACATCAAAGGGGGCCCTTCTCCATACCGGGGAGAAGGGGACGCACACAGGAATAGGCGGATGACGAGGCGGCGTACCGCTCGCGGCTGGTCTGGTGAGAGTCTGCGGCCTAAAGACATACAGTGGCGGTGGGAAAACTGGAGCTGCCAACGTGACTGCCAGCCGGCATACTGCGGCAGCAGCTAGAAGTTAGAGGCGACGCGGTGCCTGTCCTCCTCGACCAGGTAGCGGTCCTGAGGATCAGCGAGCTGACCGCTGCGGATGCAGGCGGCGATTGCCAACACGCCCAGGAGCAACCAGACGCCGAGAACAACAGCCACCAAGACTAGCATCGCTCGCCTCCTGCCAGTAATAGTACAGCTAACTCTTTGTACATCGGCCAATGAGGGGCAAAGCTTTAGCTTTCTTGCGCAAGCCGGCGGATTAGTCGGGCTGACCAGCCAAGAGAGGGGTCTTCGAAATGGCGCAGACCGGGCAAACCCACGTGCCAGTACTCGAGAAAATGGAGATCGCGGACATCCTCGATACCGCGATCCGCCTGTATCGTCATAACTTCCTGCCCCTATTAGAGATCATCGCGATCCCGTACTCGCTTCTGCTTGCCATGCAATTGATAGTGAGTTACCAATTCAACTCGCTGACGGTCAGTGAAAGCGCGGACATACCGTGGTCAGCCGTTGCGACCATGATCCCCGTAGTCCTGCTCCTTATCGCAGCGTGGATTGTTCTGTACCCGCTAACCGAAGGGGCACTGGCCTTTGCCGTGTCCGAGGCATACCTGGGACGGCGTACATCGGTGGCCAGTGCCTATCGTCGGGTCTGGCCGCTGGTATGGCGGCTGTTGCTGACTATGATACTGGTCTTCCTCGCGACATCCACCGGGACTATGTTCTGCATAATACCTGGCATCGTCCTGTGGATTTGGTTCATCCTGACCACGCCGATCATCGCCCTCGAAGACACCTGGGGGACCGGGGCGGTGAGCCGATCGTATCAGTTGGTTCAGGGCCACGGCTGGCGAGTGTTCGGCACGTATCTACTGCTTTTGGCGCTGGTAGGCGTGGCGACCTACGCTATAGCGATACCCGCACAATTTGGTGTTCTCGCCGTCGCCGCAGCGCTTGGCGAGACCTACTTGCCAATGGCGGGGCTCGTCGCAGGGGCAATAACCGGGGTGGGGCAGATCGTGGTCCGGCCCGTCTTAATGATCGCCATTGTGCTGATATACTATGACCTGCGGATTCGCAAGGAGGGCTTTGACTTGGTGATGCTGGCAGAAGCCATGGAGGCCAGCAGCCCTACTGGCGCACCAGCCTACGAGCCTGGAGGATTCCGTCCCGGCACTGTGGAATTGCCTCCGCAGCCCAAAAAGCAAGCGTCCCTCCCCCCGCGGCCGGACGAGCCTGAAGAAGGGCTGCCGCCGCCACCTGGGTAATCACGGTTCGGCTTGCGCCACAAAGACTGGTCTTCGGGATCGAGATGCCAGATGTCAACTGATACCGACGCAGTGCTATACACCGATGGAGCTTCCCTGGGCAACCCGGGGCCGGCTGGCGCCGGCTTTGTCCTGCAGACTGCGGACAAGACCGTCCTGGTGGAACGCGCCATTCCCCTGGGCCATACGACCGTAGGGGTGGCGGAGTACCAGGCACTTATTGCCGGCCTGTCCGAGGCACTGGCGCGCAATATACGCTGCCTGCATGCTTACAGCGACAGCGAGTTTATGTGCCGCCAGCTCCAGGGCAAGTACAAGGTCCGGGCGAAGAATATCCGGCCATTGTACGAGTGGGCCAGCAAGCTCATCTCCCAACTTGATAGCTTCTGCATCGAGCATATCCGACGTGAAGGCAACCAGCGCGCCGACGCCCTGGCCAAGCAGGGCGCGAAGCAAGCCAAACAAGAAATTGCGTAGCCCAGGGAGGACATTCTCACGACGGCGCGAATTGCAGCCGAACCGAAATGGCGAAATCAACTGATAGAGGAGTGAATGTCGAAAATGGCTACCGACAAGATCGGTTGGGGAATCATCGGGTGCGGGGGTATAGGGTCGTGGCACGCGAGGGCGGTAGAGGCCAGCGAGCAGGCTGAGCTGATTGAGGTCTGCGACGTTGTCCCTGAAAGGGCGCAGAAGCAGGCCGAGGACAGTGACTGTTCCTACGTAACCAGTATTGACGAACTACTCGCTAACGATGACGTCCAGGCAGTCTCCATCTGCACGCCTAGCGGGATGCACTCGGAGCAGGCCGTTGCCGCCGCCGAGGCGGGCAAGCATATTCTGTGCGAGAAGCCCCTGGACGTCACGCTGGATGCCATTGACGCGATGATTGATGCCGCCGCGGCTAACAATGTCAAGCTGGCGGGCATCTTTCAGCGGCGGACCTGGGATAGCTCCCAGAAAGCACGCGAAGCTATCCGCAACGGCAAGCTGGGCAAGCTGGTACTAGGCGATAGCTACCAGAAGTGGTTCCGATCGCACGAGTACTATGCCAGCGGCGACTGGCGGGCGACGTGGGCACTGGACGGGGGCGGGTGCATGATGAACCAGGGGATCCACGCTGTTGACCTGATTATCTGGATGATGGGCGATGTGGCCCGCGTGAGTGCCTATTGCCGCCGCTTGGCACGCAACATCGAGGTCGAGGATACTGTGGTGGCCAATGTCGAATATGTTAACGGCGCTCTGGGTACCTGGGTCACCACCACTTCGGTCACACCCAGCCAGGGGACGCGCTGCGAAATCCACGGCGACAAAGGGTCAATTACCCTTGATGGCAGTGAGATTACCCAGTGGGCCGTTGAAGGGGAAGAAGTTGTCAGCGGCGAGGCGGGTGAAGATAAGACTTCGTCAGATGCCACCGCTCTGGATATCGCCGGGCACATCGAGCACGTGCGCGACCTGTGCGAGGCGATCATCAACAACCGCGATCCGGTTGTTCCCGGTACTGAGGCCCGCAAGGCAGTTGAGGCGATTAAGGCTGTCTACCTGTCCAGCCGCCTGGGCGGCCAATCCGTCGAGCTGCCGCTGAGCTACGAAGACGACGGCCCCGGCATCTACCCCTCGCAGAACTGGATGGAGTGGTAGCCGGCGCGCTTCGCCTCAAACACCGGCAGTGATTCGAGACGGCGAGCGTCTAGACGCGCGCCGTCTCTGGCTTTTGCCCAAGGTAGCCAGGAAGGAACAATCTGCCCGGTAACGAAAACAATTGATAGCAACGACGCGAGATGCCCTGTTCTTGCAGCAAACCGCCCGGCTGGCGCACACAACTGCCAGGCAGGTGCAGGGTCTACCATAAACACCAGGAGGTCGGGCTATGAAATCATGGTACGTGCGCGTTATAGTTGGTGCTATTCTGACGCTACTACTCCAGACAGCAGCACTGGCCATCACCGTCATTGTCAACGACCAACCACTCCCACCCTATCCCCCGCCTCTCCAGCGCCAGGGCCGGGTGATGTTGCCCATGCGCATGGTCTTTGAGGCGCTGGGGGCCGAGGTCAAATGGGAGGCGGTGACCCGCACCGCCATCGGCATCCGCGGGGACATCACCGTGCGGATGAGCATCAACAGCAACATCGCCTCAATCAACGACCGCCCCGTGACCCTGGACGTACCGCCCCAACTGATTGGCGGTAATACCTACATGCCGGTACGCTTCCCGGCGGAGGCCTTCGGGGCTGACGTCGGCTGGCACGGGCCGACCCAGACGGTGACCATCGGCCTGCCGCCGCTGGCGCAGGCCCAGCCACCGATGCCACCGGAGCCACCCCCACCTCCACCCGAACCACCCCGGCCACCCCAACCTCTCCCAACCCAGCCTCAGCCGGGCACTGTCACCGGCGTAGTCTCGGCCGCCTGGGGGAGTCAACTGGTGCTGCTGGTAGACGAAGAGATACAGGTCTTCAATATTAGCTCAGCCACGATTATCCTGCGCAATAACCAACAGGCGCCGCTGGGAGACCTGCACTCCGGCGACCAGGCCCAAGTCGGCCACGATGGCCAGGGCAATGCGGTTCTGGTGCGCGCCAGCTATGAGGCAGCCGAAGGGATTGTCCTGGCGAAGGTGCCCAACCAGATCCTGCTCGACACCCGCCCCGAGCCGTTGCAGGTCCAGCCCCAGGTCGAAGTTGTCACAAGCGAGGGCCAGGAATCCCGCTACGCCGAGATCACAAACGGTGACCGGGTGGTAGCACACATAACACCAGGCACCAACAAGGTCTTCCGGATTGTAATCCAGCAGCCAGCAGCACCGCCGGTGCAGCCACCTCCACCTGCCGTGGCCGAGAAGCCGGTCATCGTCCAGTTCTACCATGACGTCGCCCAGCCATTGAGGAGCGGGCACGTTCTGCGTGTGACCCTCGAAGGCACCCCCCACGGCACCGCCACGTTTGATATCGGCGATGTAGTCAGGGACATACCGATGACCGAGTCCCCCCAGCGGCCAGGCCGCTACGACGCCAGCTATCCCATCCCGACGCAGCTCAACGTCCTGGGCGTGCCGCTTGTCGGCCACCTGACGGCCGCCGGTCAACCAGCGGATCCGGCACAATCAGCCGAGCCGGTTACCATTGACACCGTCCCGCCCGAGGTGACGCTCTTCGGGCCCGAGCATAACGAGCGCACCACCAACCGCCGGCCTAACATCGCCGTCCTCATCAGCGACGAGAATGGCTCGGGAGTGGACTTCGACCGCTGCACAGCCACCCTCCGGGCAGGCGCACAGGACCACCCGGTCCAGGTCACCCACCAGGGGCAACTGCTCACCGTGGCGGTGGCGGTGCCGCTGCCCCGGGCCCGCGTCACTGTGACCATCGAAGCATACGACCTCGCCGGCAACCTCACGCAGTTGGTGCGCAGCTTCAATGTGGTCAGCCCGGGCGAGGCGGCGCAGGAAGTCTCCGCCAGCCACGATGCTATCGGCGTGGTGCTCATGCCCGGAAGCCAGTTGACTGTGACTGCCAACGGCCCGGCCGACGCTGCTGCGGCCAGCTTCGACGTGGGGCAGTGGCAGCAGGGACTGGCCCTGCAGCAACTGCCCGCCGAGCCGGGTACATACCAAGGGACCTTCATCGTACCAGAGCTTGCGGAGGACCGGGAGGAGACCCTCACGGTGCGCCTGCGCACTGCCGATGGCGAAGACCTGGTGGCCGAGGCACCGACTACAGTACGGTTTGGCCCGTATCGCATCTTAAAGCCTCAGCTCAACTCGCCAACCGAGGGCGGACAGGTCGGTGAGGAAGTGGTCATCGAAGGCACGACCCAGCCCTTCGCCGAGGTCACCTGCGCCATCACGTGGGCGGGGGAACTGTGGATTCTGCCAGTAGGCGGACAGGTCGCCGAAGACCGGCTGACCGCCGACGAGCTTGGCCACTTCCAGAGCGAGCCGATCTCCCTGGAACTCGACAGCATTGCCAAGGACATCCGCTACACAGTCACTTGTGCGGCCAAGAGCCCTCAAGGCGAAGAATCTGAGCCGACAGTAGTGGAATTCACACAGTAGCCCGGGTTGACTGCCGGCGCTGACGGTCTTGTGATTTGGCCTAACCTGTACTTGTCCGGGAACAATGGCCGGGGCCAGCGAGTCAGAAGCTTGACATCGGCTATCGCAGGCACAATCTGATCCCGAGGTGAATCGCTATGGACATTAAGTACAGCCAGTGGGCCATGAGAGTTTTTCTAGGAGCAACGCTACTGGCGTTGGTGCTGAGCTTGTCCTGTGGCGTGAAGAAGGCCCGCTATGCGACTCCCGGGCCAGCACGTATGGAGGAGATGGCCGCAGACGCAACTGCACACGAGCCCGTAAGCAGGTCAGCCGTTGACGCGGCCAAGTCACCTGCCCTAATCAGCGAAGCCGCTGCAGCCACTATTGACCGACAGATTATCTATAAGGTCAGCATGAGTCTGGAGGCAAAGAGCAGCACCGCAGCCCGTGATGAGATCGAGGCCTTGGCGCTGGAGGTAGGCGGCTACGTCTCGGATACCGAATCGTGGGTTGCAGAGGCCGGCCAGCGCTACGTTACCATCACCATCCGCGTGCCGACCAAGCGCTTCCGCGAGGTCATCGCCCGCGTCCGTGCGCTGGGCGAGGTCAAGCAGGAGAGTATTGAGGCCCAGGACGTCACGGAGGAATTTGTTGACATCGAGGCCCGCCTGCGCGTGCTCCGCCAGACTGAACAGAGACTCTTGGACCTGCTCAAGCGCTCGGGGAAGCTGGCGGATCTGCTCCAGATCGAGCGCGAGCTGGCCCAGCGGCGGACCGAGATAGAACAGGTCGAGGGCCGGCTGCGCTATCTCAAGGACCGGGTGGCCTTCTCGACGATCACCATTAGCATCCAGGAGGCCGGCTCGGCCGCGGTCGCCCCCAGTGGTCGCTACGACGTTGTCTTCCACCTGCGCAGTGCCTATCTGGTGCTAGTTCACCTTGGGCAGGGGATTCTCACAGCTCTTATCTACCTCGTCATCGGCGGGTCGGTTCTATGGCTACCAGTGGTGGTCTTGATCTGGATCTTCGTGCGCAGGCGGCGCGCCGGTCGCCGACAGTAGCAGAGCAAGCTGTCCCGGGCAGCATGCGCGGCTGACTGGCGGGCCGGAAACGCGCCCGTGCGTCCGACCGTCGTGCTGCGGCCGTAGAACTACCCTTGACACAGCACGGGTTCGGCACCTATAATATTGGCTATCGTTTTGGCTCAAGGCATGAGGCTCTAATCCTGGTCCTTTATGGGGCAGCAAGAGGTGTCATAAGATGCGACGTCCTAGCCGAGGTAAATCGCTTGGCGAGATGCTCATCGAAAAGGGAGTGCTCACTGAGGAGCAATTCCAACAGGCACAGGTAACCCAGAAGGAAACGACGCAGCCGCTGCGGGACGTGTTGGCTGATCTGGAGATGGTTGACCGCCAGGTCCTGTACGAGACTGCCGCCGAGGAGCTGGGCATAGAGTTCTACGACTTGGCCGGCCGGGACTTTGATACCGCTGTGGCCATGCTCCTGCCCCGAGACCTGGCCGAACGATACCGGGCTATTCCCATTGGCCGGGGCGAAGGCACCATCCGCGTGGCGATGGCCGATCCCGACGATGTGCTGGCCGGCGACGACCTCAAACGGCATCTCCAAACACCGATCGAAGCTCTTTTGGCCGATCCAGCGGCAATTGAGCAGGCCATCGAAAGGACCTTGGCAGGGGCACCGGCAGAGGGAGGTGCTGCCGCTTCGGCGGATGCGCTGGGAACTGTGGGTGGGGTTGATATGGAGAGCCTGACCGAATCAGTTCGGGACTCGGGTATCCTGGGTGTCAGCGCTGATGACACCGCTCAGGAAGAGCGCATCGAAACGGACCGCATTACCGACGTTGCCGACGAAGCCCCAATAATCAAGATCGCCAAGGTCCTCATCCAGCGCGCGATTCAGGAACAGGCCAGCGACATTCACATCGAACCATATCAGAATGGGGTCCGCATTCGCTACCGCATTGATGGTGTGTTGTACGACATTATGCAAGTGCCCAAGTACGTGCACGCCCCCCTTGTCTCTCGGGTCAAGATCATGTCCGATATGAACATCGCCGAGCGGCGCGTGCCTCAGGACGGCCGCATTCACGTCCGCCACGCGCAGCGGGATTACGACCTGCGCGTCTCAATTATCCCCACTACCCTGGGCGAGAAGGCAGTTATGCGTATTCTGGATAAGCAGTCAATCCAGATTGGCTTGGACCAGCTTGGCTTTGAACCCGGTATACTTACCGAAGTCCACAGCCTCATTCAGCAGCCCAACGGCATGCTGCTGTCAACCGGCCCGACTGGCAGCGGCAAGACCACCACCCAGTACAATATATTGACCAGCCTCAACTCGGTGGAAAGAAATATCATTACCATTGAGGACCCCGTCGAGTACCAATTGGACGGGCTGAGTCAAGTGCACGTCAACCGTAAAGCCGGTCTGACCTTCGCGGTGGCCCTCAAGTACTTCCTGCGCCAGGACCCGGATATCATCCTGGTCGGCGAGATTCGCGACCTGGAGACTTCGGAAATCGCTATTCAGGCCGCGCTCACCGGTCACCTGGTCCTCAGTACGCTTCATACCAATGATGCGCCGTCTACCGTTACACGCCTGGTGGACATGGGGGTAGAGCCCTTCCTGATCTCCTCTTCGATTATCGCGTCAATCTCCCAGCGGCTGGCCCGCAAGGTCTGTGACCAGTGCCGGGAAACCTACCAGCCGCGCCGGGATATGCTCCTAGGTCTGGGATTGGACCTCGATGATCCCGAGAACGCCGACATAGTCTTCTATCACGGCCGGGGTTGCGATGCCTGTCGGGGGACTGGCTACCGGGGCCGCATGGGTCTGTTCGAAATCATGGTAATGGGCGAGGAGATTGCTGAGCTTATCGTCCGGCGCGCCTCCGCCGGCCAGATCCGGGAAGCGGCTGTCGCCGGGGGTATGGGCACCATGCGGGAAGATGGCATCACCAAGATACGCAATGGAGTGACCACTGTCGAGGAGGTCACCCGGGTCGTTGCCACCGCAGGAGCCTGGGCTTGATGAGCCGCCTTGCCACATGCTGACCACTTCTTACGGAGGTCCCTTCGATGGTGGAACGAACCCAGGCGGCAGTGACCGCAGCAAAGCCTCAACGCAAGTCGGTTGACAACGTACACATTGATGAGCTGTTGGAGATAGTCGTCGAGAACAACGCCTCCGACCTGCATCTCGCCGTCGACCTGCCGCCGGTGCTGAGAATTGACGGCGAGCTGAAGATGGCGCGCTACGAGCCGCTCTCGGCATCTGTGGTCCAGCGGATGAGCTACGACATCCTCTCGGACGACCAGATTCAGCGCTTTGAGACCCAACTGGAGCTGGACTGCTCCTATGCAATGCGTAAGATTGCCCGCTTCCGCGTGAATATCTTCCGCGAGCGACACAACGTTGCCGCCGCCTTTCGGCTGATTCCCACCCGGATACCAACCACCAAAGAACTCGGCCTGCCACCGATCACTGAGGAGCTGGCCCGGCGCCCGCGCGGCCTACTGCTGACCACCGGCCCTACAGGCAGCGGCAAGTCCACAACGCAGGCCGCGGTCATTGACCAGATCAACCGGGAACGCGCCGACCACATCATCACCATCGAAGACCCCATCGAATACCTGCACCAGCATCGCAAATGTGTCATCCATCAGCGCGAAGTCGGCGAAGACACCCACAGTTTCGCTAACGCCCTGCGTTCCGCGCTACGGGAAGACCCCGATGTCATCCTGGTTGGCGAGATGCGCGACCTCGAAACGATTCAGCTTGCCATCACGGCAGCAGAAACCGGTCACCTGGTGCTCGCCACGCTGCACACCAACAACGCGGCCGAGTCGGTGGACCGAGCTGTTGACGTCTTCCCGCCCTCGCAACAGGAACAGATCCGCGTGATGCTGGCCAACAACCTGATGGCGATCCTCTCCCAGCAGCTCCTGCCCCGGGCGGGGCAACCGGGACGAGTAGCCGCGATTGAGGTGATGATCGCCACCGCCGCAATCCGCAACCTTATCCGGGAAAACAAGGCCTTCCAGATGCACTCAATTATCCAAACCAGCGCCGACATCGGCATGCAGACCATGGACCAAGCTCTGCGCGACCTGCACCAACAGGGGATGATCACCCTGGAGGTCGCGAGGAATCGCGCTCACAATCCCGCTGAACTGGAGAAGCTCGTGGGCGGGGCGAGCGGGGACTAAGGTCTTGGCCTCGCATCCCCGATGTATAAAAGGTGATAACAGAGGGTAGAATAGACTTGCAGATAATCTCACTCACAGTCGGCCTCGACCAACACAATCCTCGGGGGAAGTGAGACAGTATGCCTGCCTTCACGTATGTAGCGCGGGACAAGACCGGACGCCAGATCGAAGAGACCGCAGAAGCCCCTAGCAAGGATGCGCTGCTGGAGGGGCTCCGCGGCAAGGGGCTGTTCGTAAGCTCAGTGAGCGAACAGAAGACTGCCAGCCGTGCCAAGTCGAAGGGCATGGGCCAGATTACCCTGTTCCAGGGTCGCATCAAACTCAGAGACCTAGCGATCTTCTATCGCCAGTTCGCCACAATGATCAATGCCGGTGTGTCCCTGATCCGCTGTCTGGATGTTTTGGAGCAACAGACCTCCAGCTACCGACTCAAGCAGATCATCCGCGAGATTGAGAGGGAGATTGAGGGGGGCGCCAGCCTCAGCCGGGCGATGATGCAGTATCCCACGGTCTTCTCCCAATTGGCCACCGGTCTGGTTCGCGCGGGCGAGATCGGTGGTGTGCTCGACGAGACCCTGAGCCGCCTGGCTATTTTCATAGAGAAGGACATGGAACTGCGACAGAAGGTCAAGTCAGCTATGACTTACCCGATACTGGTCTTGATCTTTGCTACCGGCATCGTCCTACTGCTGACCACCTATATCCTGCCGCAGTTCATTCAACTGTTCGAGGACCTGGGCGTGGGCAAGGACAAGTTCCCCGCGCCAACGTTGATGATGATGGCCCTCAGCGAGTTCCTTACCCAGAAGTGGTGGCTGGCGATACTGATCGTGGTCGGTATGGTCGTTGTCTTCAATCGGATCCGAGCCACCAAGACCGGCAAGCGCTACCTGGATATCATTGCGCTGAAGGTACCTGTCTTCGGCAGCTTGATCCACAAGATTGCTATTGCCCGCTTCTCGCGTACCCTGGCAACCCTCCTGGGCAGCGGCGTTCCCATTCTCCAAGCGATGGAAACTACGGCCGGGACCATCAGCAACGACCTCATCTCCGACGCGGTCCTGGCCGCTCGCGCCAACATCCGCCAGGGCGATACCATCGCCGACCCGTTGGCGGCTTCGCGCCAGTTCCCTCCCATGGTGGTGCAGATGGTAAGCATTGGGGAGGAAACCGGACAGCTTGACGACATGCTGGAGAAGGTGGCCGAATTCTACGAGTCGGAGGTGGACGCTACCATAGCCAGCCTGGCAGCGGCCATCGAGCCACTAATGATCGTCATGCTCGGCGTGATCGTCGGGTTCATCGTAGTCTCGATGTTCCTGCCGCTGGCCGCGCTCATCGGCGACCTCGCTAGCCAATAATAACTTGTACGGTAGCCCGCAGCTCCGGGCCGACCACGGGTACTGTCTCCCAGTCTCGTGTTAGTGAGTTGTCCCATCAGTGGGCAGCACCTGTTTGGATATTTGGCTGCGGGCAATTTTGTTAGGGCCTCAGGGCCGGGCATATCTGCCAGATGGAAGCTTCCTGGATAATCGGTATTCTGGTATTCCTGCTGGGTGCCAGCATCGGTAGCTTTCTCAACGTCGTAATCTACCGCCTGCCCCACGACAGATCTCTGGTCAGCCCCGCGTCTCACTGCTACAGTTGCGAGACGCGCTTGGGCTTCATTGACCTGATACCGGTCCTAAGCTATCTGATTCTACGGGGACGCTGCCGACACTGCAACGCCCCCTTTAGCCCACGGTATGCCCTGGTGGAAGCGACCGCTGGGGCACTGGCCGTGATCTGCTGGCAGATGTTCGGCACCGGGCCCTACGCAGTTGGGGTCTTTGCAGCTTGTGCTGCCCTGATCGTCGTATTCTTCGTTGACCTCGACCACATGATCATCCCCGATGAGTGTACTGCAGTAGTAGCACTCTTCGGTATCAGCGTTGACGTATATTACCTCTGGACGCGGGGCGCTGACTATGCCATCGCCCTGACCGAACAGATCGGCGCAGACACATTGACTGTCTACCTACCGCGCTCGCTAATCGGTTTGGCCGTCGGCGGCGGTGTGTTTCTCTTCATCGGCTGGCTATTCGAGACGCTCCTGCACAAACCGGCGATGGGCATGGGCGACGTCAAGCTGGCGGGGGCGATGGGCGCGGTGCTAGGCCCCGGCTATGCCCTGCTCAGCTACTTTCTCCTCGCGATCATCATCGGCGCAACCGTGTCAATCCTGCTTATGCTACTGCGGATCAAGCGGCGGGGCGACTACATCCCCTTTGGCCCGATGATGGCCCTCGCTGGCCTTATTATGCTGCTGTACGCTGGCCCTACAACCCTCTGGATACTGAGCCGCTACGGCTACGGATAGGCGGCATTAGGTCAATGTTTAAGGGCGGCCAGTTGGGGGTAGAAAGGTCATTAGAGAACTACGGAGAATAATTGCTTCTGATAGTACCCATTCCAAGCCTAATTGGCACCAAGCGCAACACAAGGAGGCCCTCTCAATATGCACCGGTGGCACAGTCGCCGAGGGTTCACGCTTGTTGAACTACTAGTCGTCATCGGCGTCATCGGCGTCCTGATGGCGGTGCTCTTTCCGGTATTCAGCAAGGCCAAGGCCAGTGCGCGTGAGACCAAGTGTCGCAGTAATATGTGGCAACTGGTCACCGCCCTGAAGTCGTACCATGAGGAGCACGGGCGCTATCCGGATTACCCGTACTACGATACCGACGATAACAAATACTATGGTGGATTCAGCGATCTTTACCCCGACTACATTACAGACCAGGACCTGTTCATCTGCCCCGACGACAGCGATGCCCTCAAGAACGTGCAAGATTGCCGCGACCGCATTTACTGCTCCTACAACGGCATCGCCGACTGGGACGATGACAACGACGACGACAACATATGGGACCTTAAGTACGTGCTGTACAACTACAACGGGTACACATACCAGTTCAAGCTGGATCCTGACGATCCTGACCGCATAGATGAGATCTCTGCAGGCAATGGCTTCAGCAGCGGTTATGATACAGGCGAGAGCGGTTGTATTCTACCGAAATACGCTGGCCTTCCCGCTTGGATGGATGGCTGTCTGGCCAACGGCACCTCTGGGTCCAACGACATTCCCGACTGGCTAGATAAAGCAGGACTTTCCTGGCGCCACTTCCCGGGATTGGTCAACCGACATGCCCCTGATACGACTATCGTGACTCACTGTCCATACCACCGCAAGTACGACGACGAGGACACCGAGAGGGATCTCGTCGTCCGTTTGAGCGGCAAAACGGACAAAGTCTACACAGGGCAGATGGGTGATCCCGAGGAGACGGGAGTACCCATGGAGGATGACGGGGATTGGGCAGCCGCCACCCCGGTCTCCGCTTGGGTTCACCAGAATTTCTAAGCAGCTACCGGGCGCAGATAGCCAGCCACAGCGCCGAGCACAGACCACCCCGTTTTCCTTAGGCAAGATAAGGGTACAATATGGATGAGACAATAGACCCGAGCGGGGGTTCGCAATGAGCATTCGGCAATCTTACAATTCATTCCCGCGCAGGAGACTGGCCGCCATATATAGCAGGAAAGACAGAGTGCTCTACTCCACCACACTACCCCACGGCGGCCGGTCAGCGCGGGTCATCCCCACAGGTATGACCATGGTTGAGGTCCTGGTGGCTATGACCATCCTGTTGATAGGCATCTGGGCGCTCGCCACGGGCTTCCCTAAGCTCCTGGGGGTTTTGTCAGTGGAAGAGAAGCGCACCGAGATGGTCAACCTGCTCGAGAGCACTGTCGAGCAGCACAAGCGTAACGCCCACAACCTGCCCCTGGCCATCCGCGGCGACAGCACCCTGGCAGCTCCTGAGGGTATCCACGCCAACAGCAAGCCCGATGACCCTGACAGCGGCGATTTCGGCATCACTCCAGCTAACTCCCGCGACGACATAGTAGAGATCATTGGTGAAAGCTTCGTCGTCCCCGCGCCCGGCCCCACAGCTCCCTATCCGGTGCACATTTTCCAGCAGGGCCTGGCGGACCCGCCATTTGACGTCGACGATAATGCCGTGACCCAAGTCTATCAGATAGTGCTCTCGCATTCTCTCAATCTTCAGGTGACCGAAGATGGTCTAGTTACCTTTGACAATGCGGACTTAGCCGAAATCAGCTATGCCTGGTGGGATGACATCGATCTGCGGACGCATTACGTTGATGGGGAAGTGATCGCGCCAAACGGGTACGTGGACGCCAGTAACGTCGACATTACAGGACACCACAGGTTCCATCGGGTGGTCGAGGGCAGCGTCCACGGCGTCGGGCGACAGTACTTCACCGTGATAGAGGATGATCCTGTCACACCCGTGAATCCCTTGGCTTTAGGTGAGGTCGTCCAAGATATCACGGGAGCCGTGCTGCGCTTCCACCCCAACGCTGTGGGTCTCCAGATGCGCGTCAACTACACGCTGCGCCTGGAGCCCCAGCGCTATGACCGGCGGGCTCTGCTGATGACCGAAGAGCACCGTATTATCTCCGCCCCGCAGACCATCCAACTAATCAGCAGCCACATTGACGACGAGCTGGCCCTGCCCCTGGACCTGGGTGGGGACGAGACTTCCGTGTTTGCAGTCGATATAAACACCGGCGAAACATACTGGGAGGGCTACGACATAGCAGAATTCGAGGACGATGAGGCTGCCCACGGCATAGTCCACATTGATGCGTCTGGGGCCATCGGCCACGATTTGCGCTTCTACTACGCTACTACCGACCAGGACCTTGTCACGCTCCAGAAGGCGCCGGCGGTTTTTGTGGACCGGATTGTCGTGGCAGCGGCCAGTGTCGGCGACCTGCTATACCGCAGCTACCTACGTGATGACAGAATCGACGGCTCGGACATTACCGATTTGTGGTTCGAGCCGTGCAATGCCGGGCATACGGTAGCCGTGGATTACACTTACCTTTACGGGCCTGATGCTGAGAAGAGAACTGTGCGCGGCGAGATGCACACCATAAATACCGAGCCGTATGATATCACCGTAGCGAGCATTGACTATGATGATGTCCATGGCATCACGCTGGACTACGATAATGTCCAGGAAATAATCGCCGTGCGGGGGATGTCGCTGAAGGCCCGGGCCTGGTGGCGGACGCCCAACGGCCGGCTGGTCACTCTGGATGTGGATACTGTCCTGGCCCTGACGCCCATATACTAGAGGCAGTCTGGGTATACTGAAATTGACAAAGGCAAACCTATAAGAGCAACATTCTTACCCAGGTAGTAAGACGGTGGAGCAATATTGATGATTCGTATCAGGCCGGAAAAGACAACCGGATTCACGCTCATTGAGCTGTTGGTGGTTATCGGGATAATGGTGATCCTGATAGGCCTCCTCGTCCCGGCTACCCGCTCGCTGACGCGGGCCAATCGCGTCCAGACGTGCAGTATCAGGCTTCAGCAGATCGGCGTCGCTCTCAAGGCCTACCACCTGGACTACAAGGCGGTCCCGCCCGTCTACATCCTGGAGACCGGCAGTGGCTGGGATGACGAATTAACCGACCCAACTGACCCAGGCGACGAGATTGACAACGCCAGCACCGAACCGGCCAATAACGGTCTGCATATCCTGTTCGAAACCGAATACCTGCACAACCGGCAGGCGCTGCACTGCCCTCTGGATAAAGCTTATTCGGACCCGAACGAGGCGGAGTACTACGCGGCCTACGCAACTCTGGACGAGGCAGCGAAGTACGATTACGAGATAAACCTGTACAAGTATATGCCCTGCCGGACGTGGGAGCTCTGGACGGACGACAGCTCACGCAACCCGCGCCAGCTCGCGCCCAGCGTCGAGCCGGTATGGATATACGACGAAGTCATCGATGACTACCGGTGGGCGTGGGCGCCGGTAGCGGTGATAGACAACCAGTCGGTAGGCTGGTACCCCGACGACACGACCGTGGTAACCTGGTGTAGTCTGCACGTGAAGGAGTTCGTTCGCGAAGGCGAAGGAATGTACCAGGTCCTGTTCTGGGATGGGTCGGCAAAGGTCATCCCGGCCCGACTGTTGACGGATGAAACAGACGCAAGTGGCGATCCGCTGCTACCAGATGCCGCCTGGAAAGTACACCCAGACGATACCTTACCAGACTAGCGCTATGAAAAAGACATCTATTCGGACAGAAATCAGGCACAGGCTGGGCCTCGCTTCCCCTGGGGGCTTCACCCTCATCGAGGTCCTGGTAGTGATGGCGATAATGGTCATCCTGTTCGCCATGCTGTTCGTGCCGATCAGCAGTTCCATTGATATGGTCCGGGAGGGACGGCTGCGCGAGGACATGCGCTCTCGGCTGCAGACTGCCATGGAACAGATTGGCCGGGAACTGGCCGATGCTCAGGCCATATACCTGCCCGATGTCGTTGCGCTGCCTGGCGTTGATGGCAAGATCGGCCCCGATGGTGGTAGGAACGATGACGAGTACCTGATCATCTACTCCAACATCACCTTCTTCAATAGCAGCGGCGATACCGTACGCTATGCGGTGCTGCCAGTGGATAACGATCCTCAGATTGTTGATGTTGTCATCGGTCTCGCAACCTGGCAGCAGTACCTGGCCCCAGAGCCTGATATTGATCACCCCTTCGTCTTGTACCGACTTGAGGGGACCATGGCGAAGATAGACACAGACGGCGATGGCAAACGCGACAGTAATTACTTCGGGGAATGGCACGATGATACCAACAACAACGGTCTACCTGATCCTGGCGAGTTCACCATCGGTTACTGGACCTCGCGCAACGCCCTGACGCCAACGCGGGGGACTGATATCCCGGTCACCGAGACCGTGATTGTGGACCCAACTGGCAATGGCTACGTCCAGTTTGCTGACGGCTACGTGAATTCGGGGAAGGAGAACTTCCCGGACCGTGAAGCCGCGGGAACCTGGTCCGACGAGGCCTACCTCGTCCCCATTCATGGAGGCATCGAGTTTGGTCCGCGGCGCATCGAGAACGAGCGGCTGTCAGACCTGGGCAACCGTGATCAGACCACCTTGACCGCCAAGTACGGTAACTGGGCGGGGCTGCAAGACTCTGCATCCTATTCTATTGCCGACGCCACGTGGGATCCGACTGCCGCTTACACGCCATTTCCACTCCTGGTCAACTCTTCGGAGCTGCGCCCCCGGATTGTGGTACGGCGCTGGGACGATGGCACCGATAGCGACGGACACAGCGACAGGTACCGGGTCATCCTGGATACCGATACCCTCGAACCGGGCGACCCCGCGGATCAGCCGGACATTGACTATTGTGCCACACTGCCTTACGTTGACGTCACTGGCAGCACAACCGTAGACCACAATATGTATGGCCTCACCTGGGACTCGCGGGGGGGCACGGTGTCGGTGGCGAGCAGCGCCGGGCCAGCCACCATTAGCTTTGTCGTCGACGTCGCGGATATCCCCGACCCACAGGAGATCTGGGATGTATTAGCCACCGATCCCACTGCCGACGTAACTCCGGATCCGGATCACGAGGTCTACACCGAGCGCATAATCAAAGACGCCACGCTGACGGCGGCCGCCACATTAGGCACCAATACCATAACGGTAGGCGATGCCAGCATCTTTAGCGTTGGCGAGGAAATCTGCATTACTGAAGCAGATATTGATGGAAATCCGGATCCCGCCGGCGACACCGAACTCAAGACCATTACCAATATCAATACCGGCACTAATGTGATTACTCTTAGTGCGACTTTGGACAACGACTACGCCATTGGCGACTGGGTGCAGGTTGCGATCAGAGATGATACCACTGGACCCACCTTCCGCAAGGCCTATTCGACCTATGAGATCGCACCGCACCTGGTAACCATCGACACCGATGACGTCTACGACAAGATGGTTGTTCCGGACTCCGTCCGCGTCTGGGTCACCGCACATAACGGCACCAACCGCAGCACACTGGAGTACACGCGGGTGGCGTTCGACGAGGATGAGCTTGCCAACATCGCGCCCGGGCAGTTCGCTATCGAGGCTGCCGGTCCTCTTGCACCAGGCGAGGTTGACTATCGCATCGTCAAGATTCACTTCGGCAACGGGGAGCTGGGTACGGATCTTATCCGCGCGGTGCCGCCCAGTCCGGACGACCATAGCACTTACGGTGCACCGGCCGATTGGGACGATGTGCCCAGTGACCTGACCGAGTTCAAGATCGTCATCGCCTACAAGGTCCGGCGCAACTTCAGCACCGCCGACATTGATGCGAATGACTACATTGACGTCAGCTACTCGACACAGGCTATCTACAATGTAAGCCTGCGACTACAACCTTGGCGCGACTACGAAGACGACGACCTCAACAACATCTGGAAGCCTATGGATGTGACCAAGGGTATCCAACTTCACAGTCAAGTCCCGATACGCAATATTGAACGTTACTAGCCATTATCTGTGTGAGTTTCGGCCCCGGAGGCGAAGCTGATGGGTAGACCGCTAAAAACAAGTGACAACAACGGTCAGGCCCTGCTGCTGGCAGTGCTGATTATGATGGCCATCCTGTTGACCGGTACACTGTTTGTGGCAGTGGTCAATTACAGCCAGCGAACGTCGAGCCGAGAGAGCGAACTGGTCAAGGCCCAGGGGCTGGCCGAAGCCGGCATCCGCTACGCCAACTACATGCTGCAGTTCAGCGCCGAGGGCCTGGACTGGCGCCCCCCCAATCCCCCCCGCGAGTATACGAAAGGCTCCCCAGACAGCGGCTTTTACGACTACTACAGCGACCAGGAGACTGCCCACAAGTGGTCACCGTTGGTAGACGTGGGGCCTGATGATGCGCCCGGTGGCGGCGATGACTACTTTAGGCGCTTTGGCTTCACCCGCTATCCCAACATATTGAGCGGCAGTGAAGATAGCCTTGATATTCAGGGTGGACACTTCCTGCTGCGGGTAACCTACGACCCCGACCCGCCCTACGAGAAGGACGACGCGAAGAGCCCTAAGCCGCTCAGCCAGCACATCAGGATCGAGTCAGTCGGCGTGGTGGATGCCGGGGGCTTCGTCTTCCGCAGGCTGGAGGCATATAAGCCCGTCGTGCTCACCGACTACCTGCTGTTCGTAACGGATAGGAGCGCTCGTGGCTATCCGACCATCCTGGGCTTCCAGCCGAATATGGACATGGACAAGGACGGGAGCCTGGGCGTCGGCGATTTCTTCAGCCCTGAGTTCGCTGGTTCAATTTCCACATATACCTACAACGGCCCGATGCGCTTCAATACCGATGTGCAGTTCATCGGCGCGAATGCAACTGATACTGCTGATCCGGCGCAGGCTAGCAATAAGATCCTGTTGGTTGACGGGCCGATTGATCCGATTACCGGCCAGCCATATTCCATTCCCCTATGGGGCGGCTATCTACGCGATGACTACTTCGAACTCCATGGCCAGGTCAGCGACGAGGAGCAGAGCTCCACGGGCAACAAGTGCGCTGCCTTCGATGTTGTCACCGCCACGAGCGCCAGCCTAGAAGATCTGAACAGTGATCGAATAAGAGAAGATGTTGCCCGGCTGACGCCGCCGGAGCTGTTTGCCAAGGACCCGGCCACGGGGACGATGCGCTGGTATGCGCTGACCCGCGATGGCGGGGTGGTGGTTACACCGGCAGCGGGTCCCTACAACGGCAGAAGCGTCAACGTCGCCCAACTCGGCTATATGTGGGATGAGAACATGGTCGGCGGCTACTATCCTCAGATCGCGGGACTGTACATTGACAACAGCGAGGATATCCAGTTTGGGGGCCGCACCAGCCAATTGATGCAGGACTGGCTGCATAATTTGCCCGGGAATGCTCCTGACACCGGCTGGAACGCCACCGGCGAGGTCTACGACCAGGCTCCGGCCGTGGAGATCGAGCTCTTCCCCACCGAGGCGGCGACACTCCTCGACCCCTACGACAGCACGGGCGATGCGACGCCCCAAGCATATGAGCCGGTCACCGACCCGTCGCCGGCCGCCGCGCTGGACGACCTCTACGATACTGACGGCAAAGAAATCTGGTGGCCGAATCACGTTTACGATTCGGAAAACCCGGGCGAGCCGGGCATTCGCATCACTCGCGGAGAGTGGTCTATTGACGACACTGGGGCGATCGACCATGACGATGGAGGCGAGGGCGGCGGCGAATGGCTCTTCGGCGATCCCGTTGATTTCGACAATGTGGGAACGCCGTTCGGCCGGACGATGTACGTTGACTATCCCGAAGACTATCACGCGGTCATCTTTGCCGAGGGTAATATCCGCATCAAGGGGCGGCTGCCCCGGCGGAACGTCAACAGCAACAACGACCGGATGTACCATCTAACTGTAGTCTCCGGCGGTACGATATATATTGACGGGCAGATTCTCTCGCCCCAGGATCAGTACGGGCGGGATTACGACGGCGACCAGCAGGCCGGCGCTACCAGTCCAGTCACCGACGAGTACAACACTTATATCGCTCTGCTGGCCCGCGACTGCGTTGTGGTTAACCCGACGATGCTGGTGCCACAGTTTACCGACAAACAGGGCGACGTTACTGCCCAGAATGACCCCGACGACTCTCTCGGTATGCACTGGCAAATGCCGTATAGCCCGATAGACACGCAGAACTACACCCAGAGCCAGTTCTACTTCGGAGCTTCACCAGTGGGAAGCGTCCATCTGACGGCCTACCAGGGGCTGGAGGGAGAAGGGGGAGCTACTAGTACGACGCTTGCAGTGGATGCCACTGTAGGTTTGGACCTAATTACCGTTACCGAAGATCTCACCAGCACTTGGGTGCCCATGGCCCACCAACTGCTGATTATTGATAGAGATGATCCCAGCCAGCAATATGTATACAATTTCACCGAGATCCTGGGCACAACCATTCGCCTGGCGCCGAATGCGGTTCACCCCTATCCAGCCGGCTCGGAAGTGATAAACCTCACTTTGGGCAAGCCGGCCGTGACGGGCATAAGTCTGAAAGCCTACGAGGAGACCGGCGGCTGGCGTGACTATGACTTCGACCCGGGCGGCAGCGGCGAGAACATCTTTGTCTTGACCAGGAAATACCTGGGAACACATTCCGATCCGCCCTGGGTCTGGGAGGGCGGCTCCCTCTGGGCTCCCCTACAGGACACCTACTGGCCCTGGTTGCTGGATACTTACATAGACCCCACGGCAGGAATGATTAACCAGTTGTCGTTCGTAATGCCAATCAAGACCGATATCGAGGCTGCCAATGGCAATGGCGAGGCGGAGGAATACCTGCTTAAGAGATTCAAGCTCCTGGAGTATGACGGAGGTGGACAGGTAACGGGTACCATTCACGCCAAGATAAACGCGGTGATGTACGCGGAGCAGGGTTGCTTCTTCGTTATCCCCTGTCGCTATTTCCGCATCTCCTCGGATGCTTGGTGGGAGTCAGAGAAGTACCTGCGCTACAACTACGACATCGAGATTCGGGGGGCGATTACTGAGAACTTCCACCCGGGGCCAGCAGCGGTGCGCGAGTGGCAGGAGAAATGGGCATACCCAGAAGGCAGTGTCGGCACCGATTGGAATAGCATCCGCTACATCTACGATGAGACGCTGCGGGCCGCGCGGCTCCAGGCACCGACAGTGCTAGGCGGCATAGACAACAATATCCGCTCCTCAGACGCCATCTACGGCAGCAGGCCAGCCCGGCTCGTCAAGCTGCCGCTACTGCCGGCCACACCAGATTTGCTCTACTACGGTGAAGCGCCCTAGTATCGTCCGGTTTCCGCACAGCAGCGCCGTAGTAGCGGCACGGGTGGCACCACTGATTCCTACGGTGCCACCCATATCTTTTTGCGCGCACTTACGTCGGAACAGCACACGTCTGGCTCAGTTATTGCAGTACCCGCACGGGGATGTGTTTGACAGTCTGGCCCCCGCCCGGTACACTCCTGGCATGTATATCTGTACTCGGGAGAGAGCCAAATGAACCAGCCGCACGGCGGAAACGTGGTTGACCGGACTCTTGACCCCGAAGCCCGCCAGGAGGCGGTTGCGGAGGCTGAAACGCTGCCCCGCCTCGTCATAGACAGCAGCCGGGCAGCGGATATCCGCAACATTGCCTGCGGCGTCTACAGTCCGTGCACTGGCTTCCTGGGCGAGGATGACCTGGAGGCGGTCGTGACCACCTCGCGCCTGAGCACCCGTATTCCCTGGACGATTCCTATTATCTGCGACGTATCCGAGGCCGGCCTTTACGAAGTCGGTGCTACCGTGGCCCTCTACACGGAAGACCGGCCCCAGCCGCTAGCGCTGCTGCACCTGGAAGAGATCTACGAATGGGATAAGGCCCGCACTGTGCAGGCAGTCTTCGGCACCGTTGACGGCGGCCACCCGGGAGTAGCGCGGATGATGGCCCGGGGCGACTACCTGCTGGCCGGACCAATTGATCTGATTGACGACGACCGGGGCCCTTTTGCCGCCATCAACCTGCGCCCGGCCCAGACCCGAAAAATATTCGCCGAGCGAGGCTGGCAAACAATCGCCGCATTCCAGACGCGCAACGTCCCTCACGCGGGGCACGAGCACATCCAGAAGAGCGTCCTGCGGATGGTTGGCGGGTTGCTGATACAGCCAGTGATCGGCCACAAGAAGCCGGGCGACTTTACCGACGAGGCCATCGTGGCGGCATACCAGACACTTGTCGAGAACTACTTTCCTCCGGGCCGGGTGCTCTTGAGCGTACTGCCGACCGACATGCACTACGCCGGGCCCAACGAGGCGATTCACCACGCCATTATGCGCAAGAACTTCGGCTGCACGCACATGATTGTCGGGCGCGACCATGCCGGCGTGGGCAGCTACTATAGACCGGAAGAGGCCATCGCGCGGTTCGCCGATTTTCCCGACCTGGGGATCGCACCGCTACCCATGCGGGAGGAATTGTGGTTCTGCCGACGATGCCGGGGCATCGTCTCCGCACGCACCTGCTCTCACCCACCCGACGACCGCATCGAGTTTAGTGGCACGACCATTCGCCAGATGATCCAGGAGGGCACTGCCCCACCCGCGGAAATAATGCGCCCGGAAGTGTACGACGCTGTGCAGAGCGTATCGCACATCTTCGTCTCATAGCTGAATCCAAGCAAGGAGGCTCGAGGCAGCGTCCCACGAGCTGATGGCAGGCAAGCGCAAGGTATTCATAATCGGCTGGGACTCAGCGCCCGCCGACCAGATATTAGGCCCGTGGCTCCCCGAGCTACCTAACCTCAGCCGACTGGTCGAACAGGGCACCTGGGGGCCCCTGCGCAGCACCGATCCGCCCATAACCGTGCCAGCCTGGACCAGCATGTTCACCTCACTTAACCCTGGCCAGCTTGGCTTCTCCGGCTTTCGCAATCGCACGGTGGGCACTTACGATGGCCAGTGGATAGCCACCGGGGCAGCGGTGACCACGCCACGGCTGTGGGACATCCTGGGCGAACACGGCTGGCAGGTCTGTGTAGTGGGCGTCCCCCAGACCTATCCGGTCAGTCCGGTCAACGGCGCACTCATCTCATCGTTCCTAGCGCCAGACACCAGCAGCGACTATGTCTACCCGCCGGAGCTGAAGTGCGAGATAGAAGACGTGGCCGATGGCTATATGCTCGATGTGGACGACTTCCGTACCGAGGATAAAGAAGAGCTACTGGCGCAGATCTATGCGATGACCGACAAGCGCTACGCGGTGGCGCGCCACCTGCTGACCAGCCGGCCATGGGATCTGTTTGCTATGGTCGAGATGGGGCCTGACCGCATCCAGCACGGCTTCTGGCGCTTCATGGACCCCCACCACCCCAGGTACGAGCCCGGCAATCCCTACGAGAAGGTCATTGTGGACTACTACCATCATCTCGACGAGCAGCTAGGCTCCCTACTGGAGTTAGCCCCCGATGATGCCCTCGTGCTGGTGGTCTCCGACCACGGCGCCAAGAGCATGGCTGGCACCTTCAACATCAACGACTGGCTTGTCCAAGCGGGCTATCTGAAGCTGAAGGAACCAGTCACGGAGCCGACGAAATTCGACGCCTCGCTGGTGGATTGGCCGACCACAGTAGCCTGGGCTTGGGGTGGCTACCATGCGCGGATCTTCATCAACGTCGCAGGCCGCGAGCCGAATGGCATAGTTGCCGCCGCTGACTACGAACAGGTGCGCGGAGATCTCCAGGCGGCTCTGGAGAGCATAACCGATGACCAGGGGCGAGAAATGGATACCGTGGTGCTACGGCCGGAGAAGATATATGACGGCCCGCACGTTACCGAGGCGCCCGACCTACTGGTCTATTTCGATGACCTGAGCTGGCGGGCTGGCCAGAACATTGGCAACGCCGGGCTGTACAGCAGTGAAACCGAGCTGGGGCCAGACGATGCCGTCCACGACTACCACGGTATCTTCGTTATGTATGACCCGCTGAACCCAGATGCTGGTTACCGCGGCGGCCTGCATCTCGGGGACGTAGCACCGACAGTGCTAGCCCGCGTGGGGCTACCTCCCCCTGCTCACATGGAGGGCAATGCTATTAGCTAACCCTCCTCTCCCCTTTCCCAATCCCAATCCTTGCCAATATCACCTTACGGCACCACTATCACGCGTGCGCGAATATCGGTGCCATATGCGTATGCGGTCAACGCCTGGGCTGAGCCCGGGCGGCAGTACTGCTCCCAGAGATAATGCCAGTAAAGCTCCGCCCCGTCTCCTCATTTCGCCTACTGCTCTTCGCAGCACAGCAGTCAGTTCCGAGACGGCCACCTAAGAGATGCCACGTATTCGCCTCGTGTTCCTCCACGGTGGCTTTTTCTGTAACTGCGGAACCAAGCGGTGCTGGTCAGGCATATATATAGAAAGGACAGAGCAATGGGCCCTGCGACCATCCATACACTTGGCAGTGTCAGCCGCAGGGCCCTCGTAGAGAGTTGGCAGACCCTCTACACTGCCATTATACCGGGAGCATGCGGCTGGTACAAGTACAAACGAAGTTGACCACTGGCCGACGCCACAGCGGCGCCAATACCAGCGGCACACCACCCGAGGCCAATTTTCTATCTGACAGTTAGCCAGATGCTGGCACTGCCCACACGAATCTTTGCGAAAGCGTGGTGCAGACAGAATGTCAGGAAGTCCCCACTCGACGAAATCAGACAACGAGTCCAGCCTCATTCGTAATCACCAACACCGAGACGACAGATACTACCAGCCACTAACCGAACGCGAACTTGAGCAGATGGCCGACCAACTGCTGCGAGAGAGTATCGAGGCTCTGGGGCGCGGCGAATACCCGTTTTACAGCCCCTCGTGGCTGCGGCAGCTCGCCGCGCAGGACGCCGAGCTGCCCAGTGACGACAACGCCTACCCCTCCGACCCTGACTACACAGCCCCGGCCTGTATGCGCCTTCTCGCCCAGACGCCGATGAAGAGGCAGTGGCGCAGCGCCATTCGGCTCTCAATCAAGGGGATGAAGACAGGGGAAATCGCCGCGCGCCTCAACGTCAGTCCCAAGCAGGCTAGTGGCTGGATCAAGGCCGGCCTGGCGCGTCTCGCCGCGAAAGCTGTGGACCTGGACGAGATGCTCAACGAACGCGAAGCGATCAGCACCGCCTGGTACGAGGACACTCACCGCTACTGCGCTCACCGTGAGCGCCACTGCAAGCCCGGACAGGAGGCCTGCCGCCCAAGTGGCCTGTGCACTCGGCGCTGGTACTTGATGTACGAAGAGTAGCTCCAGGCAGGGAAGTAACCGCCGACGCCGAACCTACGGACAACGATGCCGCCCGCCAAGGGCAACTATCAGAGCACTCTGGAGGCGAGTGATGAGTGTTGGCATAGTAATATTGTTTGTCACCATGCTCGTGATGATAATCGCAGTGAGAATCGGCGGGATCGCCCTCGAGCTGACCGGGCTAGAACCCGAGGTGGCCCGCTTCCAGGCGCTTTCAGCGTTCACGGGCACCGGCTTCACTACCCGGGAAGCCGAGGAGGTGGTGCACCACCCCCAGCGGCGGCGCATCGTCTCAGCTCTAATACTGACGGGTAGCGCGGGTATCATCACCCTGATCGCCGGGCTGGTGGAAACCTTCCAGAGCACTACTCGCGCTGAAGACATCAAGTGGTGGGCCAATCTAGCTCAGTTCGCCGGTGCTGCTGTGGCTTTGTACTTATTCTACCGTGTGTTTGTGTGGCCCCGACTGGCCGTACGTATTGACCAGACTATCCGCAGCCAACTCAAACCGCGCATCATCATGACACCTGCCGAGATTGAAGAACTGCTCCACTCAGCGGAAGGCTGGGGTATTGCCCGCGTCGAGGTGCCCGAGGCCTGTCGGTTTGCCGGGAAAACATTGGCGGCGACGCGCCCACGAGATCAGGGGATCTTAGTCGTCGCCATCGAACGAGACGGCAAGCTGATTCCCTCACCCAAAGGCGACGAATCAATATACGTCGGGGACCGGCTGATAGTCTACGGGAAGATAGCGGAGATGCCGGAGCTATTGCGCGGTCAGGACGGCCCTTCAGATTCGGCCAACTCCTGACCAGGACACGGGTCGAATTCCTGGCGGCTGGCGATCCAAAAGAGGCTTTCAATAAAGTCGTCGCTGGGCGTAAAGGTCATCCGAGACTGAGGAGGCAGATGGGGGTTGATCATCACAGGCCGGCCCTGCCCACCGAGTGCACGAAAGCCCGAGTAGATCAGCTCGTCGTCGCGCGACGTCTGGCAGATCATGTGGATCTGGTCTACCGGGACCCAGCGTCGGTTGAGCAGTCCGCTGGCGATCAACAGATGCGTGTCAGTCAGCACATACCGGATTGGTATCCGCCAACCCAGGAAGTAGAAGACCACAGCCCCGGCCAGCAGCAGCGACAGCGTCCCCTGCCCGATCGTACCCGGCACCACCCCAGCCACCATGACAATACCGACCACCAGCGGCACGCTGCCGGCAATGGTCACAGTCATCATTGCAGTGCGGTCGGGAACACTTTCTCGCGCTACGATATAATGCTCCAGCAGCACCGGCCTAACACCTGCTTTCCGACGCCCGAGAACTCACTGCCAGCCGCCTCAGACGCAGCCCAATTCGGGAGGGATTCGCGCGCAACTGGCGAAACTACTGGCGACTAGTCTGACTGGCAGACTCAAGGTGACTATGACACCTGCCCAGTCGCTACGCTTCGTCCCCATTATACCCTGGGCCTGCCGGGAGGTAACTTGAGCATGAAGTTCTGTATATGTAACGAGATCTTCCAGGACTATCCGTTGGCCGAGCAGTTTGAAGCTGCCGCCAACATAGGTTTCGACGCCATTGAGATTGCTCCCTTCACCATTGCCAACTCAGTCCGTGACATTGACGGAGAAACTCGCCGCCGGATCCGGCAACTTTCAGAAGACAGCGGTGTGCAGGTTGCCGGCATCCACTGGCTGCTGGCGCACACCGAAGGCTACCACGTGACCGATCCCGACCCGGAGGTCCGCCGGCGGACTATTGAGTATATGCAGGACCTGGTGCGGTTCGGGGTGGAGATCGGCGGTCAGATGGAGGTGGTGGGTTCCCCGCAGCAGCGCACGGTCAAACCCGGCGTGACCTCTGAGCAGGCCTGGGAATGGTTCAAGGAAGCAATGACCGCCTGCGCGCAGGTCCCGGGCGCCGAACAGTTCACCATCTGCATCGAGCCACTGGCACCTGTGACCAACAACAACTTCATCATTCAACCGGAAGAGGCTCGTCGTATGGTTCGGGAGATCAACCTGCCCAACGTCAAGGTCATCCTCGATACCTACAGCATGTCGCGCATCGGCGTTGACTTGCCTACTGAGATTCGTGATACCGGCGACCTGCTGGGGCACTACCACTGCAACGACTACAACAGGCGCGCGCCTGGGTGGGGCGATACCGATTTCGTACCGATAATGCGCGCGCTGCTCGATATCAACTTTTCGGGCTACTGCTCCATTGAGGTCTTCGACTTCGACCCTGATCCCTATGAACACGCCCAGCGCGGGTTGGCGACGCTCAAAGAAGCCCTAGCCAAAGTCGAATAGACCTAGCAGCGAGGGCCGACCAGCGGTGCGCAGCGGACTTGGCTAGGCGGGTAGTCAGCTGTGTAGATTTCATGGTCGGACTGTCGCCACCTGTCGTGGGAGAAGGGCTTGCAGCGCCAGTGGCTCTGCGTTGGGGGATCCGCATGCTTAGCTGCATCTACAACCCAATATTCCAGGAGCACGGGGAGCCGTGGCATCCCGAGAAAGGGCAGCGGCTGGCGGCGGTGGTCTCGCGCCTCCAGAGGTCGGGCTTGTGGGACGAGCTTACCCACCTCGAATTCGGGTCGGCTACGGTCGAGAAAGTCGGTTGGGTGCACGATTACGACTATATCGAGCACCTGAAGTACCTCTCCGAGCATGGCGGCGGATCCCTTGATCCAGATACCTGCGCCACCGAGAAGACCTACGAAGCAGCCATGTTGGCCACCGGCGGATGCATTACCGCCACCGAAGCGGTTATCCGGGCCGAGATCCAGTCGGCCATCTGCCTGGTGCGCCCGCCGGGGCACCATGCGCTGCCCAATCGGGGGATGGGCTTCTGCTTCTTCAACAACGTAGCGATCGCGGCGGAGGCCGCACTACGCATGGGGTTGAGTCGGGCCGCCATCCTCGACTTTGATGCCCACCACGGCAACGGCACCCAGGACTGCTTCTACCACCGCGGCGATGTGCTATACTTCTCGATTCATCAGTCGCCGTTCTACCCGGGCACAGGCACGGTAGATGAGGTTGGTGTTGGCGCCGGCGCGGGCACGACAATCAACATGCCGCTGCCTGAGGGAGCGCGCGATCAACACTATCTGCACGCCTGGCGGGAGGTTGCCATGCCCGCCGTGCGCAGTTTCCAACCCGATATTCTCTTTATATCAGCGGGCTACGACGCACATTGGCGCGATCCGCTGGTCCAGATGCAACTGACCGCCGACGGCTTCTACGGTATTATGCACGAGACCGTTTCGGCAGTTGCTGAGTTGTGCGCGGGGCGACTGGTGGTGATCTTAGAGGGTGGGTACGACCTGAAGGCCTTGGCGTTGTCAGTCGAGAATACGATTCTGGCAATGCTGGGCGAAGAGATACGACAGGCTGACGATAGTCCCCCGGCACTGCACCCCGAGCAGCATAAGCGAATCAACCAGTATCTGGAACACGCGATAAGGGTGCACCAGGACAGGTTACAGTTGGCCACCGACGAATAACGGAGGACAGCAGGATGGACCCTCGCAGTCTGCGTGTGCTTGAGTATGCCCGGATCGTCGAGCAGCTCGCTGACCTGGCCGCTACCAGCCTGGGGCGGCAGCGCTGCCAGCAGCTTCGGCCCAGTAGCGATCCGAGCTGGATCAGCCAGCAGCTTACCGAAACCAGTGAGGCCCGGCGGCTGCTCGATGCCGTTCCGCCCTCCTTCGGCGGCATAACTGACGTCCGCGCCCTGCTGCAGAAGTCCCAGCTCGGCTCGCTGCTCGAGCCCAGCGAACTGCTGGCGATCCGCGAGTTAGCGCAAGCCTGCCAGCGGCAGCTCCACTACTTCCGCCAGAGCGAAGCGCAGGCGCCAAACCTCGCCGAACTCGGCCTGCGGCTGCAGGAGTACCCCCACCTTGACGAGGAGATCTCCCGTTGCCTCAGCGACGATGCCAATATCAAGACGGATGCCTCTCATCATCTTGCCACACTCCACAGCCGCGCTCAGAGATTGTATCAGCGGATTCAGGAGCGTATGAACAGCCTCGTCGAGCAGTATCGCCACCGGGGTGTACTGCAAGACCCGCTGGTCGTCCAACGGGCGAGCCGCTGGTGCCTGCCGGTGCAGAGCCAGTTTCAGTCGCGGGTCAAGGGCATTGTCCACGACCGCTCGGATAGCGGCGCGACGGTCTTCATTGAGCCGCTGGATGTGGTGGACCTGGGCAACGAGCTGCGCGAGACCGAGCTGGCCATCGAAGAGGAGGAGCGCCGCATTCTACAGGAGCTGACCGCTCTGGTCGCTACACGAGCCGACGACCTAACCCAGGACCTCCAGCGCATATCCGTGCTTGACTTCATCTTCGCCAAGGGCCGCCTGTCGCTGGCCCAGAATGCCGTGGAGCCGCAGATCACTAACGAACGGGGCTACCTCAACCTCAACGGCGCGTGCCACCCGCTGCTGCACGGCGAAGTGGTACCGATAGATTTCTGGATCGGCGAGGACTTCACGACGCTGGTCATCACCGGCCCAAATACCGGCGGCAAGACCGTGTCGCTCAAGACCGTCGGGCTGCTGGCGCTGATGGCTCAGTCGGGCCTGCATATCCCCGCCGAACCGGGAACCGTAATCTCCGTCTTTGATGCCGTTTATGCTGACATCGGCGACGAGCAAAGCATCGAGCAATCGCTGTCCAGCTTCAGCTCGCATATGACCCAGATCATAAAGATCGTCAGCCGCGTATCCGCCACTCAGCGTCAGGGCAGGCCGGTCAACGCGCTCGTGCTGCTCGACGAAATCGGCGCTGGTACCGATCCCTCCGAGGGCGCGGCGCTGGCGATGTCGCTGCTCGAGTGGCTCCACCACGCCGGCTCCCGGACGATAGCAACTACCCACTACAACGAGCTGAAGGCCTTCGCCTACTCGCGCGAGGGCATGGCGAACGCCTCCGTACAGTTCAACGTGCACACGCTGGCCCCAACCTATCATCTCCAAATCGGGGCAGCCGGCTCCAGCAACGCCTTCGAGATCGCCCAACGGCTGGGACTGGCCGCCGAACTGACCACGCGGGGGCGGCAGTTGTTGAGCGGCGAGAGCCGCGACTTCGTCCTAGCCCTGGAGCACGTCGAGCGGACCCAGCGGGAGCTGCACGCCGAAAGAACACAGGCCCGCCAGACTCAGCAGGAGTTGGAGCGGCTCCGCCAGCGCTATGAACGGGATGCGGCCGACCTGGAGCAGCAGCGCCAGGAGGCCATCGCCGCGGGCTTTGACGATGCCCAGAAGATCGTCGCCGAGACCCGGGCGCGCGCTGATGAGATCATCCGCCAACTCCAGGAACAAGCCGAGCACACCGCCGAGAGTGAAGAGCTGCGCGGCCAACTCAAAGTAGCGGAGGCGGAACTGGCGGCGGCGCAGGAGCAGTTCGACCGCGAGCAACAGCGGGCTGCTGAGCAGGAGGAAGCCGCCCGGATTCAGTTGCCGCCGGTTGAGGAAGTGAGCCGGGGCGACCGGGTTTACGTGCCGGCGTTTGACCGCGAGGGCGTGGTGCGCGAAGTACTCGACGAGGAGACCGCGCTCGTCCAGATCGGCAGCATCAGCATCGAGGTCAATATCACCGACCTGCGCCAGCCACCCGAAGAGCCTGAGTTAGCCTCTTCCCCACCGGCTCCAGTACAGCGCGTGCAGGTCCGCAAGCAGCTCGGCGTATCCGACGAGATCGAGGTGCGGGGGATGACCGTAGGCGAGGCGCTCGCTGCACTGGATAAGTACCTCGATGATGCCGCGCTGGCAGGACTGGAGCACGTGCGGATAATCCACGGCAAGGGCACCGGTACACTGCGCCGGGCCGTTCACGTCTACCTGCACCAGCATCCGGCGGTGCGCGATTTCCAGACCGCCGAGCGGGCCGGCGGCGAAGGCGCAACCGAAGTTGACCTGCTAAGCTAGTACCTGCTGGCGTTGATTGGCATTATCTGGTGGCGGAGCATTTGGCGGTTCCTGCGTATCCGGCGGGCCGGCCTCGCTGCGCTCGACACGGCCCCTCCAACGGCGTAACACAATGCTACAATAAGGTTTTCGGAGGGGCCTGTCGCCGGAAGCTTCGCAACGCGAAGCTTCCAAGGCTGGCCCTAAAGGGGTAAGTGTATGCCCCGACCAATCCACGATGGTGGAACAAACAGTCTTCCGCCCGCGTCTAATAAGCCGTCCGACGACACTTGTATAGACAGGGGGAGTTACTAATGTATCCACCACACAGCTTTTCACCGATTTGGGCATTGGGCGTCTGTGCCGCAATCATTGCGGTGGCACTGTTGGGCTGTAGCAGCGACAAGAATAACGGTGCCCAGGCCAACCAGCAACCCGGCCAGGCGGCCGCACAAGACCAAGGCCCGAAGTCCGGCCTTGCCCAGTATTATGAACCGTCCGAGGTGGAGTTCACTGCGAATGCGCCCGGATACTCTCTGCCGCTGGACCTCGATGCCGTGGCAAACGAAGACGCGATGCGCAGGCTGTCCGCCGAGGCCAAGCAGCTTCTCAACCAAAACGGCTTCGTGGTGACACCGGCAGGCCCGAAAGAAGACATGGCCGACGTCTACGACGACATCAGACGTAGTCATATGCCGGTCTACGTCACCGCCGACAGCCTCCTGCACGTCTACCACATCCAATTCGACGAGAGCCTCAAGGATATCGAGGAGCGGGAGTTTTATGCTGATTTGGTTACTCTCAGCGTTCAACTTGCGGGGCACAGTATTGACCAGTATGGCCAGCTCACCGGCGACTTAAAGGAGGCCGCCCGGCGCAACTGGGCCTTTTTCACTGTTGCATGGGCGCTGCTCCAGGGCGAGATATGGCAGGGAGCAATGAGCGTGGCTTTGCCTGGCACTGAACTCTACGCGGAGGTACCCCTCATCGAGGCCCACGAGGGCTTTGCGGTCAGCCCCATATTCAAGTACAAGGAAGACTACTCGCAGTATGTGCCACGCGGGCATTACACGCGCAGCGAGGAGCTGAAGCGGTACTTCAAGGCGATGATGTGGTACGGGCGGATGGCCTTCCTGCTCAAGGGCACCGACCTCGACCCGAATGCGCTGGTCTCGGAGGAGGACGCCCGCATCCAGACGCTGCAGGCCTGCCTCATTGCCCAGCGGCTCTACGGCCCCGACCAGGAGCCGGACCTGGCGGCAATCTGGAACCGTATCTACCAGGTTACCGCCTTCTACGTCGGGTTGGCCGATGACCTGACGCCGCCCGAATACGCAGAGGTGATTGAAAAGGTCTACGGCACCGCCTTCGCCTGGCAGGAGCTGGCTGATGAGGCCAAGCTGCTCGAACTCAAGGGCCACCTGGCTGCCCTGCGCTCGCCCCAGATCTACGGCGGCACCGGCAGTATCCAGCTAACGCCGCCGCTGTCCCGAGATGAGCTGGCCAAGAATCTCGACAAGACCAAGGGGATGCGGCTGATGGGCCAGCGCTTCATCCCCGACTCGTATATGTTCCAGCAGCTCGTCTTCCCCGCCACGCGTATGTTTACGGGGCAGGGCCAGCCGTTTACGCTGGTGCAAAGCGCCGGCGGGCCGATCCGCGGCTTTCCCCGGGGGCTGGATGTGATGTCCGTCCTGGGCAGCCAACGGGCCGCCGACATACTGGAGGCCGCAGGTGATACTGACTACGAGCGTTATGATGAAAAGCTGGATGAACTGAAGGAGATGTTTGCCGCCTTCACACCGGCGCAGTGGAACCGGAACCTGTACTGGAGCTGGCTGTATGCGCTCCAGGCGCTTATCGAGGAGCGGGGCGAAGGCTATCCCAGCTTCATGCGCACCGAGGCCTGGCAGGACCGCCAGCTCAACGCCGCACTAGCCTCGTGGGCGGAACTGCGCCACGATACCATCCTCTACGCCAAGCAGAGCTACGCGATGGAGATGACGGGAATGCCAACGCGCCCGCAAGAGCCGCCGCCGGGCTACGTCGAGCCGGTGCCCGAGTTCTACGCCCGGCTGCTGGCGCTCACCGAGATGACTCAGCGCGGCCTCAGCGACATGGAGGTGCTCGACCAACAGGCCACACTGCGCCTCCAGGCCCTGGCGAACATCCTGCGGCAACTGCTAGACATCTCGGCCAAGGAACTCGCTAACCAGCCGCTGACCGAGGAGGAATACAACTTCATCAAGCACTTCGGCAGGTCCCTGAGTCGGGTTACTGCCGGCGTGGAGGAGACCGGCGCGAAGACCACGATGATCGCCGATGTGCACACTGACGGCAACACTCGGCAGGCGCTGGAAGAAGGGGTCGGCTACATTCAGCACATCACGGTCGCCTATCAACTCCCCGACGGCCGAATCGCGGTAGGCAGAGGGCCAGTCTTCAGCTACTACGAGTTCAAGCAGCCGCTGGCCGACCGCCTCACCGACGAAGCCTGGCGGCAGATGCTCGAGTACGGCCAAACCCCCGACCCGCCGGAGTGGACGAGCAGCTTCAAGACGTGGTAATGGATACCACGCGTGTACGGAGTTGATCCAAGTCTCCAGTGGGGATCATTTCCCGAATCTGCTTCATAAGCTGGGCAAAGAAGCGCAGGTTGTGCAGGGTTAGCAGCCGCCAGGCAGCGGCCTCCTCCAAGCGGAACAGATGATGCAGATAAGCACGGCTGTATCGCGTGCAGGCTGGGCAGTCACATTGCTCCGACAGGGGGCGGAAATCGTCGCGGTAACGCGCATTGTTGATTCTGATCGTGCCCTCCCAAGTATAGAGCAAGCCGTGGCGGGCGTTGCGCGTGGGTATGACGCAGTCGAACAGATCAATTCCGTGCGCTACCGCCTCGATCATCTGCATGGGTATGCCCACTCCGAGCAGGTGCTTGGGCACGGCCTCGGGCAGCTCGGGAAGCACCGCCGCGACAGCCGCGAACATCTCCTGCTCGGTCTCCCCCACCGAAACACCGCCGATCGCATACCCGGGGAAGCCAATCTCCGCCGTGGCCCGCGCACTCTGCGTACGCAGGTCGGGATAGACACTCCCCTGGACGATGCCAAACAACGCCTGCGCCGAATTGTTGTGTGCGGCCTTGCTGCGCTCCGCCCAACGCAGCGTGCGCGCCATTGAACGGGCGGCATCTTCGTGGGAGCAGGGGTACGAGGTACACTCGTCGAAGGCCATTATTATGTCGGCCCCGAGCTGGTTCTGCACCTGGACGGAGGCTTCGGGGGTGAGGCGTATCTCGTGGCCATCCAGCGGCGAGGGCAGAATGACGCCCTCGTCGGTGATATTCTTCGCATCGGCGAGCGAAAAGACCTGGAAGCCGCCGCTGTCGGTGGCAATCACGCCGGGCCAGTTCATAAACTCGTGCAGCCCCCCGGCCCGTTGGATTGTCTCCGCGCCCGGCCGGACCAGCAGGTGAAAGGCATTAGACATCACTGACTGCACGCCAACGACGGCGACATCTTCCAGCGAGCAGGCCTTGACCACACCCCGGCTGGCGCAGGGCATAAATGCGGGTGTTTCCAGCACGCCGTGAGCAGTCACCAACCGGCCCGCGCGGGCCGACGAATTTTGGTCACGGGCCACTACTTCAAAATCCATGGAATTCCCCTACTGCCCGGACTCACACGATTAGCATGCAGTCTCCGTAGCTGTAGAACCGGTATTTGTGTTCCACGGCTTCCTGGTAGGCCTCGAGGACATGCTCGCGGCCGGCAAAGGCGCTGACCAGCATCAGCAGCGTCGAGCGCGGCAGGTGAAAATTGGTCAGCAGCACGTCTACGGCTCGAAACCGGTAGCCCGGATAGATGAACAGGTCGCTCGTGCCCTCGCCGCCGGATACTCGCCCCGACTCGTCGGCGACTGTTTCCAGGGTACGCACGACGGTCGTACCCACCGCTACTACCCGGCCACCGGTGTCTCGGCAGTTGTTGATGATGTGGGCAGCCTCGGAGCTGATCTCATAGCTTTCCCCGTCCATCCGGTGGTCTTCGACCATCTCGACCTGCACCGGGCGAAAGGTGCCCAGACCCACGTGCAAGGTTATCCGGGCAATCGCGACGCCCTGGTCGGCGAACCGCTCCAGCATACCCTCGTCGAAATGCAGACCCGCTGTCGGAGCGGCGACCGCTCCGGGGAGCCGGGCATAAACCGTCTGGTAGCGTCGGCGGTCCCGTTGTTCCTGAGCCACTTGTGCTGGTGGAGACTCCCCCGACGGTTTCTGATCGCGGTGGATGTAGGGAGGCAGCGGCGTGTGCCCGACCCGGTCCAGCATCGCCATGAGGTCGCCGTCGCACTCCAGGCGCACCACGCGTACCCCTGCGGGCCGCTCTTGTAAGATCGTGGCGCTGATTTGGCCGCCGAAGTCGATCACCTCCCCCACACGCAGGCGGCGGGCCGGCCGAGCCAGCGCCTCCCAGTGGCCGTCGCTGACTGGCCGCAGGAGTAACAGCTCGGCTTCGCCGCCGGTGGCACGGTGGCCGAGCAGGCGGGCAGGGATCACCCGAGTATCATTTATCACCACGCAGTCGCCGGGCGTCAGGTACTGCGGGAGATCAGTAAATCCGCGATGTGCCCTGCCGCCGCTACGCCGATCCAGCACCAGCATCCGGGAGGCGGCTCGCTCTGCCAGGGGCTGCTGGGCAATAAGTTCGGATGGCAAATCGTAAGCAAACAGGCTGACGCGCACTTCCAGACTCCTTCAAGGTCAGTGTACCGCCCGCCTCTCCCACTTGTCAACAACCCGCCGACTGTCCGCCCCGCCCTTTCGTAGCATGGCCATTTGTGTTATAATAGCCTCATCAGCCAGCGGGCTAGCGGATAATCACCCGCCTGACGACGCAGACTACTTCGAAGACTCGGAGGGTGACAGGGATGGCACGCCATCAGCATGATGACCGGCTGAGGCGCGATATCATCGGCATTGCTCTCGCCGCGCTGGGCGCCTTGATACTGGTCAGCCTCTTCTACGGGTACCAGGACACCGGCTTCCTCCCACGCACGGTCTCGCACGCCCTGCTTGTGGCCTTTGGCCTCGGTGCATATCTTGCACCACTTCTCCTCTTTGTATTAGGCGTACTGTTTATGCTGGAGCGCCGGGACCTGGGCGATATCCGCACCGTTGTCGGTCTGGGCCTACTGTTTCTCATAATAATCGTGCTCTTCCAGCTCGCGATCCCCCTGGAGATGTTCTTCGCCCCAGAGGCCATCCGCGCAGGCGGCGGCTACGTCGGTGCAGTGGCTGGCTGGGTGCTCATCAAAGTGGTCGGCCTGTGGGGCAGCTATATCGTGATGACTGCGCTGCTCGTGATTGCCGCGCTATTGATAACACGCGTGCCGGTGGGAGAGCTAATCAGGAATACCGCCGGGGCAGTGACCAACGGTGGTGCTTACGCTCGCCGAACGGTAAAACGCAAGATTCCCAAACGGGACCGAGAGCTGCGCGCTCGTGCCGAAAAGACGGTGCGTCACCGCCGGCCTCGGCGCGACGGGTCGGCTACGTCCCGGGTGGACCTTGATGACAATGACGAACCGGCCCCGCGGCCCCGCCCGCAGCCGCCCGCTACCAAGGCACAGGACGCCGAGCCCGATGCTCACTCCTCCTCGGCCGGCAACAGCAACAATCCAGCATCCGCCGGGACCAAAGCTCGTGAGGAAAAGCCGCAGCTCAGGCTAATCAGTGGCCCCAGCGGCTTTATGGCGCCGCCGCTGGCCCTGCTGCGCAAAGAGGGCATAGAGAAGCAGACCAGTGAGATGCGCAAGGAGACTGCCGAGCGCATCATCAAGCTCGAGGATACTCTCGAGAGCTTCGGGATTAACGCTAAGGTCACCCACTACGAACGGGGGCCGGTACTCACACGCTACGAAGTCGAGCCGGAGAAGGGCATTCGCGTTAACCAGATCACCCGACTGGCCGATGATCTGGCGATGAGTCTGGCGGCAGTGGATGTGCGGGTCGAAGCGCCAATCCCCGGCAAGTCGGCGATTGGTATTGAAGTGCCCAACGAGCATCGTTCGCTGGTCAGCCTACGTGGTGTAATGGAGTCAGATGCCTTCCAGAAGCACCAAGGGATACTGCCTATTGCCCTGGGCCGTGATATCGCCGGACAGCCCATAGTGACCGATCTGGTACCGATGCCGCATCTGCTCATCGCCGGCGCCACCGGTTCAGGTAAGAGCATCTGTCTGCACTCGGTGATTCTGAGCCTGATCATGAGGCATCCGCCACACGAGCTCAAGCTCATTGTCATCGATCCCAAACGGGTGGAACTGGCCATATACGACGGTATCCCTCATCTGATGGCGCCGGTCGTCTACAGCATCAGGCAAGCGGCGGACGTACTGCACAAGGCCATCAAGGAGATGGAGAAGCGCTACGACAAGTTTGCCCTCAAGGGCGCTAGCAACATAGCCGAATACAACGAGCTATCCCGGATGCCCAAGCAGCATGCTGCCGATGAGTTCGAGTCCATGCCTCGCGTAGTCATCATCATTGATGAGTTGGCCGACCTGATGATACAGGCCCGCGCGGAGTTTGAGTACTCGATCTGCCGCATAGCCCAGCTCGCTCGGGCCACCGGCATTCACTTGGTGGTCGCCACGCAGCGCCCAGCGGTCACTGTTATCACCGGCAACATCAAGGCCAATATGCCATCGCGCATCGCCTTGGCGGTGGCTTCGATCCCCGATTCGCGGACTATCCTGGACAGCCAGGGGGCGGAGCGGCTAATCGGTACTGGGGACATGCTCTATGCTCCAATTGATGCGCTCAAGCCCCGGCGTATCCAGGGCTCGTTCGTCCGGCGCGAAGACATCGCTAAGGTGGTCAGCCACCTCTGCAAGCAGGGCGAGCCGGAGTTTGAGATAATCCCGCAGCTGGCCTCTGACGAAGACGACTTCGCCGCGGAAATTGAAGCCAGTGACGAGCTGTTTAATGCCGCTGCCGAGTATGTAATCAGCGAGCAGCAGGCCTCGGTCTCCATGCTCCAGCGCCGCTTCAAAATCGGCTACGCCCGCGCCGGCCGGCTCATTGATACGATGGAGCAGAGAGGCATCGTCGGGCCCCACGAAGGCTCCAAGCCCCGCGAGGTACTGGGGAGCCGGGCCATGCTCGAAGACATTCCCGGAAGGTCGCGGAACCAGGGGGATACGGACGACGCCTCGGAAGACTTCACCGACAGCGGAGTCGGGTACGACTAAGGCCTATTGCGATCGAGGAGGAGAGCCTGCGCTTGTGTCCAATCGCATAGAAACAGCCTCGGCTGTACGCAAAAAGGCAGGTAAGCCCGCGCGGCGACCGACAAATACGCTCAATGACTTGACTGGTAGCGAGTGGATCAAGCGGACCAAGTCCTGGTTTGTCTGTGACTCGCGGCGCTATCACCGCAACCGCCCGACCGAGCTGCACCCCGCCCGCTTCCCTGAAGAGATGGTCGCCGACTTCATCACCTTCTTCACCAAGGCCGGGCAGTGGGTGCTCGACCCATTCTGCGGCAGCGGGGCGGCGCTGGTAGCCTGTGTGGAGGAGGGCCGCCGGGCTGTAGGCATAGAGCTTGAGCCGCACTACGCCGAAGTGGCCCGCCAGCGGCTGGCCGAGCCGGAGGCCGGTAGCCATGCCCAGGTCATCACCGGTGACGCCTGTCGCCTGACGGAGCCAGAGCTGTGGCAGGACTGCAGCGCATGCTGTGGTGAGTCTACCGAACCACCGGCCCAGGCCGGTACGACAGGCGTCTCGCCTGTCGGTCGCGATTGCGCTGCGGCCCCAGAGGATAAGCTGCCCGAGTTCGATTTCATCATCACCTCGCCGCCCTACTGGAATATGCTGCGCACCAGCCGGGGCGGGGTCAACTCCACGCACAAGCAGCGCGCCCAGGCGGGCCTGGATACTCACTACTCCGAGAACGAACACGACCTGGGCAATATCAAGGACTATGAGGAGTTCATCGAGGCGCTGGGCAGCGTATTCGGCCAGTGCCGCGAGCTGCTCAAGCCGGACAAGTACATGGTCGTGGTGGTGCAGAATCTGCGCGTGCCCGACGGGTACGTGGTGCCGCTGGCGTGGGACCTGGCCCGGCGCATCAGCCGCTCGTTCAGCTTCCAGGGCGAGCGCATCTGGTGCCAGGACTCCAAGCAGCTCGGCATCTGGGGCTACCCCAAGGTCTTCGTCCCCAACTACCACCACCACTACTGCCTGATATTTCGCAATGACAAGTAACAGAAGGGGTTGAGAAAACTCTACAGGGGGTGGTGCAATGTGGAAAGTGGCGGCTATAATTGTGTTATGTATAGTCGGGCTATGCTTTGCGCTGTGGAGCCTCTATCTTCCCCGTTCAAGAGACCTGAAGCCCTGGGGGATGGTAGCTCTGATTTTCGCCGACTTACTTTTTTGGATTATGCTTCTGATATTGTGGAGTTATTGGCCTTGAATGATTGAGAAGCCACGTCTTGCCCTCATTTCGCTGCGCTGTCTCAACAATCTGGACAAGAGAGGTAGAACTGTACTGTATGAAGCCGCCGGTTGCACTTGTTTCGCTGGGTTGCTCGAAGAATCTGGTTGACTCGGAGGTAATGCTCGGTTTTCTAGATGAGGCTGGTTACCCGATTGTCGAGGAGACGGCAGATGCGCAGGTCGCGATAGTCAATACCTGCGCGTTTATCGAGCCAGCGGTGGACGAAGCGATCGAGGCGCTCCTGGATGTCTCCGAGTTGAAGAAAGAAGGGAAGCTACAAGCGCTGATCTGCGCGGGCTGTCTGCCCCAGCGCTACTCCGACGATTTGCTGCAGCAACTGCCCGAGGTGGATGTGTTTCTGCCGCCTGGAGCAGTGGATCAGGTGGTGGCGGCGGTGCAACTGGCGCTCAGCGGTCAACGGGAGATCATCAAAGCTCCGCTGGCGTACCTCTACGACGCAGAAACGCCGCGCTGGCGCTCTTCCCCACAGTGGTCGGCCTACTTGAAGATCGCCGAGGGCTGCGACAATCGCTGCGCCTTCTGCACCGTACCGTCGCTACGCGGGCGCTACCGCAGCCGGGCAATGAGCGACATTCGCACTGAGTTCGGCGCGTTGATCGCGGATGGCGTGCGGGAAGTAATCCTGGTCGCGCAGGATACGACCAACTACGGCGCTGACATGGACCCGCCCACGTCGCTGGCAACGCTCCTGGAAAACTTGAGCGCGAGCGAGTACGACGGCTGGATTCGCGTGATGTATATGTATCCGAGCCGCGTGACCGAACAGCTTGTTGAGACGATCGCGCAGTCCGAGGTGGTCGTGCCGTACTTTGACATACCCTTTCAACACGCCTCGGCGGAGGTGCTCAAACGGATAGGCCGGTCGGGCGATGGGCAACTTTACCTGGACAAACTTGCACAAACCCGGCAGATGATCCCCGACGCCGCCTTCCGCACCAGCCTCATCGTAGGTTTGCCCGGCGAGACGGAGGAGGATTTCGAACTGCTGCTTGATTTCGTGCGCGCAGCGCGCTTCGACCGACTCGGCGTCTTTCCATACTGGCCGGAACTGGAGACACGCGCAGCGCAGATGCCCGACCAGGTCCCGCCCGCAGTTGCCCGTGAACGTCAGGAGGCACTGGTAGCACTCCAGGAGCAGATATCGCTGGAGAACAACGACCGCTTTGTCGGGAAGAGGCTGCGGGTGCTGGTCGAGCGACAAGCCGAAGACGGCGTCTGGATCGGCCGCTCCTACCGCGATGCGCCGGAGATAGATGGTGAGGTTATCTTGCGCGTCACGCGCGAAGGTCCCAAGCCCGCACCCGGCGAATTTGTCTACGCCACGGTCGTGAAGGCCCAGGTGCACGATCTCGAGGTAGAGGTATGAATGCCGTCTGGATATTGCTATGTATTCTGCTGATCGCTGCACTAGTGCTACTTGTACCGTTCCTTGCCGTCCTTGGGCGAGGGCTATTGGAACTCCTGTTTGTTTTTGTGCCGGGGGCGCTGGGAGTTCTTCTTGTTCTTCTGCTGGCGATAGTATTTCTGGTTCCCGGAATCATCCTGCTGCGAGTTTCGCGCCGAATAGGGACAGGCGTCAAGCGGATACTGATTCTGACAGTTGGCTGGCTGTTGGTTTGTGGCGGTACGGTGGGCAGTGCGTGGATCGTCGCCGCGCTGTTTAGTGCAGACTGAAACGAACGCGGCTTCCGTCAGGCATCTTGCGCAACACGCACTGATTGTGGATGTTTGAAAACAGCTCCTGGAGGGGCTTGTAATATGACAGAAGATGTTCGCGTAAGATTTGCGCCGGCGCCGACCGGTTATATGCATATCGGTAACCTGCATACCGCGCTGTTTAACTGGCTGTTCGCGCGCAAGATGGGCGGGGCAATGATCCTGCGCATTGAGGATACCGATGAGCTGCGCTCGACCTCCGATGCTCTGGAGGTCATATATCAGGGATTGAAGTGGATTGGGCTGGATTGGGACGAAGGACCGGATGTGGGCGGCGAATACGGCCCCTACGTGCAGTCTGAGCGGCTCGACATCTACCACGAATACCTGGACCAGTTGATCGGGGGCGAGCGAGCGTACGAGTGCTTCTGCACACCGGAGGAGCTCGAGGAGCGCCGCCAGGTGATGCGCGCTCGGGGGATTCCGCCCAAATACGACGGCCGCTGCGCTGCACTGTCCGACGATGAGCGGGAAGAGCTGCGGGCAGCGGGGCGCAAGAGCTGTATCCGCTTCCGCGTCGAGGAGGGCGGGACGACGCTTATCCGCGATATCATCCAGGGCGAGGTTACCTACGACAACGCGCTGATTGGCGACCCGGTTATCGTTAAGACCTCGGGATTCCCGACGTATCATTTCGCGTGTGTGGTGGATGACCATCTGATGAGAATCACGCACGTCATCCGGGCGGTCGAGCACCTGCCCAATACGCAGATACACATGCAGCTCCAGGCAGCGCTGGGGTTCGAGCCACCTGCCTATGCGCATCTGCCGCTGATCCTGGGGGAGGACCGCACCAAGCTCAGCAAGCGCCACGGGGCAGTGGCGGTCACCGACTACGAGCAGCAGGGCTTTCTGCCCGAGGCGATGTTTAACTTCCTGGTGCTGCTGGGCTGGTCGCCGGGCGATGAGCGCGAAGTAATGAGCCGCGAGGAGATACTGTCGAGCTTCAGCCTGGAAGCCTGCGACAGCTCCCCGTCGGTCTTTGACGTCCAGAAGGCGGAGTGGATGAACGGCGAATATATGAAGCTGATGGCCCCGGAAGTCATCGCCGAACGGCTGCTGCCGCTGCTCCAGGAGGCCCGGCTGATGGAGGATAGTCCTTCGGCCGAGCGCTGGGAATGGCTCGTCCAGGTAGTGGATCTGATGAGAGAGCGGACCCGACTGCTGACTACCTTCGTGAGCTGGGGCCAGTACTTCTTTACTGACGACTATGAATATGAGAATCGGGCCCGCAAAAAGTGGCTGAGCCGCGAAGAGATTCCGGAGAGACTAGAGCTGCTGGCCGACCGCCTGCAACTTTTGGCGACCTGGGACCATCAAAGTATAGAAACAGCAGTCCGTGGGCTAGCGGAGGAATCAGGGGTATCGGCGGCGAAGGTTATTCATCCGTGCCGTGCGGCAATAACGGGGACAACCATCGGCCCGAGTCTGTTTCACCTGATGGAATTGCTCGACCAGGAGGACGCAATAGGTCGCCTGCGCGGCACTGCCGAGCTGGCGCGGGCAGGCAAACTGGCAGCGGAGCCGGAGGATGAGTAATGCGGGGCAAAGGCCGGGCCTAGTCAGGCAAATTGACGCACAGCAGTGCCCAGTCGTACCGAAGCCAACTCCAGGAGGATAATACAGATGCCAAGAGCACGAACAGTCACTCTGATCGCCGCAACGCTCACCATTGTCTTCGGCGTACTTGGACCCCTGGCTGCCCAGGAGACCGACACCATCTACATCGCCAACAGCGTAGTAGCCAGAATCCGGACGGCGGGAACGTACAGCACCATCTACGCGCGCTCGGGGGCCATTGACCAGGCCATTGCCGAGGTTATCTCTACCCAGGATACCCAGCATCCGCAGGTAAGAGTAGCCATGAAGGACGGAAGGTGGTCGGTGTACTGCGGGGACGTCAGGATCATTTCCGTCTACCCGGAGGAGGCTCAGGCCAACAATATACCAGCAAAGACACTGGCCCAAATGTGGGCGAAGAGTATCAAGACTCAACTTCCGCTGGCCACACCGAAATCAAGGATGGGCCCCGGCGATGTCCTGCCACCGGTGCCCACATACCAGCTGCCGGCCGCGCCGACGGTACAACCCGCAGAGGCTCCTAAGAGCACAATATCGCGTAGCGCAGCACTGCTGTTGACTATTGACGGCTTCAACGTCGTGCGCAGCATGTCAGAGGAAGACTACCTGGACAAGCGCGAAAACATTGCCCGCCAACTCCTGAAAAACCTCCAGCCTTTTATGGGTCTGGAAGATTTCGGGAAGCCACAGCCGACTGTCTCCGCGACAGTAACCACGGGTCGGGAGACGGTCGGGCCGCCGATGCCGCCCGCCGTGGAGAAACCCGAAACCAGGCCTGACGCCGAGGGAGTCAGCGACGAGGGGAGCGCCGCGGTGACGCCCGCGGATACCACGGGAATTCCGCCCGGTCGCGAGGACGATCCAGCGTATGCCAGGGTACCGCAGAAGGAGCGCATCAAGGCCAAGTTTGCCCAGGTACAGGAGCCGTACCTAAGTCTGGCGGCTGCTGATCCTGGGGCTGCCGAGCCGATCAGTAAGTTGCTAAAGACGGCACGAGCGGCTCACGCTGCCGAGAAGTTCAACGAATGTGAAAGTCTGCTGGACCACGTCCTGGGATTGCTCGGAGTATCAACCGGCCGGTAGTACGCCCCGGCAATAGCAATCATCACCGGCTGCCCAGCCGAGGCTCGCACCATTAGCTCGAAAAAGCGCTCCAAGGCGCGGCCTTTGGTGGCCTACATGCGTTCTACTGGTGCCCTCTTCACTACCTGCCACTCCCCCCCCCCCGCAGAACCCAGTAGCTTTGCCGAGACATGTTCGGCACCATTATTGCCGCCTTGTACTCCGACCAGATCCAAGAGGAAATACACAGCACATTGTAAATCATTACACAGACGCATAGGGATAGCACGGGGCGTACTGATGAGGCTCCTCCACATCTGCGCCGCAATTGCCTGCGCCGCCTTATTGGGCGATACCTGGCACACACCGGCCGCCGCCGGGGTAGCGGAGCTGCTGTTCGATAGCCGGCCGGAGTCACTGGTCAAGGGCGGAGCTAGTGTGCCCGGGCCGATCCAGGCCCAGGCCGAGGTGCGCTATCCCGCCAGTTTGCCGGAGGCCGGACGAGGTCTGTTGCGGGCGACGACGGTCAGCGACCACCTACTCGAATGGCGGCGCTACGGTCGCCGCATCGGTGGCAGCAAGGGCTCAGCCAGGACGCGGGAGCTAATTCTTCCGCTGGATTACTGCCGCGATCAGCCCCGCTGGTACCTGGGCCTGGAGAACAGCGATTTCGACAGCTTCACCGACTACGACCGCATCCGCCCGGGTAAGCAGGACGCCTTTATCATGGACGCACAGAGCAATCTGCGTAATGTGGGGCTGACGTACCAGCCGTCTTCCTCGCTTCGCCTGGCCATCGGACAACGCAAGCAGCTCTACGACTTCACCGGCACGGCGTGGCGTTGGCGCAAGCAGCCCCAGCCGCCCTCACCGATGAAGGAGTTTCCCTATGCGCTGGGCCTGGATACGCGCAGCCGGATATTCGCGCTCGAGCATCGGCGCGGCGACCGGCTATGGGGCCTACAGTACACCGACATTGACTTCGACAGCGCCCTCAGCGTCAACTCAAAAGGCACCGACTACTGGATTATCAGCCCGGGGGCCGGCGCCAGCTGGGAAATCTACTACCGTCAGGGTAACCCCGACGAGTGCCTGTTCATGAGTGGCCGGCGGACCAAGTTGCGCGCCGCCGGACCAACTTTGACCGGACGAATGCTGCGGGGCGAACACACCTTCGACTTCGCAGGCACTCGCATCCAGGCGGGCCGCCGATGCTTCAGCGACAGTTTCGAGAGCCAGGTAATCTTCGAATATGCCAGCAATCGTATGAGCCTGGACGGTTTCATTGACAGTGACGTGTTGCCTTTTCCACTGGGTGAGCGCCAGGGCCTGGAAGCCTGGGGTAAGATGCACACCGTAGGCCTGCGCTACGGCGGCGGGGACCAAGTCTCCACGCGGCTGCGGCTGCTGTGGGGGCTGAGCCTGCTGCGCAGCCACGCCGAACTGCACTACGTCTTCAAGCAGCGCAGTGATCCCTTCGGGCCGATGGAGTACCCCCACGTGGGCTTCCTGAATTTCGATGCCATTAGCGGCAACATCGCGCTGGGCCTGCGCTACAGCGATGCCGAGACCTGGCGCATCACCGGCGTGGCCAGTCTCCAGTTTGGAGCAGCTGACTCCCAGACCGAGAGCTGGGAGGGCAGCCGCCAGCTGCCGCCACGGGTAGTCTCCGCCCCCTCGCCGAGCACACGCTCCCCTGAGCCGGCCGCGCAGCCGAGCAGCTCCAGTGCTAAACTCCAGCCCAGCTACATCCTCGGACTGAGCATCGAACGGCGGTTCTGAACCGCTTCAGCGCCAGGTTGAATTGTGCGCCAGCAGTGGTATAACACTCTCCGATTGGCCAGACAAGGGCCGCTAGAGTACGCGAACTACGACTGGGAGGTCACCCCGCATGAGACCAGTTGCGCTAATAACAGGTGCATCAAGCGGCATCGGCCGGGGAATCGCGGTAGGGCTGGCACAGGCGAGGCATGATATCGTCATCAATTTTGTCCCTCCGACCGAGCCCGCCGAGGAGACACGCTCCGAGGTAGAAGCCGCCGGGGCAACGGCCCTGCTGGTAGAAGCAGATGTTGCCTCACCTGAAGACCGAGAACGGCTCCTGCAAAGCACGCTGGACCGTTTTGGCCGACTTGATTTTCTGGTAAGCAACGCGGGCATATTCGTCAAGACCCGAGGAGATATGCTGGCCGCCGATGATGAAGCGGATTTCGATCGGGTGATGGGCGTCAACGTCAGGGGCCTCTATTTCCTGGCTTTGGCCGCCGCCAACGCTATGATTGATCTGCGTAAGCGCGGAGTTGTCCCTACGCCCCGGATCGTCTTCGTGAGCTCGATTTCCGCATGGTCGGTCAGCCCCGGCCGGGCGCCATATTGCATATCCAAGGCCGCCCTGCATATGATCGCCCAGTGCTTCGCGGTGCGCCTGGCTTCGGAGGGAATCCCCGTATTCGAGATCGCCCCCGGTATCATTGACACCCCCATGGTCGCACCGGTACGGGACAAATACGTCCAGCGTATTGCCGACGGCCTGGTGCCGCAGGGCCGGTTGGGAACGCCGGAGGATGTTACCAAGGCCGTCGTAGCCATCAGTCGGGGCGAACTGGACTTCTCAACCGGCCAGGTCATTTATGTGGACGGTGGATTGAGTATGCCTCAGTTATGAGCAGAACCTATGATGGCGGGGGCACAGACGCTGGCCCTCAACGGTGGCTATGAGTCGTGTGGGACGATCCACAAGGTCCCTGATGAGTACGTCACCCGGGAGCCGCGGGGTGATAGTGTGTTTACGGCCATCAACGGCATTGACGAGACCATCCAGCAGTGCCAGCGCGCGGGCAAGCTCTATAGCGATGTCGGGGTGCCGCAGGCGCATCCCACCGATTGGTTTAACCTGAGCGACTACCACCACTTTGCAACGGACCTGAGCTGAACAGCCAGGGGCAAGCATTTAGCCGATATTGGCCAGGTTGACGGCGACCGCCAGGTGTGACATCAGGACGACACTCGAGACCAGCGCCGCGAGGCCCTCAATGACCAGTAGAGCCAAGCGCATGCGCATCCCCACGGATACGGCCATTAGACCGACGAGTATGCCGATGATCGGGGGTACGAGCACGAGCCAAACGCCTTGCGGAATGACGTGGGACTGATCCCCAGCCCATCCTTCGAAGTACTGCACACTGAACGATAGCCAGCCGTAGCTCAGCGCCCAACTGAGCCCCGCCCAAGCGGCGACTACATGTCCCACTACTCCCATTTTGCGCCTGTCGAGCTTCATACCACTTGCGCTCACTTCCGGGCATTCTGAGGGACTCAGGAGATTCGTTAGAGAATACATGCAGCGTGAGATTCTGTCAATCACTCCGTGAGCCGAAGCAAGGCGTTGCCCACACCGGACAACAGCATCAGGATACGCAGACGGGTGGGCTGATGTACAGTCGGATCGAGGTCGTTCATCACCTCCTTCTTTCCGCTTGCTCCGTCCTGGTAGCCATTGTCCTTGGACACCCCAACGTCTAGCGGCTGTAGGCACGCGCCGGGGGCCCGTCATCCATTGTGGCGCAAGAGCAAAACAGCCGCCGCACAAATGCGCGGCGGCTGTCAGAAATGCACGGTCGTGCTCGGTTTGATACACTATGCCACGGTGGGCAGAAGTAGCTTCAAAGGGCGGGCCAAACCACGAAATGCAGCTTCATCCCCATCTGCATCCCCAGCGATTTGCCGGCTTCCTCGCCCACTTGCGCCGGCAGCGGCACGCCAGTGCTGACGTCTAGGGTAACATTGCCGCGCGCGCTGTGCATCTGGCCGGCATCGAGGTCGAGGTAGATCTGGCCGTCAACAGTCTCGGTCAAGGCCATGTTCATATCTCCTGCCGCTTCGCTGATCGGTCGCCGGGTCGGACCCGCAGGCATGGGGACAGCCAGATTAGCACCTTCCAGGACGCCCTCGAAGCCTATCCGGGCAATGCGATGACCGCCGATTTCGCCCAGGCGTTCCAAAGTGTACTTGATGGCGAATTCGGGGAGCGGGTCGGCGCCCACCCCGGGTAGGGGTAGCGGCATCTGCATATCCCAACTATCACCTACTGCGACCGGGTCTTCCGGAAGCCAGCCCGGAATCTCCTTCAGTAGCTTCTCGAAGTCGGCCATGTTAGCGAACATCGGCATCTGCGGCATGGCGCCACCGCCGGTCATCAGGTCCGGCAGCCCCGAAATGGCGACGAGCTTGCCCCGAGGTGATATCGTCCAACTCAGGTTTTCGAACGAGGGCAGCATCTGCTGCATCGGCCCTGCGGGCATCGGTATGCTCTGGCCGTCCACCTTCATAGTTCCCTTGGTAAGGTCCATAGTCATATGGAACGACCTACCCATGGCCTGCATCTGCATTGCCAGCGGCCCCATCTCCAAACCGAGCGTGCCATTGCCCCGTTCATCCACTGCGGTCACCGGCAAACTGAAGCTGGCATTCGCCTCCAACTGCATCTGCAACTGCCCCGGCATTTCGCCCTGCTTTGGCGCAGGGGGCAGACCGGCGATGTTCATACCCCCCGTACCTACCATCCAGAAGTCGTAAGCCAGTTCTTGCTGGGGCACGAACTTGTAACGCAGTAGCACTCCCTCCGCATTCACCGCCATCGCGCTCAACAGTACTGCCACCAGCACCATCGCATTCACAGGCAGTCTCGTCTTAGCCACTGTCAGTCACCTTCTTTTCTCAAATGCGGTTGTCACGTCTTGCGCTCGCGGGTGGGTCTGGTCGTAGGTCTCGCGCAGGTCTGCGGTGGACAGATGAGTGTAGATCTCGGTAGTGCTCAGGGAGCTATGCCCCAGCATCTCCTGGATGGCGCGCAGGTCGGCGCCGCCGGCGAGCAAGTGTGTGGCGAAAGAGTGGCGGAGTACGTGCGGGGAGATTTCTTCAGGAAGGCCAGCCTGGCGGGCGTATTCCTTGAAAAGACCCCAGAATCGGACGCGGGTCATCGGCCGCCCGCGCGCGCTCAGAAATAGGGCATCTTCGCGGATGTCTTTGACGAATTCCTGGCGAGCCACTGCCAGGTAGGTCTGCACTAGGCTAATGACCGTCGGCGCGACAGGGATCAGCCGCTGCTTGCCACCTTTGCCGGTGACCCGCAGGATGCCCTCCTTGAAGTTCAGGTCATGAATGCGTAGGTTGACCAATTCAGTGACACGCAGGCCGCTGGAGTACATTAGCCAGAGCATCGCTGCGTCCCGCAGTCCAAATGACGTGGATTGATCCGGCGCATTCAGTAGCGCCCGACATTCCTCGACTACCAACACGCTGGGCAAATGCTCAGGCAACGTGGGGGAAGCTACGTTGGCGGTCGGATCGACATCAGTAAGGCCCTCGCGGACCAGGAACCGGTGCATCTGACGCAGACTGGATAGCTTGCGTGCTACCGTCGCCGATGACTGATTCTGCTGACGCCGCAGCCGTGCCAGGAAGTCAGTTACGTCCTCGCGCTGCGTCTGCCTGAAGTCATCGTAGCCTCGGCCGTGTAGGAAATGTGCGTACTGCTCCAGGTCGCGCTGGTAGGCGCTCACGGTATTGTCGGCCAGTCCCCGCTCAACCACCAGGTGCTCGACGAGCAGGTCAATCTGGTGATCGAAGCCGGCAGGCAGACTCATTGCTCAGCCTCCACCAGGCCTTGGGCACGGGCGAGGGCCAGTTCCTCCTCGGGGAGCAACTCATGCGCGGTCTTGCCCTCGCCCACTGCACGTACGAACACGCGGCAGCCCTCGAGGCCATACAGCGAGGTGATAATGACCCCGTTGTCCGAGGTATCCAGCAACGCCAGAGCAAAGCTCAAGCTCCCGCGCACCTCCTCGTCGCGGTCGAATCGGGCGAGGCCGACCTTCTGAACGCTATGTACGTAGCCCCTTCCCAACTCCTCAGTCTGCTGCTCGAGGTCGGTCAGTCGGCGCGCGGTGTTCTCCAGGTGAGCGATGACCTCACCGAGGGCATCGGGCACCGGCTTGCCTGCCATCGCCGCAGCAAGGCGGCGCGTATCCGGCGTGATCTCCGCCTGCCGCTGGCTCAGTCGCCAGGCAATAAACAGCCCTACAAGCGCCAGAAACAATGACGCTAAGCCGATACCGAGTGCCAGGTATACTGCATTCATAACGTTGGGCCTCGCTAGACCGTGCCGGCGTTAGTCCAGAACCCTACGTGCGGCCCGCCGGTCAAATGTTATCACACAACCGGCAGCCACCTCGATATCTATCTCGCTCCCGCGCACAGTTACGATCTTGCCGTAGATGCCCCCGGCCGTGACGATCTTGTCCCCCTCGGACAGGTTAGCGATAGTCTCTTGGTGCCGCCGCTGCTGCCCTCGTACCGGGCGAATGACGATAAACCAGAACATCACCAGCAACGTAACCGCAAAGACGAGCATCGGCCACAGGGATTGCCAGTCAATTTCAGACATAAGCTTACCTCTTCAGAGCTAGACTAATACCGTCGTATGTTCAAACTGTATACTAATAGATTCGTCCTATCCAGCCGTTACACCTCGCCACCCGAGGAGGTCAGTTCTGCGCAGCGGCGAACTAACACTCAGTGATTTGGCTATGCCTGCTACCTTCGTCCGCATCAACTTGCCCGCCATCTCTCATAACGTCCGCCAGGTGCTCAGCCAGTTGGACGACGCCCTACTCATGGCAGTGGTCAAGGGCAACGCCTACGGCCACGGGCTCGTGCATGCAGCCCAGCAGTGCGTGGCGGCCGGTGCTCACTGGCTGGGCGTCAGCTACGTTGACGAAGGCGTGCGCCTGCGCGAGGATAGCGTGGCCTCCCCCACACTCGCCTTCGTGCCCCCCACCCAAGAGCAGTGCGCGGTAGCAGTGCAGCGCCAGATCACCGTCACAGTCACCACAGAAGAGCACCTGGCCTGGCTGCGCACAGCTTCTGAACAAATGGGTGAGACGGCACTCGCCCAGATATTCGTGGATGCCGATTTGGGGCGGCCCAGCGCCGGTGATGACCTGATGCGGCTGATAGAGATTGCTGCCGGATTCCCCCAGCTCCAGATCACCGGCGTATACACCCACTTCGATGGTGTCCGGGCTGCACCTGTGCGCACTATGCTCGACGTTGTCCAGCCCCACGCCGAACTCCAGGCCTTTGCAGCTACCATAAAGAAGCTGGCTCGTCAGTACCTGGGCCGCGACATCCTGTTCCACGCCGCCGCCAGCGCGACGTTCCTGACCCAGCCGGAAGCCCGCCTGGACATGGTGCGCGTCGGCACGCTGCTCTACGGACAGTACCCGGCGGGTGTGCCGGACAAGAGCCGCTCGCTTGAGCTTAACGCTGACACCTTCCAACTGTGCAGCACGATAATCGCCATTGACGAACTGCCCTCCGGCGCAGCAGTAGGGTACGGGCGTGAGTTCATCTGCCGGCGGCCAACCCGGGTGGCCACACTGCCGATAGGCTATGCCCACGGGCTCTCGCTGCTGCCCAAATCACTGGCCCGCCGTCGCTACGCCTGGTGGCGGCAGCTCCTGGGCCAGCAGGACCGAGCGGCCGTGCTAGTTGCTGGCCAGCGGGCGCCCCTAATCGGGCGAATTGGCATGGATCAATGCGCCGTTGACGTCACCGACGTCCCCCAAGCACAGGTGGGGACGCTCGTAACCGTTCCCGCCCGCCGTACCGCAATCAGCCCCGACGTGCCCCGCATCTACGTCGAGTAATCCCGAGGCGTTCACTCCAGCCGCCGAAAGATCATGTAATATGGTTCGCGCGACAGCCGTTTTGGCGTCTCGTAGACCAATTCCCACCCGGGCATTGCCTGCTTCAGCCAGAGGGCACTGGTACGCTCATCGCACTGGATATAATCGCGGAAGATATGTGCCCGGCGGCCGAACCAGGTTGTGTTGAGAACCAGGTAATCAACCCCAAGCCGTATGGACGCCACCTGGAACTCTACGAAATTGTCGTAGTTGGGGATAAAGGTCTCGGTGCGATTCAGCCCCGGCCCAAAGACGATATGCTGCTCGGTAATCCGGCCCCGCTGCCACTGTTCGGCCAGCCGCTCGGCCGCGGGCTGCGGATATGGTTGGAAGGGGCTGCGCGGCAGGCTGCGCCAGGCATAGAGCTGACCAAGGCTGAAGATTAACGCCAGACAGACCACCGGGACGGCCAACGGGATATTAGGCCACAGCCAGGCCAGCTTGCGGTCGCGCAGGTATATGACCGTCTCGCCGACGTACAGAAACAGGATCGGCAAGAGGGGAAACCACAAGCGGTGCGAGGGGCCGATAACGTTGTACCAACCGATCAGAGCCCAGAAGACGACTAACAATGTCACGACTAGGGCTCTTAGCTGCCGGCGATGTTCGCGGTACACTCCAGCCAGCGCCAGTATGAGCAACGGCGCGCCAGCTACCGCTCGAACCCAGCCACCCAGATTGGGCACCCGCACAGCGAACAACTGCGTAAGCCAGTACCCTGCGAACCTCAGACCGCGCAGCTCGCGCTCGACAACATCGCGGGCCGAATGACTCGCCAGGTAGCGCGCGAGCGTCGGGCGGTCGCTGGCATCATAGAGCATCCGGCAGCCGCCGCCCCTGACATCCCAGCCCTCGGACCACATCACGTGCCGGGTGTTCATATTGTACTGCGGGTCGCCAAAATGGACGAAGTTGCGGAACATCAGCGGCGAACCGACCACAACGAAGGTGGCCGCCATCACCACGACCGCGCCTAGCTTCTGTTGCCGGCTCAGTCTACTGACCGCGGCCGTCACGACAAAGCCTACCACCAGCAGCAGCCCCGTTCCCTTCGTCAGCCACGCCAGCCCCCCGACGGTGCCGGCGGCAATCCACCAGGGATAACCACGGTGCAGATGAAAGATGCAAAAGAAGAACAGCAAGAACCACAGCGCAGCCAGCGGCTCGGCCATGGCCTCTCCGCCGAATCGCATCAGGACGTCGAGCAGCCCCAGGAGAATCACCCCGACCAGCGCGGCGCGCTCCCCGATCACCACACGACCCACCGAGAACGCCACAAGCAGCAACACGGCGCCAATGCCGACATTGAGCAGCCGCGCACGAATGATGAAGCCACGATCCGGCCCGGCCAAAAGCGATATCAGATAGACATAGAGGGGCTGCCGGTTCGTCTCAGGGTGCTGGACCATCCCCTGCTCGACGTGGAACTGCTCCGGCCCCAGCGAGGTAAAGCCCTTGCCATCGTGGATGCGGCGAGCGATGTGCAGATAGTGGGCCGCGTCGCTGTTACCCCAAGGCTCCCAGCGCGCGCTGAGGTTGAGGGTCAGGGCGACGTAGTTGACCACCACCAGAGTCAATACGGTTATAACCAACCAGGCCGGGAGGAGCCGACTTGAGCTACTTGATGGTGAAGCCGCGGCCATTCTCGGGCTCCCCTTGTTCTGCCTCCCCAGCCTCGATCCGCACACTTGGCCTATCTCTTCGGCCGGCTGTAGCCACGCCCCCGTCCCCCCGAGCGGTCGCGGTCGTCATTGCTGGACCGGCTACTGCTGCCCCGCCGATTGTCCCCGCGCTGGCCTTCGGGAGCCCCTTCTGGCGCCTCGAGCAGGGCCTTGCGACTTAGGCGGACCTTGCCCTCCGGGTCAATGGCGATAACCTTCACCTTGACTTCATCGCCCATCTTGACCACATCCTCGGTCTTGCGGATGTGCTCGTGAGCCAACTCCGAGATATGCACCAGGCCATCCCGGCCTGGCGCCAACTCGACGAAGGCACCAAAGTCGGTGATGGAGACAACTTTGCCGGTGATGACCTCGTCGACCTCGATTTCGCGGGTCATTTCATTGATTTGCTCGCGCGCCTGCTCTGCCTTGTCGCTGTCCTCGCCAAAGATAAGTACCGTGCCATCATCCTCGATGTCGATCTTGACCTCGTAGTCGCTCTCCATCGCGCGGATGTTCTTGCCGCCGGGGCCGATGATCATGCCGATCTGATCGGGCTTGATCTTGACCGCGAACATCCGGGGCGCGTACTGAGAGAGTTCAGCGCGGGGATAGGCTATCGCCTCGCCCATAGCATCCAATATATGCAGACGGGCCTCTCGGGCTTGCTGCAGACCTTCGGTGAGAATCTGCGAGGGCAGTCCGGGTACCTTCATATCCAGTTGCAGAGCGTTCACTCCGGCCCGGGTGCCGGCGACCTTGAGGTCCATCGAGCCCGCATGATCTTCGAGTCCCTGAATGTCGGTGAGCACCGCGTAGTTGTCCTCGGACTCGTATACCAGCCCGACAGCGATGCCTGCCACCGGTGCGGCTATTTGAATGCCGGCGTCCATCAGTGCCAACGTCGAGCCACATACCGCAGCCATTGACGACGACCCGTTGCTCTCCAATACCTCGGAGACCAAGCGAATGGTGTACGGACATTCGTCGTCTGGCGGCATCACATTCTCCAAAGCCCGGTGGGCCAGTGCGCCGTGACCGATTTCACGCCGGGCAGGGCCCCGCAGCGGCCGCACCTCTCCTACCGAGAATGGGGGGAAATTATAGTGGTGCATGAACCGGTGGTACTCTTCTTCCTCCAGACTACGCACCAACTGCTGATCACGCACGGCGCCCAGCGTAGTGAGCGTCAGTACCTGTGTCTCCCCGCGCGTGAACAGGCCCGAGCCGTGCGCACGGGGCGATATGCCCACTTCACAACTAATGGGCCGAACTTCAGCAAAGCCGCGACCGTCCAGACGCCGCTTCTTGCTGAGCACAGTCTGCTTCAACAGGCGTTTGGTGATCTCGTCAACTGCCGCCCTGATGTCCTGCTCAGGATTCTCGTGTTTTTCCGCGACTCGCTCAGCGATCTCGTTCTTCACAGCTGCTAGCTGATCCTGGCGCTCCTGCTTGTTCGGTATCTGGAAGGCAGCAAACAGTCCATCACCGTAATTATCAGCGACGAACTCAACAATCTCCGAGCGCGGCTCCCACAGGGGATAGTCGACCTTCGGCTTACCGGCCTGCTCCCGCAGCTCCTCGATAGCCGCAACCACCGGCTGACAGGCCTCTTCGGCCAGTTTGAAGGCTGCCACCAGGGTATCTTCAGGCACTTCCCGGCCCTGCACCTCTGCCATCACGATGCCGTTGGCGGTAGCGGCCATCAGCAGCCTGAGATCGCCTTCCTCGAGCTGCTCAAATGAGGGGTTGACGATGAACTCTCCGTCCTGCATTCCTATCTGCACAACCCCGAACGGGCCAGCGAACGGCACGCTGGATAGATGCATCGCCGCGGACGCACCGATCATTGCCACGACATCCACGGAACTCTCGTTGTCCGCCGACAAGGGAGTCGCCATAACCTGAACGTCATTACGCAGGCCGCTGGGCAGCAACGGACGAATGGGCCGGTCCATACGCCGGCAACTGAGAATCGCTCCCTCGCCAGGACGCCCCTCCCTCTTGAAGAAACCGCCGGGAATCTGCCCCACGGCGTACATCTTCTCCTCGAAATCAGCACGCAGGGGTAGAAACGGCAGGTCCATCGGCTTGGGGGATACGGTCGCGGCGACCAAAATCATAGTGTCGCCGTAGGTCACAACTACGGCAGCGTCCGCCTGGCGGGCCATCCGCCCGGTTTCGATACGAAGCGGACGTCCCGCACAGTCACAGCTTACTTCATGTACCATTTACGTCCTCCTTCGGTCAGAGCCGGAGGAGAACCAAGGAACCGTCGAGGAGACAGGGAAAACAGAACTCAATCGCGGTGTGCGAGCGCACAGGTCGCCGATGCTCTACTTTCACTGTGTCCCCTACATGCCCCCAGGCACTCCCGACTCCAACCTCTTTCAGTTATATGTACGGCTATGTAACAGCGTCTGCAATGCAGACGTCTTACAATCCAATTAGTTCACACTGGCGCCGCCTGACAGGTCAGGCTGGCTCAGCGGCGGAGCCCAAGCTCTCCCAAAAGCACCCGGTAGCGCTCGATCTCGGTGTTTTGCAGGTAATTAAGCAATCTGCGCCGCTGGCCGACCATCTTGAGCAGCCCACGGCGGGAGTGGTGGTCCTTGCGGTGCTCCTGCAAGTGCGTGGTCAGATGTTCGATGCGCGCCGTCAGCAGCGCTATCTGCACCTCGGGGGAGCCGGTATCGGACTCATGACGCTTAAATTTGCCAATAACATCTTGCTTGTCAATCGCATCTGTCGCCAATGTGCCCACCTCATTTCCTTACGGTGCCGCCCGGTGGGGACGAGCGGTAGCCGCCGCCACACTTATTGTGCCCTGGACCGAGATTGCCGTCGGAAGATCGGGAATCCCAGTACGGGGTGGTGTGACGATGTCATAAGTGTACCATATATCGGCGTGTATGTAAAGCGTCAGCGCCAGGGCCGAGCCTCTGGGAAACATTTTTGACAGCGCGGCTGCTCCGGGGTATAATCGAACATGATATACCCACAGGAGAGGCTTTCAACAACAAAGGTGGCAGCGCAAGTCGCCCCTTGTCCCGATGGGATACTGAAACGACGCTCTCACAGTGGCGCTTCTCACCTAACAAATAGCAGTTTGGGGGAGGGAACCGAAAGCATGGACAAATCCACAGTCATTTCCTGGATCGCGATACTGGTCTCATTTGGGTCCCTATATTTAGCGTACCGCTCCTATCGCTTCAGCATTGAGACCCGAAATGACCCCTTGTGCTTCACAATTCAGCATGACAGAGTGCTCTCGTGCAAGTCACTAATTCGAGAAATGGCCGACATAGCCACTTTGGTCCACAAAACAAAGCATGATTCCCCGGAGTTTCGGGATCGCTTATTAGAAGAGGCTGAAGAGCTTCGCAGGTGTTGGGCAGAGGAGATGCTTCTGCTTGACGGCTTTGGCGACGTCACCCAGATCATCGGCAAGTTCTGGCTGCGGGTCATCGCCCTTCGGGACTCGTCCTACCCTTTGAAGGACGACCAATTCACCCACAAAACTCGAGCCATCTATGAGCAGTGGCAAGTCACCTGGGATGCGCTTCGCAGCGCATTCGGTCTTGAATCTGGTGCTGTGCCCGCGCCACTTGTTCAGCAATGATCCACAGAACCGCCGGGCTTGTGGTAGCCTTGGCCCACGGTACGGCGATCTGCGGCGAGAGACGCCTGGAAAGCCACAGCATCTGATTGGGGGAGGGAGACAATGAGCGAACAGGACTGGCAGAAGCCCGAGGGTCCGCACGAAAACGCATCGGCCACCGGCGGACAGCCGCCCGCCGAACACCCACGCAAGGCTTCGTGGCTCAAGGGCATATTCGAGGGTATCAAAGCAGCCGGTTGCGGCCTCCTGATGCTCGTGGGCTGTGCGGCCTGGCTCCTGGCCATGCCAATAGCTTTCTGGCTCGTCTTTCGCTACACAGACCTGGCCGCCCCGAGAACTCTGGGTGAGTGGGTAGTCATACTCCTGGTGGTGGGGGTAGGGCTGATGGTGGCCGAGATCGCGTTGAGCCTTATAGTAATGGCTGTCGTGTACCCGATAGTATTCCTCATGACGCTGGTCCGGCAACTATTCGGCACGGACCGCAATACAGGAGCTATCACAATGAGCACCAAGCGGTGGTTGACGCTGTTAGCAGTTGTAGGAGTAGCATTGGCGATTCTCTTGGCGTGGGGATATAGAAAGTCTCAAGCGCTCGATATCTACGGCTCCCCGCTGCACGTGGCCGCCGCTTGGGGTGATACTCCGAGGATTCGACAGCTAATAGACAATGGGGCTGATCCCAACTCCACCAATGATAACGGTCTCACGCCACTCCACCTTGCAGCTAATTGCGGTCAGGCAGAGGCGGTGAACCTACTCCTGGCTAATGGGGCCGACGTTGACGCGGCCGACCGGATATTCGAGATGACGCCGCTTCACCTGGCCGCAGTCGAAGGCAGCCCCGCTGTGGTGAGGCTTTTGGTAGCCGGGGGAGCCAACGTCAATGCTGAGCATAATTACGGCGCCACACCACTACACCTTGCGGCGGTCAACGGTCACGCGGAAGTAACGGAGGTCTTGCTGGCTAATGGAGCAGACGTTAACACTACAGACGACAGTGGCTGTACGCCACTCGACGATGCGCTTAAAGAGCGGCATACTGTGACGGCTGAGCTTCTCCGCAAACATGGCGGTGTTGCGCGCGCGCCGACTGGCACGGAGGCCCCTCTCGTTGTGGAACCAGACCCCATTTTGGGCTCCTGGGAAGCTTACGCGAGAAGCAAGTCGGTGGGCGGTCCCAAGGTGGGTCTCAACGAAGGCGAGTGGGCCAACAAGCAAGGTGTCTCTATCCGCTGGACTGCGACTTTCTTTTCGGACGGAAGGTGCGAATCGTACATACACTTTGATCAACCTGACCCAACGCGGGAATATGGTGCCCCCGGCACATTCACTTGGGAGAAGCATGGTGCCAGTTACGTCCTGTTAGGGCAGAACGGAGAACTCGGCGTGACCGTTCGCCTCCACGACGGCGGAGACCTCTACGCGGAGGGCTTGTTAAAACATGAGTATCTGTGGTTCCGGTTGACGGCACACGATGTAGACGAGGGCAAGGAGTAGCCCATGCCGGAACTTGAGCGTCTCACTGTGAGGGTGGCGGCGGCGCGATACGCGGCGCTCCGGTTCAGAGTTGGGCCAGCCACTCCGCATTGCCCAGCAGGCCCACCAGGTCGTTGAGGAAGGGCGCGGCCTGCGTAGCATCGAGCGCGCGGTGGTCAGGGTATTGGAGGTGACATCCCCTAGATTGGCAGCTTGCAGATGTCGTCCTCGGTGAACCGGACCGTCCGTTCGTCAACTACCTTCGCCCCGGGACGCAAGTACCCCTGTATGCTGCATCCTTCCTGCATTCGGGCTTCGAAAGTATACGGTCCCGGGAAGAAATACGGCTCGATCTCGGAGACCTTCGCGCACGCCTCCCGTGCCTTCTCGCGTATCAATGCGCAGGCGGCCTCGTGAGAGAGGCTCATCGCCGCCTCGCGGCCCAGCGCCCACTTCACTACCGCCCCCACGATATTCGGAACCAGCTCGCGGGCCTCTTCAAAGGTCACATCATCGCCGGTCACCAGCACCGTGGGCACGCCTATCGTCCCCGCCATCAGCGCCCGGCAGCCGAATTCGCCCAGCTCGATACCGTTTATCTTGTAGTACTCCACGGTCTGGCTCGAATAGGTATGGCAGAGATTCCCCCGGTCGCCCATCTTGGCATGCTGGCCGACGTACATCAGCGCGTCGTAGCTTTCGTCAATACCGAAGCGTGGGGACAGCCCCCGCCCGGCAATTAGTTTGGCCTGCGGATGGAACAGCATCTCGTCAATGCCACCCCCGCCGTGTGCATCCCACACAACAACCTCTGCATCCGGAGCAAGATCTAAGATGCCGTCCACGCAAGCATTGACTTCGCCCGTCAGGAAGTACTCCGAGCGTTGCTTCTCTTCGGGGGTATAGTCGCGGACCTGGGCCCAGGTGCTAAGCATAGCTGCGCCCTCTATATCGGTCATTATGTAGATCTTCATAAGAAGAATCCTCCCGGATTACTCATCAACGAGAGTCGGGGCAAGGGTGCCCCTCCCACGGGGGCGATAGCGGCACATATCACAACTGTGCCAGCCACCCGGCGTCGCCCAGTAGCTCCACTATGTCATTGAGGAACGGTGCTGCCTGCGTGGCATCCAGCGCGCGGTGGTCTACCGTCAGGGTCAGGTAGGCGCTGGCACGCGCGACGATTTCGTCGTCACCCACTATCGGCCGCTTTTTCATTGCGCCGATGGCCAGGATAGCCGTCTGCGGCGGGCTTATAATCGCGTTGAACATATCCACTACCGTCGGCCCGATATTGCTGAGCGTAAAGCCTGCTCCCATCTGCAGCGACGCCCGCAGCCGCCCGCTCCGAGCCAGCTCGATCAGCTCGCGGGTATTGTCAGCGATCTCATTGAGGCTCTTTTTGTCCGCGTCGAAGACCGTCGGCAGCAGCACACCATCGTCGGTAGCGCAGGCAAAGCCGAGGTTAATCGGCTTGAGCAGCTTGATCTGATTATCCTCGCACCAGGCATTCATTGCCGGATAGCCGCCGATGACGGAGGCGACGATCTTGATGAAGTAGTCGTTATAGGTCGGCACTACGCCGCCTGCCTCTTTGCGCTTATTGCGAGCGGCTACCAGCGCTTCGCTATCAGCCAGCACCTGCAGCCAGAACTGGGGGATATCGCGGAAGCTGGTGCCCGTGCGCTCGCCGATAGCCTGGCGGATGGGGGTTAGTTCTTCCACGTCAAACTCTGGTTCATGCGGTCGTCGTGAAGGCATCTGCTCGCTCCTCTCTACTCATGAAACAATCGTGTATTCTCCCGTATATAGTCGCCACCATCGGATACGCGTACTTCGCTCCGGACGCCACTTATCAAAGTTGTTGCCGGAGAGACGCGGAGAACCGACTTTTTCCCAAAAAGCGGGTTCTCCGCATACGCCGTTCAAAAACCACCTATTCCGCCGGTGGCAGGTCTGTCTTGATGTGCAGGTCGCGAAGCGCCTCCGGGGGGGCGGCTGAGGGGGCGCCGCTCATCAGGTCCTGCGCCCGCTGGGTCTTGGGGAAGGCGATGACGTCACGAATGGAGCTTTCTCCGCACATCAGCATCACCAGCCGGTCAAAGCCCGGCGCGATGCCGCCGTGCGGCGGCGTACCGTACTCGAACGCCCGTAGCAGAAAGCCGAAGCGCTGTTCGGCCTCATCTGGACTGATGCCCAGCACGTCAAAGACCTTCTGCTGGATGTCGCGGCGGTGAATTCGGATGCTCCCACTGGCCACCTCCACTCCGTTAATAACCGCATCATAGGACTGCGCGCGAACCTTGCCAGGAGCATCGCTCAGCAGGTCAATATCCTCAGGATGGGGCATACAGAAGGGATGATGCTCGGCATCCCAGCGTGCTTCCTCTTCGTTCCAGGTCACCAGCGGGAATTCGGTGATGAACAGCGGGTTGAAGACCGAGTTATCCAGAAGCCCCTCGCGCCGAGCCATCTCCCGGCGCAGCCAGTCCAGGCTTTCGGCGACGATCTCCGGCTTGTCGGCGACCATCAAGAGCAAGTCACCGGGCTCGGCCCCGAACCTCTCAACCATCTGCTGGAGCTGCCCTTCGCTGAAGAACTTGGCTACGGGCGAGTCTATTCCGTCGCCGGTCACGCGCATCCAGACCAGCCCTTGCGCCTTGTGGTCCTTGGCGAAATCGGTGAGCTGGTCGAGCTGCGCGCGGGGGTACTCCCCGCAGCCCTGCGCGTTGATCCCCTTGACCTCTCCCCCACTCGCGACGGTCTTGCTGAAGACCTTGAACTCCACTTCGCCAGCCAGATCCGAGATATCCACGAACTCCATACCGAAGCGCGTATCAGGCTTGTCGGTGCCGTAGCGGGCGATGGCCTCGGTGTAAGTCATGCGCGGGAAAGGCAGGGATAGCTCGGCGCCGATGCACTCGTGGAATATCTGTGCGAACAGCCGCTCGGTCAGGTCGAAGATGTCATCCTGCGCCACGAATGACATCTCTATGTCAATCTGGGTGTGCTCAGGCTGGCGGTCGGCGCGCAGGTCCTCGTCGCGCAGGCAGCGGGCGAGCTGGTAGTACTTCTCGACACCCGAGACCATCAGAAGCTGCTTGAGAATCTGCGGCGACTGGGGCAGCGCGTAGAAGTTACCCGGGCTGACGCGGCTGGGCACCAGGTAGTCGCGGGCGCCCTCCGGCGTAGCCTTGAAGAGAATCGGCGTCTCCACCTCCCAGAAGCCCTCGGCATTGAGAAACGCCCGCGCCGCCTGAGCGGCCTCGTGGCGAATCCGCAGATTGTGCTGCATCCGCGGGCTGCGCAGGTCAATGTAGCGGTACTTCAGCCGCACCAGCTCTTCGGTGTCGGTCTCATCTACGAACGAAAAGGGCGGCGTCTTCGCGGGGTTGAGTACTTCAGCAGCCGCGGCGACGACGTCCACGTTGCCCGTGGGCATTTGCGGATTCTCAGTACCCTCCGGCCGGCGCCGGACCTTCCCCCGTACCGCAATGACATACTCCGGGCGGACGTCCGCAGCCAGCTCATGAGCTTCGGCAGAGGCCTCCGGGTCAAAGACCACCTGCACTATCCCGGCGCGGTCGCGCAGGTCCACGAATATCAGCCCACCATGGTCGCGGCGGCGGTTGACCCAGCCGTTCAGGGCCACCTCGTCGCCGATATGCTCCTCGCGTAACTCCCCGCAGTGGGCAGTGCGTTTCATAAAACTGCTGGTCTCCGACATTCAGTCAAATCCTCTCTGTGATAACGGCTGATGCGAGGAACCCGCTTTTTGAAAAAAGCCGCTTCCTCGCGCACCTCCGGCAAAAACTTCTATAACGCGGGATGGGCAGAGTGGACAGGCGAGACGCCTGTCCTACTGAACCAATCGGGATATTAGTTGAGACCGCGGAATCATCTCCTGCTCGCCGCTGTCCATGTCGCGTAGGGTGACAGTTTGCTGCTTCAGCTCATCATCGCCGATGATCACGGCATAACGGTAGCCTTCGTTGTTGGCAGTCCGCATCTGCGCTTTCATGCTGCGCCGACGGTAGTCTATCTCGGCGACCTCGCCCGCCGCCCGAAGATCCGTTGTTACGCCTAACCCTGTTTCCCAGGCCTCGTCTCCAAGCGTAATGACGTAGTAACCTTCACGAATAGCACCGTCCTCAGGTTGCATTGGCTGCCTCCTGGGCGATGAGCACCCGTTCCAGCCCGATACCGACGCCGACCGCCGGCGTAGGCGGTCCGCCGCATTGCTCGATAAGCTCGTCGTAGCGGCCACCACCGCCGATTGAGTCCTTGGCACCGAGGCCGGGCGCAACAAACTCAAACGCGGTCTTCGTATAATAGTCAAGTCCGCGCACGATAGTTGGGTCCAGAGTGTAGGGAACATCCAGGACATCTAGCGTCTCCTGAAGCTGAGCGAAGTGCTCCGCGCAGTCCGGGCAGAGCATATCCCGCAGGACCGGGGCATTCTGCATTATTGCCTGGCACGTTTCATTCTTGCAGTCCAGCATCCGCAGCGGATTGGTCTCAAAGCGCCGCTGGCATTCGCGGCAAAGCTGCCCTAATTGCGGCGCAACCTGGCTCTTCAGCGCTTCGACGTACCCCGGCCGACACGCCGGACAGCCCACAGAATTGAGCAGCAGTGTCACCTCTTTGATACCCAGCTTACTGAAAAAGCGTAGCGAGAGCTGGATGATCTCGGCGTCCACCGCTGGCTCCAGAGAGCCGATCGCCTCGGCACCGCACTGGTGGTGTTGGCGGTAACGGCCGGCCTGGGGCCGATCATAGCGGAATACCGGGGCGATGTAGTACAGCTTGGTGATTCGCTTGGGGTCCTGACCCTGGAGGTTGTTCTCGAGGTAGGCGCGGATTACCGGCGCAGTCCCCTCCGCCCGCAGGGTCAGGCTCCGGCCGCCCCGGTCGGTGAAGGTATACATCTCCTTGCCGACGATATCAGTCTCCTCGCCGACTGCTCGCACGAATAGCTCGGTATCCTCGAACATCGGCGTGCGGATCTCGTCGTACCGGTACAGTCGGCACAACTCACGGAAGGTCGCCTCCGCCTGCTGCCAGCGGCCCACTTCACTGGGCAGAATGTCATTGACGCCGCGTGGCCGACGGTAAAGCATCGCTTCAACACACCTCTTATAGCAAGCAGCCCGCGACCTACACGCGGGCAGCATTCGGCCAGGGCTACCCGTACCGGCTACTTCTTATCGTTTTCGTCGTCAAACTCCACCAACTCGCCGCACAGCGCGGCCTCGACAAGCTCGCCGTAGTACGGGTGGCGCGATACCACGAACACCTGGAATATGGCCGCAAGCGCCAGCAGCTGCAGGCCGCTGACCAGCGGCAGCTTGGCAACGCCCGCCCCCACTGCCAGGACACCCATCACCAGCCCCGTACCGGTCAGCATTACCACCGAGCGCTTTACCGCCCTGATGGCCAGGTCGGCGCGCTCCGCCAGTTGCGCGCACTTCTTCGCCAACTTCACTGGCCTGGATTTTAGGTCATCGCCGCCCACAGCCCGCAATATCCGCTGTCCCACTCGTTCGGCGTCGGTCCACCGCCCATCCAGCGAGAAGCCGACAAAGAATAGCAGCGCCGATACCGCCAGAACCGCCTGCGACCGGCGTTCCGTCACCAGCCTCTCCTGCTGCTTGACAGTACCGGCGTCGGCATTGGCCTCCGGACTGGCCACGACCAACATCAGCACGAACATAATACCCAACGGGAACAGGCCCCAGACCACCCAAATATAGCTCAGGCGGCGCCGCAGGGCCAACCATTTTTCTTCCTGAATTGCACTAAGCTTCATATACAGTCAGCTTCTTCGTCAGGCGCCTCCGTGCCACCGTGTTCAGACGCGAGATAGTATAGCACCAGGCAAACCGGGGTGTCAATGCTGGCCGCGCCGCTGCGCGGTTGACAGTGCCCGGTCGCTGTGGCATAGTACGTGGCAACATGACTAAAATGACCAAACCTGGTTGGGTGAGGTGAGTCCCTTGGACACTTTGCCGATCTTTGCGAAACTGAACCTGCTCTGTCGCTTGCTTCTGGTGCCTGTTGTCTCAGGGCCAGCCCAGCAAGTTACTGGAGCCCGCCACCCCGGTTCTCTGGGATTTTGAGAATGCAGATGCGCTGGGCGGCGGGAACACCACCGGAGTACAAGCGACTATCTCTTCGGATTGGGCCTCTCACGGCAAACGCTCGGTTCGGCATGTCCTTGACACCTTTCTTCACAACACGAAGCAGGTCACGGGTAGTGTCTACGTCGTCACTCCCGGCAGCCACAAGCGAAATGTCACGTACGCTCTCCAGGGCAATCGGGTCTTGTTGCCACAGGCCACGCACTACGCTATGCGCAATGTCTGGCCCGCTGCTTTGCATCAACTCGGTTTGTATCCCTTTATTGCCGGTGACTTCATGAAGCTAGCTCTGGCATCTGTCCTGTTGCCTTCGACCTGGAGGCTGATTCGTGGACTTCCCGACGGGCAGAGCAGGCGCGGAGGTCGCCTTTGATAGTATGTTCAGTGGATTAGCCGCCATTCACAAAGCGGTCAAGTGAGCGACACCCACGGGTTTGCTTGCGTTTCTTTCCGTAAATCTGTAGACAGCCTAGGTAGTGCCGAACGAAGAACAGAAAGAGTGGTCGAAGCCAATGATCAAGCTGGGGCAGCGTGTCAGTGTATGGTTCAAAGCCAGCCGACCGGAGTTTTTCACTGCCTCCATAGTGCCCGTAGCTGTGGGGGGCGCAGTGGCGTACAATGAGAGTGGACACATGTTGTGGGGCTATTTGCTGCTTACCCTACTGGCACTGGTGTTGCTGCACGCCACTGCGAATCTGGCCAATGACTACTATGACCATCTCAGCGGCAACGACGAGATAAACGTTGAGTACGTGCGTCCCTTTACTGGTGGTAGCCGAGCGATCCAGCAGGGCATAGTGTCTGCCAAACATGTTCTGGCCGCCTCGCTTATATGTCTGCTGGTCGGCGCCCTGCTGGGCCTGTATCTCACGTGGATGCGGGGCTGGCCGATACTGGTGTTGGGGGTAGTAGGAGGGTTGTCTGGCTTCTTTTATACTGGATGGCCGCTGCAACTTGGCTACCGCGGCATCGGCGAGTTGTTTATCGGCTTGGATTTCGGGATATTGCCCGTGTTAGGAGCCTACTATGTGCAGGTGCAGCACTTTTCATGGCCTGCGCTGGCAGCTTCTTTCCCGGTGGCTTTTCTGATCATGGCGGTGTTGTGGATAAATCAGTTTCAAGACTATACCGCCGACAAGGCGGTCAACAAGCTGCACTGGGTGGTGCGATTGGGTCGGCGCCGGGCCAGCTACGTCTATGCCGGGATGCTAGCAGCGACCTACCTGGCCCTCTTGCTAGGCCTAGTAACCGGACTGCTGCCAGCGCTGGCGGCAGTGGCGCTACTAACGGTCCCTTTGGCTATCTTCGCTGTAAGGACGGCTCTGCTGCACTACGATGACCTTTCGCGACTGACTCCGGCAAACGCGGCCACCATACCATTGCACCTGCTTACAGGATTGCTGTTGACCCTCGGCGTTATAGCAGATAGGTTTTTCACAATGTAGGTTGAGAGCTACGCGGCAAGCACCACGAGATCTATCTCAGCGACCCGCGCCGCACCCAGCCCGAGAAGCTCAAGACCGTCATCCGCCAGCCGGTGGCCTATCCACCGTAGCAGCAAATCGCCGCCCTGCAACCGGAGAAGATTGGCTATGGAAGCTACTGAACTGAACGTGGTAACCGGCGCATTCAGCTTTTCGGGGAGATTTATCACCGAGCGGCTGCTGGCGCAGGGCAAAGCGGTCCGCACGCTCACCGGGCATCCGGAGCGTGAGCATCCGTTCGGCAGCCAGGTGGGTATCGCGCCCCTGGATTTCGACAACCATTACGCGCTGGTGGAAAGTCTGCGCGGCGCTACGACGCTTTACAACACATACTGGATTCGTTTCCCGCGCGGGCAGATCACCTTCGATACCGCTGTAGAGAACACGAAGAAACTCCTCCTAGCTGCTGCCGAAGCCGAAGTGCACCGGGTTGTGCATATCAGCATCACCAACCCCTCGGCACAGTCGCCGCTTCCCTATTTTCGGGGTAAAGCACTGACCGAGCAAGCCATCATCAACTCCGGCCTGTCATACGCCATCCTGCGGCCGGCGCTGATTTTCGGGCCGGGTGACGTTCTGATTAACAACATCGCCTGGCTCCTGCGGCGTTTTCCGGTTTTTGTGATCCTGGGCGCAGGTGACTACCGCGTGCAGCCTGTTCTTGTGGGAGACCTTGCCGAAATCGCCGTCGCTGCTGGCCAGCGCGAGGACAACTTCACTGTGGACGTCGTTGGGCCCGAGACGTTCACCTTCAACGAACTCGTCCATCTCATTGCCGACTGCGTGGGCAGTTATGCTGGGACCATCCATCTGCCGCCCGGCGTAGTGCTCTTCCTGGCCCGGCTAATCGGCTATATGACTGGGGATGTGGTACTGACTCGCAACGAGGTCGCGGGCTTGACGGCGAATCTACTTGTCTCGGATAGCGAACCGAACGGGGTCGTCCCGCTAAGCCAATGGTTGCGCGACAACGCCGCCAGCGTGGGGATCAAGTATGCATCGGAGCTAACCCGACACTATCGGTAAGAGGTCACTCAGTAGTGGTATAGTTCGGAGACTGCGGCGGAGCATAGCAGCGCGTGAGCATATTGAGGTGACAGCAGCAAGGGAGCGTGCCGCATAGACGGCGACAAACATATCCAGGACTATTGGTCGCCGAAAATATCCTCTCCTTCCGGTATGGGGCCGAATTCGTCTTCGGGATCAGGTTCCTCGGACTTTGTCTCAGTATCGCCAGCAAACTCCACCTTTTGCCTAACCAAGAACACTATTAGGGTGCCGGTCAAATGAATAACGAATTCGGCGAACGGTGTCGGCACCTCGATTACGTCCGGACCTTGACCGTGAGCCACTCCGGGTTGGCTACGGCCAGAAGTAACAGCATGCAGAATCTTCTCAAAGGCTTTTAGAAAGCCCTCATAATACTCGGGGACCAGCCTTTCATCTATCGTCCAGCGAATCAGTTCACCAGGCTTACCTGTCTCCTTGCCGAGCAGACACTTCATTGTGCTTTCGAAAGCATTGTTCGCCATGATCACTGCATTGCGCCCATCACCGGCGCTCAGGGCAGCGCGCGCTTCCGCGAACTCATGCAATGGGCCCTCGAACCCGGCTCTATCTAGTAGCCTGTGAGCTCGCGCATCAATCTCTTCGGCGAGGAATGCCGAGTCAATCTTGAAGAAGCACCCCCCGGCGATCCGCCACTCACTATCGTGGCTTCCAATATACTCATCCAGTTCGCGCTCGCACTTGTGTGCTTCATCGTCTGGCAGAACCATGAGGAAGGCTTCGACCAAATCCATCACCATTGCTCTTGGCCCGCGAGCAAACACTTCGCGAAAGTCCGCCTCCACCCAGCCCTGTTTATTCTCCGAGTACGCAACAAGCTGGTTGGCACCCGTTTCCCGAAGACAGAGTTCTTGTGCCTTGGGGGAGTGCTTATAACTTGACCAATTATCGTGGGGATCTTCCAATGGATCATACTGTTCGCACGTTCGCAGCATGCTATTACGCAGCCTCTGGGGAAGTTTAAGCTCCAGACTTTTGTCCGCCAAGGCCTTCTTGTACCGAATGGAAAACAGCGCCATTGTGTCACCCCACAGTCCGCATACAAACGGAACTCATCTACGCGAATTCATATCTTCCTCGCCAGATACCTGTTCCCCTTTGTCAACTCCTGCAGATTTGTCTTCACTCCACACGCTCTCCAATGTATAATGAACTTGAACCCGCATGCAAGATGCGTAGCCAACACAATGATGTCCACTCTGGCTCATAGACCACATGTGAAAGGAAAGAGACCAATGACTAAGACATGGTGGATGCTGCTGGTGCCGGGGATACTGGCGCTGGTGGCTGTCGCCGTCGTGGTAATGCTCTTTGTGGTGAAGCTGCTGTGGGCCTGGACGATTCCTGACCTCTTCCCGGGAGCGGTTGAGCAGGGCCTGATAGCGGCAGAGATATCGTGGTGGACTGCGTTCAAAGTGGCCATCTTTGCGGCGGTTTTGGCGGGATTGTCAGGGGCCCGACATCGCAGGCAGGAGTAGCTTCGCAGTATCGCTGCACGCTGTCACGACCGCCTCACCAGCGCGTGACGGCCCAGAACTTCTTGACCTGTGGCATTGTTGGATGATAGACTATCAACGAAAGGGTGAACACGATGCCAAAGACCGTGACAATCCTGGTAACGACTCTGTTGATCCTGGCACTGTGCAGCGTCGCCTTCGCGGCAGAACAATGCCAGGAGAAGAAGGAATGCGACCGGTGCGCGAGAGGCCTGCACGGCTACCACCACGGTTTCTTTCACACCTATTGGGCGGGCCAGTGTCCCGGCCAAGAGCAGCCGCCGCAACTCCGCACCTACAACCGCAACAGCCGCTACCCCGGCATGTACCGGTTCGGGAAGAGCAACCGCTACTGGGAGCACGGCCCGGGCTGGCGCGGACACGACACCTACCGCTACTACCGCTTCGGTGACCGCGATAGCGTGCCGATGTTCCAGCCCAAACTCAGCAGCGACTAGCGCCGCGCCTGCTGTAGTAGAAGTACTGTGTTGTGCACCACACCTTGAGTAGAGGTGTATACCGCGAGCACCATGACACTATTGCTGTGGGAGGGGCACCCCTGCCCCGACCCACCTCAGCCTCTACCAGGAGTCCATCGAATCGCGGTAGTTCTCACTGGCTGACGAATAGGACCACTGCTCCGCACGGTCCACTAAATTTGCCTCGAGCGGATTCTGCTCCACATACTGAATGGCAGCGTGCAGAGCTTCTCGGCCACGAATGCCCTGCTCGTGATAGCCTACCTGCCACATTGCCCCGGTCGTACCCAGGCGAGAGTTTACTCGCTGGGCACTGAAGCCTTTTACCGTGTGCATTATCTGCGCTAACGTCCGGCCCGAGCAAGGCGTAACAATCAAGTGCAGATGGTCGGGCATCAGCACGAAAGCGTGCAGAGCCATGCTGCCCTGGTCACGAATCCACAGAAGATTCTGGCAGATTATGTCGGGCACCTCGCGGGGAATCGTAAGGACGCGAGCGATAGCAGCTCTGGTAGTCACCAAGTAGGTATAGCCGCCGCCCGTGGTACGGCCCTTGCGAAGTGCTGAGTATCCGCGGCCTGGTCTCATAGCATTGTACCCACATGGGTCGGGGCAAGGGTGCCCCTCCCACAGTGTTTCGTGCCCTGACCCGCAATGCGCAACACTACCGGACGCCTAGCTGCCCAGCACCTCCGCCAGGCTGCCGGCCCACGTGTCGCGGATTTGATCCAGCGGCAGGTTGATAAGCAGCTCCTCGGCGACGGTCACGTCGAACTGCGCGTCGCCGCTGACCTCACCCAGTGCCATCAGCTCCAGGCCGTAGCCCGCGAAGATCTCCTGCACCTGCTGCTCGTGCCCGGCGTGGACCTCCATCACGAAGCCCGTGGACTCGCTGAATAACCATTTATCGGCACGCAGGCCTCGGAGCTTTTCCTCATCGAGCTGTATATGCACACCGAACTGCCCAGTGCCGTGGCCACCCAGCGCCATCTCGGCCAGCGCTACCGCCACTCCGCCGTCCGAGATATCCTGGCAGGCGGCGATATGGCCGGCCTCGTTGGCATCAACTACTGCCCAGATCATCCCCTGCTCTTGCTGCCAGTCAATCTGGGGGACGTTGCGCCCCAGGCCTAAGTCCAGTACCTGGTAGTAGGCTGACCCGCCCAGCTCATCCTGGCGCGGCCCCACCAGCAAGAGTTTATTGCCGGCCTGCTTAAGCTGTATCGTCACCGCCTGCGAGTAGTCTTCCAGCACGCCGACACAGGCGATGATCGGCGACGGGGCCACTGCCCGGCCGGTGGCCGACTCATTGTAGAAGCTGACGTTACCCGAGATGATTGGCGTGGGGCTATCCGGATAGTCCTTCAGATGAATATTCTTGGCGGCATCGGCTAGACCCCGGACGCCCTCGCGGAACTCCCAGAAGGCCTGAGGTTTCTCAGGGTTACCGAAGTTGAGGCAGTCGGTCAATGCCGCCGGCTTGGCCCCGACCGCCGCGACATTGCGCATCGCCTCGGCCACGGCGGTAGCGCCACCCCAATAGGGGTCAATAAGCCCGTAGAACGGATTACCATCAGCGGATAGCGCCACGCCCTTGGGACAGCCCTCAAGCGGCGCGCAGACACCAGCGCCGGCCTCACCAGGGCGGATGACGGCGTTGCCCTGAACCTCCGAGTCATAGCACCGGTAGATGTAGGCCCGCGAGCAGACGTTCTGATGGCCGATGACCTTGAGCAAGGTCTCCTTCATATCCGCAGGCATCTCGAACTCGGGCTCAGTGCCCTCGAACTGGCGCGGCTGGGAGTCCCGCTCGTACGAAATCCCCGAGGTCACCGCCTCCACAGGAGCCTCGCAGACGATCTTTCCCTGCTGGACGAGCCGGTAGATACCGTCATTGGTGAAGCGTCCGATAACCCGCGCCTGAGCACCCTCGTAGATATTGGGCAGGTCCCAGTCCTCGTTGTAGATGCGCAGGACTTCCTCGCTGAAATGCGCGGGCACCGCCCAGACATAGCGCTCCTGGGTCTCCGCGCAGCAGATGACCTCAGGCAGCAGGTTCTCCAGGCCGACGTGCACCTTATCGAGATCAATGTCCACGCCGTAGCCCCCCTCGGCGGTGATCTCGGAGGTCGCGCACGCCAGGCCGCCGCCACCGATGTCCTTGAACCCGATGGCCAGGCCCAGCTCCTTGGCGCGCTGCTTGACCTGCGCGTTGGCCTTCTTCATCGCCAGCACATTCTTGAGGAAGGGGTCGGGCACCTGCACCGCACCGCGGTCATCCTCCTCTTCTTCCTCGTCGAGGATCTTGGAGGCGAAGGCCGAGCCACCAAAGCCGGAATCGTCGGTAGGCTTGCCCACGAGAATGAGGTCGTAGGGCTCAGTAGCAGCCTCGGGGGGCGCAGCGGAGTGGATGATATCCTCCTCGGCCACCAGGCCCAGCGCAATCACGTTGACCAGGCAATTGTCGTCAAAGTCCTCCGCGAAGTAGACATCTCCGCCGAGGTTGGGCACACCCAGCGCGTTGCCGTACTGCCAGATGCCGTCCACTACCCCCCGCACGATCCACTTGGTCCGCTCGGCATTCTCGCCACTCGGATCGCCGAAGCGGAGCGGGTCAGCGGTGGCGATGACATCCGCGCCCATGCAGTCCACATCGCGCACAATCCCGCCAATGCCGGTGGCTGCGCCCTCGTTGGGCAGCACCTGGCTGGGGTGGTTGTGGCTCTCGTGGGCAATCACCACTCCGTAGCGCTTGCCCTCATGCTCGGCGAAGAACACAATGCCGGCATCTTCCTCCGGCCCCTGGATGACGTTGGGGGCGTCGGTGGGCAGAAACTCCTTGAGCGTTGCCAGGCTCGACTTGTACGAGCAGTGCTCGCTCCACTCCACGTTGAAGATATGTAGCTCGCACAGCGTGGGATCGCGGCCGATCAGATCTACGATGCGCCGCGCCTCGTAGGGCGTGAGGACCACGCCGTGCTGCTTAAGCTCTGCCTGGAGCTGCTCGTCGTCCATCTGGGAGACGAGTATCTGTCGTTCATCAAGTTGCATTAGTATTCACTCCTGATAGTCTTGGGCCTGTCGTCTGGCAATTCGCCACAGACCAGGTTTCCTCCTCCCCCTTGCAGGCCGCATAGCTGGTGGGGGCAGGAATTCGCGCGGTAGGCAGCGAATAACTATTCGGGCTGATCTAGCACAAGCAAGACCCGGCTGGCGTACTGCGTCAGCTCAGGAGGCTGGCATGAAGCTGATCGTGCAGATTCCGTGCTTTAACGAAGCGGCGATCTTGCCGGCCACCCTGGCCGATATCCCCCGCGAAATCGCGGGCATCGGGCAGGTCGAGGTGCTGGTCATTGATGACGGGAGCACCGACGGCACTGCCGAAGTGGCTCGGGAAGCCGACGTCGATCATATCATCAGGTTCCCCGCCAACAGGGGACTGGCCGCCGCGTTCAGTGCCGGCTTGGACGAAAGCGTGCGCCGTGGGGCGGACATTATTGTTCACACTGACGCGGACAACCAATACAGGGGCGAATGTATCCCCAATCTCATTGAGCCGGTTCTGCAGGGCCAGGCCGACGTCGTGGTGGGTACGCGCCCTATCGAAGCTATCGAAGATTTCTCCTGGACCAAGAAGAAACTGCAGCGGCTGGGCAGTTGGGTGGTGCGCAAGGTCTCGGGAACCGACGTCGCCGATGTTACCAGCGGCTTCCGCGCCTATAGCCGGGAAGCCGCGCTGCGGCTTAATGTGGTCTCCGACTTCACCTATACCCTCGAGACGCTAATCCAGGCCGGCCGCACCCGCCTCACAGTGGCGCAGGTGCCCATCCAAACGAATCCCAAAACGCGCGAATCTCGGCTGTTCAGCAGCACCCCGGCGTATGTCTGGCAGTCGCTGAAGACCCTCTTTCGCATCTACGCGCTGTATCAGCCGCTGCGCTTCTTTAGCATCATTGCCCTGCTGCTTTTCTTGCCCGGCCTGGCGCTGGGCCTTAGATTTCTTTACTACTACCTCAGCGGCAACGGCACCGGCCACGTCCAATCGCTGATCCTGGCTGCGGTACTGATGCTGCTGGGCTTCCAGATCGGCATCTTTGGAGTGGTAGCGGACCTCATCGGCGCAAATCGCAAGCTGACACAGGATATGCTCTTTTGGGTAAAACGGCGAGACGAAAACGCGAAATGGTAAGAGGCCCGCGAGAGCTGGACCAAGGACAAACCACGGCGATGAATCGCAAACTGGTCACGGGGAATGTGTATGACAAATATCACTCGCGCAATCCAATTGCGCAGAAACTGATGAACGGTTTCATGCAATGTCTTAGCGGCTATGTGAGCTCTCTTACATCGGTACAGTCCATATTAGAGGTCGGTTGCGGGGAGGGTTACCTCGCGGGCGCTATCCGGGAACTTAGGCCTGATATCGATCTGTGCGCAATAGATATTGATGGGCGCCTCGTCGCTGAAGCACGAGACATGTTCCCGACGGTGACCTTTCTGGTCGCCGACATTTGCACTTTGCCTTGGGAGAATAATAGCTTCGACCTGGTAATCGCGGCGGAGGTATTAGAGCACTTGGCGCAACCCGCCGCAGCCCTGAGAGAAATCAGTCGGGTTACCAGGCAGTATCTACTTGCCAGCGTGCCGAACGAACCGCTCTGGCGCATCCTTAATTGCCTAGGCTGCCGCTACGTCCGCTCATTGGGCAACACACCTGGACATGTCCAACACTGGAACACGACCAGCTTCAAGGAGTTCGTCCAGACGCAGTTTGCAGTGTTAGACGTAAGCACACCAATTCCTTGGAGCATGGTCCTGGCAGAGAAACACGTGTAGGTGAACAGGCCACTGCCCTGTTGTCAAAGATTGGACGCAGAAGGTAGCTATCCCTGATTATCAATCTTCCGCAGGTAGCACATCAAACACCACCACTTCGCCAGGTCGGATCTCGGGTGGGACGGTTACGGTAGCAAGAAGCTGCATGCCCGGCTGCTGGTCGAGAGCCTGGGCTAACGCACTATCTCCCCACACTAAGAAGGTGCCGGCGCCGGCATCACGCAGCTCCCTGGCTATCTGGGCAGGTGAATCGCTGGCGGGTCGGCCCAGGTATTTCATCCGCAGCCGGTAGCTTACGTACAGGCCATAGAACCACTCACTGGCCGCCAGCGGCGGGCGCAACGGTAGTGAGGAGAGCTTCTTCGCTACGTAGGCGTTGCCCCAATCAGGCGGATGGATAAAGTGCCAGCGGATGCCCGCAACAGGATTGATCAGGAATACTACCGTGAGCAGCGCAATCGCCAGGTAAGCTCTGTTCAAGCCCTGTCGTGCGCCCCGCGCAGTAATGCGCTGCCGCTCAGCACCCAAGACAAGCACTTGCAGCAGCAGGAAAGCCGTCCCCACCAGCACCGGCTCCAGCGGCATGAAGTAGCGGGGGATAGCATGAAGTAATATGTAGCCGGAGGCGTAGGCGATTGTTGTCCAGATCGCCCACCGCACAGGCCTTGCCCAGTTGCGGCCGGTGCTGCGGGCTATTGCTAGCAGCAAGGCGCAAAACAGCACGCCGCTCATAATACCCCAATGCGCAACATGCCCGACGAACCTCCGGAATGCTGTCAGGTTCTTGTCGATCTTCCGCAGGTAGTGCTTAAACGAGGCGAGATCCGCAAAGGAGCTCCAATAAGAGTACGAAAAAGTCTGGTTAAGAGGATCTTCCAACGTATTGAGCCGCTTTCCTTGTGGTTGGGCCAAACCGCGCAGAGCGGGGGGGTCAAGGCGATGGACCGGGCCAGCATAAGACCAGGCTCCGGCTGAGGCAGTGCTAATCGTGGGGTATCCGTACTTGACCGATATCGCCGTCGCCCAGGGCAGGACGAAGACCGCAGCACCGGCCAGGCCTAAGGCGATAGTCCGCACGGCACGCCCGCCTGCCCCGGGCCCGGCTCGCCGACTGTACACCACCGCCAGTACCGAGAAATGCAGAACAAAGAAGGGAAAGGCATAAGCCTTGGCCAGGTAGGCTAGCCCGGCGACCAACCCACACTTGAAGGCAGCACCGCGCCGCTCGACGAGACTGGTATCCAGGCTCTGCCAGAAGTACACACTGAGGATCGCCGCTACCAGCAGGTCGGGAGTCAGCAGAATCACGCTGCGGTCCAGGGCCATTGCTGCCACTGCCAGGGTAGCCGCCCAGCGCAGCGGCCGGGATAGCCCCAACCGACCGAATAACGACCAGGCCACGAAAGTCAGCCCCAGCCCACTGAGCAGCAGGATGCCTCGGGCAGCCACGAACGGCGAAATGCCTACGCGCAGCGGCAGGGAGATCAGCCAGGGCAGTAAGGGGCTCCAGTGGCCCCCGAGCGCGGCACCCCACTCGCCTTTGGCCCAGTGCTCAGCCAGGAGCAGGTACAAGACACCATCGGTGTTGAGCTGATTTACACACCGAGCTGCCAGGGGAATGCCGACGGCAAGGTACAGAGCTGCCAGTACCACCAGCCAGCGCCGGTCAGCCTGTCGGCTTGTCCTCTGGAGTGGCATTCGATTCACTCTTGGTGCTCCAGACTTTCCGCAAGCCACTGGTCAAGCTCGTCTGGGGAGACCGGGGTTGTGGGGTAGCGGCGGGCCAGCTCCTTTTCGCCCCGGAACAGGACCAGGCAGGGAATCTCGGTCACGTCGAAGGCGATGGTGAGCGGGATGTTCTGGGCGGTATCCACCGCGGCGAACTTCACCTGGCCGATGTAGTCGTGTGCCCGGTCTTCGAGCATCAGCTTGAGCAGCAGGGCATCGTCAGACTGTTCGGCCCAGAAACACACCAGCACCGGCACCTCGGCGTCAAGCACCTCAGGCTTGAAGTTCGCCAGTGAGAGTTCGACCACAGGGCCGCTCTGCTCTGCCTCACCAGTATCTGCGGCGGGAGGTTGTTCACCCAACTGAGGCTGCGGCGCTGCCCCCCCGGCGGCCAACTCCTCGGCAGTGACTGCGAACGGCTCGGGCAAGCCCGCCAGCGTGCCCAGCAAATCAACCTTCCATTGCCCCTCCTCTTTGACCAGCTTTACCTCCAGCGACCGGAGCTGGAGCAGCGCAGCAACAGTAGCAGTGTCCCCGTCAACTACTGATTCGTGAGGAACCAGGCGGGGGACAATCAAGTACGTGGCCAACGGCTCGATCACCTGGTCGCCCCATCTGCTTAACGCCTCCCGGGACTTGGTGCCGACAACTTCATTGAGCGGGGCTGAGTCTATTTGACTTTCCTTGAGGGCAGCAGCCAGGGCATAACTAAACTCGCTGACGACCTGCTCGGGCGTTCTGGCTTGCTCTTTTTCTTGTGCTCGCACCTTGCCCGTCATCACAACCAGGCCAACTACCAGTGCAGCAGCTAACCATCTTGTGGCGATCTTCATTGCGAATCCTCTCCTCAAAACCTCTCTGCCAGCGTGTTGCTGGCTCGGATCATGGTATCCAAAACTTTCCGTCATCAACCTGATTGGCGTGCAGGGGCTTGGCGTGGCCGTCGAGGAATCCGAAGCTGGCCCAGTCGTCGTGGCGGAAGGCCACCCGGCTGAGCCGGTGGGCGACGTACGAGCTGCCCATCGCGCCGACGCTGGACTTCATATCGAAGAACAGAATCAGTTCGCTTACCCGTTCCAGGCTGGACATCGAGCGAGCCAGGTGCGCGTGTCCGTAGCCAGTCAGGTAGGTCAGGCCGTAGTTGATGCCGTAGCTGTGGGGCAGGTCGGTGCTGTTGCGGGCGCTCTGGGGGGCACCGTCTACCGGGCAGATGATAATCTGTTCGCTGGCCAGGTAAGGCTGGAGCAGCACGCACCAGGTAACCCCCAGCGTGCCCTGGGAGTTATCCCAGTTTCGGGCCGGTACCAGTCGCCGCCCGAAGTCGGTGCAGTACATCTGCGAGGCTGCGAGGAGCTGCTTGACCTGGGAGATGCAGGCGGCCTTGTAGCCACTGCTCTTGGCCCTGGCAAATACGGGAAACAATATCGCCACCAGGATAGCTATGATGGCGATTACGACCAGCAATTCGATCAGGGTGAAGCCGCTGTGAAGTTGTCGCAAACGCCCGGAGCCAGCCACAGTAGTCACTATTTCGCCCCCGGGCCTGTCAATTCCTTGTCGCTCTGCCTTGGGCGGTCCCTAGTCGCGACAAGATCCGCCTTCGCCAAGGCTACGGTGGACGCGATGTCGCTCCTACCGAATGAGTGGACTGAGCGGCGAGGTGCGGCGGTTCCTTAGTGGCTAGCGGCCAACGGTGATACGGCCCTGGCCAGTGTAGTTAAGCTGGTCCTTGGAGTCTACAAAGCTGGTGATGATCGTGGCCAGCCCCGTGCTGCCGCGGCGGACGATGTTATCTTCGCCGAAGATCTTGAAGTAGCCCGAGCCGCCCTTGGCCAGAAACAGAGGCATTACCACCTGGTACTCCTTGCCATCCTCCAATGCCTGGGTATTAGTGGCCAGCGAGGTAATACGCTGGTTGCGTGGCGCCTTGGGGTCATACTTGATCTTCAGCCCCGAGACTTGCAGGAAAGCACTATTGGGCAGGGGCAGACGGCTGAGGCTGCGTTCCAAGGCCTCCCGAATCTGTGCTCCGGTCAGTTTGGAGACTGCCCAGGTCTCATCAGGCGTTTGCAGCAAGCTCGTAATCTGCTGCTCGGTCGGCTTGTTAGCCGGAATGGTGCCCGACTTGAAGGAGACCGCCGCGACCAGCGCGATGGTAGTGTTCGACGCAGTGCAGAGCGCATCCGCAGTCAGGTCGCCGAAACTGGTCTCACGCTTGTCAGCGTTGACCGTGGACAACTCGTCAGCCGCCCCCGCAGTCACGTATTGTAGTACAACTGCGCCTCCGGCCAGCAGGACAACTGCCGCGATCATTCCTATTTTTCTCATGCCAGCTCACCACCTTGCCCGGCCACGGTCTGGAGATACACACGGATGAACGGGTCAATCTCGCCATCTAGTACTGCCTCGACATTGGCCACTTCCACATTGGTGCGATGGTCCTTGACCATCGTATACGGCTGCATTACGTAGGACCTGATCTGACTGGCAAACGCGATATCTTGCTTATGCTCACGCAGGTTATCAATCTCCTGGGCGCGCTCGGCCCGCTCATGCTCGGCCAGCCGTGCCTGCAATACCTGCATTGCGAAGCGCCGGTTAGCGTGCTGTGAGCGCTCCGCCTGCGACTGGGCCGTAATCCCCGTGGGCAAGTGCGTAATGCGCACTGCTGAGTCGGTCTTGTTGACGTGCTGGCCACCAGCCCCGCCGGACCGAAAGGTCTCGACACGCAAGTCCTCCGGATTGATGCTGACCTCCACATCTTCTGCAACTTCCGGTATCACGTCCACAGAAGCGAAGCTGGTATGGCGACGCTTCGAGCTGTCAAAGGGCGAGAGGCGTACTAGACGGTGAACGCCGCCTTCCGCCCTAAGATACCCGAAGGCCCGCAGGCCCACTACCCGGCCCGTGACGTTGCGGAAGCCCGCGGCATCGCCCTCAACGAACGAGACCACCTGGAACTCATAGCCATGCCGCTCCGCCCACCTGCGGTACATCCGCAGCAGCATCTCCGCCCAGTCGCATGCCTCCGTCCCACCAGCCCCGGCAGTAATGGTCAGGATAGCGTTGGCGCTATCGTACTTGCCACTGAGCGTCGCGGCCAGCTCCAGCTCCTGGAGCTGCGCTCGCGCCGACTCGATCCCTGCAATAATCTCCGCGATGACGCTCTCGTCGTCTTCCTCTTGAGCCAACTCCAGTAGCACCTCGAGGTCGCCGAGCTTCCCGCTCAGCTCATCCCAGGGATCAACGGTTGCGCGCAGCGCACTGAGCTTCTGCATCAGCTCCTGGGCACTGGACGCATCATTCCAGAAGTCCGGCTCCTGAGTGCGGTTTTCAAGCTCCGCTATCTGCCCACGGCGGCCAGCCAGGTCAAAGACGATCCCCGACCTGCTGGAGGGTATCGTGCAGCTCCTTCAACTGACCGTCAGTATCCTGCATCAACATAATGGTCCAGTTCTCCTGCCTACCTTGACATTGTGTTAGACAAACGCCCTCGCCAATAGTTCTGTGCAAAGAATTCGGGCCTAATGCTCAGGCTGGCCTCCCAGCGCTTCGTTTGGGGCTCGACGGGCTATTCCCCCTCGTGGCGCAACTGGTAGAGCAACACGGCGGCATAGTTGATCCAGCGCTCTTCTTCCGGAGAGACTGGGGTGCGAATATTGGCAATGTCTTCCAGAATGTGCATCGCCTGGCCCTCGTCGCCATCTACGTACTTGGCCACCGCCATGAAATACTTCACTTCGACCTGGCGCTTTGAATCCGGATAGGTATTCAGATAGCTCGCCAGGTCCCGATAGCCCTGCGAGGGTTGATCAGGGAGAGCCATTATTGTCAGGTCCAGCTCAGCATCCGCCCGGGCCCCGGCCCGATTCTCGGGATCCAGCTCAATGGCAAGGTTTAGGCTCTTTTTCGCGTCTCCGTAGAGTTGTAGCTCCAGACATATGTGCCCCAGACGGGCATAGGCCCCGGCCTGCTTAAGCTCCTCCTCGGGTGCGTTCTGGGCGGCGATGAGAAGCTTGACCGTATCGAGGACATCAACGAACTTGGCCGCCGGAATATAATCGTGAATCTCAAACGCCTTGCGGCCGCCCGCGTTGAAGAAGAGGTGAACCGGCAGCAGGTACAACGTGGCGCTTTCCAGATCATGATCCGCGTCGGGCAGTAGGCTCGCCTGGTACTGCCGGATGAAACCATGATTCGCCGGGTGGTTGACATCCAGAGCACACAGCACATAGTTACGCAGCATCTGCTTGACCTGTGGGTTGATCAGGGTCAGGCGATTCATCTTCTCGCACGAATCGTGTTCTTTTGTCTCCTGCCAGTCCTCCGCTGGCAGAGAACGCCGTTGCCAAATATAGACATACACTGGCTTGCCGCTCTCTTGCGCCGCGGCCAGGGCTGCCTCCCAGCTTTCGTGCCAGACGTTAGGCTCAGCTGCAAGTGCCGATACAATCATTACGCAGCAGCTAACAGCAGCGAGTATAACCGGTAGACTCCACATGCCCCACCGGCGACGCATTCGCTCCGACACCCGATATACAGAACACACTAGTCTGCATCTCCTATCTGTCAGCCAAACGCATGAAGTAGTATATTTTACGCCCTACCTCCCCATAACCCAGCCGGGGATATAACGCCTGCCCGCGCTCGTTGCACGTCAGGGTCTCAATCTGACTATAAATCATACCCTCTGCCCCAAAATAGTCAAGGGCAGCATCGAGCAGCGCCTTGCCCACGCCCTTGCCCTGGTGGCCTGTCGCCACGGCGAGATTATGAACATGGCCGGTCAGCATTTGTCGGTCCAACTCGGTAGTGACGTAGCCCACCGGCTCGCCGGCGACCTCCGCCACCAGCGTTCCCTCCGGGCTGGCCTCTATCTCCGCGGCGACCTCTTCAGTCTTGCACTGCTGCCAGGGCACCTCGTTACGGACCTCGAATTTGCGCTCAATCAAGGCGGGCATAGCGACCGCCCCAAACACCTCAGCAGTGATCTGTAGCAGCAGGCGTCGGTCTGATGGCTGGTACTTGCGGACTATCACGTAATAGCTCCTCTACCAGATATGTCGTGCCGTCAGCGAGTATACCTTCGCTGGATAGTCGTATCTGAGCTGGAAGTACGAGTATTCCACTGCCAGTTGGCTGATCTCGGGCCACTCCAATAGCGGCGAACTACGGTCGCCGATCCGCGCGATGCCCTCGGCTAGTCGGTCCAGCCCCATCCACCCCTGAAGCTCCCGGTCCCAGCTCGTACGGATTATCACGTTATCGGCGCCAGTTAGGTGCGTCAGCCGGCGTTCGGCTTCGTCGTGCCAGACGAAATAGCCGTTCAACGCAGCTTCGAGCTGGCCGATCGGCTTGATGGCGGCAGCGATCATCCACGGCAGATACATTCCCCCCGCGGCATACGCCCGGCCCTCGGCCAGCGCCTGACGGAGGCTCTCTTCGGTAGTATCCTCCGACTCGATTATAGTATAAGGCAGTCCCACCGCCGCGCCGTAGGGGCTATTGCTGCCGTACAAGGCCGGCTTGCCCCCCAATGCCGGCTCATAGAGTATCTGCAGGGTACGAAACATCTCAAAGAGGCCCGCCTGGATCAGGTAACCGTCGAACGGCATCTCCCGCAGCACCTGCGGTCCGCCAGCAACCCCCGGATGCGCCAGGAGCGCCAGGCCCCCCTGATCGTGAATCATCTCCAGAGTTTTCTTCATAGTCATCTGTTCAGGCACCCACGTGCGCACAAACAGCGCCAGGATTCCGCCGCTGGTAGTGTCCACATACTCACCGATGATCACGCGAAAATCGGCCGGCAGCCTTCCCTCGTCGCGCAGCCGCGCCGCGGTCCGCTGCGCCCGCTGAGCGCCATCAATGCGGTTGCGGTCCGCAATGACCACGGCCTTCAGGCCCCGCTGCCCCGCCCGCAGCAGCATCTTCTCCAGACAGGTGGTTGAATCGTAGGAGGTGTTGCTCGCCACCCGCAGATCTATGGGCACTAATCCCTCGCCGGAGGTGACTTCCGTGAGGCTGTCCGGCAATAATTCCAGCACCTTCGGTGCCACTAACTCCGCCAGAAGCTCCCGGGAAAGGTACTGCTGGCGACTCAGTGCGGCCTCCAGCGTTTCCCGCTCCGCGTCTTCGTACTCCCGATGTGTCCACCAGTAGGCTGCAGCCAGTACCACCCGCCTCAGCGCAAAATCATCATCCTCATTCATCCGCTGCACCTCTTCAGCCGCAATCCGGTAGGGGTTGGCCCACCCCCGCTGTCTAAGCCACGGGGAGTTCACATAGTCGTCGTAGCACAATTCATCGTAGTTCCGGCCCGGATCAAATTCAGGAACAAAGCCGGGAGAGAACTCCAGTGACACGTGCCACTGCCAGCCCAGGTCAATGGGATAACGGTACGCGATCCGGGGCGCGTACTCACCTGGGTCATACGATTCGGCCCGGTACAGGCTTCCCCGACGCTCCTTTGTCCCAGGCACGACGCTAAGTGCAGGCAACTGGGCGAAGAGCGTGTCCTGCCAGGATGAATAGCTGGGCGTGGCATCCAGATGAAGGTCGGACCGGACTGTCGCCAACGACTCACCGAGCACACCTGAATAGACGGGCCGTGCCCACAACGCAGAGGGAGAACCGGCCAGCAAAATGCCGCCCGCCATAACCACGGCTGACCACGACCAAGCTACTGCGCCGGACTTCCGGGTGCCAATTGCCGATCACGCCACCTTTACGCGGGGGGTTAGAGGGGTGATATGTCCGGAATGATCTCGAGCTCATCTGCCAGCGAACCCATGGGGAGCTCAAGAGCGCGGCTCTCGCTATTGAAGCCCAGCTTCTCCAGTGCCTCGGCAGCCTGCTGCGTCATAATCGGCTTCGTCGCGTCGACCAGCAATCCCAAGGCCACTTCCTTGAGTAGAGGGATCGCCCGCCGGTCTCCGATTTCGCCCAGCGTCCAGGCCGCTCGAGCCCGGAACCGCTCACCCAGATGGATGTTCTCTAACACTTCGCTGACTTGGGCGACTACCGGGTTCTCCGGCTCGGTAGTCTTGAGCCGTCGCCCGTGTTTGACCAGGGCCACCGCAGCCTTGTCACACAACTCGTCATCACTGGCGATAGCTTCGCCAAGCAGCTTGATGGCGCGGCGATCTACAAGGTTGGCCAGGGTGACAATCGCCTGCTCCCGTGTGGTAACCTTGGGTGACTCGACCTTCCTGCTTAGGTCTTCGATAGGATCCATGGCGCAGCCGGCCAGTATGCCGGCTATTATTCCGATCATGACGGTTACCGCTAGCAGCCTGCCAGTACCCATCGTTATCGCTATTCCTCTCCGACCATGATTCGAAATCAGAGCCACTACCCGCCTGCCGCCTCTCGCACCCAGTAGTGCGGGTCGCGCGCGGCCGCCTCGAGTAGACTCTCGGCTCTGCTCGCTTGCTCTTCGGGCGGAGAAATCCTCCGCAGGGAGCTGACTGCCGCTATCCGTACATCCCCGACCTCGTCGCGCGCAGCCGCGATCAGGGCGTCAAGACCTGCGGTAAGTCCCTCCTCGTCGCAGCCGTCGCTGCTCAACGCGTCACCGAGCGCGTAGGCGATTGCCGTGCGTACTCGTATATCCGGCTCGGCGCCGCTGGTGGCCTGGCCAGCCAATTTGGCAACAGCCTGACCAGTGCCGACGGCACCCAGTGTCCGGGCGGCTTCGACGCGTAACTGCCACGAATCGTCCACCGCGTCTTCTGCGACGACCGGCTGATACTTCAGAGCCTGGCCCAGCTTCGGTGCTGCCTCTGGAGCCGCTAACCCACCCAGTCCCCGTGCCGCACTGATGCGGACCACCAGCTCCTCGCCCTCATTCGCAACCAATTCCCCCAGCGCGGCGGCCGCCTGTCCTGCCCTCAGCCAGCCCAACGTCTGGGCCGCCGCGGCCCGCACGGTCGCATTAGGATCACTCAGCCTCCCGCTCAGGATCTCGGCAGCGCCAGGATTGCCCAACTCACCCAGCAGCACGGCGCTGCGCCAGGCAGTTTCCGGATCTTGGCTCTGGGCTAGCACAATCAGTTGAGGATACAGCCGTACGCCGCGCCTCCCAAGTTGTGTCATCGCCTCGGCGCCGTCTTTGTGATCCCCGCTCATCATAGCTTCGAGCAGTTCCGCGGTTTTACCCACCTGTTGCAAGTAAGTAAGATAATAACCGCCAGCCGCGACCACCAGGATTATCAGCATTATCACTACTGTCCGCCGGTTCACGCCCGCTTCTCCTCTTTGAGCAGCCAAGACCGCTGCCCCATTGATATCCGGCACACAAGACCACTATTCACGGCCCGAAATGCGCTCTTTCATCGCCAGGACCTCAGTCCTGCGCGCCGCATCGGGCAATTCATCTTCGGGGAGGTAGGCGATGAACAGGGTCACTTGCGTGTCGCCAACTGCTTGCAGAACCGCGACACACCACAGTCTCTGCTCGCGATCGTCGCTGCCATCTCTGGCCGACGAGGTCGGCTCCGCCGCTGGCTCGCCAATCGCCGCCAGAATCCCCGCGACCCAGGGCTTGAGCTGGTCGGGATAGGTCCGCAACCCCTGGAGAAGCTCGGCCACGGGCAACTCCTGCATCGTCGCCAACGCCTGGGCTACTTCCCCGCGCAGCCTCTCGTCCTGCG
>JAUVXR010000026.1 GCA_030603495.1 bacterium
CCCTGAGTAGCTGATGTTGGTGATATCGGGGCAGCGCAGCAGGTTGAGCAGAAAGCGGGCTACCCCCAGGGTCCCGCGCACCGTCACGGTAAACTCCACCGAGCTGCCACTGACACTGAACTCAGACATCTGGGCCCCTGCCATGATGTACTTGTTAATGGCGTGGAAGCGGTCAAAGAACTGCCCGCCGCTGTTGTCGGCATCGGTGACGAAGTCCACCTTGGCCGCAATAGGGTCTAGCTCGCTCTGCTTTTGCAAGATTTCGCGCTCGTCACCACGCACCTCGTCGGCGATGACCGTTTGTTCGTCCAGATCCTGTTGAGTTTGGTCTATGGCCGCCTTCAGGCTGTTGAACCTAAACAGCCAAAAGCCCACCGCCGCTATCAGTAATATTACTGCGCCAGCGGCCAGCTTCTTGTTGAAACGAGCTATAGCAAAATGTCTGGGCAGCAGGTCTATCTTTAGCACGGTAGGCTCCTCGTGGTTAGTCCGGCAGCATATCGCGCATTGCCAGGCCGGCGGCTACCGTCGTCACGGGACCGATATCTCGTAGGTATGCTTCGCTTAGACTCGCGCTGTCATAAATCAGGTACTGGTAAGGATTAGCCGGCTCTGCCGCTACCCCGGTCTCGCTTTCGACTAGCTCAGCCAGGCCCGGAATAACCGCCGAGCCACCCGCCAGGAAGATGCGGGCGATCTGCTCCCCGGGATGCTGTCGCCGGTAGAAGTCCAGCGTGCGGCCTAGCTCGGTAATCAGCTCGAACAACGGCTCGGAAATCACCTGCTGGATAGCTTCTTTGGCGCGCTGGACCTCTGTGGCCTCGCCCATGTCCGTGCCCGACAGCTCGCGCGCGTCGGCGAACTGGCGCTTGGCCTGCTCGGCCTGCGCCTCGTCGCCGGTGAGCCCCTGGCGGATAGCCGCCGTCAGCGTCTGGCCGGCAGTGGGTATGGCGCGGACGAAGTCCAGATAGCCACGGCGTACCACGCCGATTTCGGTCTGGCTGGCCCCGATCTGCGCAATCACCACTGTCTGTTCATTGTACCCATTTGTGCTGACGTTAACCAGCGCTCGAGCCGCTGCGAGCGGCTCAACGCCAATGTGGATCGGCTGCAGGCGAGCATCAGTGATCGCCGCGACATGGGCGTTGACCATGTCCTCCTGGGCCGCGGCCAGCAGCACGTTCATTTCGTCGCTTTCCCCGCCCTCGTCTGCATCAATGACCTGGTAGTCATAGATGACTTGGTCTATGGGGAAGGGGACCTGGCGGTCCAGTTCGTAGTCCATCGCGTCACGCAGCTCGCGCCCAGACATCTGGGGCATGCTGGCTACGCGAACGGTTACCGAGGTGTTACCACCCACGGAAGCGACCACATCCTTGGTGGTAAATCCACAGGTGCGGACCATATCAGCCAGCGCTTCAGAGATCGCTTCGCCGTCAACCACCACTCCCCCGGATACGCTTCCCGCCGGCGTCGGCACGCTGGCTGGTCTGCCAATTACCTGCAGACCTTCTCTGGTCTTGCGCAGTTGTACGGCCTTTATTGCTTCGCCCCCGATGTCCAACCCCAGTGCATTGGTAGCACCACGTGCCATCGCTGACTCCTTTGCCAAATCTGGCGCCAGCTACTATCGCTCCCTAATAATATACGAGCAGTTTAGCCTAGACGCCGCTTTTTGTCAAGGCGATCGGGCTGGGCAGTAGCCCGGCTCAAGTTGCCGCATTGGACGCTTTTTGCTATAATGTTTCGGAGGAGCACCGGTTTGAGAGCACCGTTCGCGGTCTACGACGGACTACCGACCGAAGCTAGGATGCCTGGATGATACATCTGCAGTCAGTCAGCATGATATATCCTGACGGGACGGAGGCGCTGCGGGACGTTGATCTGCTGATCGAGCGAGGGCAGTTTGCCTTTATCACCGGTCACTCGGGCAGCGGCAAGTCAACACTGCTGGGTTTGATATATCGGGATATGGTTCCCACTGCGGGCAGCGTGATTGTGGACGGGCAGGACGTGGCTAAGCTGCCGCCGCGGCGGGTGCCGTTCCTGCGTCGCAAGGTGGGGGTGGTGTTTCAGGATTTTGGGCTGCTGCCCCAGAAAACCGTATGGGAAAACGTCGGCTTCGCACTGGATGTGGTCGGGGCCAGCCGGCGGGAGAAGCACCGGAAAGTGCCCATTGGCCTGGAGCTGGTTGGGTTGGCGGATAAGGGTGACGCGTTCCCTCACCAGCTCTCGGCGGGAGAGTGCCAGCGGGTTAGCATTGCCCGGGCTCTCGTCAACGGCCCGTCTATCTTGCTGGCCGACGAGCCAACTGGCAATCTGGATCCCGACACCTCGTGGGAAATCATCCAGCTTCTGCTCAACATCTGCCAACAGGACACAACGGTGGTGATGGCCACTCACGACCGCGAGATAGTGGACCGGACCAACTGCCGCCTAGTCCAGTTAGCGCAGGGCAGGATCGTCCGGGATGCCAAAGAGGGCGGCAAGTACGATGCGCCTTAACACCATCGAGTTCCTCCTGCACGAAGGCTGGGATGCTGCGGTCCGCAATGGGCTAGTAACATTGGCGGCAATCTCCAACGTGGCCGTGGCCTTGCTCATACTGGGCGGCTTGGTCCTGTTTGGCATGAACGTAGAACACATGGCTTCCCTCCAGGCGGAGGCGGCGGTCATTGTCGTCGAATTGGCCGAGGGTGCCGACGCTGCTGCGGTCGAAGAGGCCCTGTGGAACGAGAGGGTTAAGAACATAGAGCCCATCAATGCCGAGGAGAACCTGCAAAGAACAATCGAGGGAATGGGGCTGGGGCTTATGGAGAGTTCCGAAGCTTCGGCCGAGCTCATGATCGAACTATTGGGAGCAAATCCCTGTCCCGCTTCGCTGCAGATAAAACCGATGGACCCGCAGGACATTCCCGAATTGGCTCGGCAGGCGGAGGGCGTCGAGGGCGTCGCGATGGTGCGCTATGCGCGGCAGGTTACCGATAAGCTGCTCACGATGGCGCGGGGAATTAGGATATCGGGCGTTGTGGTGGGTATAGTGATGGCTGTCGCCACTCTTCTGGTCATCAGCACGACTATTCGGCTGACCATTCACGCCCGCCGCGACGAGATTCGTATAATGCAATTGGTGGGTGCGACCAACTGGTTCATCCGCGTTCCCTTCGTCATCGAGGGCGTGCTCGACGGCCTAGCTGGTGGTGCCATAGCGGCGGCGATAGTGCTGCCGATCTACAGCTACATCGAGCAGTATGTGGGCCAGAACTTGCAGTTCATTGATCTGATATACTCAGCACAGGCGCTGGTGCTTTTTGCCGTGGCACTGGTGCTATGTGGTGTAGTCTTTGGTGCGGCTGGTAGTCTGATGGGTCTGCACCGGTACCTGCGCCAGGTTTGAACTGTGCAGCAGTAGGCAATTGGGCGGTTGTGTCATTGTAATGGTACATTCACACAAGCAAGGAGTGACTGCCAGGGTGCGTTTAGTGTTCAGTAAGAAAGCTGCCTGGGCATTAGCGGTCGCCGTCGGGGTGGTCCTGTTGGTCGGAACCGTCCCAGCACCAGCGGCTGCCGGCAGATTGGACAAGCTCAAGCAGAAGCTCAGCCAGTACCTTTCCGGGCGGGAAGCAACCAGAAAAGACCTGGGCGCTATAAAGGCCAAGCAGGAAGAGGCACGCGGTGAGCTGACCGTGGCTCAGCAGGCGATGGAGCAAGCGCAGGTCAGGCTTCACCAAGCCCGGGATGAGCTGGACAAGACTAAAAGGCAGGTTGCCGAGACGGAGTTGGAGCTGGCCGAGACCAAGGCCCGGCTGGAAGAGCACCAGGCACAGATGCAGAAACGGCTGCTGGCGGTCTACCGCGCGGGTGAGCCGCAATACCTGGAGGTAGTCTTCTGCGCTACCTCGTTCGCCGACTTTGTCAGCCGGGCAGAATTCGTTCGGCGCATCGCCGCAGGTGATGAGAGTCTGCTGATTAGGCTGGTCAGTGAGAAGCAAGCCTTCGAGCGCCAGAAGGCGAAGCTTGAAGCCCTTCAGGCCCAGCAGGCGGTCAGAGAGGCGGAGCTACGGCAGCAGCGCGATCTGGTGGCGGCACGGGAGGCCCAGGCCGAGGGCGTATACAGCAAGCTCAGAGATGACCGAGCGGCCGCCGAGCGCGAGTTGGCATTGGTGGAACAGGAATATGACCAAATCGCTCGGGAACTGGCTGCGCTGAGTCGGCGTGGGGGACAGTACCAGGGAGCTTTTCAGGGCGGGATGCTACGGCCGCTCTCAGGTGGAGTAGTGACCAGCCGGTTCGGCTGGCGCATGCATCCGATACTCAAGAAACGCAAGCCGCACAAGGGTATTGATGTTGCCCGCCTGCCGGTGGGCACGCCGATCAAAGCAGCGGCCGATGGCGCGGTGATTTTCGCGGGCTGGAGTCGGACAGCCGGTAAGATGGTCCGAATTGACCACGGCAGTGGGATGGTAACGCTTTATGCCCATTTGTCGAAATATGCGGTCAAGAGCGGCCAGGTGGTCAAGGCCGGACAAGTCATCGGCTACCTGGGCGGCACGGGCACGTTGTCCACCGGCCCCCATCTACATTTCGGCATCTGCCAGAACGGAACATGGCTGAATCCTGAGAAGTTCGTTCCCTTCTAGGATTTGGGATTGCGCGGGTGAACGCGGTGGTGGGGTAAAGCGTCAACTGGACATAAGCATGGCCTACACGGGTTTGTGATAAGGATGTACCTGATGCAGCGAAAGTATTTGATGACAATAATGGCTGGGATTATCAGCGCGGTACTGCTGGTGGGGATGGCTGCTGTTCCGGCGCAGGCAGGCACGCTTGCTGATCTCAGGAAGAAGTGGAGCAGTTTCTCATGGCGCGAGCAGAAGGTTAAAAAAGAGCTGCGCACGGTCAAACAGGAGCAGCGTGCCGCGCAAGACCGGCTGGTTAGCGCCCAGCAGGAGTTGGAGCAGGCTCAGGGCCGGCTACTTCAGTCGGAGGCTGAGCTGCGCAATACCAAGCAGGAGATTGCCGCGACTGAGCGCCGACTCGCCGAGACGGCGGTGCAGCTGGCCGGTCATCAGGAGCAGATGCAACAGCGCCTGCTGGCGGCTTACCGCTCGGGCGAGCCGCAATACCTGGAGGTAGTCTTCTGCGCTACTTCCTTTGCTGACTTTGTTGACCGGGCGGAGTTTATGCGGCGGATCGCGGCTGGTGATGAGAGTCTGCTCACCAAACTGGTCAGCGAGAAGCAAGCCTACGAGCGCCGGGGAGCCGAACTGGCGGCCCAGAAGGCCCGGCAGGAAGACCTGCGGACCCAGATAATCGAGCAGCGGAATGTCGTGAGGGAGCGTAAGGCGGCGGCGGACGGGGCACTCAGAAAGGCCACTGGGGACCGGGCCGAGAAGGAACGATTATTGCGGCAGATGGAATGGGAGTCGAAGCAGATCGAGCAAATGATTGCTCGGCTCCAGCGCGGAGGTGATCTGCGCTATTCGGGGAACTGGAGTGGAACACTCAAGTGCCCAATATCGCGCAGCTACCACATATCCAGCCGGTACGGCTGGCGGATTCATCCCATCACGCATACCCGTCGCTTCCACGATGGCGTAGACTTGGCGTGCCCTGCGGGCACGCCGATCCATGCCGGTGACAAAGGGATAGTGATCCATGCGGACTGGAAGGGCGTCTACGGCAAGACCGTCCTTATTGATCACGGCAGCGGTATTTCGACGATGTACGCACACTGCTCACGGTTTGCAGTGAGCAAAGGCCAGACGGTCAAGCGGGGGCAAGTCATCGGCTACGTGGGCAGTACGGGCTGGTCCACGGGGGCGCACCTGCATTTTGGCGTGCGCAAGTATGGCAAACCAATAGATCCGATGAAATTCTGAACTCCTGGAGGGTAGCAAAGAGTTATGGATAAGACTGTTTTTCGTTTTCGAGTGTGGCTAGTAGTGCTAATCGGCCTGCTGGTGGTCGGTTCGTTTGTGGGTGGTGCGGGGGTGATGAACCGGTTGTCGGAGGAGCCGATCCTGGGCCTGGTGGGCCGAGTAGCGCAGATTGTGCCGGGGATCTTCGAGGTAGAACACGGCCCGCGGATAAAGGCGTCCACTGATCTCCAGCCGCTGGCGACTTTCTGGCAGGTACGGGAACGCATTCTCCAGGACTATGTGGACACCATTGAGAACCCGACTGAGCTTACCTACGGAGCTATCCGAGGGATGGTCGCGGCGCTGGGAGATCCCTACAGCCGGTTCATGACGCCCGACGAATACGAGGAGTTCCAGGCGGAAGCCACGGGGCAGTTTGAGGGAATCGGTGCCATTCTGAAGGAGCAGACCGTCGGCGATACAGACGTTAGGGAGGTTGTGATCGTCTCCATTTTTCCCCACGGGCCGGCCGCGGAAGTTGACATTCGACCCGGGGATGTGGTACTGGCAGTTAACGGCGAGTCGGTGGAGGGTATGGGGGTCAGGCCGGTTGCCGATATGATTCGGGGGCCGGATGGCACCCAGGTCACACTTGCCCTCCGCCGCCAGGGCCGGGAAGAGTCTTTCCCGGTTACCATAACTCGGCGCCGAGTTAAGCTGCCGCCGCCAGAACACGAGGTCCGGGAGGGGGATATTGGCTACATGTGGCTGCAATACTTCAATATACAGGCCAGCGCGGACTTGGGTGAGTCGATTAAGGAGCTGCTCGATCAAGATGTCAAAGGTCTAGTCCTCGACTTGAGCGATAACGGTGGCGGGTTGCTGCAGCAGGCCATTGCGGTGACCAGCCTCTTCTACGACGAGGGGCCGGTTCTCTACGTCAAGGAGCGCGACAGCGAACTACAGCCTTGCGCAGCGCTGGCCGGGCGAGCGGTTGTCCCCCCTGACATACCGATCGTTGTGCTGGTCAATCACGCCAGCGCCAGTGCCTCGGAAATCGTCGCAGGGGCCCTTCAGGACACCGGACGGGGCACCATCGTCGGTCAGAATACCTTCGGGAAAGCCAGGGTCCAGACCGTAATCAAGCTCAACGACGGCTCCGCTCTGGCCCTGTCCACGGCGGGGTATCTGACGCCTAACAAACGCGATCTAAGCAAGGAGTATGAGGAGGGCAAGCGAGGGGTCAAGCCGGATCTGGTCTTCCCCGACTATGATCGGGACGAGGCCGGGGAGGCGCAGTCACTCGCTGAGTGGTTCGAGCAGGAACACAATAAACAGGTAGATCTGGCTATAGGCGTACTCGAGAGGATTATTGCGGGTGAACCAGTCGGCTAGAGTAGTAGGTTAAGTCTCCGGGCTGCAATAAGCCGCTAGGGACAACCGCAATCCGGGACGGGCAGGGGAAATGGCAATGAGAGAGCGCGAATCACGGGACCGCCGCTACGAACGACTGCAGGCCGCCCTGCGGGCCTACCGGGCGGCCTTGCTGTTGTCGCTGATTCTGATTCTTATCCTCACTTCGATTCTGTTGGCGGGCCGGGGTCGGTTCGCGCGAGCGATTAAGATTAACGGGAAGGTGGCCGTCCTGGTGCGTAACAAGGCCGCGGCTGATGAGGTCCGCAAGCGGCTGCTCAAGGCAGGTAAGGACAATTTGCCCGGGCAGGCCTCCTTCAAGGAGCAGTGGGAGGATGTGTCGTGGCCAGTTGAAGGTCGGGAGGTCCTGCCCATAGGCAAGGCCCTGGATGTGCTGGGGTCCCAGGTCACGGTTCTAGTCGGGGCAGCGGCCATTGAGGTTGATGGGCAAGAAGCAGTGGTCCTGGAGACCAAGGGACTGGCCGATGCAGTCTTAAGGGAAGTCAAGCGCAAGTACATCTCGGAAGGCGACGTGGTGCTAGACGTCAAATTCCGCCAGGATGTGCGCGTTGCCGAGGTCGCGCGGCCGGCTGCGGAGATCCTCACGGAAATAGGGACTGCTGTTGAGCAACTCACGGCGAGTCGTACCACGCCCAAGACCTACGTGGTCAAGCAAGGCGAGTATCCCTGGCAGATCGCTCAGCAGCACGGTATGTCTGTGGCGGGACTGTACTCGCTTAACCCTGGAGTGAAAGGGCGGTACCTAGTTATTGGAGAAAAGCTGACAGTTGCGGCGCCGGCTACGCCGCTGACAGTCGTGACGGTCAAAGAACAGACTACGATCAAAGAACTGCCGCCAGAAACCCAGGAGATTCCAAGAGATAGTCTGCCCCGGGGCGAGAGGCAAGTGGTACGCGAAGGCCAGGCCGGCAAGAAGAAGGTTTGGCACAGGGTGGTTTACGAGAATGACCGGGCCATTCGTACCGAACCCATCAAGGGTGTGGAGATCGAAAAGCCTGTGCCCAAGGTAGTAATGGTCGGCACGGGGCCCGCAGCAGAGGAGAGGAGCGGGTCTGCCGACTAGCGCTGACTGCGTCCTCTACTTTTCCTCCGACACTTAGTTGCTTCGCGATCTATACACACGTGGGTGAACCGATGGACAGCGACACATCCCGACGGAACGAGGGCAGTGTGCCTGAGGTTAAGGAACTACTGGCGGCCACAGCTACGCAAGTGGACGAGCACCTCCCCCGGTATCTTCCCGCAGGGGATAGGTTCGGCGCGCAGATTGTCGAGGCGATGCATTACAGCTTGCCGGGCGGCAAGCGCCTGCGGCCGGCGATTGTGATGGAGTCTGCCGAAACGTTCGGCCTGCCCGGCGCCGAGGTCCTGCCCACGGCGTGTGGCTTTGAGTTATTCCACACGGCGACACTGATCCACGACGACCTGCCGGCCATTGATAACAGCCCGCTGCGCCGGGGCCGGCCCTCATGTCACACTGCCTTTGATGAAGCGACGGCGGTGCTGGCCGGTGATGGGCTGATAATCGCCGCCTACAGCGCTCTGGCTGCCCAGGAAGAGGTGGCAAGGGTACCTGCGGGAGCGATTGTGCGGGTAATCGGCGAGTTCTGCACTTTCACTGGGGCTACCGGGGTGATTGGTGGGGAGGCGGCGGATATCCGTGGCGAGAAGCAGCCGCTGGACCGGGTGCTGCTCGAGTACATCCATCTCCACAAGACTGCGAAGCTCTTTGAGGCTGCCACGCGGGCCGGCGCGATCCTCGCCCAGGCGCCCGAGGAGCAGATCGAGTTGATCGGCAGCTACGGCCGCACACTGGGCCTGCTCTTCCAGGTTACCGATGACATACTGGATGTGACCAGCTGCGCGGCGACATTGGGCAAGCCGGTAGGCTTGGATGACCAAGCGGGCAAGCAGACCTATCCGGCGCTGGTGGGTGTGGACGGCGCGGGTCAATACGCTGAGCAGCTGGCAACGCAGGCCCGAGAGCTGGCCGAAGACTTGCCCGCCAACAGCGAGTTCTGGCAGGGCTTGATCGCACTAACTCTTGAGCGGCGGACCTAGTTAAGGGTGTCATCACCGGCGCTCGACTGCCACGAGGTACAGCCCATGGAAATCAGCATAGTACAAGAAGCGGGCTTTTGCTTTGGTGTGCGCCGAGCGATACGACTGGCCCGCGAGGCGACCGGGGAGCACGACGTAGTCTATTGTCTGGGGCCGCTCATTCACAACCGCCAGGTCGTGGATAAGCTAGCCCACCTGGGACTGGAGGTTGTCGCCGACATTGCCGACGTGCCCGACGGAGCCGTAGTCATGATCCGGGCCCACGGTGCTGGGCCGCAAGCCTATGAACAGGCCCAGGCACGTGACGTCCTGATTATTGATGCAACCTGCCCCTTCGTTGACCGCGTACAGCAGAAGGCCCGGCAATTTGCCGACCTCGGCTACGAGGTGCTCGTCCTGGGCGAGGCAGATCATCCCGAGCCTCGGGCGATCGTCGAGCACGCGCGAGGGCAGGCGGCTATTGTGGAGGGCCCCCGGGACGTGGAGAGCCTGGAGCTTAGTTCCCAAGTAGCGATAGTTGCTCAGACCACCCAGCGGCTGGACAACCTCCAAGCGCTGGCCGCGGCGCTGCTCCCGCGGGTGCGCGAACTGGTTGTGGCCAACACCATCTGCGAGGCCACCAGCACGCGCCAGGAGATGTCACTGGCCAAGGCCGAGGATGTGGACCTAATGATCGTTGTGGGTGGTCATCACAGTGCCAACACCTGCCGTCTCGCCCAGATCTGCCAGGTCAGCGGCACACCCACCTACCACATCGAGACAGCTCAGGAGATTGACCCGCAGTGGCTAGCCGAGGCGGCCAAGGTGGGGGTAACGGCGGGTGCTTCCACACCGCCGGAAGCCATCGCGGCGGTTGCCGAACGTCTCCAAGAAATTGCCGACAATCCCGAAGGATGCTTGCATCCCCACAAGGAGCGAAACAATGATCGCTAGCTTCGACGAAGTACTGGAGAGAGTAGCCTCTGAGCCCATTCGTACGTTATCAGTTGCCGTGGCGGCCCAGGAGGCTGTGCTGCAGTCGGTCAAGCAGGCCCTCGATCGCGAGATTGCTACGGCACTGCTGGTTGGCGACCAGGGCGAGATTGAGCGGATCGCCGACAGCATTGACCTGGACCTTAGCGAGGTGCCCATCATTAATGAACCTGATGACCTCGCGGCGGCACGGAAGGCGACGCTGGCCGTTCATGAAAGGCGCGCCGAGTTGCTGGTGAAGGGCCATATCCATACCGATGACTTCCTGCGGGCGATATTGGACAAGGAAACGGGTCTGCGTGCAGGAGTGATAATGAGTCACGTATTTATCATGGAAATACCTTCCGCGCAGCGGCTGCTTATGGTTACAGATGGTGCAATGAACATTGCGCCGGATCTGGAAACCAAGGCGGAGATCATAATGAATGCAGTCTACCTGGCTCACCTGTTGGATAATCCTTGTCCCAAGGTCGGCGTGCTGGCTGCGGTGGAGCTGGTCAATCCCAATATGCCCGCTACGCTGGACGCTGCATCCCTGGGCGTTATGGCGCGGCGTCGGCAGTTTCCGGAGTGCGTTGTGGACGGCCCGTTTGCCATGGACAACGCCGTTTCTGTCGAGGCGGCGCGGATCAAGGGTATCCCCGGTGAGGTGGCGGGGCAGTGCGACATTCTATTGGTACCGACAGTTGAGGCAGGCAACATTCTGGTCAAGACGTTCAGTTTTTTGGCCGGCGGGCGCACTGCTGGTGTGCTGATAGGCGCGCAGGCTCCCGTGGTGCTGACCTCACGAGCAGATAGTGCCGAATCCAGGCTATTCTCCATCGCCTTGGGCATGATGATGCACAATATGCAGCGCACCTCCCGGCTCAAGATCGGTCGAGTGCATTTCTAGAACGGATAGTGGTTAGTCAAAAGCGAGTCGGGGCCAGCCGGTAGTTGCTTGGTCTGGTTGGGAGGAATAGTGGTAGACCGTGGCGAAGCTTTGGCCCGCAACGTGAAGACTATATATCTGGTGGTGAGGATAAATGTTCAAGCTCAGCGTAATTACCGATGAAATATCCCAGGATATTGAGCGGGTTGTCGCGGTTGGTACCGAGTACGGTCTGACTGCGCTCGAGCCCCGCTCGGTTTGGGATAAGCCGCCCCAGGAGCTTACCGACGACGAGGTCCGCAATATTAAGCGAGCCGCCGACGATGCCGGCATGACCATCGCCGCAATCGCCTCGCCGTTCCTGAAGTGTGACTTAGGCGATGAGCAGCAGTACAACACGCACCTTGAGTATCTGAAGCGATTCTGCGACGTGGCCCATATGTGGGACTGTCAGATCATCCGCGGCTTTACCTTCTGGAAGACCGGGCCAGCCAGTGCGGTCTGGCAGCAGATCATTGACGCCTTCGAGAAGCCCCTACAGATCTGCGAGCAGGAAGATGTGTACATTGGCATTGAGAACGAAGCATCCACGCATATCGCCACGGCTAAGGAAGCAGCAGCACTGTATGAGGCGATCAACCATCCGCGCCTGCGGGCGATCTGGGACCCGGCCAACGAGGTCTTTGCTGAGGAGGGCGAGTTGCCCTTCCCTGATGCCTGGGAGCGGATGAAGCCGTGGCTGATACACGTCCACATCAAGGACGCGGTCAAAGATGCCGACGCCCCCGAAGGAGCACGCTGCGTGCCGGTGGGCGACGGCGGCTACATTGACTATCCCGGCCAATTCCAGGCGCTGCTCGATATGGACTACGAGGGTGCCTGCTCGCTGGAGACACACTGGCGGCCCGATGCGGAGCTGGATTCTGATCTGCTGAATCGCCCTGGGGGTGCGGCCTTCTCTGCCGGTGCCGAGGAAGCCAGCCGCATCTGCTTGGAGAAGATTCACGAGATCTTTAGCGGACTAGGTATCGAGCTGTAGCGGCGGGGCTGGGCTCCGACGTGACATTGTTGCTCCTCCTCTCTCGGGAACCATTTGGCCATAGGAAAGGTCCAAAGGCCATAGCACGTTGTTCTAGTACGCGGAAGCACTAAGGCGAAGCTTGGTTGCTTGGAGGGATGACTGATGCGGAAGTGCGTGATAGTCAGCAGCCTCGCCTTGGCGGCAATAGCCTTTGTCTGGATCACCTCTACCTGGTCGGAAGAAAACACCAGTGCCCGGCCCCCAGAGACTTCCTCCGCCCGGTCCATAGAAGAGGTAATCCAGGAGAACCTCGATTGTTGGCGGTTCAAGCCGGGTGAAGAAGTCTTCCTTAACCGGAGCGCCCATCCGGTGTTCCAGGTGGCCCTCACTGCGGCGCCCGACGGTCGGCTTTTTCTCGCCTGGACTGAGGGCCGCCGAAACACGCGGCTGGTAGTGGCTGGCTCCCCGGACGGCGCAGTATGGGCGACGAAGATCACGCTGGACCTCCAGACAAACCATGTCCCGGCGGTGGCGATTGCCGCGAACGCCGCTGGCGAGGTCGTGGTGGTTTGGCCGGACACCATCAACTGCTGGGCCGTGCATCGTTCGTCCAGCGGAAAGTGGACTGAGCCCAGCGTGGTAGGGGAGCCCCAGCCCGAAATCCAGAGGAACACCGCCGGCTCCGTCGCTCTGACCGTGGATCCCGACGGCGCCTTCTGGCTGCTGGCTCTGGTTGGTCAGTGGAGAGAATTGCCACCGCCGCGGCTGTGGAAAAGAGAAGCGGGAGGGGCCTGGGTGGAAGCGTCTGCGCCCGAGTTCGAACCGTACCGCATGCAGGCATCGCTGGGTCACCGTGGCGGGCTGCTCAGTGTGGCGCGCGGTCATCTGGTCCGGGGGGCCCGAGGTCAGGGTTGGCACAGCGTCACTGCCTTGCCCTGGGAGCCTCCGCCGCCGAAGGTCTCGCGAACTCTCGCCCTGTGGATCCGGCCCGCTGGTCGTGCGGAGGCACTGGTTTGGTCGTTGGACCAGGGGCACTGGAGCACACATCTCGTCACCTCGCAGGACCTGGAGCAGTGGTCCCAGCCTGCATTTCTCGGCTGGATTACCCGACCGGGTGCTGCAGCGGTGGCCGCAACCGAGGCCGGAGTCTACGCGGCTACCGTCTTTGAGCCGTGGTGGTGGGACCGTGTGCAAAGGGAGGGCCACGTACCAGTGACCTGGTCCAGCCCCCGGGTCTTCCGAATCGACGAGCGGCTCACCCGGGACACCGACGGCGACGGCCTGACCGACATCACCGAGGAATGGCTGCTGACCGACCACCAGAACCCGGACACTGATTTCGACGGCACTCCAGACGCGGAGGACCTCGACCCGCTGGCGACCACGGTGCCGGACACGGAAGAAGCGCGCATCTGCCAGACTGTATTCGCTGAAGTGTGGCGAGGCGGGGAATACCCTGTGGTGGTAGTGGCTCCCCAGCGCCAGGTATTAACTGACCACTCGAACCGCGTGCTGTGTTTGACTGAAGAGGAGGCGGAGGCCTACCGTCTCAAGTACGAATGGACTGCGCCGCCCCTGAAATTCCTGACAGTCGAGGACATTCGGGTCAACGAGCAGGAGGGGACCGCCACCGCCAGGTGGGAGCTGTACTCCGCGCCTAAGGCCGCCCAGGGCGGCGAATTCGAACTCGAGAAGCAAAACGGCGAGTGGGTAGTAACTGGCCAGCCATCGCGCTGGGTCAGCTAAGGCCGGTGGCGCGACAACGAAAGGGCGCTTTCAGAGGCTTGCGACGAGCGGGCGGATGTTCCTGCGGAACATTCGCCCCTACATTTAGCGGTGGTCCGGGCTAGTTGGGTGTCTCGTCTGTCGCCAGTCGCTCCCGTTGCTTGACACGAGGTTCTTTCTCTCATTAAGCACCATTCGGGCTGCACACGAAAAAAAGGCCCACCCTCAGCAGTGGCTGCGGGAGTGGGCCATAGATTACTGCTCGACGACTGCGGCAGTCTAGAAGCGGCGGCCAACACCGATGCGGGGGCCGTCAATGTCGTCACCACCGAAGTCGGTGCCGAAGACGTACCGTGCTTCTACGAACCAGGCTGGCTGACCGAACTGATCCGGGCTGCCGAACTCGGTGCCAGCTACCCCATGGTAGCCGAGGTCGCTGTCGCTGTAGCCGTTGGCGTCCAGGTCGTACCAACCTAGACCGACGCCGTAGTATGTGGCCGGATTATTCTCCATGCGCCACAGATAGCTGGCGGCGAGGGACATAACGTTAATGTCGTCGCCCATTGCTGTGGTGGAAACGTAGTCGAAGCTGGCCAGGTAGTCCCGCGAAATCCAGTCAGCCCCGAAACCGATGTCGCTGCCTGCGTCCCCGAGATCATACCATCCGGCGTGCAGGCGCCATGCCTCGAAGGCGTCCTGATCGTACGTTTGGCCGTAGTAGCCTTGCCCGTAGGCGAGGCCGCTCAGCAAGAGGACGGCCACCACTATCATCGCGACGCTGAGCTTGTGCATCCTTTTCCCCTCCTTTGTTGGGTAAAGAGTTTGTGTGATCTATCAGCAATAGGGCACATTGGCCCTGCGCATCCCGGAGTGACAGATGTCGAGCCGCTTGCTAGAGCGAAATTGTGTGGCGTCGCACCATCAGAAGAGGCTGGTCACGCTGACGCCCCACCCCGTCTCCGAGCTAACCTTGCCTACGTCCAGCGATAGCCAGGGCACTGGGAAGTAGCGCAGTACGCTGTTGACATCCTTGCCGTCGTGTTCAATCTGCACGAGTGCGTGGGGGTAAGGAACGAAATCAATCCCGCCAAACAGGCCGTCGAGCGCGCCACCATTGCGTTCAGCCTTACCATACCCGACGTTAACGTTCATGTTCGACAGTGGCGAGACCGACTCAGTCGCCAGCCCCGTGGGCTGGCTGATCACTATGTAGTTGACCCGGTTCATCTTGTCCGCTATGTCGAAAGTGCCGATGGCCATGGTCGGAGCGACCGGGTTATTGAACAATCCGCCCAAATTGGTCTCGTACTTGAGATTGACCACGGTTTCGCTGATGTAGGTGGTCTCAGCATTAATCTGAGGCACATTCGTCATTCGGGCGGCACCGACCTCGAGAGTTGGCATCACGCCGACAGTGACTGCGTAGACTCTGCGATCGTTAGCGCCGAACTTGATCTCGTGCACCGAGCCCGTTAGCTGTTGCGGCGGGGAGATCACCGCGCTGGGGGTGCGGACTAGTCCGGTGAAGCCAAACCAGGAGGCAGTAGGCTCCTGCTCTGCCGCTGGGGCTTGCCAGGCACCGTACGTAAATCCCTGAGCCCAGCAAGTCATGCTCATGGCTAGTACTAAAGCTGCGACTAGTGCAACTGCTAGACGATGGTGCATCACGCTCAACTCCTCTGGGAACGGTACGCCGGATTAAATGTCCAAACTACTAAAGAGTATATCCATAACGAATAGACAGGTCAAGTATTTGGCAGTTGCAGATTCTGGAGTCAAGTAGTGTAGCAGCGTGCCCAGAGGTTACTGAAGCTACAGCAGAGAAGAGATGATCGGCAGGACCCGGTACTGCACAAGCTGTGTGATATTCCAGGAGGGCGGAAAATGACCACTTCCAGTCTGAGGAGGGCAGGGGTGACGGTGATCGTTTTGGCCACTGTGAGTCTGGTGGCGGCAGCGCCGGTGCCCACACCTCGTCTCATTCGCGCTGACGCTACCTACCTCCAGGTGACCTGGGACGGTCAAGGCCAGAACTTTCAGGTGGTGGCGACTGCGGCTGACGGCTCCGACAGCCAGCGCAGTCCAATTGTCAACCGCGGGCCGGTTACGCTGGTTAATCTGGCGCCCGCTACGAAGTACCTGGTGAAGGTGCAGACGGTGGCGTTTACTGTCGAGACGCCGATCCAGCCAGCGGCGGGCGCTGCTCTGCGGGTGGTGGGAGAAAGCCCGCCGCTCGAGGTTGTGACCCAGCCATGGCAAGCTCGGGACTGGTCGGACTTGCGCCTGTGGCCGTCGCGCCATGCTGATTCGTTCGCGGCCGGAGCAACTCATCCGGCACTGGCGGCTCACGCCGGGGAGCTACTTCTGGTCGAAGCGCACCACGAAGGCCTGTACGTGTCGCGGCTAGACAGCGATGACCTACGGGTTATCGCCCAGCAGCAACTGTGCAGCTTGCCGGGACAGCAGGTAGTCAATGATGTGGATGCTGCCGTCATCGGCGAGATATTGTGGGTTACCTGGATCACCCAGGCCCGGGGTACTGTCCGCGCCACCAATGGAGTACAGATGCTGCTCAGCTACGATCTGCAAACCGGCGCGGTCAACCCGCCGGTAGAGTTGCACCGCGCGCTGGGCTGCGCCTTGACTACGCTTAATGGACGTCTGTGGTTGTTGTGGCGGACAGAGGACTTGCCAGGGACCACTCTGGTGGCGCGCTATGAGCCGGGGGACGGTGTCCAGGAGCCGCAGGAATGGTCGGTGGAGCGGGCTACGTGGGCGGAAGCAGCGCCGGTCAACCTGGGGGCGGAACTGTTACTCGCGGGCCTGAAGTCGGTGGGGTCCATCCAGCCGCCGACGGTTGGCCGAAGGCCGTACCAGCTCTGGGCGGCTAAGTTCGATGGCCAGCGTTTCTATGAGTTGAGGATGCTCCGGGGGACAGGTGATTACTCTTCGCCCAGCGGTGGGGCGCTCAATAACGCCATCGTTATGGCCTACGCCAACAGCCCGGGTGAGGGGAGGGATACAATGGAAGGCTCGGACATTGACATCACTCTGAGCACGGGCCCCGCCCGGGTTTCCTCGGTCTCATACATTCACGACGGGACCTATAACCTTGCTCCAGACGTAACCCGGCTGGGAGATGCGCTCTTCGTGGCGTACAACAAATGGTCGGGCAGTCCTGAGGGCTCCTCGAATTCGATCAACTACGGTACCTTCATCGGCAAGATCGAGCTTAAGTTCTAGGATGTCAGCCCTGTCTCGGCTGTCCCGGAATTCTCTTCTTGCTCCCGCTGATACTCCGAGGTGGCTTTGGCTTTGCGGCGCATCACATCCAGGCTGATGAATTCACAGCTGCGGCATAGAGCCAGATCGGCGAAGTCCAGGCGGCCGTGCAGGCGGCGCAGGTTATTGAGTTTGTCGTTGCGCAGCCAGAAGTCGGCGATGTCGCCGTCGGCGATAGTACCCAGGGCCAATTCGCCGTTGATATCGGTGCAGCAGGGCGTCACGGTCAGGTCAGCCAGTATCACCAGGTAGGACCACAGCGCCGGACAGGGGCGGAGTTCGTCGTCCGGAGAGCCCTCAGTGAACGACAGACCCTCCACCCCGTGGTACTGGCGGAGGGCCTGGATGCGTAGTTCGTCGGCGACTGGCTGCCATAGCGCCACGAACTGGTGCATCTGGTCACGGGTCGGCTCCATCAGGATACTCTGGATCACGCCCCGCGGTTTTGGTGTTTCCAGTTCTCCTCTGATTCGGAAGAAGCCCCGGATATTGGCGGCGACCTCGTCGTAACTGGCGCCACAGCGCACGGCTTCGAAGGTCTCGGCGTCAGCGCCGTCAATCGAGAACACAATCTCATCCAGACCGGCAGCGATAAGTGCCCGCGCGGCGGGTTCGTCGAGCAGCACGGCGTTAGTGTTTATCTCTACGCTGGGGATACCGATCTGCTTGGCGTAGCGGATCATCGAGACCAGGTCGCGGTGCAGCAGCGGCTCGCCGAGCAGGAACAGACGGATATGCGCGACGCCCGCAGCGTGGACTTTCTGGGCGATATCCTGGAACTCTGCGAGGGTCATGTGGCGCAGGGGCCGAGTCATCGCCTCGCGGGGACACATAATACAGTTGAGATTGCAGGTGTTGTTGATCTCCACCTGCACCCAGTCGGGCTGTGGGTGGATGGGGCGTAGCCGGTGGCGTTGGGCGCGGACCTTTTCCCTAAATCGAGTGAAGAGACTCTTGGCCATAGCTACTCCAGCTCTCGGTTAGGCCGCACTCGCTTGGTCAAAGTGGCGACGACCATCGCTCTGACCTGGCGCACCAGACCGGTCCGACGCTCCGCGTACCATAACACGGGAAGTACCAATACCGAGAAAAATAGCATGCGCAGGGGCATGCGGACCCAGATGCTCGGCTCTGGCCCCAGCAGCCAGGTAGCCGTCACGCCAGAGGTCTTTAGCGCGATTAGTGTCCACAGTAGGGGTAAATAACAGACCGCCAGCTCTCCCCACAGGAGCCAGCGGCTGTGGTAGTAACGGCGCAGGACAATGTAGAGGGTCAGGAGGCTAGCCACGGCATAACCCGTGCCAGCAGCTTGAGCGACACTTGCCAGACTGGGCTTGATAGCTATCAGCACTGACCCCACTGTTATGCTGGGTCTAACGGTCATTACCAGCACCGTCCCGGCCGCGACGACAAGCGCCCCTATGAGCTTGTTGAATATGACCGTCTTTTCCTGATTGAGGGCTATGAGCAGGCCGTTGGCTGCTATGGGCAGAGCCAGGAATACTGCAGACATCGCTAGAACCTGTGCCGCGTATATCGCTGGCGCGAACTTCGGGATGATGATGTGGACCATATTGGGAATGATGATGAAGAGAAAGCCGGCGACAATGGGCATAATCAACCCGGCGGCCAGGGTCGGTCGCACCACATAGTTGCGTAGCGCTTCGACGTGGTTGTGGGCGCTGTAGCGTTCCCAGATGCGAGGCATCAGTACGAAACCGGCGGCCTCGGGAATGCGGTACAAGTAAGCTGCAATTCGCCACGCCGTGGTGTAAAGCCCAAAGCGGTAGAGGTCGTAGTATCTGTAGAGCAGGATGCCATCAACAGTGCGCATTAGAACATCAGCGAATACGATAGCCGCGATGGGCAGGCCTACCCTTATGAGTCGAAACAGTGTGGCCCCGTCCAGCGCCAACCGTATGCGAAGCTTCGCGGCGAAACTGAGATACAGCAGCGTGAGCAGTGTGCCGGCCAGCCATCCCCACATCACCCCCGGTAGCCCATAGAATATCGCCCCCCCAATCATCAGCACGAACTGGCTAACACTGGTCAGCGTGGTGGCGACAGCCAGAACGCTGTACGTCCCCCACGCGCGCAGGATCGTTCGGTACAGCACCACGATTTGCCCGGCCAGGATGATCCCCGCTCCCACAGCTAAGGTAATGCGAGTGAGCGGCTCCTTGTCCGGCGCCACCAACGCCCAAAGGAGCATCCCCAAACAGGCCAGGGTTGTCAGCAGCAGCACGATAGTAGCCCCCACGTTTTCCAGGTGGGCGACATCGTCGTGGTCCTCGCGGCCCAGGGCGGTGGGCAATTCCTTGCCCAGGCCGTGCAACGTACCCAGATGGACGTGGGACAAATACCTGCTGAACAGGCCGACCGCCTCCATCAGCCCCCTTGCCGTCGGGCCGATGATCCTCATAACCACTACGCCGCGGAACAACCCCAGCAACATTTCAGAGTAGGAGCTGCTCAGAACCATCGCCAGTCCGGCGGTCACGGACTGGCGGCGTCTTGGTGACATCTGCGAGGGATGGTGAGTGTGGTTGTCGGTCATCTAGGGTCTATCCTGTGACTGCCGATGAAGCAATTGCGCCATCGTGGCTGCAACCCCTAGCAGTGTGAGCGGTGGCGCATCCTGCTCCCGCGCGTACTTATGCAATAAGTAAGCCGGCCCAGGGGACTAAGAGTGCCTCCAGCAGTAGTCGAGGAGGGTGTGCCGGCTGTACCTGTGACGCTGGTTTATTCGTCACGGCGCGACGGGCGCATCACCAGATGATAATGTTGCCGCTAGACGGCAACCATAGCGCTTTCGAGTATTCTGCTCAGACAGATTATCCCCTCGGCGGTAGCATCAACCACATCAGCAGTGATGTCCGAACCCATGCAGCCCTGGAGCCAACTGCCGTTGTCGAGCTGGACGGCCAACAGGTTAGCACCGACCTCTTCGGCGATCCGCTCGTAGTTGGCGTTGGTAGTTGTCCTGAAGCCGATGGCAGCAGCCCAGCCCAGGAACATGCTCTTATCGCTGCTATAGCGGTCCGGCGCGCAGCTATCGGCAAACTGTAAGTACTGATGTCCTCCCTCCAGATAGGCCGATTCGCCGGTGGCTTCGTGAAGCAAGATGAGGAACCCGGCGGCGAGGGCCGGCACATGGTACCACTGCTCGGCGCGACTTATGTGAACAGCGAAATAATGTGCTAACTCCTCATCAAAATCGGTGACGATTCGATCGGTTTGCTCAGCGACGAAATAGAGTCGAGCTGCGGCGCCTCCGGGCTGGTTGTCCCAGAGCCATAGGAGGAACCGGGCAGCAGCCTCGGCAGCTTCGATCCGGCCGCCGTACAGGCAGGCGAGGCCGGCGGCAGCCGTAGACAGGCCATCTTGACGGTCGCCGAGCCCGGCCTCCGGCCCGGCGGTCAAGAAGCCGCCTGTGGTTGGGTGCTGAAGAGTGAGCAGGAAGTCGAGCGCCGGTACGGAGAGCCCAAAATGGCCCAGGCAATGCTCGCCACAGATCAGCCAGGAGTTGCCCCAGGAATAGAACTGGTTGTGCAGGGCGGGACGGGGGTAGTGGCCGAGAAAGTCCCCTTCGTCGTCGAGACTGTTCTCGTGGATCCAGGTGGACAGCGCTGCTGCCCGATCGATCTGGCCCATTACAGCATACGCCAGCGGGACCTTGTGGTAGGTGGCGAGGCCGTGTTCGAGTGGTTGGAGCGCCCCGTCTTCGCTCTGCTGCGACATTAGCCACTTGGTGGCTTGAATCATCGCGTGTCGGTAGTTCCTGATATCCATAACTGTAGGCTCTGGTTGGTTAGTTACCGGGAGTCACGATTGCTGTTCCGGCGGCGGCAGCCCGTGACCGCGGTGGAGTTGGCGTTGCCAAGAGAATACCTCGCCCGCCAGTATATGTCAACAGCGTGCGTCAACTTCCCAATCGTTGGCGTGCCGCAACATGCGGTCCATTGGGAGGACAATTCGCCTGCGGTGTGAAGAACAATCTGTATGTACTATGCGTCGAAGTAAGTGTCACTGCATCCGACTATGCAGACATCACAGGAGAGGATGGAATCACAGATGTTGACTGTGAAAGATATATTCGGACTGTTTAGGGCGCTAACATTGATCGTGGTGGGTGTGGCCCTGGCGTCGGCGCCCCTTCCCGGCGACGAGGGGCCAGGTGGCCAGCCAACTACCCCGGATGTGAGCATCACCGGTGAGCTGGCTGCGGTCAATGCCGCAATGAAACAGCAGGATTTCGCGACTGTCTGGCAGCGCTGCCACACCATCGTGCAGACTGCCAGCATGCAGCCCGCAGAGGCTCTGAGCGGTCCGGAGCACTATGCGGTCGGCCTGGCCCATTACTACCTGGCCGCGGAGGCCTTTGACAAAGCGATACAGATCGGCGGTCTGGCGCCGGACGATGCTCAGTCCGGCCAGGCGCTCTACGCCCAGATTATGACGCCGCCCGATATCCTGGTGGTCGGCCGAGGCCAGCGCGTAGACATCGAAGAGCACCTTGCAGAGGGCAAGACAACCATCGTTGACTTCTACAGCAAATACTGCGTCCCCTGTCTGGCTCTCAGCCAACTGCTGGGGGAACTGGCCGCCAAGCGCCCGGATATCCGTGTGGTCAAAGTGGATATCAATCGGCCGGGAGTGGAGGGCATTGACTGGGGATCACCGACGGCACAGCAATTCGCCATTCACTCCCTGCCCTACTTCAAGATCTTCGATGCCCAAAGACAGCTCAGCACCGAAGGTGAAGAAGCACTGAATCTCATTCTGAGCTGGACCGGATTGGAGGACTAAGGGGTGTGAAGGTGGCGGGCGCAGGACAGCGCGCCTGACAGTGAGGCGGCAGGTCATTGCCCGCCGGGGCGGGAACATATCGCCCATGAAGAGTGCGCGTGATCTGGTGCCCACTGGGCCATACCAGGAGCAGTTGCGGCAGTTTGACCTGCGCGAGATTGATGCCGAAGATACCCACAGCCTGTTTCACCGCAAGTACATGGCCCGGTTGACGCGGGTTATCGAGGTCATCAAGCAGGAACTGGCCCCCGGCTCGACGGTACTCGAAATTGGCTGCTCGCAGGCCAACGCCAGCCTGCTGCTGGCCGAAGCGGGTTACCGGACCATCGGCCTGGATATCCGTGCCGACGCCCTCCAGTATGCCCTCAGCAAGTACCAGCACGGCGAGTTTCACTGTGTGACCGGGTCCGCAGAGGCCCTTCCGTTCCCCGCCGAGACCTTCGATGCGGTGATTCTCGGCGAGCTTCTGGAGCACTGCGCCGAACCGGGCGCGATTCTACGGGAATGTACGCGCCCTCTCAGAAGTGGCGGTATCGTGGTGGTTACCACGCCCAACGGTGACTATATCGCCAACCGTAAGCCACTCTATGACCTCGAAGCTGCCGGTAGCACCCAACTAACCAAGTACCAGTTCGGCCCCGCCGGCGAAGATCATCTGTTCGCCTTCACTCTGACCAGTCTGTGCCAGGTGCTCGCTGCGGCTGGGTTCGAGGTTGTGCAGCGCGGCTACCTCGGCAGCGTTGTCTATTCGGATCGGCTTGGCCGAATGAAGGGGATGTTTTCCCCGCAGCGGCTGGAGCTGCTCAGCGGGCTGGTGAACAGAACCCCGATGCTTAGCCGCCTGCTTTCTCACACGCTCATTGGGGTGGGACGGAAGAAGTAGCGGAAGAGGGTCTCACCGAAAGAGCACCGTCCCGCACAGCGGAGGCGACTTTCCCCTGGCAGGTGCCTACTTCACATCATCGGGCTGCCAGCCGTTCAGCGGAACGGATAGTGCGCCCTTAAGGGTTAGTGTCTGCGGCGTGCCGGTGCCGTGCATCTGGGAGAGCAGCGCGGGTTCGAGGCCGCGAGCGCGCAGGCCCTGAATAATCAGGGGCAGGGCCCGCACGCTGTTGATGTCACCGCCGTGCATGAGAATGATGGCGCCGGGTTGGATGTTCGTCAGACAACGCTGGACAATGCGGCTAACCGGCGGATTGCCCCAGTCGCTGGCGTTGTGGGTCCAGAGCGTGATGATGTGCGAGCGGACGAGCGGGCAGCGCAATGCCGTCTCGGTGTAATTCCCGCCCGGGGGGCGTAGGTAGTTCATTACCTGCCCGGTCAGCCGCTCGACTACGGTCTGGCATGCGTCGAGTTCGGCTGCAATCTCCTGGTCTGACAGCTCAGAGAGCTGCCGGTGATGGTAGGTGTGGTTGCCAATGAGGTGCCCGGCCTGGGCGATGTTACGCAAGAGCTGTGGGTACTGCTCGGCCTTCTCGCCCACTACGAAGAAGTTGGCCACAGTCTGCTCTTTGGCCAACACCGCCAGAATGAGCGGAGTAAGCATGGGGCAGGGGCCGTCGTCAATGGTTATGGCCACCAGCCGTTGGCGCTGATCCCCGTGCAGCATTACCTGGACAGTCGGCTCGTCCAGCCCTGAGTCAACGTTGCTGCCGTTGCGGTCCAGCGTCTCCTGCCACGGTGAGCCATAGCCGACTCGTGGCTTAGTGTAGGCGCTGGCGGGTAGGGGAGCGAGTGCCGGGTCCCGGCTGGGATCGTTCGGCGCCAGGTCGAGTATCAGCGGATCATACCGGACCACGCCCAGAGTACGCACCAGGTCGGAATCTGCCTTCCCCGAATCCGTGACCAGCCGGTACGTCTGGCGGTCTGTTCCCACGGAGAAGACCGGGCGATGGCTCTGTCCTCCGGCATTAGCCTCGCTGGGTACCACTGACCAGACATCCACATGCGCGATGGCTGGATCGGTCGAAAATGCAGCGTCCAGCGCTGCGGCCGCGTCGGCCTCGATCTCGCTGAGGCGAAACTGGCCGGTCAAGTGGTGGCCGGCCTGGAATTTGAGAAGTGCGGCCTTGACCCCGTCCACCTCGCCCACTGCCACGCGCAGCAGCCGTTGGTTAAGGGGCAGCTCGCGCAGCTTCCGGGCGATAGTGGCCTCGTCTACCGGACAAATCCCCTTGAGGACCCAGGCATCTTTGTCCTGGAGTGGTGCGAGCAGTTCCGCGGGGGGCAGGTCCCCGTGCGGCTGGATGTGCGAGGGGTACTCGCCCGGCGGGGGCGGGTCCGCTACAGTAGGCAGGACGGTAGCAGCGTTGGTTGTAGCGACTGCGGCTATTATGACGAAGGCGGGCACCAGCCTCATAAGTGAGTCCAATAACAGGTTCCGGCCCGAAGTCTCGGTGGCCAGCAGACCTTCACGCCGGAGAATATGTAATAGCGTAACGCTGGCTCACCATTATAAGGCAAGTCGGCAGCTTCGTCCAGTGGCACTGGCGCGTGACAATAGCAGGAGTTAAAACAGCGGTGGCCCAGGCAAATCGCCTGGGCCACCGGAGATTGGCGGGATACAGTCCTTACCAGGCCACATCAATATCAACTATCATCCGCATCACTTCGCCTGCCACCAGTCGGGAGACGTGCAGCACTACGTAGGACTTGTCGGCTTTCTTGGCTGCTGCGAGGGCCTGCTCCCAGTCGTCGAGGCCGCTGACGGCGGTCTGGTTCATCTTACTAATCACATCGCCGGCCTTAATACGGTCTTCTGCGGCGCTGCCGCGCTTGACATTGGTGACCAGTACGCCGGCGAGCTCCTCGTCGCTGAACTTCTCCCGGTCCTGAGCGGTAATGCTGCGGACGGTCATGCCCAGGGTCCCGCTGGTGCGCTCGGGTTCTTCTTCCTGTGTGGGCTCAGGCTGTTCCTGGCCGGCGAACCTGGCGGGCATCTCGCCCAGCTTGACCGTGATGGGCATTTCCTTGCGGTTACGGATGACCTGAAGAGTTACCGTCGTACCCGGCTTCTTGCGGGCGATGATATCCTGGAGGTCACTAGTGGTGTCTACTCGCTCGCCGTCTACTGCGACAATGATGTCTTCGAGTGCCAGCTCGCTCTTGGCAGCGGGCGCGCCCTCGTGGATATCAGTGATCAGGGCGCCGTGATCTGTGCCGTAGTAGTCAGTCAGGTTATCGCTCAGCTCGCGGCCAAGGGATATGCCTAGCCAGCCGCGCTTGACCGTCTTGTGTTCGATGAGTTCGGGTATCACAAAGCGGGCACTGCTGGCGGAAATCGCGAACCCTACGCCGACGTTGCCGCCGGTCGGCGCAGTGCCTACTATGGCTACGTTAATGCCAATCACCTCGCCGCGCAGATTCACCATCGGGCCGCCGCTGTTGCCCCGGTTGATGGCGGCGTCGGTCTGGATGATATCCTTGAGCCCAGTGTAGGGGCTCTGGGGGAGGTAGCGGCCCTTCGCCGAGATCACGCCGACGGTGACTGTCTGATCCAGCCCGAAGGGGCTGCCCACAGCCATCACCCATTGGCCGACTTTGGCTCCATCTGAGTCCCCCAGTTGCAGGGTTGGCAGCTTGCGATCGACATCAATCTTGACCACTGCCAACTCAGTTTTCGGGTCGCTGCCGACTACTTTAGCCTCATACTCACGGCTGTCGTTGTCCTTATCGAAGAGCCGTACCTTTATGCCCGAGGCGTCTTTGACCACGTGGGTATTGGTGACGATGTAGCCATCCTCGCTGTATATCCAACCGGACCCCAACGAAGCGGGCCCCTTGGGTGGCTCGTCGCTGTCCCTGTCGCCCGGGCTGCGCTGTTCAGGCCGTTCTGGCTCTGGCTGTTCGAAGGGCCGGCGGAACCGGTCGAAGAAATCCCTCAACTCATCCGGGATTCCCTGAGAGATACCACGTAGTGGCGGTTTCTCCGCGCTGATGTTGACCACAGCCGGGCGGACTTTGGCGGCGACCTCGACAAAGCTATCTTGTAGCTCAACCAGTCCTTGGGCCGTAGCGGGCGGAGCAATCTGCTGCTGAGCCGAGGGGCTGCGGAAGACCACCGCCGCGATGGCGATGCCGACAAGAATGCTCAGCAGAATGATGAGAATGTGCGAATGTCGGTGGGGAAGCAAACTGCTCTTGGCCATTTGTACGATCCTCCTAGCGACTGTAAATCGCATAATCAGTGACCATCTCGGTTTGTGATTTCCATCGTACCTATTGGACGCAGATTGTGGCTAATTTGTTCAGCTAGGTCCGGCCGCTGTGTGGCGGGAAATCGGGAAACGCCGGGGATTAGTCCGGCCCGCTGGTCCGCCACTGCTTGGCAAGCATCGCCGCGAAGTAGCCCGCACCAAAGCCATTATCAATGTTGACCACGACAACGCCGCTGGCGCAACTGTTCAGCATAGCCAGCAGGGGCGCTATTCCGCCAAAGCTAGCTCCGTAGCCGATACTGGTGGGCACGGCAATCACCGGTGCGCTGACTAGCCCGCCAACCACGCTAGGCAGAGCGCCCTCCATGCCGGCCACCACGATTATTACCGCAGCCTGCTCGAGCATGTTGCGGTGCTCCAGGAGCCGATGCAAGCCGGCGACGCCGACGTCGTAGAGCGTCTCTACCGGGCACCCTGCGGCTGCCGCAGTGATGCGTGCTTCTTCGGCTACCGGAATGTCAGAGGTGCCGGCGCTGACCACCAGTACCACGCCGCAAGTGGGTTTGGCTGGCTGGGGCTCGTCCACCTGGACGATACGCGCCGCCTCGTGATAGACGGCTTCCGGTGCTATCGCTCTTACGGCCTCGTAGATCTCGCTGTTGGCGTGGGTGGCCAGGATAACTGGGGCGCGGCCGTGCATCGCCTTGACGATGCCGCTAACCTGCTCAGAGGTCTTCCCCGGGCAGAATATGACCTCCGGGAATCCGGTGCGCAGGGCACGGTGATGGTCCACCTTGGCAAAGCCGAGGTCTTCAAAGGGCAAGTTGCGGAGCTGTGCCAGCGCTGCCTCGCAGTCGAGCTGGCCAGTCGCGACCTGCTTGAGCAATTCTCGTAACCGTTGTTCATCCATTGGAAATACTGTTTACCCTAAAGAGGCAGTGAAACCGGCTCCCCGCGTTCGTGCGACAGCCGAGCGGCCTCGGCGATCTCCACGTTGCGCAGACCCTCGATGCCGGGAATTGTGGGGTCGGTGTCCGTCCGGATGGCCTCGAAGAACTCCCTGAGCTCTCGCTGCTGGGGATTCTCATACTTCCCTTCGAAGTCGGCGGGGGCCACGATGGTAGGTTCGTCGTCGCCCTTGCGCTGGTAGGCAAGGTCGCCCCTACTCCTGTCGAACATCAAGGTGCCCTCAGTGCAGAAGATCCTGCCGTCGTAAATGCCGGTATAGGATGAGTGACCCTCGAGCAGTTGCGCTACGTGACCGTTCTGAAAAGAGATCATGACCGAGGCAAAATCCTCGTAATCAATGTCTGTAGGCAAGAACTGTTCCAAACGAGCGAAAACGCTGGTGGCCTCGCCGAGTATACAGCGGATAAAGTCAATCTCGTGCGCGCCAATCTCCAGCAGTGGCCCGCCGCACTCGTTCCGGCGTATGCGCCAGGACTGGCCATAGGAGCCGCCCCAGGGGCCACCTATGCGGGTGACTTGCATGCCGAACGGCTTCCCCAGGTTGCCTGCTGCGATGAACTCGATTATCCACACGAACGGGACTATGTAGCGCAGGACCTGGCCGATCATCAGCTTGACGCCATTGAGGCTGGCTGCCTCGATCATCTGCCGGACGTCGGCGACGTTGAGCGCCATCGGCTTTTCACAGAAGATATGTTTGCCCGCCTGGGCTGCTGCGACAGTCTGCTGTGCGTGTAAGTAGTTGGGACTAGCAATTATCACCGCATCCAGGCCATCGTGGCCGAGAAGCTCCTCTAACGACGCGGTGATTTCGGCGTCAAGTTCCTGGGCCGTCTCACGGGCGTGCTGTTGGTCCGGATCGCAGACAAAGCCCACTTTGCAGTTGGGCAGTTTGTGGGTGACCTGGGCCAGGTGCCGTCCCATCGGGCCGGCACCAATCAGGCCAACCGTGAGCAGTTGCTGGTCTGGCATGGTTCCCTCCTTGTAGCGCTACGTCGGCTTACCGGCGTGCATAGCTGAGCTAGCGATTGCTGCACCGCTGACTACGCGATGGTTTCGGCGGCAGCCGCCGCCGCTGCCATCTCGGGAGCTTCGTCGCCGCTGGCTTCACGCCGGAACAGGATATTGACGAATGCGTCCCCGGACATCATCAGTGGCTCCCAGCCGTCTGCCACCAGGTGGCGAATCTGCTCGTTGAAGCGGCCGATCGTACCACCCTCGGGGCGCTGTAAGAGCCGGTATTCGTAAGTGGGCATCACTAACACTCCTCTGTGGGACTAAATGGCAGCTTGCCGACCCGGGCAGTGCTATCGCCGGTGTTGTCAGCCCGCTGTGAGTTACGCGACAGAGCGCCAGAATAATGAGAATGATTAGTATGAGCGTCAAGAACGTACGGACCTCCCGGCCCAGCCGCTGCTTACGCCGGCCGTAGACGTAGACCCGGCGATGTTGGCGGCGTTCGTCAAACTGGGCCAGCAGATCGCGCTGGTCTTGGGGAATTTCACTGCCGCAATGAGGGCAGTCAGCTACATCCTGAGTTATCAAGTTACCGCATTGCTGGCAGCCCACTTTGCTCATTTTCTCCGCCTCCGCTCGCCACTTGTCATACGACACCTATTACTCATTTCCCTGTGCGTCAGATAATTCCTCCCTGTCGGCGTGCAAGAGCCTCTCAAGGCGGGGCGACTGGTTAAGAGGGGGTGTAGTGACAAGGGACTGTAACCGCAGCGTAACCAAGCGCCAAATGTCGCTTGACCGCCTAAATGGACAGGGGTATTGCTCCGATTAGGGAAGAGACGCGGGTAGGAGCAGCCCGCTCAAAGGGATGTCGGTTAGCATGGGGTACCCAGCCCTGAAGTACTATGTCACTAGCGAACAGCCTGGCAGCATCGAGGAACTACGTAGTACCATATCCAACGCCGAAGACCCGAGCTCTCTGCTCGCAGCTGGCTACGCGGCTGGTGTAGCCTTGGGCAGCGATTTCTGGGCAGCCGCTTCCATAGACTATCCGTCGCCGAGTGTTTGGTTCCATGCCCAGCGCCCGCTGGGTACAGAGCTGTTGGAACAGCAGACCGCCGACATCAACCGGCAGGCAGGTCTGGCGCGCAGCGACGATGGGGAACTGCCGATACAGATACTCCGGCCGCAGCCGATCGCCAGGGCGGTCCAGGACGATGCCCCGCCCGTGGTGGACGAGTTGGCGAACTACCGGGACTTCGTCGTCTTTTCTGCCGCCCGCCCTCAGGCGTTAGTTCGGGTCGGGGCGTTGCACCCAGATAGTGTGCCCGGATACGAGGAGCTAGCTCCGCTGGTGGAGCTGGTAGGGATTAACTTGGGCGCCATTGCCCGGCGGTCGGGAAGTCTGGTGGCGACGGAACTTGTTGCCAGTCACCAGGACTGGTCGGAAGAGCAGTTCTTTGAGTTGTTGGACATGATGCTGGCCGACGTCCACCAGCGCCGGGAGGAGTTGTCGCTCATGGTTATGCGAGCGGCACTGGAGAACAGCGGCGACGGTCTGCTGGTCAGTGAGGAGTGCTGGCAGCAAGTATGGGGGACGCTACGCGATGGTCTGCGGGAGACGGATCTGCCTTGTCAGTTGCAGCCCGGTTCCTACGTTGTCGCTATGATAGCGACCAATCCCCGGGAGGCTATGATTACGGCAGACCGGCTGCGCGGGCAACTACAGGATCTGAGCCAATCGTACGATCTCAGGCTAAGAATAAGCATCGGCATCAGCAGTTGGTCCGCTGGCCGACCGGGCATCGGACGACTGTTGTGGGAGGCGCGGCAGGCGATGCAAATGGCTGCTGCGTCAGGAGCGCTAAGCCCGTTCGTATATGCCTGAGGTAGCCCCGGGCTCTATGAGTGGTCCCGATTGGCTTGTTAGAGGGCCCGAGCCGTGCCCGCTCGGGCCCTCCTGCCTTGCCTGAAGACTGTCACAACGGTTGGCATGACGACGGGTACAACGCCGTGCGCCCCGGAGACGATAGCTGCTCGAAGCCGATCAGTAGCACGGGCTAGCGGGTGACCTTAAGAGCGAGGTAGCCGACTACGGTGGCGGCTGGGACAATGTCGCCGGAGTTGCTGTAGGTGACAAGCTCGCCCTGTTGTGCGCCCAGTGCCTGGGCCGCGACGAGCATCGCTGCCGTCGGACCGTAGCCGCACATAGTGATGCCGTGACGAGCGCGGGCCCGCAGCATCCCCTCCGCATCCAGTTGCTCGATATACCTTACCAGCAGCATATCCTGCTCGCGAGCCAGTTGCGCCGGCTCCTGGTGCGTCATATCAGTGCTGGCGACTATGACCACGTCCTGCTCCGGGCAGACCTGGGCGATAGCTTCTCCGATATCCCGCGCTGTTTCCCAGTCCTGGTCCAGCATCATTATGGGAACGAAGCGCAGTGTCTCGCCGTAGAGATGCTGCAAAAAGGGCAGTTGCACCTCCAGGCTGTGCTCGTACTCCAATTCGCTGGTGGCATCGCTTAGTACCGGGCAGGCCGCGAGCAGCGCCGACGCCAAGTCGCGGTCAACAGGAGTCTCGCCCAGCGGTGTGGCCCAGCTACCGACGGTCTGGATGACAGCAGCGCCCAGGCCAGGGCGATGGGCCGGGCCGATCACGATAACAGCGGCGGGGCGACCATCCTGGCCCAATTCATAGAAGCCGCAGACCGCCGGTGGCCCTGAGTACATATACCCGGCATGGGGGCTGACCAGGCCGAGTATGCGGCGGGGACCAGCTTCATCAACTTCCGGCAGGCTTCCCGGGCCGAGCGGATGGCGGTAGCAGGCTTCAATCTCCTCGATGAGAGCCTCGCGACTCCCCGCGTAGAACTGACCAGCTACTGCTGGTGAGCGCACGTACTCAGTCATCATCCCAGACCTCCCCTGGACAGCCTGATTCTAACCCAGCACACTCACTTCATGGGCAGGCAGTTGCCACTTGCCACGGCCAGGGCTATCCTGTCCCACAACGCATACTGCTGCGCTTTTCACATTCCAAAGTTTTTGCCGGAGGGGTGCGGGGAACCGGCTTTTTTCAAAAAGCGGGTTCTCCGCACAAGCCGTTCAAGAGTTTATTGGTCTCAGGCCTCTTCAGCCAGTTCTTGCAGTGTGGCGACAGCCCCCGCGATGGGCACTACCTCTTCAGCGCTGTCCTGCCGTCGCCTCACTTCTACTTCGCCACTTTCCGCCGTTTTCCTGCCAACGACGACGATCAGCGGGTAGCCGATCAACTCGGCATCCTTGAACTTGACACCCGGGCGTTCGTCGCGGTCATCGAGCATGACCTCATAGCCCGCGGCCTCAAGCTGAGTGAGTAGGTCTTCGGCAACTGCGGCCAGCTTCGCGTTCTCCGGGTCGAGCAGCAGGATGACCACGCCGAAGGGCGCTACCTCCAGCGGCCAGATGATGCCGGCATCGTCGTGGTGCTCCTCGACGATCGCCGCCAGCGCCCGGCTCACGCCGATCCCATAGCAGCCCATCACCATCGGCCGCTGCTCGCCGTCCTCGCTGGTGTAGAGCGCGCCGAGGTCCTCGGAGTACTTGGTGTCCAGCTTGAAGATGTGGCCCATCTCGATGGCGCGCCGCGTCGCCAACCTGCCGGTCTCGCACTGCGGGCAGGGATCACCGGCGGCCGCCTGGCGCAGGTCAGCGTAGCGGCTCACCGCAAAGTCGCGGCTGACATTCACACCAACCAGGTGTGCATCGGCTTCGTTCGCGCCGACTACGGCATTACCCAGGAATTCGATTTCGCGGTCGGCGATTATCTCGACTTCGTCGGGCAGCCCCACCGGGCCGCTGAAGCCAACCGGCGCACCGGTAAGCGCGAGTATCTCCTCGGCAGTGGCCATCCGCAACTCATCCGCGCCGGTCGCGCGCTGGAGCTTGATCTCATTCAGCTCCCGATCCCCGCGCACCAGCGCCGCCACAAAGCGCTCATCCGCCCGGTACAGCAGCGTCTTGAGCAGCTTGGTCGGCGGCGTGCCCAGCATCTCGGAAATTGCCTGGATCGTCGTAGCTCCCGGTGTGTCAACTCGCTGGTAGTCATCTGCTGGCTCTGTCTCGGAGTCAGCTTCCGGCAGCCGGCTGGTGGCGCACTCGGCGTTGGCGGCGTAGTCGCACTTATCGCACACAAAGACGGTATCCTCGCCGCTGTCGCTCAGCACCATAAACTCGCGCGTATCGCTGCCACCCATCGAGCCGGCCTCCGCCTGCACCACCAGCGTCGCCAATCCCAGGCGCGCGAAGATGCGCACGTACGCCTCGTACATCGCCTGGTAGGAGCGCGCCAGCCCGGCCTCGTCAATGTCGAAGCTGTAGGCGTCTTTCATGGTGAACTCTTTGACCCGTATCAGGCCGCCGCGCGGGCGGATCTCGTCGCGGAACTTCGTCTGAATCTGGTAGAGGGTCAGGGGCAGTTGCTTGTAGGAGCTGACGTCGCGGGCGACGAGGTCGGTGATGACCTCCTCGTGGGTCGGCCCCAGGCAGAACCAGCGGCCGGTGCGGTCCTCGGTGCGCAGCGGCTGGGGCTGGAAGCTGTCCCAGCGGCCGGTGCGCTCCCACAGCTCTTTAGGCTCGAGCACCGCCATAAAGACCTCCAGGGCTCCGGCGCGGTTCATCTCCTCACGGACGACCTGCTCGACCCGGCGCAGCACGCGCAGGCCCAGCGGCAGGTAGGTAAAGACGCCGGAGGTCAGCGGGCGGATGAACCCGCCGCGCACCAGCAGCTTATGACTGGGAATTTCGGCTTCGGCCGGCGCCTGTCTCAGCGTCGGCGCATAATACTGTGTCGCTCGCAAGTTGATGCCTCCTGAATCTTATTCGTCTTGACCCCCGCTCCGGCAGTGATATAATGATACTCGGCTTGGCGGAAATGAACAAGTATTCTCAGTTCGGAGGGGATACACCATGAAGCTAAAGGCTGTTGTGCTCAAGAATTTCCGTTGCTATCACGCAGAGACCCGTATCAAGATAGAGGCTCTCTCCGCCTTTGTCGGCAAGAATGACGTAGGCAAGTCCAGTATCCTAGAAGCCTTGGACATTTTCTTCAATAGCGACGCGATAAAGATGGAGCCATTGGATGCTTGTGTCCACGGCGACCCTGCAGACGTGCGGATTGGTTGCGTATTCACGGACCTCCCGGATGAGCTGGTGCTGGACGCTACATCAACAACCAATCTGCGGGACGAGTATCTCCTGAACGCGGAAGGCGACCTAGAAATCCACAAAGTATGGAACTGCAACCCGAAGAAACCGAAGGAATCGGTCTACGCAGTCTGCTCTCATCCGACGGCTGAGCAGGCGGATGACCTGCTTCAGCTTAAGAGGGGCGAGCTCCAGCAACGGTTGACAGACCGGAGGATCGCCACAGAGGGCGTCAGCCAAAGCGCCAACCCTCCGATGAGGAAGGCTATCTGGCAGGACTTTGATGACCTCCAGTTGGACACACTCCAGCTGCCATTGGACAAGGAAGACGCGAAGAAGGTCTGGGATAAACTCCAACAGTCGCTTCCGACTTATGCGCTGTTCCGAGCTGACAGACCCAGCCGGGATGAAGATGACGAAGTACAGGACCCGATGAAAGCCGCTGTAAAAGAAGCACTTAGGGAAGTGGAAGGGGAGCTTGAGGATATAAAGAGGGCAGTTCAGGAGCGAGCGAAAGACGTCGCCACGGCAACTCTGGACAAGCTCCGCGAAATGGACCAAAATCTCGCAAGTGAACTCTGGCCAGAGTTCAAAGAGGAGCCAAAGTGGGCGAACCTGTTCAAGCTCACCCTCACAGCGGACGATCAGATTCCCATAAATAAGCGAGGAAGCGGCGTTCGCAGACTGATCCTGCTTAGCTTCTTCAGGGCCACAGCAGAGCGAAAGCGCGACGAGGACGAGTCCGCCGGGATTATCTATGCTATCGAGGAACCCGAGACGTCGCAACATCCTCATAACCAACGAATGCTCGTGGAGGCCTTAGCTGAGTTGTCCCAACACGAGGCTTGCCAAGTCATTCTGACAACCCACGTGCCAGGTCTTGCCGGGTTACTGCCAGTGGCATCACTGGGGCACGTCACCATAGATAGTGAAGGGATCGTGGAGGTGCATACGGGCGAGGATGACATTTATGAAGTCATAGCAGAAGAACTCGGCGTCATCCCTGACAACCGAGTCAGAGTGTTCCTCTGCCTTGAAGGTCCGAACGACATAAGCTTTCTGGAGCACGTCAGCAAGATGCTCCACAATCACGATCCCACCTTGCCGGATATCCGAAGCGATCCGAGGGTTGCGTACATTCCACTCGGCGGTCAGAACCTAGTCCAGTGGGTACATCGTCACTATCTAAAGGATTTCGGACGTCCAGAAGTACATATCTACGATCGGGATGACGACGACCCGCCGCAGTACCAGAATGCTGTCGAGGAAATAAACGCGCGGGATGATGGCTCCTGGGCTCTTCTGACCCAAAAGCGGGAGATGGAGAACTACCTACACCCTGACGCTATCCGGGAGGTCCTCGACGTTGCTGTCGAGATCTCAGACGACACAGACGTTCCGCTGGAGGTCGCGCGTGCCATCCACGAAGCTGAGCCTGACACCAAGCCGTGGGCGGAAGTCGACGACGACAAACGCGGCAAGAAGAAGAGCAAGGCGAAGCACCACCTGAACACCCAGGCTGCAGAAGCGATGACGTCTGAGCGTCTATGCGAAAGCGATCCAGATGGGGACATCGAAGGTTGGCTACGGCAAATCGGAGAGATGATAGAGGAGTGAGACGGCGCTGCCGGTGTCCCTAAAAACTCATCGAGCGCAGTTGTGCGCCGGGAGCGGACTACATGCGGATTCTGCTGCGAATAGCCAAGGTACTTCTGGTTCTGGTCGGGCTAATAGCAGTCCTGCACTTGACCTGTATACTGTGCAAGCGCCCGCTGGTTCGGCTGATTCAGGTGGACGGTATCTCTATGCAGCCCACCTTTGATCCCGGCGAGCGGCTGCTGTTTATCAGACGCCACTTTGAACCAGACAGTATTGTCCTGGCTGACGCGGGCGCCGATGGCTTAGTCGTCAAGAGAGTCCTCGACTTGACGGATGGCGAGGTCCGTTTGGTCGGAGACAATAGCGAGCACTCTGCCGTGTACGACCTCCCCCGCAGCGCGGTTCTGGGCGTGTACGTGGGCAAGGTTCCGCTGAAGCTGCCCTGCTGCCAGGCGAGGTAGTCATGGGTACGGTACGGCGAGCGCGCAGACACGCTTAGGTTGCGGCCTCGAGTGCGTGGATTTCAGCAACCAGTTGCTCGGCAGCCTCCGTCATTTTGCTGCGTCGTAGAGGCTCCCCGCAGCGGAAGATGACGGCGTAGTCGCCGCCACAGGCCAGGCCGATGTCTATCTTCTTTGCCTCTATCCTCCTCTACCGTCCCACCAATAGGCACGAAACTCTTCCATGGCCCAGGCGATGGCCTCAATATTCTCTAAGGGGACATCGGCTTCCAACATCGCCCAGATGCCCAAGCCCCCTTGGGGCAAGCCCAGACTCTTCACCACTTCCTCTATGTGGCTGCGGATCTGCGTGGGTGACCAGAAGGGGAGTTTCTGCCGGTCCAGGTCGAGCTTGACCGCCATTTTTCCCTTGTAGGCTCGAGCAATGCCTGCGAGGGTGTTCGCACCGATCTGCGGGTCATGCATCGAGACGCCACACTCGATCAGATCATTCACAATCTCCAACAGGTGACCGTCTGAGGACAGATAGACGTGCGTGCCGGCCTGGCGACAGGTGTGGAATATCTGCTTGAACATCGGCTTGATATACTGGCGGAACTTGGCCGGACTGATCATCAGCGCCTGTTGGGTGCCGATGTCGGTGTGGAAGTGCATGAGGTCTACGCCGATCTCCAGCCACCGGTTGACCAGCTTCATTTCGTAGTCGGTGAGCATCTCAATCAATGCGGGCAACTGAGGGGCGTCAGTGCCGAAATCAATCATTAAGTTCTCAAAACCCCTCAGGTAATAGAGGCGGTCGAAGAGGCACTCGCCTCTGCCTATGGTAAGCTCGCCCCGCTCCTTCTGGGCAGCGATCTGTTTGGGGATTTTGTCCCAGTCGCGCTCGCCGAATACCGGCGTCGTGGCATTAACCAGGGGGTCGGGCGCCTCATAGGTGGCCAGCGCGTCCCAATCAGCTATCGGAGGGTCTACGACCTGGCCCAATATGCCTCCCTGCACGTTCCGCCAGACGCAGCCCCAGTTGTCCGTGGTGTATCCTTCCTGGTCCTGCCCGGTGTATTCGTGGCAGTCAATAGTCGCTTTTGCCACATCGCCAAAAACCGTCGGATGACGCAGCAGTATCTCTTTCAATGCCTCCTTGTACTTATTGCGAGCCGCTGCCGTGAAGTTAATCCAGGTGGGGATCCATTCGGGGTCGCGAAACTCCAGCGTCCTGAGGAAGTTCTCCCGGTCAGATATGGGCATACCTCTTACTCCAGTGAGTGGATTTCATCCAGGAGAGCTTCGGGGGCTTCGGCCATCTTCACGTACTTGAGCAGCGCCCCGTGGCGGAAGATGACGGCGTAGTCACCGCCGCAGGCCAGGCCTGTCCACCGCCGCTGCCTCAATGCCGCGAAGGTGGATACTCGGTGCACAACAGATGCAGGGGTGGGTCGTCTTCCTCTATCTCTGGGAAACGGCCAACCTCATCGAGAAAGTGGTTGTCCATATTGTCGTCGTTCACCATGGAGACCT
>JAUVXR010000051.1 GCA_030603495.1 bacterium
ACACCAGCTACGAACACGTCTATCTCCCCGCCCGTGTCCCGCCAGATCTCTTCGGCAGTAGTCTCCTGGTGGATGCGGGGATTAGCCGGGTTTTTGAACTGCTGGAGCATAAAAGCGTCAGGAGTCTGCGTCACCAGCTCCTCGGCTTTGCGTACTGCCTCAGTCATTCCCCCCTCGGCAGAGGTGAGCACTGTCTCAGCTCCATACGCCTCCAGCAGCCGCCGTCGCTCTATGCTCATAGTCTCGGGCATAGTCAGCACCAGAGAGTATCCGCGAGCTGCGGCTATCATCGCCAGGCCGATGCCTGTATTGCCACTGGTCGGCTCTACGATCGTTGTTTTCCCCGGCTCGATCAGACCCTCGCGCTCGGCGGCGTCTATCATTGCCAGACAGATCCGGTCCTTGACACTGCCGCCCGGGTTGAAGGCCTCGAGCTTAGCCAGAACAGTCGCCTCGACGCCGCCAGTCACCGCCCGCAGACGAACAAGCGGCGTGTTTCCGATCAGTCGGTCTATGCTTTCGGCAATTCTCGGCTGAGACATGTATAGACAGCTCCTCTCGGCACAAACGTTGCTCCCCATGCCATTATATGGTTCACGACCAGTCTATCATTATCCTCTGTCAGATGGAAATCAGCCTATTGCGAAAGTCACGGCAGCACGGGGAAAGACGCAGGGACACTGAGAAGAGATGTGAGGGGGTCAAACAAGCCCAAACACGCCAACTTCAGGCCTCGGTCTTATCCCGCCTGCCCTATGGGCCGCTGGGTACGTCCACGCCGAGCGTGGCGCACCAGCGGCTAGTGCATAGCCATACAGCAACAGGATTGTGACCGAGTATGGTTGATCATTGTTGCTCCACTATCTTTACCTTAAAGACACACTAATCATAGCACATCGCACGAATTATGTCAAGGCCGCTTGCAGATTATCTGTAACCAAAGGCAGTGCTGAGCTTAACGGGTTTGTGGAACCCTCTATGGAATGCGTCTCAGTGGCCTGCTGGCGCCGTCACGCAAGCACCGGGGCCGTGGTCGCGGTACGGGACTCTGTGAGTAAGCCTATGGCTACCTGGGCAGCCTTTCTACCTGATTCGAGCATGCCGCCAAAGGTCGGTCCCATCCGAGGCAGCCCATAGGTGGTAGCTACAGCCATGCCGCAGACTATCACGCCCGGGTATGCCACGCCAGTCCTTGCGACCACTTCGTCTTCGGAGCGGCCTACGTCCATGGCACCGTAACCGGGCAATTCCACCAGACCACGTTCCTCCAGTTTCCTCATCACACACGCGTCGTGGCCCGTAGCATCTATAACCAACTCCGCCTCAATGGCCACTGGATCCACACAGGTAATCTGGCGGGGCAACGCCTCCACCGGCGTCCAGTTAATCACCGCGCCGTTGACTCTGCCGGGCTGTTGGGTCACGACATCTTCAAACGATGTCATATTGACCACAAACACTCCGGCATCGCAGGCTGCGGCGATCAGCTTCGAGCAGGCGTGTGGTCCGTCGGCTGTGCATAGGCCCTCGGTTACCTCCTGGTATGGGATACCGAGGTCTTCCAGAATAAGATGCGCCGGCTTGCGAATCGTCACCTTATTCATCAAGTAGCCGCCTATCCAAAAGCCGCCGCCCAGATAGTTATTGCGCTCGACTATAACAACTTTGCGGCCGGCATCAGCCAATTCCTTCCCGGCCATCAGGCCGCTGGGCCCGGCGCCAACAATAATGACATCGCTCTCGACATAGTCATCGAACTGACGCGTGAACCCCTGGATAATGGCCCGCGTTACGTCCTTCTCGCGCACTGGGCTAAAGGTAATGCTGTCCAAGATATCTCTTCCTCCTATGTTCTGGTTCTGGTTGTGCCGACATGGTTCACCGGAAGTATGTTTACACTGGTGCTAGACCCACTGCTCCTTCGCTCTGTTCAGAGCCATTTGCAGATAAAGTATAACTGGCGAGTGCGGCTATGTCAAGGGCCCACGAAAATGAACCAAAAGTCGGTAGGTCAAGAGGAGACAGATAAGGCTACGTCAGGACGTTCACGAATATTGGCGAGGAGTTAGGCGAGGGATTGGCGCAGGCCATGGAGACTCACTTTGTCCCTGGTGTACCGCCTGAGTCAGACACTTCACTGCTTCAGCTTGGCTGCGCCACAGGAGCTGCACGAGAGCCCGGACCGGGGTGATAGCAAGCTCGCACGCCAGTCAACTCTCGGTCAGTCCAATAATACCACCATCGTAGCGTTCGGTGGTCTGCTTGCCAGGCGGCACGATCAGAAAGTCCTGCTCAGGCCATGGACCGCCCAACAATGCCCGCAGCAGCCGGTCGCTGCCCGCTATCTCTACGTACTGCCAGCCGCGCAACTCTGCCATTTCACAAGTGAAGCGCCGGTAGGCGGGGATATCCCCGACACCCTCGTTGATGAATGCGGCGCGGTCGTAGTGCTGCTCCCAGGTCGACTCGACCTCCATGAGATACCGCGCGTTATCCTCCCCGTACTTCTGCACGTACTCTTCGAAGCGCGCCCGGTGGGCCGCCTCCTGCCGCGAGCGCATCATACTCTCTTCCTCTTCCTGGTAGCTCTCCTTGTCTTCGATCCACCCGCAAGTATAGTAGTACGTCCCGGGATGCTGGGTGAATTCTTCCTGATACCGCTCCCTGGAGCCTAAGAAAAAGGTGATGCAGTCGTGCGCACGGGGTATGATCAGCGGGACGTCGCGCGCAACAATCCCTGCCAGCCCGTTGCTGCATATTCCGTAGGCCAGCAGAATGTAGTCGAAACCCGCCTCGGTCGCGTCTATTGCCCTTTGGACCTCTTCGTGAAGTTTTTCGGGTTTCTCATGCAGGCCGACCTCAAGAGTCTGCACTTCGACTTCATGTTCTGCGCGAGGCCCGCCAGCCTCGGCCAGGAGCGCCTCGACCTCCATCCTGACAACTTCACAAGCTATGACCTTAAGTCGCATGTCTGGGGCCTTGACTCTGGGCCTGTTCGGCAACAGTGTTGGACAACACCTCGTTCATACTCCCTGAGCGGTACCCGTGCAGGTCAACTGTGACGTAGGTAAATCCTGCTGCCCGCAGCTTATCCACTATCTGAGTGCGCTGAGGTTCCTGGAGCAGGTGGGACAGCTCCTCGGCCGGGAGCTCGATTCGGGCAACCTGTCCATGGTGACGCACGCGAAATTGCCGGAAGCCCATCTGTCGCAAGGCCTGTTCGGCCACCGCCACCTGCTGGAGTTTGGACGCGGTAATACGGTCGCCATAGGGAAACCGTGAGGCCAGACAGGCCATGGCCGGTTTGTCCCAGGTCTCCAGGCCCCATTCCTCGGATATAGCCCGGATGTCGTCCTTGGTTAGGCCAGCTTCTATTAACGGTGCTCGCACACTCAGCTCGTCGGCAGCCCGAAATCCGGGGCGATGGTCAGAAAGGTCGTCCATCTGGGCAGCATGGACTACCCACGCCAGCCCCTCCTGTTGTGCAATCTGCTGCAGTTTGCCGAACAGCTCCTTCTTGCAGTAGTAGCATCGGTCGGGCGGGTTGTCGGCAAAGTTAGGGGCGGTAAGTTCGTCGCTTTGAAATATAATATGGCGTACCCCGAGCTGCTTTGCTATGGTGCGAGCCTGCTCCAGCTCTTCCTCAGGATATAGTTCTGACTGAGCTGTGGCGGCTACCGCCTTCCCACCCACGGCCTCAACCGCAGCGGCCAGCAGAAAACTACTATCCACTCCTCCCGAAAAGGCCACCAGCACGCTGCCCATTTCCTTGAGGGCCTTGCTCAATTTCCCCACCTTTGCGTTCCTGTCGTTCACAGACTACCTTTCCTCTCAGGTGCTTCGACTTGTGCCACCACGGCAGATAGATGTGCTGGCTTGCAACTGCCGATACCTCTACAGTCAGTACCAGGCTCGTCGCACGGATCCTTCACGGGGCATAGGGGGTCCGACTCATTGAGAATGGATATATTTCGGCAACCATGCTTGCGCAAAAGCTCGACACACTTCGCCGCATCGGAGGCTGCCATTGTGGACGTCTGCGCACCTGCAGACTGGCAACCAGTAAGAGGAGGTTGCAGTGCTGCCACTAGGCCTCCGGGCCGGACACAGCGAACCAGGCTCTGGACGACGGCATCCAGCATTCGAGTAGTGGGAACAAGGCCCAGGACAGCTATGTCAAAGGTCCCATCCGCGGCGGCAATCTCACCGTTGTCTGTGATGGGCACGTGTACAGCATGAAAACCTGCCTGGGTCGGTGAGACTATTAACTGCCTTAGCTGCTCCCAGGACCAACAGCAGGGATCATAGAAACGGCGGCTACGCTCAGGGTCTGCTGCCACCAGCCCGCAAATTGACTGCGATGCGGCTAAATCAGCGGCGCCACAACACAACCCGCATCCGCCAGGGCAACTCCATTGAGTGGCACACGCCGGTCCTGATCGGGCCCTGCCAACAGCACCGGGGCATGTCTCTTTCAATTCCACGCTTTCTCGATCACTCCCCCGGCCACCACCACATCACCCTGATAGAGGACCAGGGACTGGCCAGGCGTCAAGGTGTTCGAGTTGTTCGGCAAATGCACGCGCGCAGTGCTATCGGATATCATTGTCAGCGACCCAGACGTGGGCGCTGACCGATAACGGACTTCGGCCTCGCCTTCCACGGACTGGCCGGTGCGCGGCGCAGCCAAACCAACCCAATTGACATCTCTGAGCACACACCAATGGCGCGGCAGCTCTTCCCTGGGTCCTACTGTCACTGTGTTGTTTCCTGGATCCAAGTCGATCACGTAAAGTGCCTGTAGAGAGTTTACCCCCAGACCACAGCGTTGCCCCACTGTGTAGTTGTGCAAACCATCGTGATGACCGATTGTCCGGCCCGTCTGATCATATATTAGTCCGGGGCTCGGCTCAATGCGCTCGATGAGAAAGTCTCGATAGTTGCCATCGGGAACAAAGCACAAGTCCTGGCTTTCGGGGGTTTCCGCAGCTGGCAGACTATGTTGGTGAGCGAGTTTCCGGACCTCCTTCTTGGTAAGCCTCCCCAAAGGGAACAGTGCATGAGAAAGCTGGTCCTGGGTTAGACCATACAACGCATAGGACTGGTCTTTAGTGCCGTCAGCCCCCCGCAACAGGGACACTCGGCCATTGCTGTGCTGACAGACTGCATAGTGTCCGGTGGCTACATACTCAACTCCGCACGCTGTCATTAGTAGCCGGAGTAGAGCGCCGAATTTCACCTTTTCATTGCATCGCAGGCACGGATTAGGGGTTCTGCCGTTGGCATAGGCCTCACGGAAATCCCGGACAACATCCTGCTCAAACTCCCTTACAAAGTTAAGGGTATAGTGGGGAATGCCCAGGTGGTGGCAAGTAGTCCGAGCCCGGTATATTGCCTCGCGTGAACAGCACCCTGTCTGCGGATACTCTCGGGCACAACCCGCCTCGATCAACTTCATTGTCACACCGATGACCTGATGGCCCTCTTGAGTTAGCAGCCAGGCAGCTACTGAAGAGTCAACTCCGCCACTCATTGCCACGGCTATGCGATTCATAACTTCCCTTATTGCGTATCCCTCTCGGTGGCAATGCGATAGATCTGACAAGTAGAGCAGTTGGGAAACCGGCCCTGTTGCTTGGCAACCTCCCAACATTGCTTGCCGGGTGACTCAGTAACGGGGCAATCTGTCCGGAGGTTTTCCGGACAATTCTTCAATTGCCAGCACGCGGGCAGTGATATAAGACGGCCGATCTCGTCTATATCATAGCCTTCTTCATTTATGAATTCGCGAATGCGGGCGAGCCAGCAAACATCGTTGAAACTGTACAGGCGCTGATTGTTCTTGCGTTTGGGTCGAACCAGTCCCCTCTCCTCGTAGATTCTCACCATTCTTACACACACGCCTAGCAGCTCGGCCACAGCCCCAATGCGCATCACTGGTTTGTCCATGTCAGGCGCATATTGATTTGCTACAGCACACAGTGTCATGATACTACCTCCCGCGAAACAGCAGTGCCACACCGAAGCGATTCCCGACTTCAAACGCTAGACTGGCCGACATCAGTGCGGGCCAGTTATATATATTCTATAATTCCGCCTGCCATTTGTAAAGGGGGTTTGGCGTACAGGGCGCAATTGCTTTGACCAAAGCGCCACGACCTCCGCTCATCATCAGTCATAAGACTTGGCAAGCAGGCCTTTGTAGTGTATAATCATTGCATAGTCAAAGGATATTACGCGCGCCTGAGGAGTAACGGCAATGAGGGCAACTACACTTGGCGAAGCCAAGGTTGGTGGCGCCCTGCTTCTTAGACTGGTACGCTCGCTGGGCATTGTGGAGAACAGCGAGATGAGATGTTGCGGAGTCACCACCGGGCAGGGCCTCGCCCTGCTCGCTCTGAAGACAGCGGAGCCGCTAGCGATGCGTCACGTGACAGAGGCGCTCGGCGTTTCCGCGGGGACGGCTACGCGTGTTATTGACAACTTGGTGCGGGATGGCCTGGCCGAGAGGACGACAAACCCAGCCGACCGGCGCAACGTCTGCGTGCGGCCAACGGTGCGGGGTGAGGAGAAGGTCAAAGAGCTCGAAGAATGCTACCAGCGTTCCTGGAACAGCGTCTTCGGAGCTATTCCAAAGAAGCGGCTGCCAGAGGTCATCTCTACACTTGAGCTGCTGGTTGACGCTGTCGAGATGACAAGAGAAAAGTGCTGTGCTACCAACCAAACAGCCCGTGCGCAAGCAACGGAGGGAGTAAGGGCATGAGTTGGATAAAGAAGTTGGTCAGGAGAATCGTCGGCGGGGGAAGCTGCTGTTTAGACACCGGCGCGACCTGTTGTCCGCAGACAGACCCGGGTGAGGTCATCAAGGAGGCGGTCAAGAAGAACTACGCCGAGCTGATCACAACAGCGGGCACCGGCTGCTGCGGCTCCACCGGGACCATTGAACAATTGGCAGGCTACACTGACGAGCAACTCGAAGGGCTTCCTGACGGGGTGCGAGAGACCACCTTCGCATGCGGCAACCCCGTCGCATTCGCCGAGATGAAGGAGGGCGAAGTGGTTCTCGACATCGGCTCAGGAGCCGGGCTTGACGCGCTCCTGGCCACAAAGAAAGTCGGCCCGAACGGAAAGGTCATAGGGCTTGACATGACGCCAGAGATGATTGAAGCTGCCCGCGCCAATGCCAGGCGTACTGGGGTGGAGAACGTCGAGTTCCGCCGGGGGGACGCTGAACAGATGCCGGTAGAGGACGACTCATGCGACTGGATCATATCAAACTGTGTCATCAACCTTGCCCCGAACAAGCGCAAGGTCTTCGGCGAGGCGTACCGTGTCCTGAGGCCCGGTGGAAAACTGATGGTCTCAGATATCGTGACGCACGGGTTGCCCGCCGAGATTCGGCAGGATATGGCCGCGTGGGCCGGATGCATCGGTGGTGCTCCCGAGGAGCAAGAGTACTTGGAAACGATCCGGGCCGCCGGATTCCGGCAGGTCGAGATAGCGGAGAAGCTGACATATGACGAGGACACAATCAGGGGCATGAGTGGCGAGTGCTGCTCGCCCGAGGGCGCTAGCGATGTCGCTTTGGCACTCGCGGAACGCGCCCCCCAGCTAGCCGGACGCGTAAGCTCGGTGCGGATCTCAGCCGTGAAACCGTCGCGAGAGGAGTGAGACGACCTTGCAAAAGGTGAAAGTGGCAGTTTTGGCCAGCGTGCTATTGGTAGCAGTAGGGCTTACGGTGCGTTCTTCTCTCTTGAGCGGGGCCCCTTCGGAAGGTGCCCCAACCCAACAATTCGCTGCTGCCCCACGAACAGACGGCACAGATGCTGCTCCAACGAGCTCTGCCGGGAGCGAACAACCACACGAGGCCTCCCCGGTGGTGTGCGGCACAGCCTTGAATTCTCTGTCGGCTCTCAATGAGGTCGCTGCCGACCAGGATGCCGTGTTCATCCTCCTGCCCGGCAAGAGCCAGGATGCGGCAGAGCAAGCTAGCGGGCAAGTTGAAGAAGCGCTGAAGAAGATTTCGGCAGGAGGCGCACGAGTTGCGGCCTTCACCCTGCAGGACGAGGCACCCGAACGGGCCCAGCTGATCGAAGCCCTCTCAATCGAGACGCTTCCCAGCATCGTTGTTATGGGCCGGGGTTCTGGTGTGGCGGAAGTGTCGGGCGAGATCACCGAGGGCAGACTACTTGGGGCGTATGTTCAGGCATCGACGCCGTCTTCTTGCGGAGTGACACCTGGTGCATCGTCCGGCTGCTGCCCGTAGGCGAGGACTGCGAAGATGCAGGAATGGATCAGACAGACCGTGGAGTCGTCCCAGGTTACGATCGTTGTCTTGCCCGTCTTCTCACTTGTTGGCATGCTCGCAGCAGTGACTTCCTGCTGCAACATCGCCGCGCTTGGCGCGATTGCCGGATACTCTGCCTCCCGCGAGGATGCCGACCGCCGCACCACACTGTTTGCCGGGCTTTTCTTCATGGTCGGGACCATTATTGCCCTTGTCGTTCTTGGCGCCGTGGCTGGTTTCATCAGTCAGGTCGCGGGCACGATGATGGGAAGATACTGGCAGATCTTCGCGGGCGTAGCCGCGATCCTCTTGGGTCTTGCGGCACTCAACCTGCTGCCGTTTAGACTACCCACCCTGCCTTCCAAGGAGCGGGCCAGGCCCGCCGCAGGGCTGCTTAGCGCGGCCGTGTTTGGCCTGGTGGTCGGGGGGGCCGCGACTGGCTGCTCGGTGGGCTGTAGTCCTTTGCTCCCCGTAGCTCTGGGAGTCGCCGTTTTGCAGGGCCACACGTTGTGGGGAGCAGCGATCCTGGGCGCCTTTGCGATCGGGTACAGTTTACCGCTGACGGCTATTCTCATGGGATTGTCTTTGGGGAAGTCGGGTCTGAAGACGAACAAAGTGGCCACAGTTGTTAGAATCTCAGGCGGCATAGTCCTTATGGGAGTTGGCTTTTACCTCTTGGCTACAGTCTAACAGAGAACAAGCATGGAACGCAGCCCGACAGCCAACGATGTGAGAACACTGATGGAGCGGCTCAGGCAGTCGGTACACAAAGAAGAATGCTGGTCCTGCGATTGCCTGCAGGGATTTCTCACGCAGCTCGAGATGGATGCCGCCCAGGATGTGACAAGCCTGACGGCCTCGCTCAAGGTCATGCAGGACGAGATGCACGGATGCCTGGGCTGTTGCCCCTGCCCGCCGGGCGCGCTTTTCGCGGAGTACATTCGTCCCCAGGCGAACCCATGACGTGAACGACCAGGAAACGGCATAGCGAAGCTCGCCTTTCGTCAGAATATGTTGCACTGTGGATAGTACTCTGCGTCATTCTGGGCATCCCTTTCGGCAGCGCAGCGCCCGGCGAATGTGTGTGGTAGAGTCAACAGCGCCCTATTTGTACGACACCCCTCCGGAATCTATCAAGCGCTTTCGCCGCCAGATCCGCATGATAGACCTGCTAAACGAAGGTGATGCGAAACTGGTGCAGGATGCCGTTTGGTCGTGCTACCAGGAGGAGCCTACCCGGTTCAAGGAGTACGAACTATTCGACCCGGGTGCCTTCCGCGCTGAGCCTATCTGTGCGACTATCACCTGGAAGGTACGCCAGCCGTGGTATGCCCCGCGCAACACCCAAGAGCAGGCGGCGCTTGACAGAGCTCATGCCCTTATGGAAGAGATACGTCGCAAGACGGCCCAGAAAAGAGACCCCTCGTCCGCAGGCACCGAAGACGACACTAGGAGTTTAGAACGTTGACACGTTCAGTGGCAAGAAGACTGTCTTTTC
>JAUVXR010000023.1 GCA_030603495.1 bacterium
GTACGGGGTAGACAAGCCGCTGTGGGACGGGGAGTTCGGCGCCTATCGCTCGCTCTGGGAAGATGGCGCTCGTGCCCAGGCCGGCGCCTGAAGTCTACCACCGTCAGGGAAGGGCAGCAGGCTGGTTTCATACTGGATCAGGCGTATGGGAACTTCTGGGCTTACACTGTCAGATTCATCAAGCCGGAAGCAAGCTGAGCCCACCTCCATAAAGTTCCCTTAGGAGACCTAGTATCCCACTCCAGTCCACCGGCGTGGTCCCCTCTAAGAATCGTTGAAGCGCCTGACCAGTCCCTGGGGGGATTTCATCTGAGCCATTTAATCTGATTCTGGTCATCTGGGCTCCAGTAGCGTGAGAGTCACGTCGGAGTCAATCAGTGGTACCTTCTTGGTCCAGCCCAAGGCGTATCCCGAAGTGCCGCCTGGCCTTGGGGGCTTTTACTCCAGGCCAACTTCAGGGCGCATTTCGGACGTCCAATGCGACGGATCGCGCTTGTCCTTTTCGACCTGAAGGGTCACCCTGTGCGAAACCCAATCGAGCAGGAATCGGGATATCTCATGCCGGCGGGCCAGTTCGCCAAGCAAGTTGTTTACCTTGACGTACATTTGGGCGAACGTTAACCCCCGCCCCTCGGGGTGCAGACCACAGTGCTCCAGCATCACCTTGACCTTGCGGTTATACACACTGTATTTGTCGGGATAAGCAACGAGCAGAATCGGTGTCGCCACGGCCCGACCCAGGAACTTGATGTGCTTCGGCCCATGCTTGGGGAACAGCTGGTCGAGGCGCCCTTGGATCGGTCTGGCCTCATCGAGCAGGATGTGTAATGCACGGCGCAGATGCGCCATGTCCCTGGTCAAGCGGCTGCCCTGCCGCTGAATGCCCCACCAATGCTTGTTGTCCCTGTACCGGAGAAATGCTCTGAAGTCCTCGGCCCTGAGTCCATCGAGATTCTCAGGGCAAAAGATCGGCTGGAAACGATCGATGACTTCCTCCTCCTCTCGGGCATATCGTGCATCGTTAGCAAGGTCCAGCTTAAACGCTTCTATCTCGGCGCCAATGTCTATCACATTCACCGGGCATCAGCTCCCTCGGCTGCTTCTCCAATTGGCCCCTCGCTCGTGCACCTCAGCCTCTGCGAACTGGGCCGCTGTTTACCTCCTCCTGGAGCTTTCCTCAACTTTGCCCACGAAGCCGGCCGATTGCGTGCCGCCAGGACCTCTTCCTCAAATGCTAGCATTAACCCTGGACTCGTTTTCGGAGGCAAGGTCACTTGCTTGAGTCCGATGGAGCCACCCGCTTCTGCTGAATCACAAACCTACGCTTCAATAATCCGCGCTCGCGCGATCTGCTCAATCGAGGCCGCATCGATGCTTCCGTCGGGCCCATCCTGGGACGTGATCAGTCGATCTGCGAAGCCATTCTTCTCGTACCACTCCTGCTTGCGTTCCCACGCCTCGCGGTAGCTGGGCACATTGAGCATGCCGAGATGCTCCCAATAGAAAACGTCGCCCTCGAAGCTGACTGTGAAATCGGGAAGTCGGAAGTCTTTCGGGTCCGTGCGCGAGTGGAGCGGCTGCTCGTACTCATAGCTGATCCCAAGCGCATCGAGCACGTCTGCCACGATCACCTCGCTTTTCGAACGGACAGCGATCCCCTTCCGCGTGCGGTGGATGAGCGCCTCCGGGTGAGGTCGCTTCGGATCGTCCGGCCGAAGGGCCAGCGTGAACATGTGCGTATTGCGCAAACGGGTGTGCGAGCAATCCGGGCTACGCAGCCGACGGAGGGGTTCGATGTCCTTCTCGATCAGGAGGACCAGCTTGCGCCGGAAGCGTGTGAGGCCCGTATACATCAGCTCCCGTGACAGGGTTGACGCATTCTGTGGAATGATAAGAAAGACAACTTCGAAATCACTTCCCTGAGCCTTATGGATCGTCAGCGCGTAGGCAAGCTCGAGGTTCTCCTCGGCCTGCTTTCGGAAGTAACGGTAGGACACGTCAGGCTGGGTCGAGAACACCGCTTTGAGGTAGTCCCCCCGGTCACCCTTCGCCGTGCTGCAAACGATTCCCACCTCTCCATTCGCCACATAGTCTATGCCTTTGCCTTTCGGCCATCCCTTGATACTGCGGTTGACGACCTGGATCACCTTGTCCGTGTAGACGATATCCTGTTCTCCAAACGGCCGTGCCACCTTGGACCAGGGGTTCTTTGCCTTGGCGATAAGACCGCCATTGTATTCCAGTTGGATGCGGCGGTTGAGATCCTCAGTGCCGAAATGCTGGGCACGCGTGGGAGAGAGGATTTGCCAAGCCTCGCTGCGGGCCCAATCCTCCGTGTCGATCCCGAGCGACCGATTGAAACTCTGGTAGTCGTCGTCTCGGATTCCGAGTAGGTCCGCCATCCGTCCTTTCAGCTTGGCGAGCAACTCGTCGTGGTTGTCCCAGAACACGACCTCGAGGTCGCCAGCCGACTCCCCCCGAGCGACGGCGGCCAGGACTTCGTCGTCGCCCGGGCTGACGACCGATGCACGGTAACCGTCGGCGAGGGCCAGAGCGACGCTGTTCTCGGCAGGAAAGTCCGTCTCATCGTCGGTACGCATACAGACGCTGAGGGGAGCGATGCATCTGGGGTGCTCTTTCTGCAGCCACTCGATGACGTCGGCGAAGGGCCTTCCCGGACCGATTGGCGGCAGCTGGTTAGGGTCACCCACAAGAATCAGACGACTCAACGGGCCGGAGTCGAGAGCGCACAGCAAAGTCCCGAGAAGGTCCGTCGGTATCATCGAACACTCGTCGATGATAACGGTCGTCGCCGGGTAGGGCCTCTCATCACTCTCCGGCTTGAGCACGAAGATGCCGGGCACCAACCAGCCCTGTTTCAGCAGGAACTGGTGAATGGTCATTGCATTGCGCTTGGCTTTCGTGGTTAGGCGAACACGCGCCTTCCCGGTTGGCGCCAGCAAGAGTGCCGCATGCCGCCCCTCAACGCGATCCAACTCTTGGAGGAATATACTGAGGATCGACGTCTTCCCGGTGCCAGCCCCTCCGGTTAGCACGCTCAGTCTCCGAGAGAACAGGGTGCGTAACGCGTTTTGCTTCTCGTCGAGTGCTGCCCGTTCACGGTCGGACTTCGGTGCGCCGAAAAGCCCCTTCAGCCCGGTGAGCCAGTCAATCGGAGGATCGGCTTCGGAGTTAACCTTTTTGGCCCGCCGCTTGACTGTCGAGGCGATGCTTTGTTCCAGCGCCTGGATGTGTTTGAGCGCAGCCAGCTCGGGATCAGAGTCGAGGGCCATCCAGAGGCACCTCTGATAGAAGTCTCGCTCGGCCAGCACGATCTCCCGATCCGGTCGGCATGCTCTGCGCTCGGGGAAACGGTCGATGATGCGGCTCAGGAAGTCGCCGAAAGTCAGTACCGTGTCCCCGGTGCTTGCGGCATCCTGGAGAGCCGCGACTCCCACGGCGCGAACCCTCCGCCTGTCGTCGTGGGAGACTTTGTCATCATCTGGAAACAGTGCGGCGTTCCCCTCAGGTCGCATACCGTGATCGACAGTCTCCAATGCCACGGGGTGTGAATTCACCATCCCGAGGTCACTCTCGGCAAGGATGTACGGGTTCGCAACTAGCTCGTCCTCGGTGGCGTCGATGCCACTATCAGCACGCTGGTCTGGATTGGCGATCCGCTGGACCTGGTCCGGAGACAACTCGAATCGTGCCAGCTTCGACAGGAGCGCCTGGCGGGACTTGAGGAGTCCCCACCGTTCTCGCGCTGTGAGGAGTCCGGCTTGGTAGGAGGCTGTGCCGGGTTCGGCCTTCCCGTCGAGGATAGACTGGGCGTACTCCCATGGGTTCTCGCCCCGCTTTGCCATAGGTGCAAGGACGGTCCGCTGAAACGAGGTCCCTTTTGCGGAGCCGAGATACTGGAGTACGCTGCCGGCGCCGGGAAAGGGGCCCCGGCCACTCCACGTCTCGGATAGAGCGTCGTTGAGCCACGCAAGGCAGTGTTCCCAATCACCCGCGATGTGCTCGTCAGCATTGACGCGCTCCACGCACTGGATGACACGTTCCAGGATGGCGACAGCCACATCGTCGGAGACATGCTCCGCGCCATACGAGAAGGGGAGCAACGCGTTCCTGGGGACCCGGCAGATGATACCATCAGTGGCGTGGCCATCCCGCAGGTATTCTTGGTACGGGATGCGGATGCCCTGCCCGGGGTAGTCCTGAGTGATTCGGCGCGACCAGAGAGGATACAGGTCTTTGTACTCGGCTGTTGTCCCGAAGTAAAGCTGTGGCCCTATCTCGGCGACCCTTCCGACGCCAACAACGATGCGGGGCGTATTCTCGTCAAGAGGATTGCCGTGGTTGCAGTAGTAGAAGACGAGGGACCTCTGAAGCTCCAGCTTTCCCCAGAACCGTTTGAGGAGGTCCCGTTGGCGATCCGGCTCGAAGATCCACCCGTTGCTCCGAGGATCGTCTGGCACTCGGATTGATAGGTCCTCCGCCTCGCAGACCTCCTGGAAGAACTCCTCGCGCATCCAGCGGTAGGGAGCCGGGCATGACGAGTAGGGGGGGATGTCCTCGGAGACCGCCGGCAGCTTGCGAAACTTGACCGGATCTTGATGGACGATGACGAAACCGCGGGAGGCATAGGCAGCCGGATCGCGGGAGCAAGGTGGCAACCACCCGTCCAGCTTGGCAAGCTGCGTGCCTGCAGCCCTGCGCTCCTTATCGTCATCCCGCGAGTCGCGGATGTGATCATGGACGATGCAGTGGGCGTTCAAGTGCGGCGCGTCACACACGTGTCCATCCCAAGCCCGGTCATGCCATGCAAGTCTTGCAGACAGATGTGTAGTCATTCGCTGAATCCTCAATCTCCGGGTGACTATCGAGATTCATGGCCAGCTTAGCGTCCCGAATCAAGTACCCGCTTCCCAACCGATCTCAGACAGTTTCTCTTCCTCTGCGCGGTTCCTTTCGACTGTAAGCCTCCTACCATATCGTGTCCGTCGTCAGGCCCTCCTTGCACCGGACCCCGCAAGCTTAGGCTGTGGCTAGGCATCTGTCCTACACTTCTACGTCATATCTGCTTTCTCCTGCCGGCAACTTGCTGGTCTCGGCCTTCCTAAGCATTCACGGGACGCAGCTTGTCAGTGCTTCGTGATAGCGCCCGCGGTTGTGATTTGGCGGAGTTACAGCAGCAGCTTGCAGGACTGCAGGAGCAGCTTGCGGCGCTGGCCGCAGAATAGTGGCCCAACGAGTGTGGAACCCCCCCGCACGGGGCAGGTGCCACCAGTGAAGACGTAGAAGTGCCAACACGGCCCAGGCGGGCCTCGAAGCCGACGAGGTGCAGATGCTTGCCGAGGCCCTAACGAAACTGCCCAAAGAGCAGGGGACAGCCCTGCCCGAAGCCCTGAGTGGATAGTCCAACCAGTCCACAGGAGCGGTTATGATGGCTAAGTATGACCCATTGCGGGACTATCTAAGAGATCGTTCTGCAAATCGGATCGTTCTGTCGTTTGACCAAATCGAAGATATCATCGGAGCTGCCCTTCCACCGTCGGCCCGCAAGTATGGCGAATGGTGGGCTAACGAGGATCCTCAGCGCACCATGCATGTGCAGGCGGTGGCATGGCAGGAAGCGGGTTGGGAAATGGCAGGCGTGGACCTCTTGGCTGAGCAAGTCTCTTTCGTGAGAGTAGGAAGTGTAGAGTAGCCGCAGGAGGCCCGTAGACGCGACGAAATGACGAGACCCGTCCCTTAAGCATGGGGTAAATCGGGGCTTTTGAGCGGAAAGAAGCGGAAGGGGATTGCCGACCATGACCACACTAAGACACTGCTGGCTGCGGATCGTAGGAGTAATCCAGCACCCTTGGTTTCTTCTGACAATTGGTTTGCTAATAGTTCTGGGAGCGACCTTTGTTGGCTGGTGGCACACGCGAGACGACTCCGCGAATTGGGCGCCGGTGGTTATCCTTGGCGTCACGGCCCTGGTGGTGGTTTGCTATGCCCACCAAGCTCGCCGGACAGCCGACGAGACACGACGCATGGCTATTGGTACCCACAAGCTGGTGCATGGAAGCCTCTATCCCGTTGTGCGTATAATCACAAGAGGACGTCCCACTGACGGACCAGTAATCAACGAAATCAAGAACAGAGGTACGGGACCTGCGCTTGATGTCCGCATAACGGTTGGAGAAGGCGGCAGGTATTCTAAGGTGGTGTCTGACATACTTATGCCGGGTCAAACCACACCAGCACCAGATGCTATAGTGCCCACGCCTCAGGGAGAGACGGTTTGGATGACGTGGGCAGACATACTACACAACCACTATGGCTATGAGTACGTCTACAGAGAATCCACGAATACGTGGCTGGCCATGGAGGCCGATGCCTCTGATGTGGAGGGACGAAACAAACGACGCCGCCAATTCGGGCTTCCACCGATAACCGACAAAGACATTGACTTATAGAGCACTCTTAGCTGTTGGCCTCCCAACACAGCGAAGATAGCTGCTACCGCTGCTAGGCGATGACGCTGGTGGGCGACGGTAGCCATATGCCAGACCTTGAGCTGACCGTCAAGCAGGCCGGGCGTGAGCAGAACAACCGGGAGCTGTGGCGAAGGAGCAAGCTGCTACCGAATAGAACAGAACCGCTAAGGCGGTAGATATGACAGGAGGGCAGAGACAATGAGCTGGGACTGGGGATATGCACTCGTGGGGCTGGCGTTCATAGGCGCATTGGTTGCCGACGACAGATGGAGTGGACGCGCCGGTTGGGGGGCTATAGTCATCCTGGGTGCGACTGCTATTGTGGTCGTCGCGTATACTGCCCAGACGCGGAGGCTTGCTGAGGAAACGCAGAAGCTTGCTAAGGAAACCCAAAGCTTGGCTACGAGCACGAAACAGTTAGCCGGAGAAGCGCCGCTGCGCCATGCACTCTGGAGCAAACGTCTTGACTGCTACTTTCGGATAAGTGGGATACTCAGGATGTACGCCGCTACTTCTGGTAAAAGTCCATTTGCCGCGCGCGATGAGCATGCGGAGGACCTGGCCCGTGCATGGAGTGAGGCGCTGATCCTGTTCCCTGGTGCGGAAGATCCCGCCTGCAAAGCCCTCCTCTCTGAGCTTCCGGATTTTATGAGAAAGAAGAGCCCCACGCTGGACGAAATAGCCGAAGCGCTGGCTCATTGGCGCAGCGCGGCCCGCAAATCACTTGGGCTCCCCGAGCTCGAACGGGGCATACCGGACTCTCCTCCCAACGTCGAGCCCTGAGCTGGCCGGTGAGTAGGCAGGCAGCAACTATGAACGACTATATCACGGTCACGGACGCGGCCACTCGTCTCCACAGGTCGCCAGGCACGGTGCGGCGATGGCCGCCGGCCCGGCCCAGCAGCGCAGGCGTCTACACTCTGGCAGGCTCCAGACGGGCTGCGTCACCAGACAAGTTTGCATTCATGCAGGAGAATGCGTGAATATGGAGAGCCGCCGCACCTACCCTTGATCCTCACCGTCTGCCATGGCTGTAGTCGGCTGAGCTCAGGGGTATCCGTGTCTGCGAACATACACCGCACAGTGGTATAATCCCCCGTGATCAGACTGACGTATGGGCCGTCGTGGACATCCTTGCCGATACTCTTAATCCGACCGCCCACGATGATTATCTTGTCCTTGAATCTAATGTCCGCCGCGACCTGATTTCGTCCGTATGCTATGGCGAGGTCCGTCGCAGAAACGATCTCCGAGACAGTCTGGCCCGGCGCATCCCCCGCCTCCGTCTCGGATCCACCGCGCCCCCATATAGCTCCTATTACCATCCCAATAGCGATTACTCCCGACATCCCTATGGCCAACCCAACAAGTACCCTCCGGATCGAGAAAGTGGTCGCGCTATCCGCCATGTCTCCGGCCCCTTTCTTGGCTGGAGTAATCCGGGGACCATAGATAAGGCCGGCCCCCTGGTGGCATCCTGAGGAGTCGAAACTCCGTCAAGCACCTGAGAACCGGCCATTGCCGGCACGGAGTTTCTTACCTCAGGATGCACCATCATCATAAGCTATCGTCCGTCACTATGTCAACCCTTGGGCACGAGGCGAGGCCCCAGAGGTAGCCGGTCCGGAGCGTAGGCGTCTACCCCCGGTCGCGCCCTGGCCGCGAGAATTGCAGCCGGGTGCTGTTTTGGCAAAGGGGCAGACCACACAAAGGCCATAGAAGCGCGTAGAGCGAAAGTTAGGGCAATAGCCAAGCAGTAGCCTGGGGCAAATCGGGGCTTTGGGGCGGAAAGAAGCGGAAGGGAATTACCGGCGTCGTCGGCTTTTCTTCGTATAGGCAGGATACTTGTCGTAGACGACATTGAGCAGCGCTTCGTGGTCCAGATCGCCATAGGCCGCTGCGATGGTCGCCACGTCCTGCCGGAGGTCCTCGGGTAGCTCCTGCAGGGCTTGCTCGGCTCGGCCAGCGTCGGCCAGGCTGATGCGGGTCTTGTCGTTGTCCTCTTTAACCGCCACCAGGCTCTGGTCCTGAAGGCTTTCGAGATCGCTGTAGACCTCCTGAGCGAAGGGGCCGTAGTGGTAGGGAAGAAAGCTGTAAAGACGCCGCCGGCTGGCCCCCTCCATCTGAAGCAGGAAGGCGTACTTCATGAGGGCAGTGATGAGCACTGTGGCTTCGGCGGCGCGCCCGGCGTGCTGGGTTTTTTCGTGGAGGAAGGCCAGCAGGACAAGCTGAGGCAGGCGCTCGTAGAAGGCCTGGCGCTGGGTGATCCAGTCGGCATTGCGGGCTTCCCACTCGGCCGTGAGTTCGCCGGTGAAGGCGCGCTGCAGGACGACTTGGAAGGTGGTCTCTGCTTCTTGGAGGGCGTGCTCAAGACTATCCCTCAGCTGCTCTATCGCGGCATATTGGCGGAGGAATGACCGTTGGACGGCAATAGGCGGAATTGTAAGGCGAATACGCTTTAGGTTGGGGACGTTGAAGACGGCAACTGTTGAGCCTGGCGATAGTCGCCGGATCTGGTGTATGACGGCGGGACTAAAGTTGATGGCAACCGACAGGACTTCAGGTAGCAGTCTCTCGGGGGCCGGGGACACCTTGAGGAGATTGGGGCCGATAACCGCCCCCCGGAAGTTCTCTGGAACCACAGCTGCGCGGCCGGCGGTGCCAGTCCTGGTTATGATGACGTCGCCCGGGCTCACTCGGCAACTCGCTAGTTGGGCGGCCTTATCGGGCGTCACAAACTTGTCTCGCGTGTCGATAAACCGGTTAGAGGCCACATTGTCAATACCCAACACAGGTATTCCGCTATCAGTTAGTTCCGAGATGTGTAGTTGGCTTCCGAATGGGCCACACTTGACCCCACGCCGGTCGCGGACCAACTGTGCCAACGGCCTCACGTCGTAGCCTGCAGTGTCTCCCTCTGGGTCGCCAAGAGTGGTGTGGAAGAGAGCAATCAGGATGTCGTCCGCAAGCTTGAGGGCCTCCTGCCGCTTGCGCCGTATCTCATCCGCCTTCTGCAAGATCGCCACGATCCGCTCCTGCACAGGAAGAGGGGGAAGGGGGATGGGTATTTGCTTCGCCATGGTCTGATTCAGTTTCGAACGTGTTGTGCCGGAGACTAATGGAAGAATATCCGGGCGTATGACCAGGCTATAGTAGAGATAGTCGTGGGTGATGATTCCGGGAAGTGCGCGTAGTACGTGCGCATGATTGTTGACCCATGTTTTCCCAGAAACGGGGTAGGCAATCGGTTCAGTCGTGGATCCGAAAGGTCCGGCATCTTCTGCTAGAAGGACGAGGTCTTCGTCGAATAGGTAATCATCAATCCAACCGACTTGGCCGTTTGCTCCATAGTATGGGAAGAGATCCTCGGGTTTCTTGCCTGCGATGCGCTCTTGGCGGGCTGCCTCATTGATAGGGCGCCGGATGTGATCGAGGAATTCGGCAACCTCGCCCAGGTTCTTGGTTGGCCAGTACTTCGCGTGTTCCGAGGGCTTCATTGCGACATCTCACCAGTGTCGCCGTGGCTCACCATCAGCAGCAGGTCCCGCAGTTCGCTGGTGATCTCATCCTCCAGCTCCAGCAGACGGTTAATGTACACCTCGGGCGGCTGGTAGTCCACCGTCTCAGCTTCGTGCGGGCAGTAGCGCCCGGCAGTGAGGTTGTAGTTGGTCTCCCGTATCTGCTCGACGGTCACCCACCAGGACGTTTGGCTCTCGAACTGCGCGAGGTCGTCCGCCTTGGGGATCGCCCTGACACCACCATCACGCTGGTGGACCCAGTTGTACGGCCAGAGTAAGACCATGTGCTCCAGGTCGCCGTCGGTGTCGAAGTCGGGGAGGGGCCGGCGGGTCGCACCGAGATCACGCCCGTCGCTGTCGACGCCGTAGAACCAGACCCTGGAGGTCCGAATGTCATCCTTGCCCAGAGGCCGCCGGAAGACGACGACGCTGGTCTTGGCCCCACTGTAGGGGTTGAAGACGCCGTTGGGCAGGCTGAGCACGGCGAGAAGCTCGAACTCCTCCACCAGACGACGGCAGATCTTGCGCAACATGCCCTTGGAGTCGAATAGCAGGCCCTCCTTGACCACGACAGCCGCCCGCCCGCCGGGGCGCAGGGCGTTCATCATGTGCTGGATGAACAGGGCCTCGTAGAGCTTGATGTGGTATTCGAAGTCTCCGATGCGCTCCTGCTTGGTGGGGCCGAATGGCGGATTGGCGAGGATGATGTCGTACTTGCCCTTGTGCACGTCCTGGGCTTTGTTGGAGATGCTGTCGTCGTTCTGAAGTTGGGCAGAGCCGTCTCCGTGCAGGATCATGTTCATGAGCGCCAGCTTGAAGACCAGGGGAACATGCTCGACACCGATAAGGTGCCTCTCCTTTAGGTCACGGATACGCCGCTCCTTCTCGGTATAGGAGACGCGCTGCTGGTCAATCTGGCCCCGGACGTACTCGAAGGCCCTGACGATGAAGCCGGCGGTTCCGCACGCGGGATCATAGATGGTCTCGCCCATGCCCGGCTCGACGATCTGCACCATCCGGTCCACGATATGGCGCGGGGTGAAGTACTCGGCGAACTCCTTGTCCTGTCCGTGCCTGCGAAGAAGATCCTCGTACGCGTGGCCAATGACATCGTAGCGTTCGCCCTGCTCACCGAGGCCTCGGGCCATGATCTCGCGCAAGTTCAGCTCACGGAGGCGCGAGGCAAGGGCGCGAACGGTGGTTGTGTAGCGCAGGGGAAAGAGTACGTCCTCGAAGAGCCGCCGGACGTCGGTAGCCGTAGGGTGATGGGAGTCACGCTGTGCGAGGTCTCGGAACATGCGGCGGCAGAACTCAATGCTGTCGGAAAAGCCGTGCTCCCTGGCATAACCGTCCGGGTCTGGTGCCCAACAGCCGAACCGGTACAGGTCCGGGATAAGCTGCTGGTCGTCGGGCAGGTGAGTGCCCCGGGCTTCCTCCTCCTCGGCGGCCATTTCATCCCAGAGCTTCATGAACAGGAAGAGGCTGAAGATTTCCAAGCGTTCGGTGGCGTGGAGGGCATCGTCGCGGAAGACGTTGGCGATGTCCCAAAGCTCGTCCCCGAACTGGTTGAAGTCAGGGGTCGTTGCCATGTTGCTGCTCCCCTTGAACTGGCATTCGGACCTCGAGGTTCATTGCCTGGTCCGCGAACGCGATGAGGCTGTCCAGGCTGCCGAACACGCGCTTGATGTTGGCGAGACCGCCTGCCTGCTGGAGCCATTGGCTGCGCAGGATCTGCTCCGGCCTGATCTCGGGGTTCGCCCGCTTGAAGTCGCAGACCATGAAGACAAGTTCTCGCTGCTCCTTGTTGAGGCCTTTGTCCCGCGCCCACTGCTCGAACTGACGGCGGCGTGTCAGGGTGTCGAAGTCGGCCTCGCCACTGGCGACGGCAGCAAAGTCCTCCAGCGTAGCTTCCGGCTCGCCGTACAGATCGCGCAGGGCTTCCAGGGCGAAGCCGAGAGTGGCGAGGAAAGCATGGTCGGGCACCGGGGTGTTCTGTAGGTAGCGCCAGGAAAGGACAGTCTGGGCGAAGCGCTGCTTCAGGGCTTCGCGCTGCAGTCCGCCGCGTAGCTGGGCCTCGACCTGGCGGCGTAGTTCTTCGAGGATCGCGGGCGAGATGGTCTCGGAGAAGACGAGGTGGACCGGAACGTCTGCAATGACCATTTGCTGCTCGGCTCCAGGTCGCTCCGCAGGCGCGCCTTCCGGCTGTTCCTCTTCTTCCCGCTCCTCGCGGATCAGGTCTTCCTCTTCCTGCTCCACAGGCTCTTCTTCGATGCCCTGGGTGTCGTTCGTGATGACCGGTTCGAGGCGCGTGATGTCTACGAAATCCACGAGCTTGTAGAGGGTCTTGCCGGTCTCCTGGCACTTGCGCGTGCCTCGTCCCTTCATCTGGACGTAGAGCACCTTGGACTTCGTGGGTCGGGCCATGAGCAGGACTTCCACATCCGGGGCGTCTATGCCGGTGTCCAGCATACCGATGCCCACGAGCACGATAGGGCGTGGGTCCATGTTGGGGTCTTTGTGGGATTGCTCGATGATGGCGCTGCGTTCGGCAGCGTCTGTGACCCTTTGGAACTCCTCGATGATCCCCGCCGCGCCTGGCATTTCGTTGTGTACGGCCACAATGAAGCTCTCCGCTGCCGCGTCATTGGGCGGTAGGTTGTTGCGGCGATTGTACTCCTCAATGAGTGCATAGCGCAGGTTCTTGGCGTGGGCGATGGAAGCGGCGAAGACAATAGTCTTGACGGGCTCTCGGGTCCCGAGCATGTCCTCGAAGTAGGTCTGGGCAATCAGACGGTTGCGCTCAGGCACGTCGACGGCGCGGCCCAGTTGACCCGGCTCGAAGTCGAAGCCCATGTCATGGACGCCTTCGAGGTCTACGTTGGTGTGGAGCTTGTGGTGGATGCACTGAGCGAGGCGTTCCCACTCCGTCACCTCGGGGTTCGTCTCGGCTTGCCGGATGGTGTAGCGGTAGATCGGGCCTCGGTACTGACCCGGATCGGTGAAAAAGCGGTCGGTGTTGACGGTCTCCTTGTCTGTGGGCGTGGCCGTCAAGCCGAGGAGAATGGCTCCGCCCTCAGCAAAGTACTCCAGCACTGGATACCAATCGCCGAAGTAAGAGCGGTGGCATTCGTCGAGGATGACGAGGTCAAAGTGATCCTGGGGATAGTGTCGGTGCTTATCGCGGGCTGCCAAGTGTTGGATCGTGGTGACCAGCACGTCGCGGTGCCGGTCGTCCTTGCCGCCGGTTGCCCGGTCAATGTTGAAGTTGTCGCCGAGGTGTGTTTTGAACTTTCTGACGGTCTGAGCGGCCAGGGCGTCGCGATCTACCAGGAAGACTGCTCGTCTGACCAGGCCGACAGACCACAGCTTAGCGATAACCCCTGCTGCGGTGATGGTTTTGCCCGTACCGGTGGCCATCTGAAGGTACATCCGCTTGCGAGCTGATTGGGCCGCAGCGAGGACTTGCGAGACCGCTACACGCTGGTAGTCGCGCAGAGTACCGTGTAGCTCGGTAGCCTGGGGTTGAAAGAACTCACGGAACTCCGCCGGAGTGGGGAAGGAAGCGAGACGTTCCGGTAGAGTGTTCGCCCTGAGGTTCTGGCGAAGGAACCCCGATCCGTCGCTGGCGAAGACGAGAGGGACATCCTGGCCTGTGTTCTCGCGGTAGGCGCGGGCATATCCCTTCGCCTGCTCAAGTGCAGCCCAGAGGTCTTTGCCGGGCTTCTTGGCCTCAAGGATCGCGACAACACGACCATCATACAGGAAGACCCGGTCGGCCTCTTGTCCGTCGAGGTCTTCGCGCCAGCGCTTGCGGGTGACGGTGAAGTCCGTGAGGTCCCATCCCCGTTCGCGCAGATGCTCCTCTATGAGTGTCTCGGCATCGGCTTCGCTGATAGCAGTCAACGATGTGCCTCCTGCATCGTTACTGAGACGGTGCGGCACGTGTAGTGGCGGAAACGCCACGAGAATATTCGCTGCAAGACGAAGATATTCCTCCTTAGGCGGAGAGGAGGAAGGTGGGATCAGGTGGATGGCGAATGAACATACATAGAGCACGGGGCTGGCAGCGTGGGAAAGTAGGCACTAAACCGAGGGGTATCGTCCCACAATGCGCCGGCAAATCGGGGTGGAATGGGGGCTTATTGGCAAGTAACTCGGCTTATGTCACCCCTTAGTCTTCAATCTCCCACGGTTCCCGAAAGCTTCTCCACCAACTCCCCAAATGCTTTGGTCTGGGCTTCCCTGTCCTGAATCACTACGAGTTCCCGCAACTGCCGTCCCGAGTATATGCGTTGCTCCCGAGCAGGAAGGGCTATAACGTACTCCTGGATCCGATCAGGGAGCTGGAGCAAACTCATAACCTGCGTTACCCGTGCGCGACTCAGCCCGCACCGGCGAGCAATCTCTGCCCGATTGTTAACCACCCCGCCTTCTAACAGCCCCTGAAACTCATACGCGAGGGTAAGTGGATACCTGTACGGACTCTCCTGGACTTTTTGAAGGCCCGGTTCTTCCCGTAATATCAAGCTTTTCGGGCAAAATGTAAAGCGCTCGAAAAAGTTCCTTCTGTGACCCATCCCCATCGGAGCCTGGTTCCTTGGCATTCTCCGGATCACCTCCCTGACGTCTGCGCCACGGACCGCCGTTCCCGTTTCGTCCTTGCGTTGGTTCGGACTCACTGATCTGGCAACCCTTTCCGCTGCCAAGCAGTGGCGGTCGGTGGCTGGACCACAACGATGAATCCTCCCAACTTGAATAGATCCCAGAGAGTCAAGCCCGTATGGCGATGGTTGTGGCGCGTAGGGGTCAAGCCCCTCTATATCGAGCCAGGCAGTCCCTGGGAGAATGGGTATCTAGAATCGTTCAACGGCAAGTTGCGGGACGAGCTGTTGAATGGGGAGATCTTTGACACCCTCCTGGAGGCGCAGGTACTAACGCAGCGATGGCGAAGGCACTATAATACAGTGAGGCCCCACAGTGCGCTCAACTACCAACCACCAGCCCCGGAGGCGCTCCAGCCACGGCCTCCAGCTTCGGCTACGCCTCAGCTTACGGCCATGGCTATGCAGGCTGTAGGACTAACATAGCAGGTGGTACCACTAACGGGGGCAGGTCAGTACTACCAGTCGCGGCTTCTAAGTTACAACACAGGCCACACGTTATCCTAATCTATCACTAACCCCCTTGACACAAAGTCGGCGAAGTGTTACAATATCATTAGGACTTGGTGAGTACCGTAATCATACGCTTGGGGTGGGACCCTGCCAACTACGAAAACTAACGTAGGGCTAACCTCTTGACAATCATTCCGGTAGCTGCTATACTATGAAGTGACAATTCGGTAGTCGTCGTCAGTAGATGTAGGCTCGGGACTCATACACAGAAGCAGCCATAGATGCGCTAACCATCGCCGCTTTCACTTTGCAGCAGTAGCTATACAATCAGTTTAAGCAACTTACGACACCGTCCGGGGGGACGAGCCAGTGGAACCCCGGGCGGTTTTGTGTCTGGGAACGCATCTCAACAACTGATAGTGACGAGGAGGAGAGCGAGCCAGAGCCGGAGTCAATCCGGCTCAACCGAGTAAAAAAGAGGGCCAGCGAGCGGCTACTCGCTGACCCTGAGGCAAACACAAATCCTAGCGTGGACGGTTTGCCTATGTGTATATTATACCACGGTATGGCTCGCAGGTAAACTCCCTAGCTACTCCCCCTCACATTGGCCATATCGGTACCGGGGGCAATATCTTTAGCGTAAGAGAGCATCTCTTAAACTAGAAGGAGGGATTCAGATGTACCGCTACATGAAGGTCGTGTTGGTCTGTGCCGTCTGTTCAAGTTTCGTGGTTCTTGCTGGTTGTGCGGGAGGTGACGGCGCATTCTTATTCGGCAAGAGTTCGGCATTGATTGGCCCAGCCGCGATCTCCCACGAAGCCACCGGCGGAACGGAGGGCTTCTTCTTCCTGCCTCCCATTGCTCCCGACCCGAGTCCTGGGGGCACCTTCGACGCCACCCTGGCTTCCGACTTGGAAGTAGAAGTCGTTGATCTAGACCTCGGCACCACAGTGGTCATCTTTACTGACACTGCCACTACCAACAGTAGTGAGACCATTCGGGTCAATGCCGACGACGAGCACTACATCGTCAACTTCCACACCGACTTATATGACTTGCCGGATGGCCAGACCTGCCGGATCTTTGTCCGCCGCAAGTCCGATGGTGCCGTCTACGGCTTTGCTGACGTGCAGGTCTTCGCCAACATGAAGGAGGCCAAGAGCCTCGTCGACGACACAACGTTCGCCCTGAAAGACGGCCGCACGCTGCCCGTTAAGTTCCGCATCGAGCAGCACGCAGAGCCGGCCGTGCTGCTGTTGTACGAGAAAGACTCCAACTGGAATATTGTGGAGGGCGGTGCTTCCGGCGTGCTGGCGTACTGTCCCTCTGGCCCAACCTTTGATTATTTCTTCGACGGAGGCGGGCTGCAGGCAGACACCGAGTACAACCTCATCTACTACGCGGATCCATGGCCGGGGAACAACCCCGGAGCTTTGATCGCCAGCGGGATGGCGGACGGCTCCGGTAACATTCAGCTCGCGGGATCCATCGATCTGGGGATGGACCTCCCGCAGTGGCCCGACGAGAATCTAGCGGATGGCGCGAAAATCTGGCTCGTCCCCTCAAGCGACTATAACCTCGGAACGAACGCGATGACGGGGTGGAACACGACGGAGTATCTGTTCGAGGACAGACTAATCACCTATGACGACACTGATGTTAATGGTTAGCCGATGCCGGCAACAAGCGTACCGCCTGAAGCTCTACACAGGCGCCAAGTGAGGCGATGGTAATGACGGCGAAATCACTCGTGTATATCTTGGTAGTGGCGGCGCTGCTTTTCCTGGCCAGCGGGCCGGTGGGTGCTGATTCGCCAGCTCTGGCCTCCCATGGGAGCAGCAGCCTTGTCCAGCGTCATTTTCCGGGACTCAGGCTCCCGGGACGCCCCGCTGAGCGCGCCAGCACCCAGACTCCGCAGCAGCCATCTGCCCGGGATGAAGCAGAGATGATGTGGCCGGCGGCGGCCGAAGACTTCGCGGTGCTCGCGCTCGCCGCCAACAGCCTTTCCTTCACCATACTGCCCTTTGACACCGAGCCACCGGTGGGGCTGCTCGCCGGCACGGTGGAGGGCTCAACTGACACTTATCAACTGAAGCTGGAAATGCTGGACCGAGAGCAGATCGTGCTGCTACCGGCGGAGGAGGCTTTGCGGGAGCGGCCCGATGCGCCCATCCCCATGGAGTGGACCCTGCGATGGAAAGGTTCGGGAGATTGGACCTCCTGGGAGGCGGGTGAGTCCCTTGGCCCGGCGAGCCTGGATTGGGCAATTGGCGGTGAGGGGGCCAACCGCTACGAATTCGAGCTGCGCTGCCAACTCAACCCGCAGCTCTGGCAGTTAGGCGGCAATTATAGCGGGTCAGTGGCCATAACTGCTCATCCGGTCCAAAAGCTTGATGAGTTGCTGCCCGCCCGACTCGGTTCGTCAGGAGTACCTTGACAAAGAAGTCTGGTAAGTGTGTCTACCCCCGTGGCGGGGGAGGGAGTTTGGCCGCATGATGCTATGGAGGGGCCGAGTTTGCTCCAGCCCGCCGGGGGGATCCCGGGGCCGTGTGAGTAACCGGCCCCCCCAAATCATACGCTTGCTGCTGGCCGTGCCCTGTTGGCATAGCCATATCGGCAGCAAATGGGAATAACTTTATATCAAGTTTACCTTATTCTTACATATACTAAACCTCAAGTCAAGTGCAAATTATGATTAAATCTGAGCATAGGGAGGTGAGAGTGATTCCGCTGGAAGCCGGACAGCTCAACCAGATGGGGTGGAAAAACTCAATGCCGTGAGCCGTCTCGCACTACGGAGATGAACTAACAGGTGCACTACTACGCCGATGCGTACCCCGGGCAGGCCGGGGGAGACTCATCCGCCGTAGCCTTGGCGAAGGCGGAAAACACCTGATACGCACCGACTATGTGGGCCATAGCCCGTCGGGGCAAAGGCCCAACGAAACCTAAGAAGGAGAAACAAAAATGTCGAAACTGTATGTAAGTATTATGATGGTCGCGCTGTTGGCGCTGGTCTGTACTAGCGCCTTTGCGGTGACCACGACCTGGGATGTCCAATCGCCAGAGCTCACCCCGGTCGCAGATGATTGGGTACAGGAGATCCCCATCACAGCACAGGTCAAGTGCTACATCCAGATCATCTACCAGGACAACGACATCGGATTCGTTAACGACAAGAACCCTGGCGACTGGTTCCGAGCGCGTGCTGACGGGCTGATCGGCGCGTACGGATCCCTCGACCCGCTCAACGACGACGACAAGTCCTCGTGTTCGGCCTGGGCGGACGGATACTACGAGTCCCGCGACGGCGCCCATCTGTACGTCCAAACCAACAACCCGCTGACGATGGACATTCACCGGAAGGGCGACCTGGAGACAGTGGCCGGCGACATCATCCCCACTTGGTGGACACTGGCAGCCAGCGGAAACTGGGCCTTGGGCTTCCTGGTGGGCGGTCAGTGGGTCGCTGATGTTCACGGCACGCCGGACGGCAAGCTCCCGCTGGACGGTGCCGGCGGCTACGCCGGGCTAAACAACCCCGGGCTTACCCCTGGTGGCACTATCTTCCTGGGCGGCCAGCCGCCGTACCCGAACCAGCACGCGTTCGCCTGCGCGCCGGACTGCGATCACTTCTTCCTGAAGCTTCCGTGCCCCACCCGTGGGACACTGGAGTTCAAAGCGCGGATGCTGCGCACCAGCATCGCATGGGGCGCGACGGGTGAGCTGATCCCTGACCAGGCGGGTGACTACAGCACAGCCCTGAACGTCACGTTCACCAGTCCGTAGCAGCAACGACGCCAAGCCGCGCCCGACTCGGTTGAGCCGGGCGCGGCTCGAATCGGTCGTAATTGCTATGATAGACCTGTAACGTCATAATAAAGACAATGAGCTAATGAAGATATGAACCGCCCACTGATATTCCTGCTGCTCATCGCCGCTATTCTGGTAGCCTCGTCCAGCGCCTTCGCCCAGCAGCCGCCTCCCACCGAGTGGCCCGGCTTCGCCGTATCTCCGATAGAGCAAGACCTCAGTGTGAACGCGGGCGAAACGCTGCGCCGAGGGATAGACCTCTTGACAAGAAAGACCAACGAACCTACGGGATTCGAAATCCAAGTGATGGACTTGGGACAAGCAGAAACCGGTGACGTGACAATCGTAGAGCGTGATCAGGGAGCCCGTTCCTGCGCCGACTGGATAACTATCGCGGACAGCGTTGAAGTGCCTCCGGACCGGCGACTGACGGTTCCGTACAGCGTCCAAGTCCCCACCACAGCCCACGGCGAATACCATGCATTTGTGACCATACGGCTAAGGCCCCGGCGGCTCGAGCGCCGGATAGTGATGGGCGTGATACCGGTAGCGACGGTGCGGATTGCGGTCAGCGTAAGAGACCGGCCCACCAAATTGGGCATGGAGGTCTCGGGCCTGCAGCTTCAGCCCGCCCAGGGGGGCCAGCCGGCCGGGGTCACAGTGGAAGTCACTAACACCGGCGAGTTGAGGACGCCCTTGGCGGGCGATGTTCTGTTTCGGGGACCGACCGGAACCTTCCCCGTCCGGGTGCCACTGCCTCACCGAAGTTCGGGTGGGCCGATGGAGATATACCCAGGGGCTATCGTGGGAATCATCTGTCCTCTGCCTAATCCCTTCCCGCCCGGTCACTATCTAGCCCAGGTGCGGGGCACGCTGCTGGGCAACCGGCGCATGCAAGCGGACTTCGAGTTGGAGATACCAGAGGAGCAAGTACGCACGGTCATCGGCAAATTCCTGAGTGCGGCGGCGTTCAAGGTGAACTTGGAAGTCGAACCGATAACGGTGGACCTGAACCTTCCCCCGGGCGCACGCCGGACGGTGGTCATCCGGATACGCAACAACGGCGAGGAACCAGTGGAAGTTGCCCTCGAACCTGCGCTGGTGCGCATTGAACCCGATGGCCTGATGACCTACGCCAGCCGGTGGCCCGCGGATACTCCGCAGTGGGTGGAGGTGCCCAGCGCTTCCTTTACGCTGGCCGCCGGGCGCTCGCGGGCGTTCCACGCCCAGGTGGTCATTCCCCGCGACCGGCCCATTGGCGGGACCGTTGCCTGCGCCGTGCTCATCAAGGCCCATACCCTGGCACCGCATACAGAGGAAGAGGGTGCGTCAATCGGCGAATATCCGGTGCTGATTATAGCCCGCGACCCGCAGGCACCGCCGGCGAAGCTGGAGTCGCAGGGCCTGGAACTGGTGCGAGCTTCCCCTGAGTCCAACCCCACTGCGGCAGTAGTACAGGTGAAAAACGTAGGCGGCCAACTGGGTGATATCACGGGGCAGATGTGGCTGGAAGGCCCGCAGGGCATCGAAATGAGTAGGTTGGAGATCGGGGAGCGGAGCAGGGAACAGATCTTGCCGGGGGGAATACGGGAGTTCCGCCTACCCCTGCCCCCGCTGGATAAGGGCGAGCATACGGTGTTTGCCAAGCTCAATCCCGGCAGGCAGGGGGAGGGCACACTGGAGATGCAGGAGAGCTTTACCGTAACCATAGGGGTGCCGGAGGGCCTCAAGGACAGCGGGTCTGAATCAACCGCCTCGGGTGCGGCGTTGACTGAAGAATAGACAACCCGCTATAATTGCGTAGTATAGGCCGGACCGCAGACAATTGACTCACAATCTGAAAATGCAGCAAGCGACTAGTAGCACCAACTGGTTGCACAGCGGCAAGGTTTGGCTGTGGCGCGGCGGGATAGTGGTGGCTGTGTTGGTCGTGGCGCTCGCAGTGTCTTCCCTGGCGTGGGGCGACGTAGTTAGCGCAGACCTGTACCCAATCGCCGACGCCAGTGGGCAGTACTGGAAGGATATCACCGGCGCCGCCTACTCCGGGGATTTCCAAAGCAGTTTCAGTTACAACGATGCCAGCGTCAGCCTGTCCTACAACAGTTATGATGACTGCTGGTTTCGGGCCAGTTTGGATGCCACTGGCCTCAAGCCGAACTTTTGCTACCAGGTCAAGCTGAACGGCAAGCCGGAGGCTTATTGGGGGGAAGGCGGCGATGATACATCTAACGAAGCTCTGGGCTATGCCGGGCGCTGGTGGCGCAATGAACCAAGTCCGGGTAACGCCGACGATAGCAACTACGAGGCTCACAAGGATGATCCCGACTATGTCTACAGCGGCTACCTGATGTACGATTTCTTTGTCACTGATGCGGACGGCAACGCCCAGATTGAAATAATATCGGACAATTCGTATCATGTCGTTTGGAAGACGAGCCAGCGTACACCGCAGGCTAACGATGGGCCAGTTTGCGATTACAATGTAGACGGAACCCCCGTCAGCATTTACGGCGAGTGGGAACCGACACGGGCCCTGCCGGGTGAATTAGCGCTGCGCCCGGGCAAATACGATGTCCAGTTCTTCCTTACCGAGGAGAGCTTCCATGATTCCGGGGCGTCGTGGGCGACAGTCATGGGCTACGATGAAGCCCGGTTTGATATCGCCCCGGAGCCGTCAACATTGATTCTGACGATCATGGGGATGACGGGGCTGGCTGGGGCACTCAGACGCAAGCGCTGCCAACGCTGAGATCTGCATAGAACAGATGGCCGTTGAGCGACACAGTACCGTGTGTGAAATCGCGTATGGCCGACGCGGGAGGGTGCCTTCAAAAGGAGCCCGACAATGAAGCACGGCAGCATCATAGTGACAGTGAGCGCATGGCTGATATTGACACTTGCGGCCGGATATGCTGACGTGGATAGCTACGAAGCCAATGACCCGAGGGTTGGGTTCATCATCGTCTCCTGGGCGGACCGTCCTGCGTCGGAGTGGGAAGCCTCCGTCCAGGCACTTCACGATATTGGCGTCACTGATGTTACCTTCGTCACATACCGTTTCAACGAGTACGATGGCGCCAATTTCGGCACCAATATCACTACTACCAACACTCATGGTTATGAGCGGCCCACCGATGCGGCCATCGAGGCGGCTATCCAGCAGGCCAAGTTGCTGGGCATGACCGTGACCCTAAACCCTTTCCTAGAGGTAGATGCTAGCGGTGGGATAGGAGCCGTCTGGCGCGGCAATATCAACTTCTCTGACAACGACGACCTGGCGGCATGGTTCGGCAGTTATGACTCCTATATGTACGACATGGCTACAATGGCCGACGCGAATGGCGTGGACCGACTGATGATAGGCTCTGAGCTGCAGGGCCTTTCGCTGGACGGCGATGCTACCAGCCATTGGAACTCACTGATTAGCGACATCCGGGCAGTTTATGACGGGAAGCTTAGCTACGCCGCCAATTGGAACTGGGAGTATAATCACGTGCCCTTCTGGAGTCAACTTGACGAAATTGGGATCGAGGCTTACTTTGAATTAGTGAGCGAAGGTGTGGCAAGTGGTGAGGGCAATCCTTCGATCGAGACCCTGGCGAGCGGTTGGGAGAGCGTTTTGTCAAGCCTGGAATCTTACAGCATTGCACAAAGCCGGCCAATAATATTTAGTGAGGTAGGCTACACGTACCTGGATAAGACTACGGCACACCCGTGGAATTGGCAGACGTCAAGCGATCCGGATTATGCGGAGCAGCTTAACGCCTACAAGGCCCTCATTCACGCCACTGACCTGCAAGGAGACTGGCTCAAAGATATGGCATTTTGGCACTGGGACATGATCGGCGCCGATAGCAGCAACTACATGATACCTTACGGTTCTGAGCCAGCCGAGTATGTTGGTGGCTATGTTCCAGAACCCGGATCAGTGTCATTGATGCTCTCGGGGCTTGGCGCACTGCTCGTTGGCTTTCGCCGGCGGCAGCGGTCGGCTGATGAATCCGAGTAGTCAACTGCCGGGAACTCACTGTAAACGTCGGGAGCAAAGACCTTGAAGCCGCTAACGGGTAGCATTGTTACTTCTCTACTATCTGTGGTCTTCTGGGTACCTGCCATGTCGCCTGTAGGCCAGCAAGCATCAATAGAAATCAGCTTAACGATCCCCCAAGCTGTATTGTGCACTAGCATGCGGGTAATGCCGAGGGTGTTAGAGCTTGATTGTCCTGAGGGCGAGCCGCCAGTTCACATATGCCTGGACCTCCTCGCCTTTGTCAAGTATTCTGACGTGCGATTCGACACAATTAACCTAAACGACGTACCCATTAGTCCAGTACCACCACCCACCAAGTGGAAGCCAGACAAGGACTCCACCCACTGCCACATATTCTTTGATCGCAAGGAGGTCGTGGACATCCTGGGGCCGCCCCCGGGCTACAGGACAATTCAGTTTCAGGCTGAAATCTCCGGGGGTCACCTAATAACTGCAGTTGATACCATCAGACTGCAGCCAGGCTAAGGCGCAACTGCACGATAACAGAGGGCCAACCAGCCAACTGACTCAAGTGGGAAGGATAATAGCATGCATACTAACGCATCGCAGTTGCCCTGGGGGCATCACCGCCGGGGCACACACATTAATCTGGTAACGATGGCCGCCCTTGTCTGTATCGGGTTGCTGGCGTCAGCGACGCTTGGCATCACGGTATGCTGGGCGCAGGCGGAGCAGCCCGCCGCCGAAGCTGAGGGAATCCTCACCGGCCCCACGGGCTATCCGCTGGTCAGCAACGTCTTCTACGATACGGACATTCGCCAGGCGCTGTCCGATGTGGCCTCCCAGACCGGCGCCACTATCATCCCCGATGAGAGCGTAATGGGCTATGTCACTCTTGACCTGCAGGATGTCGCTTTGGAGCAGGCATTGGAATGGATCCTGATGCCGGGCGGCTTCATCTACGCCGAAGTGGAGAAAGGCATCTACCTGGTCACCAGCCCCGATCCGACGGCGCCCAGCTTCGCCAGAATCGCTCGTACTCAAATAGTCGAACTCGACTACATTGACAGCGATGAACTGAAGAGGCTACTGCCGGACATTTACAGCCCATTTGTTAAGTTTGATGAGATAGGCAATCGCGTAGTAGTGACCGCCCCGCCCAGACTTCTTGAAAAAGCCGTCGCGCAAATCAAAGCAATAGACGACCCGCCGCTGCAGATTATGATCGAGGCGTTGGTGGTGGAGACCAATCGGGACGCGTTGCGGGACTTCCAACTGAGCCTGCAGGGCGAGCATGTGGGCATGAGCAGTGCCACCGGGTTGATAACCTACGTAGACCAAGCCGAACAACTGCTGCATCAGCTATTGTGGCTAACTGACAAGCAAAAAGCTACCATTAGGGCTAATCCACGAGTGGTGGCCCAGGAAGGCGACGAGGCCAAGGTAAGTGTGGCCACCGAGCAGTACTACCAGATACTGACGGGGCGAGTCGGCTGGGAATATGTAAGACTGGAGGCAATAGAGGCGACCATCGGTTTGACCATAACGCCGCGAGTAGCTGAAAAGGATAACAAGGTAATCTGCACCATTAAGCCAGAGGTGGGCGATGTAACCGGAACGGGCCCCAACAGCTTGCCAATTATCACCAGACGAACGGCCGAAACCACCGTGCGCATCGCCGACGGTAAGGTCATCGCTATTGGTGGACTGCTCCAAGAGGTCAAACGCGAGACCGAGCGCAAGATACCGCTACTGGGCGATCTGCCTCTGATTGGCCCGCTGTTCCGCAGTACAAGCAAGGAAAGCCACCAACGAGAAATTATCATCTTCGTAGTTCCTCATATTCTCGACGAGGCCGGCGGATTTGAGGGGCCACTGTTGTTCCAACGCCAGCTAGAGCAGCCAGCTAATGGGCCAGGAAACACCCCTGAGCAGCCGAGTGGGCGAAGAGACCGAACCGGGGCGACCACTCAGGATGAAGAGGCCCGCTCCTCGGTCAGAGGTCTGCGTGAATCGTTTCACTTTCCTCCAGCGGTAGGAAGCAAGCACTAAGTCGATTGAAACGAGGGGCATCAAGTCACCAAGTGCAATCGGGACAATTGCCCAGGACTAACCCGTACCGCTAAGCACTTGGGTCGCCCACACGCTCGAGGAGCCAAGCTTCGCGGCCAGATCCCCCCTGTTCTTGGCCAGCTCAGAATCGAGCATGGCCTCGAATCGCCTATCCCTTTCCAGAGGCGTCTCTTTGCGGACTCTTGGCGGTCGTGCTCGAGGAATCATATATGGAATAGCCGGATCGTACCGAAACTCAATACTCTATCCGGGGCCACTTGCAAGCCCGTGCTCCTGCTCAACCCATCTCGTTCTGGAGTTCTTCGAAACCATCGACCTGCGCCCGCTCATTCGCGAGAGCAACGATGTTTCGCAACCGCCGCCCAGAGTAGAGCTGTTGCTCCCCAGGGGGAAGGGATATAACGTACTCCCGAATCTCATCAGGTAGATGGAGCAACTTCATAACCTGCGTAACCCGAGCCCTACTCAGGCCACAGTGCCGGGCAATCTCGGCTCGATTGTTAACTACTCCGGCCTCCAACAGCTCCTGAAACTCATACGCAAGGGTAAGCGGATGCCTGTAAGGCTCTCGACATTCCTTCGCAACACCGTGTTTTGCCCGCCGTTTCAGGCTTTCTGGGGTGAATGTGAACCGCGTGGAAAAGTTCTCACAATTGCCCGCCCCGGGGAGCCAGTTTTGTTTCTGGGCTTCAAAATCGTCAGAACCCTTGTGGTTACAGGCATACTCGCGGTTCGAGTGGGCAATGAGGTCAAACGGAGGCCGGTAGACCGGGGACAAGGAGCCGTTACCCCAGGTAGCATGTGAAACCACGCAATTAAGCAGTCTACGCTGCTCTTCTGGGGATTGGGCGGTATATAGGTCGTAGGACTTGTCGGCCAGTTCGAGTAGCTGAATGCCCTCTTCGATGTAGCTCTGATTCGCCTGTTCGTGGATTTCGATCCTCCGCCGTGTGTCTGCTTGTTCTTTACGCCACTCGGCGCTCTTCTCATCGAAGTAGGCACCCGAGATACTTCCGTCGAGCTTGTCAACGTACATCGCGTCAATCCGGTCCTGTAGCTTCTGGTATCGCTTTTGCAGCTCAGCAACCACCTTGTCGTGGAATTCCTTCTCGTCGACGTGGCTGGCGCGCAGCGTATCTCGCACCCATTCCAGTATCTCGGGCTCAAAGTGTAGGTCTCTTAGGACATCTCCGAACTGCTGCGAGAGTTCCTCTTCCCGCACCCACGGCTCACCGCACTTGCCCTTGTTGCCTGTGCAGTGGTAGTAAACATATTTGCCCTTCTTCTTCTCAGCGACAAGAGCACAGCCACAGTGATCACAGGAGACCAGGCCCTGAAAAGCCCACCAGTGCTTCTGATGCCGGGTGCGCCGGTTACCGTTCCTGTTCATCACTGATTGCACCGTGTCCCAGAGTCCCTTTGAGACAAGTGGTGTGTGGCTACCCTCGTAAGTCTTTCCGTCCCACATAAAGTCCCCGTAGTAGATGGGGTTGCTCAGGATCTTGTGTACAGCGCTCTTGGTGACTGGCCGTTTGCTTATGCGATTAGATAGGCCTTCCTCATTGATCTGGCGGGTCACTTCAAGCAACGAGTAGTCACCAGTCGCATACAGCTCAAATAGTCGGCGAATCAGCGGCGCGGTCTCAGGATCCAGGACAATGTGTCGCTTGCCATTTGTATCCACATTGAGGTATCCGAGAGGGGCAAAGGATGGCCAGATGCCCTGCTCAGCTTTCTCCCGCATGCCCTTGCTCGTCTCCTCGGAGAGGTTGTCGACGTAGTTCTTGGCCATCAGCACCTTGATGCCGTGCATGAACTTCTCAGTTGACCGCGAGTCATCAGACAGGACGAAGTTCTCCTTGACGAAGCGGATCTCGATGTCCAACTCATCAAGGGTCACGTAGTCGCGAAGGTTGCGATAGAGACGGTCGGTCTTCTCCACCAGAATGATCCTGCACCGGTCGGCGTGGTCCGCCAGGAAATCCACCATCTCCGCAAAGCCCGGCCTTCCCGTTGCCTTGGCGGTCTCGACGTCCACGAACTCCTGCTTTACTGCCAGCCCTGATTGACTGGCATAATCCCTGAGCAGCTTCAACTGGGCCGGTATCGAAAAGCCCTCTTCTTCCTGCTGTCTCGAGGAGACGCGAGCATATATGACCGCGTGGTGTGCTCCCTCAGTTCTCATGTTGCTCATAGCCTGACTCCCTCATTTCCCGGATAAAAGCTGAGTGCAGCGGCATGCAGCACGAGCTGGGCTGTCTGACGGTCAGCTCAAGGTCTGGCCGGGGGCTATACCTTCTGATACCACATCCAGTACCAGAGTCCTGGACTATACGGGAATACCAAGTACAGGTCAGGACCAGACGGAAAGAAAGACGCTATCTGTGGGCTTCCGTCGTCAAAAGTATAGAAGGTCCCAAGGTTAGTCCATATCCCTGTTACTGTCCCGCCTCCCCCAGGATACACCATTGTCCATTCTGCCTCGTGGTTACTGAAGCAGCGCAGGGTCGAGGCAATCGGCCCCAGGTCGGGGTCCCTGTAACTATCCAACGAGAGGCTTATAGCGTACAGCTCCCACGTCCCCACTATGAAGTCCTGGCTGGACCCGCCACCGCCGCCTCCACAGCCCACAAGTAGCCCTACCACCACTGCCGCCGTGATAACACTGACTGCCCAGAATCTGTTACGCTTCATCTGTCTGCCCTCCGTGCTTGATCCGGGGGCACACAAAAGGCCGGCCCCCTGGTGGCCTCTTGAGGAGTGGAAACTCCGTCAAGCACCTGAGAGCCGGCCATAGCCAGCACGGAGTCTCCTGTCTCAAGAGGCACTGCTTATTATAGCTACGGAGGGCCACTAGGTCAAACACTGACAGCACCTTTCTTTCCTGCGTCTTTCCGGTCAAGCTGCCCGATTTACCCTATGCTATGGGTCGGGTCTGATCATTTCGTCGCGCCTACGGGCCTACTGGTACAAATGCTCCTGTGGGCTGTTAGTTCGTCTACTCTCCGTTAGCACTACACTTTGCCACATATTCCCTTGTTCGCTCCGCCAACCACTGGAAAAGAGCATCACTGTCATTAAGCATATCGGTACAGTTGTCACCGGTCAGCTCCACTCGCCATGTGTCACACAGTCCCATGCCCGCGTCTTCGAATTGCAGGCCCAAGTGCTCTTGAAGGTCTTCCACGGTGCTCAGGTCGTCTATACAGCCATCTGTATGCACTAGAGCGTTGCGCACCCTCCGCCAGCGATCAATGCGTTCCCACTCGGAACTAGACCTCAAGCTGGGCCAGCCAAGTGTCGTCACAATGTCATCTAACCGCTTCGATATTTCATCAAACCCCATACGGTCCGGACTGCACTTCCGGCCCTCGAGTGTTTGGCAGTACACTCTCAGCGCGTCCTTCAAGGACTGTTCTACAGCAGAATAGACCATCAGCACTACGGCCTCATACAGAATCTTGTGGAAGTGTATTGCGACCATAGCGGCTTTGTCCCAGACAAGCTCCTCACGGCACTGATCCCAATACCCCTTATTGGGAACATCCGCGAGCCGTTGGCTGAACTCCTTGGCTGCAGCTTCCCTTGCACCTAATTCGGCATCTGTCCATCGCCCTGCACAGCCCAGGAAATCTGCGATGGCATGCAGCGAGGGCCCCAGGCCGACTTCTTCTACCATCGACGTCAGCATCTCCAATCCTTTTTCTCTTTCCGTTGGCATCGTAGCTCCTTTTGCGCTTTAAGCGCGGTTTGTGGCTGCCTACGGGTTTCCTGTGGCCTCGTTTTCGCTGACCTATGCGCTCAGGGAAGCATTCCAAAGTGCCGCATGGCATCTTCAGTCATTGGCCTGGCCCAGTCAGGACAGGGGTTTGCGCGGCCACTACCGGGCATACGATTGTGGGCACGTCTCACCGGCAGCCCGTTGAGTTCTTTGACGTGGGCAATCCAACAGGTCTTCACAGTTGGCCCATACTTCGCCTGCACAAACGCCTGGATTTCTGCATAACTAGCCATTGGTCTTCGCCGCCTCCGTGATCATGCGCTCAGGACCTCGGCCAGGGCTTCTCGCTGCTCCTGTGGCAGAGCGGCCAGGGCCTTAGCTATCCGCTGCACCTCGTCTTCCTCTGCCGGCGGCGCCACCTCCAGGGCCTCCACCGCCTGCCGTACATCTTTGTCTCTGGCCTCCGCATATATCTGCGTGGTGGTGACGGCCCGGTGCCCCAGGAACTTGCGGACTATCTCGATGTTGCCAGTCGAGTTAAAGAGCCGCTGGGCTGCCGAATGCCGCAGGGTATGCGGATGTACCCAGTCCGGCAGGCCCGCCTTCTCCGCTAACCGCTTGACCAGTTCCCGCACATACCGAGGCTGGATCTTCCGGCCTGGCTGGATTTGCTTCTCCTGCGTAGTACCGGGAATAAACTGCCCGTCGTCACCCCGGACGGGGAACCGCAGCTTACCCCTGGAGAGTGTGGTAACGACCAGGCCATTGTTCAGCCCCAGGCTCGCCCGCCGCTCCAGCCACCGGGCCAGGGCATCACGGCCGCGGCCCGTCAGGTACACGATCCGCTCCCAGCCGCCCTTGGTGTGGGTGAGGTGCAGGGAGGTAACCTCCTCCCGCTCGCGCCGCAGGTCGCCGCTCTCCAGAGACAGCACCTCGTCCAGGCGCAGGCCGCCGTCAGCCATAAGCACCAGCAGGGCGCGGTTGCGTAAGGCCATCGAGCTTTTGCCCTCCACCTGGTCGAGCAGGGCGCTTACCTGCTCTTCGGTGAGGGATTTGGGTAGTTTTCTGCTTGTCATCACCTTTCTCTCCTTTCCTGCCGATAAGTGTAGTTAGCGGCAGTATACCATAAGCAATTTACCCTGTCAAATCCCTCCTTAAATAAAACGGCAGTATAATTCGAGAAGGTGACCTCCTGCCGCTGGTTGTGCGTGCCGGACCAGGGGCGGAATCTAATCCCCGGCCACAATGCCTTTCCCCGGTGCTGGACACCGGTTCGTGTGGGCGAAACGTATGTTCGATACTTTCCCCTGGGTGTAGATCGCATTGCTCGTCCTGGGTGCTTAACTCTCTACTGGTATTGCGTTTATTCGCGCTGTAAGCCTCCGTCTGCCTTCGGGTAGGGGTAAGACACCACATCACTCCTGCCGGCGCAACCTGCGCCCTATCCTGCTCCCCTATCTATACCGCTGGAACCTTTCTGGCCTCCGATCTGGCCGCGCACCCGCACCCCCCTAGTTCGTTTTTCGCGCGATCCGCTATACGTATGTCTTGGACCAGTCTCTGAAAAAACTAGCAAAAATTTCAGCGAGACCGCTCCTTCAGCAGCCGTGCTTCCAGTTCGCGGTCTCCTCGGCAAGCGCGGTGAATGGCAAAGTCGCGGCCCATACCGTCAGCTATCAGTCTGCTCACTTCGGCGACCGCCTGCTCCACGCGGAGATCAGTCTCTACGGCCGCGGCGGGTGGTGGCCAAGGTGGAGTGGCACTGTGGAGAGCTCTTCCCCCGAGTGAGTTTTGTGGTGACGAACCTGCGGGCTACGCCGCAAGCGGTAGTGGAGTTCTACAACCGGCGGGGCACGGCGGAGCAGTGGATCAAGGAAGGCAAATACGCCCTGCACTGGACCCGTCTATCCTGCCATCGCTTTGTGGCCAATCAAGTCAGACTAGCCCTGTTTGTGTTGGCCTACAACCTGGGCAACTTTCTGCGGCGGTTAGCCCTGCCGGAGAGCATACGCCACTGGTCGTTGCGTAGCATCCAGGTTAAGTTGATCAAGATCGGGGCCAAGGTAGTTCACCATGCACGACAAGTAATCTTCCAGATGGCGGAAGTGGCGATATCCAAGGAGCTCTTCGAGCAGATTCTGGAAGGAATCTGGGCCTTAGCCCCCGGTGCCGGGTGACTATGACCTCACTGCGGCGAAGCATCGGTAGTTTTGCTCATGCCCGGGCGGGACTGTGTCTGCCATCGCCCAAAAGCAGTCATACTTGTTCAATTGGGGGCACAATCTTCGTCATAACCCTTTTGCTCTCGGGTTTTTATGGCTTAATCATCCGCAGCAGGAGGAATTAATGCAGGACACAGAGAATATTAGACGCAGCAACAAAACATATGGGCAATCCCAGTTTTGGTATAAACTTCTGGACGAAGGTATGAATCCCGTCGGCGCGGCGCCATATTCAAAATCCTGATCTGGAACAAAGACAGGAGAGGCAGGCCATGGCTATTTCAGAGGTCACATTTGACGGCCTGAAGGCCGTCGAGCTAACCACAGAGAAGTTGCGGGTGGTGGGGGTTACACAGGTGGGTCCTCGCATTGCTTTCTTTGGCCTGGCGGACGGCAATAACCTGCTTTTCTGGGATCCGGAGAAGTTCGTCCGCAAGGGATGGAACCTTTACGGCGGTCATCGCGTCTGGGTGACCCGCCCCGGGGCGGATGAGAGCGAAGAAACATACTCTCCCGACAACGAGCAGGCTGAGGTCGAGATGTTGGATGACGGCTTCCGCATCACCGGTGCCGAAAATCCCTTCAACTGTACACGCCGGGGAGTGGCGGTCAGAGTTCTTTCTGACGATCGGCTCAAAGTGGACAACTTTGTCACTAACACCGGCGATATGCTCTTTAGCGCTGGCGTGTGGGCGCTCACGTGTACTGTGCCTAAGGAAGGCACAATATACGCTTTTCTTATCGGAGACGGTAGTGCCTGGGACTGCTTCAACTTAGTCATGTTTCGGTCCTGGGGAGGGTTTGACGGCGCTTACAACGATCCACAGATATCTTTTACCGATGACCTTATGCTGATTAACCCGCAGGGGCGACAGAACAAGCGAATAGTTCAGTGCCATGCCGGCATCTGCGTCATGTCCGATCCGGCTCGGAGATTCACCTTTGCAAAGAAAGTGAATTACGACCCGGCTGGATATTATCCCCTGGGTGCGAACATGGCGATTTACATTGGCCCGGATAACTTCATGGTCGAGATGGAAACAATGGGTGCACAGATGACCCTGAAGCCGGGCGAGTCAGCATACAACATTGAGACCTGGCTCCTGAAACCTTCAGCTGTAGAACTGAAGGGCGCAAACACGCTCATTGAACTGTTCGGGTGACCCTGAAACAGGTCATGCAATCGTTTGCTTGACAGCCTGAAAAGACTTGAACGGTGATGAAGAAGGTTCTCATTACGCAACCGATTCACGAGGAAGCAATCGGGCTCTTCGAAGGCAGGGCGGAAGTGGTCATATCACCCGACCCTTCCGAGGCGACGATAAAGCGTCTGGTGAATGATGTGCACGGGATCGTGGTGCGTACGACCTCGCGCATAACGCGCGAGATCATTACCGAAGCTAGGCAACTGGAAGTCATTTCGCGCACTGGTGCAGGGGTGGACAACGTTGATGTCGCTGCCGCTAGCGAAAGGGGCATTCCGGTGTGCAACCTGCCCGGCGTCAACAGTATGTCGGTTGCAGAACATGCTGTAGCTCTCATCCTCGGGCTCGCGAAGCAGCTGAGGCCGATGGACAGGGCGGTTCGGCAAGGCGACTGGGCCGCCAGATATGGCTCCGGGCGCGTCGATCTTGAGGGCAAGGTATTGGGGCTGGTTGGCCTCGGTCGCATAGGGATGCAGGTAGCCGACAAATGCCGCAATGGTTTCAACATGCAGATTATCGCCTACGACCCCTACATCAACCAACCAGAAGTCCGAGTCGGAAGCTTAAAACTATGCGATAGCCCTGAAAAGATATTCAGGGAATCCGATTTTGTGTCGCTTCATGTGCCTTGCAACCGTGAGACACATCACCTGGTTGACGCAAGACTCCTTGGTCTGATGAGGAGCGATGCCTATCTTGTCAATACCTCCCGAGGGGCGGTTGTTGACGAAGCAGCGCTGATAGAAGCGCTCAGGAAGGGAAACATCGCCGGGGCTGCGCTCGACGTTTTCGAAGAAGAACCTCCCTCGATTGACCACCCATTGCTCGCTATGGAAAACGTGTTGATGACACCACACTCAGCCCCGCTGACCAGGGAAGGCACCATCAGGATGGCCACTGGTGCGGTCAAAGCCGTCCTTGACATATTTGCCGGGAGGGAACCAAAGCACGTCTTTAACAAAGATGCTCTTAGCGGAAAGCATCGTTAGGTCGGACGAATGAAGAGGAAGCGATACATTCTAGCTTTGGATGCAGGGACTTCCTCGCTGAAGGCTACGATCTTCGACACTGAAATCAATGTGGTCGAGGAAACCAGGCAAGTTTACCATTACGAGATGCTGCCGCACATGGCCGTCGAGATTGATGTGGGTAAAATCTGGAACGCCTGCCTTGCATCTATGCGGGCTTTCAAGCATTACCTGAAACAGGTCGAGGTGATAGTGCCAAGTGTCTTTTGCCCCGGCCTTCTTCCGATGGACAAGAGGGGCCGCGCCCTTCATCCAGCCATTGTTCACATTGACCGCCGCAGTTACAACGAGGCCATCCAGGCAGTGAGCACGGTAGGTAGGCAGAAGTTCCTCTCGCTTGCAGGCAACCTGCCCTATCCTGGTAGCATATCACTTACCAGCATTCTCTGGCTCAAACGCCACAAACCGAATGTGTTCAGGAAAACGTACAAGTTCGGGCACATCAACACGTACCTGGTGAAGCAACTCACCGGCAAGTGGGGCATCGACCCTACCAATGCATCTTTTACCGGTCTTTATCAAACCGTCACGGGTGACGACTGGATCTGTGAGATCGCCGACAAATTGGCCATCCCTGTCCGGAAGCTGCCCCTGGTGATTGCTCCTCAGCGAAAGGTTGGAAGCATAACCAAAGAAGCATCGGGGCTGACTGGCCTAAGACAGGGGGTTCCCGTTTTGATGGGGGCCAATGATACATCCTGTGCTGCACTCGGGGCTGGTGTAGTCGAAAGTGGGCAGATGCTGAACATCGTCGGCAGTTCAGAGATCTTTGTCATATGCATGGACAAGCCACTGCCTGACGAGAAGTACAACCTGCGCCAGCACGCTGTTGCCGACCGGTGGCTGATGCTGGTCATTACAACGGCCGGTTTTACACTCGAATGGTTCAGAAAGCAGTTCTGCCGGGAGATGGGCAAGGATGAGTTTTACCAAACCTATTTGCCGCGCGTCTTGCAACGCGGCGAAGACAACGCCGTGCGCTTTCGAGCTTATCTGGTCGGCGACCGCACGAGTTTCACGAAAAAGAAGGGATCGCTTTCCGGCCTGACACTGGCAACTACCCGAGAAGAATGCCTGCTCGCTATAGTAAAAGGGAGCATGGTACCTATGAAGAGGGCGTTAGATAAGTGTCGGCGGTTTATGGAACTCAGTGACACGGTGATACTGACGGGGGGAGGGATGAGCCAGACTATGACCAAATACAAGGAACTGATGTTCCCTGATTTCCGGTTCAAGGAGATTGGTGATTGTTCGCTGCGTGGTGCAGCGATACTGGGTAAGCAATATCTCTGTGGATAGCACTGTGCCACCACAGCAGTTGTGACGGTCATTGAGGGTGACTGAGAGAGCAAGGAGGTCCGAGTCAATGAAAGCAGCCAAGATCTTGGGGAAAAGGAAGATTGTTTATATGGACGTGCCAAAGCCAGAACCAAAGCGGAGCTAGGTTCTGATAAGAGTGAATGCGGTTGGGCTTTGTGGGACTGATTTGGAACTCTACAACGGGACCATGCCCTACTTCAAGCTGGGAATGTCCGAATACCCGATTGTCCCCGGTCACGAATGGTCGGGTGTCATCGAGGAGACAGGTGAAGACGTCTCCTTGGTCAAGGTCGGAGATAGGGTAACCGGTGACGTGAGCATCGGGTGCGGCAAGTGTCCTTACTGCATGCATCGATCGTATGGGGGGTCAGGTCACTCAGATTATGATGAGTTCCCATGCAGGAACCTACCTGGACGCGCCTGCGCATTTTATCAAGGGTGGGGAAACCGTGGGCCGGTTGGAGCTGGACAAGTTTGTTGGGCTCGCCCATGTTATTGATCTCAGCCATAAGAAACCGCGCGAAGAAATCACACCTGCTGACCTGAAGGACTATCAGCGCAAGATTAGGAAAGGCTCGAGAATCCTGTTGCGAACCGATTGGTATAAGATGGCCGGCCACAAGAGCTTTTTCACGGATTTTCCGCGGGTGAGCCTCGAGCTGCCGGAGTGGCTCGCAGCAAGACGAATAGCCCTGCTGGGATTGGAATCTCCCTCTACAAACCCCGATTTCAAGCCCACTCACAAGGTCTTGTTGGGCAGTGGTGTTATCCTGGTGGAGGCTCTGGTATATCTGGACAAGCTGAAACAGGACAAGGTTTTCTTCGTGGCTGTGCCGCTTAAGATACGAAACGGGCACGGTTCACCCGTGCGGGCCTTCGCTATCGAGAAAAGTACTGGTGGGAGTAGGAGAAAATGAGCTACGTTAATCTGCGTGACATGCTGTTCGAAGCAAAAAGCAAGAGATATGCAGTCGGTGCATTCAATATAGTGGACCCGATGACTGCCCAGGCTGTTTTTCGGAACTCCTGCCGTGTTTGACAGGAGCTTTCAACACCCAGCCCAACAGCATGCCGAGCAGCTACTAATCACTACGTCCAACGGGTTGCCTTGGCCCGGTGGCAAGGCAACATCAGTTTTGAGAATAAGCACTAGGTTAGTCGCACGGCCCGTGCAGCCGTGGTTGGAAGACGAGGCCTACCCGCGCCTGGAGGCCATGGCTGAACCGCTACATTACCAGGGGCTTGAAGGTAACCCGCCTGGAATACTGGATGGATATGGCCAACGTATTGTCAGTCACACCCTGGTAGGCCCCCGCCCTCGCTTTACCTTAGCAACGGCAGGGGGACAGCTAGCAAAATAGAAAGCGCGAGGGGCTGAGAGGGGGTGCGACATTGTAAACGTGGTTATACGCGCCGGTGGGAGGGGTACCCCTGTTAAGTGGAGGTAAATCATGAAATATCTGGTCAATATCCAGGATCTAAAACCTAATGAAGATGAGCGTTCTCTGCGTTTCAATGTTAAGGACCGCAAAGGCGAGATTCTGAGGGACACCCACTTCCTCATAGATCCTGATGTTTCTCCCTCAAACAGGCTGAAGATGGGACATACAACCATCTATGCAACGGGAAGGACAACTGGCCATGCGCATGACGACATGGAAGAGGTTTACTTCGTAGTTTCCGGGGAAGGTGTGATGAAAATCGGGCACGACGAGTTTCCGATAAGAGTTGGAGATGCCCTCTATGTACCCCCGGGCGAGCACCACACCACCTATCAGAGGGGAAACATTCCTCTGACGATTATCTGGGTAACGTGCCGCTTGGATGAGGGAGGCAGTGAAATATGAAACGTCAACTCATGCTGATCAACGGAGAGTGGGTTGCGGCAACGGATGGTGGAGTGATCGACGTTATTAACCCTGCCACTGAGGAGGTATTCGCCCAGGTACCCGGAGCGACGGAGCAAGACACAATCAGAGCCATCAAAGCCGCTGATGATGCTTTTCCCGGATGGGCGGAACTAGCGCCGGCTGAACGAGGTAGTTACATACGAGCTGCTAGCGAACTAGTGATGCAACGCAACGCGGAGATCGGACGCACCATGACCGAAGAGCAAGGCAAACCCCTGCTTGAGGCCCAGGGTGAAGTGAAAAAGGCAGCCCATATCTTGAGGTACTATGCCGAAGAAGGGGAACGCGCCTATGGTCGTATCGTGGCGAATTCTGAGGCTGACACGGAGAGTCGGGTAGTCTACCAACCAGTCGGCCCTGCCGCGGCGATCTCTCCGTGGAACTATCCTGTTGAGTTACTTGCCTGGAAGGTGGGTGGAGCGCTGGCCGCGGGATGCACGATTATAGCCAAACCTCCTTCTCTGACACCCCTTTCGCCCTTGTTGTTTCTCCAATGTATGGTTGATGCAGGTGTATCTCGTGGCGTGGTCAATGCCGTCACAGGGCCAGGAACGGTGGTGGGCCAACAGCTTATTGCTAGTCCCCTTGTCAGGAAGGTAGCTTTTACAGGATCAACAGAAGTGGGAAGAAAGGTTCTGGCCGATTGTGGTGCTTTGCTGAAGAAAGTCTCCGCGGAGTTGGGTGGGCATTGTCCCTTAGTAGTCAGCCGGGATTGTGATCTGGAGGCAGCGATACGGGCAGCCGTGCGGCGTTCGTTCCGGAACATGGGCCAAATCTGTATCGCTATCAATCGTATCTACGTGGACCAAGGGATCTACGACGATTTTGTGCAACGGTTTGTCGACTCGACGCGTGAACTCGTGATCGGAAACGGTCTGACTAAAGTACCTTGTGATCTAGGGCCGATGACGAGTCGGGAAGGACTGAACAAAGCCAAACGCCATATTGCGGACGCTTTAGAAAAAGGCGCCACGATAGCCCACGGTGGCCAACAGCCAGAGGGTGAGGAATTTCGCAAAGGGTTCTTCTTCGAACCTACCATCCTCACCAATGTGAACCACGATATGCTGGTGATGCGAGAGGAAACCTTTGGCCCAGTTGTGGGAGTGATGGCGTTTGAGGGGTTGGATGAAGCTATTGCTCTAGCGAATGATACGCCATACGGTCTATCCTCGTATGCCTTCACGAATAGCTTCGATGAGGCCGACCGCCTCTGCCGCGAACTTGAAGCTGGTAATGTGGCCATCAACAACGCGGACGCAGGGGTCATCAATGCACCCTATGGTGGCTGGAAGGAGAGCGGGCTGGGACATGAACATGGTCCGGAAGGACTTTACGAGTATCTAAAGGTCAAACATCTACGCCTGCGTTTCCTCCACAGCGGTCGTTAAAGGTGGATAATGAGAAGCTTATGTCTGCTGAATATGTCGTAGGAATTGATATAGGTACCTCGGGATGCAAGTCCATTCTTATCGATGCCGAGGGCAAGGTGAGGGATTCTTCTTTACAGGAATACCCATTGCTCACTCCACGACCGGGCTGGGCAGAACAACACCCTACGGAGTGGTGGAAAGCTGTCCAGACTAGTTTACGGCAATTGCTGGGGAAGACCAGCATCTCTGGCAGTGTGGTCAAAGGCGTTGGGTTAAGTGGCCAGATGCACGGTCTAGTGGCTTTGGACAAAGTTGGCCACGTTCTTCGGCCAGCCATCCTGTGGAACGATCAGAGGACCATGTCCCAATGCCAACGCATTCACGAGGTGGTTGGTGGCATTCCCAGGCTTCTGGAGTTGACCAACAACCAAATGCTGCCGGGCTACACCGGGGGAAAGATTCTGTGGATGCGCGAGCAGGAGCCTGGACTCTACGAGAGGACGCGGGTCTTTCTTAATCCGAAGGACTACATTCGCTACCGCCTAACTGGAGAGCTTGCCACAGAGGTTTCAGACGCCTCAGGAACTGGCTTGTTCGACGTCCGGCAGCGCCGTTGGAGTTATCAGCTTCTCAATTTGCTCGATATACCCGAAGAACGCCTGCCCCAGTGCTTCGAATCTCCCGAGATCACCGGGAAAATCACGGAAAGAGCATCGGAGTCAACCGGCCTGCCGGCAGGCTTGCCAGTGGTTGGGGGAGGGGGAGATGCCGTGATCCAGACAACAGGAATGGGTTTGGTGAAGTCCGGCATACTTGGAACGATAATTGGCACGGCCGGGATAGTGGCCATGGCATTGAATGAATTTCACTCCAATGCTGACGGGCGGTTGCAGATATTCTGCAACAATAGCCCCGGCACATGGCATGTTATGGGTGTAACATTGGCCGCTGGCGGGTCCTACCGATGGTTCCGGGATACACTGTGCGAGGCGGAAAAGGAAAAGGCCGCGCAGTCGGGCCGGGACGTCTATCAAGTCATGGACGAGATTGCATCCACGGCACCCGCGGGATCCCGAGGCCTGATATTCCTTCCTTATCTGATAGGTGAGCGTTGCCCTTATGCCGATCCGAAGGCGTGCGGGGGGCTCATAGGTCTGCGGCTCCATCATGGACGTGCGGAGATTACCAGAGCCATTCTGGAAGGGGTAGTCTTCAGCATCAGGGATGTATTCCAATTGATCAGCACAATGGAGAATTCTGTTACGGAGATCAGGACCTCCGGGGGCGGGTCACTAAGCCCTCTCTGGCGACAAATACAGGCTGACGTGTTCCAATGTCCGGTAACCACCGTGAGCGGTAGTAGAGAGGGAGCCGCCTACGGAGCAGCTTTGGCAGCCGGGACCGGAGTGGGTATCTGGCCGAGTGTTGAGCAAGCAGTAGGAGTCCTTAGGATAGAGACTGAGACGACTCCTGTTCCTCGAAACAGGGAGCTCTACGAGAACTTATATCAGATCTATTGCGGTCTCTACGGGGCCTTGAAACCCAGCTTTGATACCCTGGTCCAATGCCTAGGATAAGTGATCATTGCCTGCTAGCATCATAGAATAGAAAGGAAAGGAATGAGCTACGTTAACGTGCATGATATGCTCCTTGCAGCAAGGAGTGAGAAATATGCGGTTGGTGCATTCAACATAGTGGACCCGATGACTGCCGAGGCTGTTGTTCGGGCTGCTGAGGCAAAAAGGGCTCCAGTGATAATACAGACCTCGGTCAAGACAGTAAAACTTTACGGATGCGCCTCCCTGGTCGCAACAGTGAAGACTCTTGCCGAGAAAGCAACTGTGCCTGTTGCCCTTCACCTCGACCACTGCAAGGATCTGGACCTTATCCGCTCCTGCATAGAGGCAGGCTGGTCATCCGTAATGATAGATGCTTCCACTTTTCCCTTCGAAGACAACGTAACGATGACCGAAGAAGTTGTGAACATGGCCCGTCCATATGACGTGACAGTTGAGGGGGAACTGGGAGCAATAGTGGGTGTAGAGGATGATATTCATATCAATGAGCAGGAATCGCATCTAGCTGACCCCGAGCAGGCTCTTGAATATGTCACTCGTACAGAGGTTGATGTATTTGCCCCGGCAATAGGAACGGCTCACGGCGTTTATAAGGGGGAGCCAACGATTGCATTTGACCTCCTTGAGAGAGTGGCTTCACAGGTAAAAGGGGCCATTGCTATCCACGGGGGTACCGGGCTCTCCGATGAAGTCTTCAAAAGGTGCATAAGTCTGGGAGGGGCAAAGATAAATGTTTCTACTCAAGTAAAGCATTCTTTTCGGGATTCGCTGTCAGAATATTTTCAGCAAAATCCGCAGGATTATGAGCCGGTGAAAATTCTTGCTTATATGAGGGACAAGACCCAGGAGGTTATTGAATCCTTCATAGATAAGTTCGGATCTGGAGGAAAGATATAGAGAAGGAGAAGAGGAAAAATGGCAGAACTCAAAGCGGTCATTTTCGACCAGGACGGGGTAATTGCGGACACGGAAAGGGATGGACACAGGGTTGCATTCAACCGGGCTTTCAAGGAGTTTGAACTCGACATCGGTTGGGACATTGAAACCTACGGTGAACTTCTGAAAGTTGGCGGCGGCAAGGAGAGAATGCGCCATTACTTCTACCGAGAAGGTCTGGCTAAAGATATCGAGAATATTGACATATTTATTAAGGAACTGCACAAGCGAAAGACAGAGATATTTGTAGAGATGATTGAAAAAGGCCAGATGGGACTGCGCCCTGGCGTAGCCCGCCTTATAAGGGAATGCCACGATGCCCACATCAAGTTAGGCGTTTGTTCCACAGCAAACGAGAGAGCGGTCCACACTCTGTTGCGCAACCTCCTGGGAAATGAAGTATATGGCTGGTTTAACCCAATTCTTGCCGGGGACGTTGTGACTAGGAAAAAGCCTGATCCGGAGATATACAACCTTGCCAGAGAAAGATTAGCGCTTTCTCCACAAGATTGTGTGGTGATAGAAGATAGCCAAAATGGTCTTTTAGCGGCAAAGAAGGCTGGTATCAGGTGTATTGTTACGGTAAATGGCTACACTCAGCATGAGGATTTCACTAGTGCTGATCTGGTTGTTACGTGTCTAGGTGATATAGAAGGAGAGAAAACGGAAATTCTGGCTGGAGGGAAAGACCTCGCTTTCGAAGGTCAGATCACAGTCCCTCTTCTTCGCCAGCTCATTGCAAAGGAGAAATAGAGGGTATGTCCGAAGAAAAACTCCGTGGCGTCTTTGCTCCTGTCGTAACCCCGTTTGACGGTGATGACGTTCGCTACGATTGGCTCGGAGAAAACCTCGTGAAATTGGCTGAGACCGAATTGAAAGGCTATCTTGCTCTCGGAAGCAACGGCGAATTCATGAGCCTGACCCGGCCAGAGCAGCTTGAGGTCTTAAAGGTGTTTGTCAAGCACAGGGGTAGCAAGATCGTAATGGCTGGAACAGCACGAGAATCAACGCGGGAGACGATAGAGTTTTCCCGACGTGCCGCAGACATGGGAGTGGATTTCGTTACTGTGCTTCCGCCTCATTACTTCGCCGCAAGAATGACTGATGATGCGCTCATACGCTACTACACCGAGGTGGCAGACAATGTCCCCGTGCCCGTACTTCTTTACAATGCACCTAAGTTTGCTGCGAGTGTGCAGATTTCAGCTCAAGCGGTGAGCGAACTGGCTGCTCATTTGAACATTGTCGGAATGAAGGACAGCTCGCCAGCTGGCATGAACTCCTTTCTGTCGGCAACAAGGGATGACGATACATTTCATGTTCTAACTGGCTCGGCAGACTTATTCTTCAGTGCCCTCGCCGTAGGCGCGATAGGTGGAGTGCTTTCCATGGCGAACTACCTTCCGGATTGGTGTTGCCGCCTTTACGAAGTTTTTGTCAAAGGAAATCTTCAGGAGGCCAGACAGTTGCACTACAGGATTTTCGCCCTCAATAAGATGATTTCAGGCCGCGCAGGCGTGGCTGGCGTCAAAGCAGCAATGGATATCATGGGCTACCGAGGAGGCTCACCGAGGAGACCTCTTCTTCCCCTTGATGAAGCTGCCCGAAACACAATCATGGAAGCCCTTCGGAGCCAGCAGGCGCTGTAAAGCGAGTGAAACTCTGTTCAGGGCCCTCCGGTGTACACTGATCGAGGTTCATGGCTCCTCAGGAAAATCGCCGATGTAGCCCATGGAAATCACAATCACCCAGATGCGTCCCCAAGCAAATGATGCGAAGCGGCTGTGGCATATTGCTCTCTTCCTCAGCCTTGTCACTTATAGGCCGCTTGGTCCGATCATCCGTGCGGATGTCAGTACCTCCCCACCAGTTCGGTGATGCGGGTGATTCGCTCGAAGTTGGCGGTAGCCGGAGTGGTATCGGCGATGCTCAGTATGATGTGGCTCTTGCCCGTGGCCAGGTCTATAGCTTCGTCAACGG
>JAUVXR010000039.1 GCA_030603495.1 bacterium
CGGCTCAGCGCCATAGCGAACTCGTAGCGAGTCATGGCGCGGTTGCCGCGGATCGTGCCATCGGGATACCCAATGAGTATCCCCATGTCCACTAGCTGCTGGACGGCATCATAGGCCCAGTGGTCGAAGGGAACGGTCTGAGCGGGGTTGATCTGTGCGCTAGCCGGAACCGCCAGGGCTACGACTAGACACAGAACTACAATATACTTGGTCATTTGATTTATCCTCGCATTAACTCTCAGGAAGCAAAGCCAATTAGCCTCACTTCACCCAAACAGATCGCTTCATAAAGCCGAGTCGTGAGCGCAGTGTCCTTTGTTTCCTGGCTCTAAGGCTCGGGTGTAGCTTTGACGTGTCTGGCTTCCTAACCGCTGACCAAACTGCCTGTCTGGCTAAGCGAGGTACCCTCCCTTCTTGGCCAAGTTTTGACTGGCAGTGCGACTAGGTGCTGAGAGAGCCGGTGAATGAACAAATGAACACTATTCCTCACCGACCAGTGGAAAGTATAGCAGAAATGGTGCCAAAACGCAAGAGAAGCCGCCCCATCAGCCCAGCAACTTCACCAGCAGGGGCCGTCCGCCCTGCTAGTCGGCCAGGATGCAGACTTTTGCTTATGCCCAGAGGGCACTGTGCCCGTTCTCTGCCCACAAGGCACCAACGTTACCTAATTCGGGGTATTATGACCGCCAATAGGCCTGCAAGCTCGCCCTTTCCAAATAGATGGCCGAGGCGGAGAGGGATTCCTGCGTCAAGCCGAGAATCTCCACCGCAACAACAAAGCATACGGGAAATCCTGGCTCTTTTTGCTCCTGTTTGAGTTGCAGACTCAGGAGGTAAGCGATGGCCGAGAAGAAGTGGACGATGATGGTCGTGCCGGAAACCCACTGGGATAGGGAGTGGTATCTCACCTTCCAGCAGTTCCGCCACAAGCTGGTCGCGTTGGGCGATAATCTGCTGCATATTATGGAGACCGACCCACGCTACGAGTACTACGTTTTCGACGGGCAGACCGTGGTGCTGGAAGACTACCTCCAGATCCGACCGCAGAACCGGGGGCGGCTTGCTGACCTGGTCAAGGCCGAGCGGCTCTTTGTCGGTCCGTGGTACGTCCTGCCTGACGAGTTCTTGGTCAGCGGTGAGGCTCTGGTGCATAACATCCTGCTGGGGCACAAGATCGCGGCCGAGTTCGGCCGAGTTATGAAGGCTGGGTACGTGCCTGATCCCTTCGGACACGTCTCCCAGCTCCCCCAGATCCTGGCCGGCTTTGGCCTCGACTCGGCCCTCTTTATGCGCGGCGTGGGTAATGAACTCGACGACCTGTCCAACGAGTTCTGGTGGGAGGCTCCCGACGGTTCCCGCGTGCTGGGCATTCACCTGATCAATTCGTATTGCAACGGCGCGAACCTGGGCCAGGAGAGATGGGCGGGTCCAGTAAGTGCCCACCAGCCAGTTGATATGGACATGGCGCTGCAACGGTTCGAGGAAGAGCGCAGTTCGCTGAGCCAGAAAGCCGCCACTTCTTACCTGCTGCTCAACAACGGCTGTGACCATCTCGAGCCCCAGCCCGAGCTGCCAGACATAATCGAGTACGCCAACGCGCGGATTGAGAGTATGGAGATCGTCCATAGCCATTATGAGGCGTACGTCGAGGCTGTTCTCTCGGAGGTTGGTGAGTTGGGCACGGTTCGCGGGGAGCTGCACAGTGGCAAATACTGGCCGCTGCTCTCGGGCGTCTACTCGGCGCGTATGCACCTCAAGCAGGCCAACGAGCGCTGCCAGACGCTGCTGGAGAAGTGGGCCGAGCCGTTCTGCGCGTTGGCCTGGCTGACCGGTGCTTCCTACGAACAGAGCTTCCTGTGGGAGGCCTGGCGGCAACTGCTGCGTAACCATCCCCACGACAGCATTTGCGGCTGCTCGAGTGACCAGGTGCACCGTGAGATGATGCCGCGCTTCTGGCAGGCCCAACAGATTGGCGAGACGCTCTTGGAAAGCGCTACCCAGCACCTGGCCGGCATGGCCCAGGTTGAAGCTCCGGAGACCGCTGAGGGCTGCGTGTGCGCACGCCAGGTCGTGGTATTCAATCCCAGCAACTGGCGACGCTCCGAGCCGGCCGTTGTCCACCTGAGCGGTGCCGTTGCGTCGGATAGCGTACCGTTGAATGTAGTTGTGCGCGACGCCAGCGGCACCGTACTGCCCAGCCAGATTGTGCACCAAGATGTGAGGGAGTGCCGGTGGTTCGCCAATGCCGCTATTCCCGAAGACAAGCTCGCCTGGCAGGCCCAGGTTCTGCTTCCCGCCGAGGTGCCTCCTCTGGGCTTTGCCGCCTACAGCGTTGTAACGGAGGCCGCCGCTCAAGCCTGTCCTGAAACGGATATTGCGGCTGGTTCGAACTGGATCGAGAACCAGTACGTGCGGGTGGCGGTTCAGCCCAATGGAACGCTTCAGGTGACCGAGAAGGCCAGTGGCCGAGTCTACGACGGCTGCCATCTGTTCGAGGACACTGAGGATGTGGGCGACGAGTACGACTATTCGCATGCCGCGAATAGCATGACTATTACCTCTGCTGGCACCGCCGCGCGCATTTCACTGGTCGAGCGCGGCCCGCTACAGGCGACCCTCCAGGCTGACCTGGTCCTGCAACTGCCCAAGTCGGCAAGCGAGGATCGCCGCTCGCGGAGCGAGCAAGCCGTGGCCTGTGCCGTAACCACACGTGTGAGTATCTGCGCGAGCAGCCCCCGCATCAGTGTCGAGACCACAGTGGATAACCAGGCCCGCGATCACCGCTTGCGCGTTTGGTTCCCCACCGGCTTGAATGTGGCCCACTGCTATGCGGCAGGCCACTTCGATGTAATCAGGCGCAGCCTCGATCTCCCCGACGCTGAGGGGTGGTGCCAGCAGCCGCAGCCGACTAAGGCCATGCAGGGCTTTGTGGATGTCAACGATGGTGAGCATGGCCTGGCGCTCTGCGCGGTGGGGCTACCGGAATACGAAGTGCTTAGGACTAATGGCGGAGCTGTCATTGCTCTGACGCTGCTTCGTTCGGTGGGTTGGCTATCGCGCGGTGATTTAATCACCCGTCCGGGGAACGCCGGGCCCAAGCTGCCTACGCCCGAGGCGCAGTGCCTGGGACAGCATACCTTCCGCTATGCGCTGGTGCCGCATCAAGGGGGCTGGCTGAGGGCGCAGATGTGGCAGCACGCCGCAGCCGAGAAGGCGCCGCTGCGAGCAGTGGCGACCGATCTAAGCGGATCCGGTGCCCACACCCGCCTCAGCTTCCTTCAAGTTGAGCCGACTGAGTTGGTGGTGACGTGCGTGAAGAAGGCAGAGCGCGAAGAGGCCCTGACTGTTCGCTGCTACAACATCTCCGAGCATCCCATCTCCGGGCGCGTCTCGGCCTACAGACCTATTGAGCGAGCTGAGCTGCTCAATCTCAACGAGGAGCCGACCGAAGAACTCAGTGTTAGTGGAGGTGGCGACGTCGAGCTGGCCGACGTTCCCGGCCGCCGTATTCTCACCCTGGCGCTCTACTTCGGTGAGTCCTAAGCATTACGTCATCTTGTTGTACTCGGGGAAGCATAGCTTCTGCTGACGAGGCCACTTCTGCGGGGGAGTGCCCTTTCGTCTGATGTTTAGCGCTGGGACAGGAGGAGACGATGCCGAGAAACCTACACTGTCACATCTTGGCGAGTCCGCGTTGGCCGGGGTGGCGCATAGCCATATTCTATGCCCTCCTGTGTCTGTTCTTCGCACGCCATCTGGTGCCGTTCACTGTGGCAGGGACGATGGCGGATAGCGAGGGCACGGTAACCACTCTACACGAGCGCATTGTCTCTTGGCGTGAACCCACTATATACCAGTACCGCTGGCTGGTGCCGCTGATGGCGGAGGGCATTAGCCGGGTAACGAGTTTGTCGCCACGCCATTCCTACATGATATTGGCCGTGGTGACGATGTGGCTGGTGCTGGTAAGCTTTCATATGCTGCTGCGCCGCTGTTTCTCCCCGGCTGCCTCCCTTGCGGGTGCTCTTATCGTGCTGATGGCTTACGTGGTTACAATACCGCACATGTACTTCCATCCGTACGACATCCTCTGCGCCCTCTGGGTGGTAGTGGCGATAGAAGGGATATTTCGCAAATCCGCACTCGTGTACGTTGCTGCCTTGGCTCTGCTGTGCCTGACCAAGTGGGTAGCCGCAGCAGTTGCTGTGATTTTTCTGGCGCCTGCCTGGTTTGATCACAGCACAAGTCGCTCCTTGCGCTGGCGGGCCGTTCTGGGCGGTATAGCGGTTGTGGCGATAGTCTTCGGTGCTCTACACATACCTCTCATAGGTGTTGATCTACTCTTCAAGACACCTACGACTCCCCTTTATGCGGGGGGGATAACCACCGCTCAATGGGTGGCAAGTGTGCTTGACCCGAAGCAGTTCGCTAATGCTGTCGTGTATCTGCTGCCGGCGCTGGTCGGGGTATTCTGGGGCTATCGTTTGGTGGCCAGCACCTGGCGTAGGCTGCTCTGGTATCCACTCGGTATTCTTCTCTGCGGCTTGGGGGCAAAGATAATCATCTGGGAGACGCGGACATACTTCTCTGCTTGGGTGGTGTTTGTGCCTTTTCTTCTGGCGGCCCTGTTCAGAGCATCGGCCGCGGATGCTCACTTCGCGAGACCACCACGAAGCCTTGAACCGGGGCAGACGCGGAAAGAAGCCGGGGGCTCCCCGCCTCCGCCCGAGGTGGACAACACTGAAGCTGTTGATTAGACGCTGCCTGGGCCTGCGATGAATCCTGGCCGCATCGTATCGCCGCCGCAATGCCCTAGTTCGAGCTGCTTAGTTTGTACTACGTTATTCACGTCGCCCAATGGCTGCACGAAGACTGCTTCAAGCGAAGACTGATACAAGTGCCATACTCCCACGTCGGCCTTTCGCCGCGCCCAATACGGAGACCAAGCTCTAACCGACCTCAAGAAAGGTTAAACCATAGTTCTGGATGGGTATATTGTGATTAAGCACCTATTCCTCAATATCTGGCAGCATTGGCCGACAGCATATGTGGTGGAAGACAATGGTCAATCGGTCACCAAGCTATGTCAGAACGGCGGCGTTGGTTTTGGTCTGCGCCGGTCTTATGGCCTGTGCTCATGCGCAAGCGCCGGCGCCGGCGAACCACGATGACGCCCGCCCCGTCATACTGACCCTCGGCTCTAGCCAGGTGCAACTGACAGTGCCGGCGGGCTGGCATGCTCAGCAGCCCCAGACCCATCCCGACGACGCTGTAACCCTGGCGCTTATCGGACGCGACCCAGCCGCGAGACTCACCGTCAAAGTGAAGCCCGTTTCGGTTGAATTGGGCCTGGAGGCGTTGGGCAAGGCCCTTCAAGTAGCACTCACGGCCCATCCTGGCTTTGAGTTGACCGGGTCCCGCCTGGTGTTGGTCTCAGAAATTCCCGTGATCACTCTGGCGGGTACGCTCGCTGAAAACGAGCATCAGCTCGATGTGTGTGTCTATGTCTTCCGCGCTTCCGGATACCTGTGGGAGATGGTCCTGACGGCGCCTCAGGCTGTCGGCGTGTCTACTGACCTATTGAAGGAGATGGTCGCCGCCCTGAGCGTGCGCCCTACGCCCGAGGACCGGTGGGCCCGGCTTAGTTGCTCCCAAGAGGTGCTGCTGGCCTACCAGGACTCGCACCACTTGGCACTGGCTGAGTCAGGAGTTGGCCTGCCAGGTGTGATCATTCGCGATCTGGACTCGTGCCTGAACAAAGTGGCAATCGGGACTCGGCTCAATGCTGAGAAGCAGCTCGCCGATGAAGGCCAGCACTTTCCCGCCAATACGTCCCAACTGATCATCTACCTAGAGACGAACAATGCTCCAAGCAATACCGAGATCACCTTCCAGTTCGCCAGCGGCGAAGAAACGATCTTCCAGCGCCGCATCCGTCTGTCGGGCAGCCGCAAGTTCGCCGTGACCGTCTCCCCGCGCAACCGCCCGAGCTTTCCGCCGGGCGCTTACCTCTGCCGCGTGCTGGTCAACGATCAGATGGCTTGGGAAGTCCCCACCCAGATTGGCAATTAGCCACGCTTCGCGGTCTCATCTGGCTCCGCCTGCTTGCGCCAGAACCACTCATTGTGTAGTATGTACTGATGTCTTGTCTTATGCCCAGTAGAGTTCCCTGCGAAGGATGGCTATCATGCACTGGTTATCCGCAACCGTGGCGCAGTGGCACGAAGGCAGCCGACTGCTCTATGCCTTCGTAACGGTAGGCACAGTTCTCGGCATTGGCCTGCTCTTCGGCTTCTTGAGCGCCTGGATTGGTCGCAAATTGGGTATTGATCCGTCCCGGCGCAAGCACCAATAGGAGGGAGTCGCTCTTACGTGTTTTTCCCTGTAGCTGAGGTTAGCATAGCTGTATGGTACTTGGTGGGTATTGGCTTTGCGGTAGGGGTATGTGGCGGCTTCTGGGGAATGGGTGGCGGCTGGATAACCACGCCCGCTCTTTACGCACTCGGCATCCCGATGAACATCGCCGTGGGCACCGGCTTAGCCCAGATGGTCGGCCAGTCCGTGGTCGCCACCATTTGGCACAGCAGGTTCGGCAATGTATCGTTTCGAGTGGCAGCGATAATGATCCCCGGTACCATACTCGGTGTCGAAATCGGCGCACGCATTATGGAGCATCTCAAAGCAGCGGGGCAGGCCCACGTTGATGAGGTAATTAGCATTCTGTACGTCATTCTGCTCAGTGCTCTGGCCATCTACATCGTTCTGGAGTCTGTCCAGTCTCAGCGGTCGCTTCGCCGTGAGCGCCAACTGATGGCCCAAGACGGGGCCAAACCACCCGCTCAGAGTGCTGATGTCCCAGACCACGTCAGCTTTGACCTGGCCAGGCGACTGCAGTACCTGCGTATCCCCCCTATGGTCTCCTGCCCGCTGCTGCGCGTCGAGAGCATTTCGTTTTGGGTCGTTTTCGTCGCGGCTGCGTTAACGGGTATCCTGGCAGGCCTACTGGGGGTGGGCGGCGGCTTTCTGCGCGTGCCGATGCTTGTCTACCTCATCGGCTGCCCCACACATGTTGCGGTTGGCACCGACCTATTTGCCATCATCATCTCCGGCAGCTACGGCTCCTTCACGCATGCACTGAAGGGCAACGTAGACCTGATGATTGCGCTCGTCATGCTACTGGGCGCTTTATTCGGCGCGCAAATCGGTAGCTTCGCTACGCGCTATGTCCAAGGGGTCCAGCTCCGGGCCCTGTTCGGCGCCGCCCTGATGGCGGCGACCGCTTCCCTCATCTTCAAGAGTTTCCTTAACATGCCCCAGTTGGCTGCCGTTCTGATCATCGGCATGGCTGCCCTGATGGCCGCAATCATCATCGGGCTGCTTATTCGCGGCGTAATCCGTAGTACTTCGCCTTCCTAGCGCAACACTGGCCAGACCGCGTCGGCCGGCCAGCCAGGCCAGCACACTCGGCACAAGTGCCGCTGCCCCTGGTGGCCCGACTAAGGTAGCGGCCAGCAACACGGCGGAGCTCCGCTGCCTGCCCGGGACGCAAGATGGCTCCTTCACCGTGGCCGTACTGATGTTGGCTTGCCATCCATGTTTATTGACCCTCGTTCTCAGTCCCTCCCTTGTTGCCGGGCAGAGGCTGACCGCTTGGTGAGACCACCAATGATCTGTAGTTTTGCTCATACTCAGGGGTACTGTGCTTGCTATCTGCCCAAAGCCGACAGAGTTTGATGATTCACGGCCAGAAGCCCCTGGGAAGCCTGCAAAGCGCTGGTTTTTCCGAAAACATTCCCAGCATGAGCAGGAATTCATTACAAGTTCTAAGAATATGGCAATAGGCAGCAGCCAAATGGGGAATCGATGTCATAATAGTGAAGAATCTTCGGACGATGCAGGCAATTCTGCTCTGGGCCGTATTGGCGGGTGGCATCAGTGGGGCCGTTGCAGTGCCGGTCCTCGGTGAACAACTCCAGACCCAGTCTCTCAACCCCCTATGGAAGTTTGCGACCGATCCGGACAAAGTAGGCGCAGACCAAGAATGGTTCGCCCCTTCATTTGACGACAGCAATTGGGCTGAGCTGCGAACTGATAAAGGCGTGGGATGGGAAATGCAGGGTTTTGGTGGCTACGTGGGGTTCGGGTGGTACCGACAGAAGGTCACGGTTTCCCCAGAAATAGACTTGCAACACATCTACCTGTATTTCGAGGCAGTGGATGAGGAAGCCTGGATTTACATCAACGGTAAGCTGGCCTTTGAGCACAGTTGCGAGACTACCGGCCTGACTCCAAACGAGCTCTGGGTCAAACCGTTTGCCTTCGATGCCAAAGAGCATATACAGATCGGCGAGGTCAACACCGTAGCAGTACAAGTGTTTAACGAGACCGGTATGGGCGGAATCTATAGGCCGGTCGATCTAATCGCTTCAGATAAAGCTCTGGAGGTTGACGACCTGGCAACCCTCCCCCTCCGAGGGGACAACAGGGATTTCATATTAGGCAAGTTTGCCATTGATCCCAATGAGGAGCACATCTACGGGATATCCTTTGAGGTCCGGGGCGCTCCTGGCACCGTAGTCGTGTCTCGCTACTATCGTACTTTCCGCGAAGACGGTACTGAGCGTCAGAAGGTCACGACCGGCGGCCACGCCATCTCTGCCTGCCTTCGGATTCCCGTGGATGAGAGCTGGCAACCCGGCAACGTCGAGGTCTTCACCAAACGTGGTGCGGCTTCACTGCTGGTGGTAATGCACAGAGACGGCGGGGAAGTTGCCATCCGTAACGTGCGCCTCGTCGAAGGGGGCTTCCCCGAGCAGCCGCCGTTGTTTGGTCCTCCTTACCTTAAATGGATCAACTCGTTGCAGGCTAATCGCGACATTGCTAAGGCCAACCCCCTGCTCACGTTTGGGAATCCCGATGCCACTGGAATCAGTATGTCGGGTCCAAGGCACGCTTCGGTCAATATCCAGCTGCCCGATGCCGAAGTTTCTACCGTCCAGCAAGAGGTCCAGGCCTACCTGGAGGTGCCGGTGGAGCGTCTTATCCAGCTCATGCCTCAGCGGCGTCCTTTTCCCTTCGAGGTAAGGTACAGCTACCGTTTGCAATACCGCGAGAAATCTGAGGAGGGCTTGCTCAAGGTCAAGTCTGCTGCACCACAAGTCCCGATATGGGATCCCCGCGAGCCCGACGTCCTACGCAAGCAGGACGGGACGGTATTCGACTATGAGGCTGAGTATCCCGTCACCGGCTACGAGAAGGTCGCTACTCCCGACGGACAGATTGTCGAGTACCCCTACCATGATCCGCCCGGCGTTGACACCTCAACTGGGCCTCCCGAAGGGCGGGTTTACCTGGACCGCTTCATGACGGCGGCACGTGTCAGCGAAATGGGACACGCCGCTTACCGGATGGCGGCGCTGTACCGCAAAACCGGCAATCTGGAATACGGTTTGCGATCTGCTGGCATCCTCTGGGCGCTGGCCCGCGCTATCCCCCAGTGGCCCATCTACGGCACCCCGGGCAGTGGTGATCCGCACCGAAAGTTCTACCCCCCAGATACCTATGAGCACTGGTTCGCCTCCATCATCAATACTTGGTACATACCGAACTTCGGCCAAATGATATGGCCCGTCCGCACCTATGATTTGATACGCGAGGCGCCGGTCTGGGATTCTACCTCGCAAATTACCGGGCGGGATGATCCCCGGGCTGACATTGAAGCCGCTCTATTGCACGTCACCCGAATGGTGCTGAAGTACGATGCCTACCAGCGCACCAACCCGTGGGTGTTCTACCACAACACCATCTGCACTGAATTACAGACCATGATCGATATTGGCCGCGCGATAGGCTGTCCCGAGCTGGTGCATTACGCGGTGCAAAAGATGCGCGGCGCCTTCCGCTACGCCGTGATGGCAGACGGCATGTTCCCGGAGAGTGCGAGCTACGTGCATGACTTTGTGGCCGGTCTGTCGGTTCGCCCCGTCGGTAGCCTAGAGGGCTATGCCGACCCGCCCGGGTTCGTAGCAACCATTGATGGCAGACACATTGAGGCTTTCGATCCTGCCAAGGAAATTCCTATCTGCGGTCGGGCTCTTGCTGTAATGCACCGTCTGTATTATCCCAACGGGGCGCTTCTGACCATGCACGACACGTGGCCTTACACTGGTTGGCCGCAGCGGCCTGAGCCAAAACCATTCCTCCTGCCCGACTTTGGCCATGCTATTCTCGGCTGGGGGCAGAAGCCTAACTGGGCCGAGGCCCATCTGCACTACTCGGGCTATTACAACCATGGCCACGGCGACTATCTGAACTTCGTCCTGTGGGCCTACGGTGATGAGCTTACCTCCGATATAGGGTACACTCATCAGAACCAGTATCCGACTGCCACCATCTCCCACAACTTGGTGGTAGTAAATGGCGAGAACCAAATGCGGTATGGCCAGCACGTTGGCGACCTGCTGGCCTGGTATTCGCTGCCGGATGCCGCCCAGATAGTTCAGGCGAGCGCCCCTGCGGCCTACCAGACTGCCAGCCGCTATCGCCGCGGGATAGTCACTTTGCCACGGGGTCCCGGCCAAGCCGCGGTCGTAGACATCTTCGAAGTGCAAGGCGGCCAGCGCCACGAGTGGATGGCCAACGGCTGCGCCGACTATGAACAGAACGTGGAAACGGACCTCGTAACGACGCAGGAACTGGACAATCTCGCCGCCGACGGCAAAGCTTTGACCAGACCCCAGCCCCAGCAGGTCTCCGACATGCCGGGCCAGAAGAGCCATTTCTACGGGGCTTTCCGCAACGCCCGCGTCGGGGACAATGTCCGGCCCTGGCAAGTCACCATGACCGCAGGACCACCAGTACCAGAGGGTACACCGGGAGCCGTTGCGCGGGCCACGTCTCAAGACCCGAAGGCCGGCCTGCGACTGCACTGGCTGGCCCCCCTTGACGGCCAAGCTATCCTGTGCGAGGCTCCGCGCAATCGTTACTACCGGGAGCTGCCGAATTTTGAAGCGGCGCTGGACGCCTGGTCTCGCGACCTTATGCCCAAGGTCATAGTGCGTCGCGACGGCACAGACCTGGATAGTACCTTTGTGGCGGTCTGGGAACCTTTCGCCGGTCAGCCGTGGCTGTCCGCAGTCAACCTCCTCCCTGACATACCCGCGGAGCAGGGCGTTGGCGTGGCGCTGACTGCCGAGGATATGCAGGCTACCATTCTGTACCGCCGCCCGGAAAGTACCGCCACGCTGCGGACCGAGGGACTTTCGACTGACGGTCGCTTCACGGTCGTGCGCGTTGAAGACAAGGAGACCTATCTCGATCTGTACGATGGCACCCACGCCACCGCCGGCCCGGTGATGGTTACACTCCGGCCGCCGTCGGCCCTTCCCGTGCTGTCGGTGGGCGAAGAGAACGGTGAGCACTATGTTATCGTACGGGGCGAGTTGCCAGACTATCCGAGAGACGTAGCCGGGCAACCCCATGCTGGGCAATTCATCAGGTTTACCCAGGAGGGCCAATCCAGCCGCTGGCTGCCGCTGCAGCGTATCGAGCCGGACGGGGACGGCCAGTGGCGTCTTGTCCTCACCCGCGAGCCCGGATTTACCTTCGACGCGCCGCGAAAGTCCCTGCGCGAGCTTTGCGTCCCGTATCGGACTCTGTTCGGCGCTGCCACTGTCACGTTGCCGTCCTGGATGAACGTGAGGTGGCATCCCGTGACCGATGATGGTGTACAACTGTGGGTTCGGGCCAGCTACGATGTGCGCTTGCGACTGAAGGGCCTCGAGAAGATGAGCAAAGCCCAAGCACGCGCTGAGTCGTCGGAAACATGGATAGACGTGCCCGTACAGAGGGTAGACGGCGACTCGGTCATCGTGCTGCCTATAAGCGTGGTCGGGGCCGACTGGTGCACGGTCAGGCTTTGGTGAGGCCGCCTTCACCCAGTAGGATGCCGGCAATCGCAATCGCGTGGCTGCCTAAGCCAGTTGAACGCATGGTCATTCCTGGCACTAGCAACGGCTAACCAGGGAAGGGGTGCGACGTGACTCATCGCCGCTGCTGGACAATACCGTGCTCCTGGACGGGCGCACTGAGTGCCCGGATATTGCTTGATTGGCGGTGCCAATGCAGTTCTGTGGATGAAGCCGGCAGTGGGGATTATCGCCGCAATGGAGGAAGACTTGGGGCTTCTTCCCTACCACCGCGGCATCGTGATTACCTCAGTGGTGTCATTCATGACTCCATTGTGCAAGCCGCAGACCGTCTGCACAGTATGTGAGTGGGTTAGGCAGTACCCGGTGCAAACAAACTGATCGGAGCCAAGGTAGACTATGCGTAGGCCCAATGTATTGTTCATAATGTCAGACGACCACGGCGCCCAGGCGATGAGTTGCTACGGCAGCCGGATCAACGAAACGCCCCATATTGATCGCATCGCCCAGGGGGGCGTCCGCTTTGACAACTGCTTCTGTACGAATTCGATCTGCACGCCGAGCCGGGCCACGATCCTGACCGGCAAACACAGTCACATAAACGGCGTGCGCTGCCTGGCACCCTTCGACTGGATGGACTGCCGGCAGTGGAGCTTCCCCAGAGATTTGCAGAGGGCGGGATACCAGACGGCGGTCATCGGCAAGTGGCACCTGGGCCACGGCGGCGTGAGCGATCCCCAGGGATTCGACTACTGGAACGTGCTGCCGGGCCAGGGCCTGTACCACAATCCCGAGTTCATAGAAATGGGCGAACAGAAGATCATGCCGGGCTATGCCACCGACCTGATCACCGATATGTGCCTGGACTGGCTCGAGCACAGGTCGAAGGAACGGCCCTTTTGCCTGTTGTGTCATCACAAAGCTCCGCATCGGCGCTGGGAACCTGACGCGAAGCACGCCCAGATGTATGAGGACATCGAGATTCCCGAGCCGGACAACTTCAACGACGACTACGCCAACCGGGCCGGTGCGGCCGCGGCGGCGACGATGAGGATTGAGCGGGACCTGCGTCCGGATGACCTCAAACAAGATCCGCCACCAGGCCTATCACCGCAAGAGCTGAAGAGATGGAAATATCAGCGGTATATCAAAGACTATCTGCGCTGCGTTGCTTCGATTGACGATAATGTCGGCCGCATGCTGGATTACCTGGCTGACAAAGGGCTGGAGGAAGATACCATCGTCATCTATACCTCCGACCAGGGCTTCTTCCTCGGCGAGCACGGCTGGTTCGACAAGCGCTTTATGTACGAAGAGTCGCTGCGTATGCCGCTGGTGGTGCGCTACCCGCAAGAAATCCAACCCGGTACGGTTAACGACGAGATCGCTCTGAATAATGACTTCGCGCCGACGTTCCTCGACTACGCCGGTCTTGACATTCCCGACGACCTTCAGGGCCGCAGCATCCGTCCGCTCCTGCAGGGAAGGACTCCCCAGCACTGGCAGACGTCAATGTACTACCGCTACTGGATGCATCTGGGCGGCGGCCATACGGTCTGTGCGCACTACGGCGTGCGGACCAAGCGCTACAAGCTGATCTACTACTACGGGGAGGCGCTGGACGCACCGGGCGCAGTAGATGAGCCCAGGTCGCCAGAGTGGGAGCTGTTCGACCTGGACAATGACCCGATGGAGATGCACAGCGTCTACGACGATCCGGCCTACGCCGAGGCCGTCAAGGAACTGAAAGCCGAGCTGGCCCGCCTCCGCGATGAGGTCAAGGATGACAGCGCGCCGTGGACGGAGTAGCTGGCTATGGCATGCGCTGACCCAAGCCATACAGCAGCTAAGCACTCGCGGGAAGATTAACAACACGCGCCCGGCTGGACTGTCCTTCGGAGCTACAGAGAGAGGTTACGGAGGTGAGTTGGACTCCTCGAAGTCCATCCCATGCGTAGGTTTGACCACGGCGAAGCGGTAACCTGCTTCTTCCAGGGCTTGGCCGACGTGCTCGACCCGTTCGGGGTCCTCATATATTCCTACGATTGCGCCACCAGACCCGGGGAACTTGGCCGGCAGCCCATGTCGGCGAGCGATCTGAATCATCTCCAGATTCGCTGCCCCGATGGCCTTATCACCATATAGCTCGCGGCGCAGGTCAAAGTTCTTATCCATCAATTCACCCAGGGTCCGGAAATCGCCTCGCGCCAGCACGGCACGGCCCTGTTCAGCATGATCGGCAAGCTGGCTCATCCCCGCAATGACCTCGGGGTCACCTGCGTCGTACCGGAACCGCATCGGATTATGAGCCTCGCCGGAGGTAACCGTCGAATGCGGGTTCCAGGCGATGTACATCGGCGGCAGCAGCTCCAGAGGTATAGGCTCGTAGCGACCGTGATCATGCTGCTCCATATAGCCGGGGTCGAAGTCCATATATACGGCCCCACCATAGACCTGAACGACGCGGTCCTGAAGACCGGCCTGGATACCGAGCTCCTCAGTTTCCACAGATAGCACCAGGTGGGGCTGAAAATGCCGGGGAATGTCATCATCGGTCAGCCCATAGAACTCCATCAGCGCTTGGATAGTGGCGGTGACAATGGCACTGGAGCCGGCCAGCCCGACCTGGCGGGGGATATTGGTGTCATACTCGATGGTGAAGCAGTCGTCGGTAAGAGGTATACCGTGTTCACAGCAGTAGTCGTGGAACCGCTTGCAGGCCGCGTACACCAGGCGGATACCGCCGTGGTAGCCGTCGCGGGAGGCGACCCGGGCCAGATTGTCGAAGCTGCTGAAGCTAGAGGGGTCGAAGTGGCGATGCGGGACAATCCGGAGTTCGGTACTTTCGGATATCGCGATGGAGGCCCCGAAGTTCTCGATCATTGCCGCGATAGTCTTGCCCCCGAACCCATCGGAGGGGTTACCCAGCAATCCGACGCGCGAGCCGACCTGTTTGCGAATCACTTGTCTGCCCAAAGCCTTTCTGCCGTGATGACCCTCCCGCAACCGCCCCTAAACTCGACCTGAGGCAGTTGCCTTCACCGTTAGGTATTCTGCTGGACTGTCGCAATCTCCTCTTCGGTCAAGTCGTAAAGCTCATAGACCAGCCCATCAATGGCCTGGTCGGTGGCGGCTCTTGGTGCAAAGTAGGTTGCGAAAGTAGCGTCTATTATTCAAGACAACCAGCACCCGCCAGAGTTCCGCCCCCTCCTTGACACCTTTAAGGGGGGTATAACATACAATACCAGAAGGTGAGTAGTTGCAACTATTACAACAATCTCTTGAGCAGGTCCAACTGAAATGACTACTTCCCACTATAACGCCCGTAGAAAAGCGGGCAACTGGTCTCTATCAGGAGCTACTCTGGTGCTCTCGGGCCAGGCCAACGAGATTATGAAACTCGCCGCGGGAGAACTCTCCCGATATCTGTACCTGCTCACCGGCAAACTCAGTCCGGTAGCGAGCCGCCTGCCAGAATTGGGCACTGCGATCATTCTCGATCATAGTATAGCCTCGTCATTGGGGGTATCCGTAGATCCGGCTGTCGTAGGCGACCAGGGCTACTGCTTAGCGACCGTACAGCAGGACCGCCGGCGCTACCTGGTCATCACCGCCACTCAGCCGGTGGGGATTCTTTACGGGGTCTATGGCTTGCTGGAGGAGCTAGGCATGGGCTTCTACGCGGGCGGGGATACCTTCCCTGAGCTGCCTACGCGGGCGGAGATACCAAGCGACCTGGATCGCTATGACCGTCCGGCCTTCGAAGTGCGGGGCAATCTGCTATGGTGCAATTTCCTGTGCGGGTTGACTGACTGGGGCCTGGACGACTACAAGTTCTATTTTGACCAACTGGCCCGCATGCGCTGCAACATGCTGCTAATCCATTGGTATGACTCTGAGCCGACCGCAGCCTATGAGGTCAACGGGGAGTATCTGGCCGGTGGCATCACCCCCAATGCTCTGACCAAACCATGGGGAGCATTGGCTGCCTTACGTGCGTCGGAGTTCTATTTTGGCACGGGGCGCTACTTTGACCAAGAGTTCTTCACCAGCCCGATGGGGGAGAACAGTCCTGATTTGCTTACCGAAATCAAGCGTAGCGAGGCTGTCTTTAGTGAGGCGACGCGCTACGCCCGGCAGTGTGGGGTGAAAGTGGCGGCGGGTTTTGAGGCGCCACGGGGGGATCCTACTAATCCACGTGTGGTAGAGAACTTCAAGGCCCGTATCCGCCAATTCCTGGAGCGCAATCCCGCCATCACGCACTTTGCTCTCTGGCAGCATGAGGCCGGAGGATGCACCGGGACGACGCCTCCGCCTGCGGCCTCCGAGGCTGCCCGTCTCTTTGACCAGCAGAAGGAACTGTTCACCTACTTGGGTACACCGCGCCGGGTGTGGGAGGCCATCCGCTTCGGGCGCTTCGCCGCGATAGCGGCGGACCTTGTGGCGGCAGAAGCTCCAGGCCTGCCCCTAGTGGTAGTGGGCTGGGGTGGAGATCGCTGGATGCGTTTTGCTGACTATTGTCTGGGCTATGACAAGATCCTGCCTGCGCACGTCGCCTTTACCTGCCATGACAACATTGATCCTTCCTTTGGTCCTAACGTGAGCACGGCCTGGGGAGAGCTCCCGCCAGAGCGTGAACGCTGGGCCATTACCTGGGCCGAGGACGACCTTGCTGATTGCTGGGCGCGCCGACCGAACGTGGAATCTTTCAGTAAACTCACCCCCGATGCCCTGCAAAAGGGTTGCCAGGGCCTGCTGAACCTGCAATGGCGTACCCGTGACGTGGAGGAGGAGAATGCTCACACCGCCCAATTCGCTTGGGACACTAGCCTCACGCCTGAAGAGTTTTACTGTAAGCTAGCTCGAGATTACTTCGGCCCCGACCAGGAAGAGCGGGTAGGCAAGCACCTGGCTGTCCTCCAGCGTCTGGGCTCACGCTGGACAGGGGTACACGGTAGCGTCGAGTGTGGACGCATGTGCTGGACGGGCTGGGCGCCTCATTTCCCATTTGAACTCGATGAAAAGACCCCTACGTATCTCCTGGCCAAGGCAGAGAAAGCGGCGGAGATACTCTCTGAGATACCTCCTGAGGGCGAGGGCGGTGAAGCGGGCGCATTTCACTTGCGACGGGTAGGTGAGGAGCTAGAAGACATCGAGCATGACGACACACGCCCAGGTGTACAGGTAATGAAGCAGGTGGCCAAGCGCCTGCGGAAGCTTGCCGGTGAAACGGCCAAGCGACGCCTGCGCGCAGCACTCATCGAGATTGAGGAACAAGTCTGGGCGTTGCGTGAGCGGCTCGTGGTATATGGGATGACTACTCGCTCTTACCGAGCTGTTGATAGCTTTCTGATTGCGATCCATCACCTGCAGCGTAATGCGGGGGCGAAGAGTCATTTCGCCACGCTCCGCGGCATCCGCCGGGACCTGGAGAAGCTACGCGAGCAGTATCTGACTGAGAAACGCCTCGCACGCCTGGAGCGGCTGGACTTCCTGGTCGCCACCATGGACTTTGTCCTGAACTTCGACTCTGCAGTGATGCTGCTGGCTGACGGAGAACGGATTGACCAGGCCCTGGAGGCAGCTGCGCAGGCGCGGGAGGCGGGTGAGAACACATGTGCGGCAGAGATCGTTGCCCAGGCCTACGGGGAGTTGGTAGGAGCGGGCATGCAGCAAGCGCTGCAGGCTTACACCCGCAAGCTTACGACTCGCTGTGAGTTCGGCGTGCTGGCCACGCTCAATGTCAAGGCTCTCCCGTTGTATTGGGAGACGATTGGACGACTGGAGGAATTCCTGCCCGCAGTACCGCCACGAGAGGTACAGGCTCGTGGCCAGGCCCAGGAGGTGTGGCTCTCCTGGCAGCCCTCCCCGCGCACCGCTGGTCACCATCTCTACCGGCGGCCTGCTGAAGGCGGCCGCTGGCGCCGGATTAACAAAGAGCTGATGGACGCGAAATGCCGCATGTTCGTGGATCGTCCCGTTAAGCCCGCAGTGTACGAATATGCCGTGACCGCACTTGCCGAGTGCGGCTGGGAGAGCCCGAGGTCGCACTTGGGGCGAGCTACCTGCGGACCGCTGCAGGCTGGGCCTGAGCTGGTAGCTTGCAAGCCTTACAGCCACTTAGAGGTCGGCGAGGACCTGACCTTGCGTATAGTGGTTCTCACTGAGCGAGAGGTAGAGCGGGTAGAGATCGCCTTTCGCAGAGCGGGCGAGCGCTCCTGGCGCCGCGTGCCCATGATCAACTGCTTCCGCTACTCGTATCGGGGGACAGTACCGGCTATTGAGATAGAGCCGGGGACGCTGGAGTTCTACGTGGAGGCGGTAGACAGTGAGGGCAATTCGTCGGTGTGGCCGGAGTCTGCCGCCGTAGGCTTGCCCTGGAGCATCTCGGTGAACTGGTCCGTACACGACGCCGGGTAGGGGCAGATGCGGTACATTGGCCACTTCGTGCGTGTTAACGAATTGCAGCTTCGCGTAGATTGGCTGCCCCCGGCGACAAGGCCTGGATCCACTGTAAGATGTGCGCAAACAACTCCTTAGATACGGCTACCTCTGCCAGCTGGAAGATTGTGTGTCGAGCGTGGTGAATGACTCTCCCCCCGCTATTGATCACCTTAACCGGGAGGTTGCGCCGGGACCACGGGCGTATGCTCTCTGGCAAGGCTAAGCGTCCCAGAAACTGGCCCAGGTTGGAGGCTGAGACCAACTGTGCCCGGCGCACTTGATTGGCCGCAAGACGAGGGCAGGACAAGCGGGTCCAGTGCAGGGCATACTTGCCCTCCTTGATCCACTGCTCGGCGGTACCCCGCCTGTCATATAACTACACCCCCTCCTCGGCCCTCGCGCTAAGATTGGTCACCACGAAGGGAAGTTGTCTGCTGGGCAGTGCCGGGGCCCGACGGGATATCAGTTGTGCCCCAGCGTCACTGCCCTTATCCCTGCGGGCACGAGCAACAGGTGCGTGCTGCCCCGTACTTGTAGTGTCAAGCCGTCAGTTGCTCCGTGGAGTTTCCAGGTGCCGGGCGCAGTCACTCGAATCTGTGTCCGAGGATGGTCCGCAGGCAACTCTACCACTAGCCGATCCGGTAGCACGCGCATAGCGCACGCTGCTTTCGCGCTCAGACCGTACCGCTCGTATCGCACTTCGCCCCGAGCGCCGAGGGCGAGCAATAGTCCGCTCTCCCGGTCCTGTATCGGGCCGGCGGTACCATGGAAGAAAGCCCCCTCCCCGCTGGCCTCCGCCCTTGTTGCCGACAGGAAGCTGTAGTCGATGCCGAATGCCCCGCTGGTCTTGATGATGTAGCCGTCGCCCAAGGTGGCAAATCTGGGCACAGCGTCCGTGGGTTTGTGGGGATAGATAGCCACATAGTAAGCGCCGTCGCCCGTCCTCTGCAGGTGCAGCATATCCTGGTACTCGGCGTAGCCCGTGATGGGAGAGTAGTTGTACCTCAGCCCATAGCGCAGGGTGTAGCGGGGGGTATCAGTCGGACTGGCGATGTAGAAGTCAATGTCCACGTCGAACTGCCCTACCGCCGTGTAGCGGTCGCTCTGCGGCAGTTGGTAGGCGTCCACTATCTGGATTTCCGGTACTTCCGCCCCATATGTCACCTTGGGGCCCGGCGCTTCCGCCACAAATGTCTCGCGATCGGCGGCCTGCTCCGCCGTTCCAATTCTCTCTGAGACTGTCCAGAACTACCACATGGTGGGCTGCCCTCTGCTGGTGGTATCACGCAGAACCAGGTAGTCTGCCCCGGCAGGGTCTTCGTCCTTGATGAACAGCACCTGTCTCCGCCAGTTTACTGGTCCAGTGGCTTTGGCCAGCGCCGGTGGCCACTCGGGTAACTCCTTCATGTGCTCGAAGGGCGGCCCGATGTACTTTGGCACGAGATTGGCGATACCGTCAATGTGCAGAGCCGAGTAGAGATCCGCGTCTGCACCGAAGTGCTGGCGCAGCTTGTCCCAGACCTCCTCCGTCGCCCAGATATCGGTGGGGACGCGGTCGAGTTTCTCCAGATTCATTGCGGCCAGGACACGTTCTCGTGAGTTCATCTTAGTCACTATGAAACACTTCTTCCATCTCGGCCCACCACTCGCCGTCTTCCTCGCGCGACTTGCCGTCCAGGGGCACCTGCATCGGGTCCATCCACTTCCACCATTCGTGCGTCTTGGGGTTAGCGGCGATCTTGGCCATATCCGCTTCATAGTCATCGCCGACGTACTCGTAATAGCTGAAAAGCATGCCGTCATGGTAGAAGATAGTGTAGTTGCGGATGTTGGCCTCCTTGATCATCGCCAGGACCTCCGGCCAGACATTACGATGGGCTTCCTTGTACTCTTCCAGCCGCTCGGGTTTCAGGCCGATTATCATACCGTAACGCTTCACAACTCATTCCTCCTTTTCGCGGTCCTCCGGGGCGCGCGGGCCGACAGTACTCAGGTCAATTGGCATAAAGCCCAGGTCAAAGGCGGGCGAATCAGGTTTCAGAGTGAAGTCACGCTTGTCCGGGTCTACGAACAGGGGATCAGCGACCAGCGAATTGCAATCCTTGCCCCAAGCCTGCCACTCCGCCAGTGACCGTCCCGCGAAATCCAACTCGGCACCGGAGGTATCCCAATAGAGATTGTTATCGAGTTGGAAGTTGCCGTTTGTCCACGTCTTGCCTAGGAGTTCCCCATTGTCGAAGTAGACAATATTCCGCTTGAAGGTGAACGAGATGTGGTCCTCGTCGCGGCCGCGCCTGATCTGTCCTTCTCGGGAGAATGCAAAGATATTGTTGCGGACAATATTCTCGCGGCCGTAGTGCTGCATAAAGCCGCCGTCCTTGATATTGTACACCACGTTATTCTCCAAGAGTATGCCGGTGCTGCCTGCGTCGGTGTAGAGGCCCCAACCGCCGTAGCTGTATGAGTCGACATCGTGGATGAGATTGTAGCGCAGCCGTGTGCCGGGCTGCAGCCCCAGCGTGTAAATGCCGCCCATATCGCTGAGCAGGCCCCGGCCGATATTGTGAATATGGTTGTATTCAATGATATTGTCGTGGGCCAAGCTTGGCCCATACCCCCATGTCCAGCCCACAGAGATGCCGGTGTAGTTCAGGTCGCAGATTTCGTTGTGCGAGACGACATTGCCGGCACTCTGGCGAATCAGTACGCCCACAGCGCACAAGAAGACTTGCCCCAGGTCGTAGATG
>JAUVXR010000047.1 GCA_030603495.1 bacterium
ATACGAGGACGAATTGCGAGAGATCAATTCAGGTTCACCGTGGAGGCAGGCGCGCGAGCGAGGAGAGACACATCCTGACTTGGTGCAATTCAATCGGGCATGGGGGGGACGGATGCCGAAGCGTGAAAACTGGATAGCTGCACCGATCGGGCAGGCCCATCCCGGTCGCCGCGTACTGGAGAAGGCGGCACGGGGCAACCTGCGCACGGTGCGATTCAAGGCCATGCTCAGGGCAACCGACGTCCCGCGCCCGGCACTGATAAATGCTTTTGGGAAGTATGGCCCGACGCAACAGATCAATCAAGATGCGCTTCTCAGGCAACACGACCTGGCCGGCTTCCAGGTGGAGGTCGAGAAGATCATCAGTCGATTTCAGCCTGACCTGGTCGTGCTACAGGCACAGCGTGGCACCAATATGCTGCCGGCGACGGTATGGCAGCTGCGCGAGAAATGGCCCTGGATATTCTGGATGAATTTTGACGGTGACGTGCACGTGAAAATGGAGGAGCAGCCATTTTACTTTGAGATAGCGCGGGCCGTGCACCTCCAGACCGTGATTTCTCCCTCACTGTTCCCGCTGTATGCCTCGCGCGGTGTCGGCGTGGCCTTCTGGCCCATCGGCATCGAGCCGGAATACATCCGGGAGCGCGGGCCGGTAGATGGGCCTGACGTGACCTTTCTGGGATCGTTGTATGGAGAAGGAGTGTTCCCAGAGGCCGAGATGCGACGCGACGCCGTGGTGGCACTGGCAAAGAGCGGCCTGTCCCTCGGCCTATATGGCGGCGGGTGGCCCAGGGTCGGGCTCGAGTCTAAATACACCGGTGAGAATCACACCGAGAACGCCGCGCTATACGCTGGCGCAAAGATGGCGCTCAGCATCTCGCAGAGCAAAGACCTGTGGGGCTACACCTCCAACCGGCTGTATCAGATTTGCACTTGTGGCTGCCCGGCGCTGGTACAGCGATTCGTGGGAATGGAGGCGGGCGGCTACGTGGACGGCGAGACCTGCATCGCTTGGGCCACGACAGACGAGATGCTGGAGAAGGCGCGGTACTACGTGGCCCACGACACAGAACGCGAGCGCATCGGGGAAGCAGGGCGAGTGATGACGCTGGGCCGCCACACCTGGGCGCACCGGGTGGAGGCGCTGTTCGAGGTGATAGGGGGGCTGACGTGAGCGATGCTTGTACCTGTGACAAAGAGAGAGAGTTACGAGGCATCATCGTCTTGAATGGCGTAACCCGCGCACGGTTTGAGGAGCTTAAACGTGATCTCGAGATGGCGCTGGAGAGTAAGTCATTCGAGGACGGGCTGTTGATACTCCACGAGGTGCCAGAAGTGCTTTACATTCCAGTTGGAGGCAAAAATGACCAGGCGAGCGATTAGAGTACCACCAGGCAGGACGGTCACATCGGCAGATCTGGGTATGCACCCGCAACCAGGCGGAGGTCCCACTTGTTGCACCGGTTTCTGTTCCAAGCGGGCCACGATGCGGGCCACATTCGGCAAGCGCGGATGGGCCTATCTGTGTGACGAGCACTGGCAGGGGGTCAGGGCCAGCGGCATGTGGGGGCACGCTATGACCGACTTTCGGGAGATATGATGACCAAGCCAGCGGTTAGTATGATCCTGAATAGTCAGACCGGCTTATTCATCGGCGACGAGCCATTGCTACAAGTCTGTGTCAGCGGGATCAAGTGGTATCACGTGGGGGCTGCCGAGGTCGAGGTTTTTGGCCCATTCCCAGAGGCCCGCGCGGCGATGGAAAAGATTGTAGAGGGCAGTGACATCGACATCGTCGCAATATGCTGTGGGGCAAAGCGGAGATGCCGCCGTGATAACCAGCCCTTAATGTCGCTCAGACACATTCGCAATATCGAGCGGCGCATCGACCATCCTGTGGTATTGAGTCCCGATGATCTTGGCCGCTTGATGATTCGGGCATCATTCAATTGTGTATTGGAGTTTGCAGACTATGACCAAGCCACTTAGTGTGAGCGACAAACAGAGGCATCGAGCGGTCTGGCGCGAGTTCTGGAATCGCTATGTCGGCAAATACCGTAGCAGATTAGAGGCACATCAGCGTATACAGATTTATGGCGATGCGCTGAAAGCAGGTCATACACACGATAGAGCCTATGCCCTGGCCATTGCACCAGATGCTCAATTGCCAGATATTGTTTTCGAGGTAGCGGGCCGTTCCCGTGGTGGAGGATGTGCAATGTGCGCAAGGATTGCGAGAGGTGCAAATGACCAAGCCAGCAGTTAGCATAATCACACCAGTTCGGGCCACCAATGAACAGCACGTCGAATGGTTGCACGGGGCGGTGGGCAGCGTCGTGGCGCAATCGGCGAGTGATTGGGAGATGGTCATAGTTGACGACCATTCTACTGTTGAATTGCCACGTTATGTCGATGAAGGTATCACAATTCTCCAGGCTACGGGCAATGGCGCAAGTGCCGCCCGCAACCAGGCGGCAGAGGCAGCGCGGTCTGACCTGTTGCTACCCCTGGACGCCGACGACCAGCTTGCACCGAACGCGCTTGAGACATTCCTGAAAGCCTGGGAAGGTCGCGGCGATGCCGGTATCATCTATAGCGACATCGTGATGTTTGGGCAGGATTTTGCCCGCGTGTACCTTGCGCCCGAGTACAGTTTTAGGACGTTACTCAAGGCTACATTTATGCTCGTCGGCAGCCTCCATCTCAAAGCTGACTGGCAGCGTGTCGGCGGCTGGCGACCGGACATGGAGGGCGGCTTGGAGGACTGGGAATACTGGCTGGCGATGGGCGAGATGGGTGTGTGTGGCAAGCGCGTGCCCGAGCCGCTATATTGGTACCGCCGGCGGGCGGGCGGACGGCTGGCGGCGCTCAAGGCTGACCCGACACGCTGGCACAAGGCGTACCAGAAGATGCGGGCGCTACACACAGATTCGTACAACGGGAGGTTTCCGATGGGTTGTTGTGGAGGAGCGGCACAATCAGTACCGAAGCGGCCGCGGGCGGGCACGCAGCCGCCACAGATCACAGGTGACAGGGTGCCCATCGTCTACATCGGCGCGAGGAAGGGCGACTTTTGGATAGTGGGCCAGACGAGCCGCGTCCGGTATCACATCATGGGCCAGGGTGAGTTCCTGGCTGACGATAGAGGCCGTGTCGGTGTGGACCGGCGCGACGTGCAGGCATTCACTTCGATGAATCGGGGCCGCAACTTTAAGGTGGTCCATCCGCCAGCACCAGCAGCGCCGAAGCCGGTAGCACAAGCCGTGCCAGAAAAGAGCGAGGCGTGGGAGCCGGTGGCGATGGAGGAGCAGCGCGTCACGGTGAGCGTTCCACAGCCAGGCCCTGGCGACCTGACGCTCAAACAGTTGCGGGCATTGAAAAACCTGACCGCCAAAGATGCACTGCGGATGCTGGGGGAGGAGCGAGGCAACAGGAATCGCGTGGGTGCTATTCGTTTCTTGGAGAAGGTGGCCGGTGGTTGAACTAATATCGAGTGACGTTAGACCGTTCCCAATCCAGCAGGGAAAACCGCGACGGAACAATGAAGGCGCATTGATAATACCGCATTGCAGTTTTATTCCGTGGTGGTTGGCAGCAGAAGCATACAAGAGTTACGTTGCACAGTTTGGTGATTCACAGTCTTTGGAACGCTTGGCGGAACGTGGTGGATTTGGGCGGAATGAATTGTTGCAATTGTTGAGGTTTAGTAATGAGCCCTCGTGACTACAGAATCCGCGCCGTCTGCTATGGCACGGATGGGCGGCATACTACGCGCAAGATGGTGCCGTGCCTGCGTGAGCTAGAGGCGCTGTTGCAGAAGCTGCCAGGCGTCGAGGTCGCGGCGTGGACGATGGACAAGTTGATGCAGACGATGTACTGGACGGCACATAAGAAGCTTGCTACCGGCCCGACCTGCGGGCACAAATCGTGGAAGGCATACATCGTAATGCGTGAGTTGCTGAACGTGGACGAGGGAGACGTGGTTCTCTACTTAGACGCCGACATACGCTGGCGTCCGGGCGTGGACCTGTTAGCTCGATTCGTGGATGTGGCGAAGGAGCGGGGAATTGTACTGCGCCGTTCCAGATTCAAGAACAGGGAATTTACACAGCGCGACACGTTTGTCTGCATGGGGATGAACGAAGAAAAGTATTGGAAAGCCCCCCAGGTCTTCGGCGGCATGTTGGCATTCGAGCGCGGCAACCGTGCGCTTCGATTCGTCCACGACTGGCTCGTGGCTTCATTGTCCTATGATGTGATCACTGCCAAGAAGAGCACGCGTGGCAAAGAGTTTCCAACTTTCTGTGCACATCGGCGGGAACAAAGCATCCTGTCGACTCTAGCCGTACACTATGACGTGGAACTATATCAGGCCGACGATGTATTCGTTCACAAAAACCGGTGCGGTGCAGAGCCGCCAGGATACGAGGCGAGAGAATGAAAGTCTACATCGCCGGGATCGACGGCTACCTGGGCTGGCCACTGGCGCAATGCCTGGCGGCACGTGGTCACGAGATTGCTGGAGGGGATTGCCTCTTACGCCGTAGGTGGGTGACGGAGATGGGTAGCCATAGCGCCATTCCTATCGCGCCCATGCGGGAGAGGCAGGCAGCTTTCGAGAAGCATTTCGGTGGGTTCACATACCGAGAGGGCAACGTACAGAATTACGCCTTCGTGAAAGAGGCTTTTCGGGCATTCCAGCCCGACGCCATCGTGCACTTGGCCGAATGTCCATCGGCACCGTACTCGATGATCGACGTACACCACGCTGTATGGACACAGACCAATAATATCGTATCCACGCTCAATATACTCTTTGCCATGCGCGACGTATGCCCACAGGCGCACCTGGTCAAACTTGGCACGATGGGCGAGTACGGCACACCGAATCTGGACATCCCAGAAGGATCCTTCGAGATCGAGTACCGGGGCCGCACTGAGACGCTGCCATTCCCACGCCAGGCCGGGAGTTGGTATCACCTGTCCAAGGTACACGACTCCCACAACGTGGCTTTTGCGTGCAAGATATGGGGGCTGCGCAGCACAGACATCATGCAGGGCGTCGTGTTCGGCACACGCATAGACGAGATGGGTGACGATCCGCGACTACTCACCCGCCTGGACTTTGACGAGGGCTTTGGTACGGTGATCAATCGCTACTGCTGCCAAGCCGTCATCGGTCACCCGTTGACGCCATTCGGGCAGGGCCAGCAACGGCGCGGCTTCCTACCGCTGCGCGATTCGATGCAGTGCATGACGCTGGCCATCGAGAATCCGCCAGGGGCCGGTGAGTACAGAGTGTTCAACCAGTTCGAGGAGGTATACAACGTCACCGAGCTGGCGCACAAAGTCCGGGCGGCGGGCGAAGAATTGGGCCTCGACGTCAAAGTGCGCAGGATCGAAAACCCACGCCTGGAGATGGAGGAGCACTATTACAACCCAGATCACGAGCACCTGCTGGATTTGGGATACCAACCCACGCCAGTAGATGGGGAGCTGCACGTCATGCTGGCTGACTTGATGGAGCACCGTGCCCGCATCGAGGAAAAGCGCAATGTGCTGATACCGGCGATTCGCTGGGATGGCACGCGGCAACGGTCACAGTTTTTGAGCGAGGAATAGGATGCAATCACTACGCACTCACGACGGCAAGATGACCATGGCCGAATGGTGGGCAGATCAGGAGAAGAGAAGGCGCAAACGGCGCATGACCTATCCCTTCGAGCCGTTCATCGAGCCCGGTGACCTGGCCTTCGACATCGGGGCGAGCCGGGGTGTGATGACCATCCTCCTCCGCTGGCTGGGGGCGCGGGTCATCGCGGTCGATCCACTGTACGTCGCTGCGCCGCAATACGTGCGAGAATTTGGCTGGAAGTTTGGCAAAGATAGCGACGTGACCGCCGTGGCGAAGGCCGTCAGTGACCACGAGAATGGGACGACGCTACACGTCCACCGTAATCTGCCGTCCTACAGCACCATGGATAATACCTACCGGACGCAGGGAGCACACGCCAGGTACTTTAACGACAAAGTTTGCTCCAAAGTGAGAGTGCCGACTACCACGCTCGATGCACTGATCACCAAGTATGGTGAGCCGGTATTCATCAAGATCGATGTGGAGGGCCACGAGGAATCAGTCATTCGCGGCTTGAGCGTGCCGGTACGGGCGCTCAATTTCGAGTTCCATCAGGACCGGCTGCGTATGGTTCTCAGCGCCACGCAGCGCCTCGACTCATTGGCGGACTATGAGTACAACTGGTCCACGAATCAAAGTTCTTTCAGGATCAAGGATGGATGGCTGGCCAGTGCTGAACTGCTGGTATATCTGCGGGCGAACCTGACCAAGAGTGGAGAGGGGGCATGGGGCGACATCTATTGTCGGCGTAGGGATGTGCAATGGACATGATAGTGTTGGCCGTGGCCGCGCTGGCGACCTGGCGTATCAGCGCCAGCCTGTATTACGGCAAAGAGTTTGGGGCCCTACGCCGTCACTTCACCCTGGCGGAGGATGCCGACGGGCAACCGCTAACGTGGGTGGGGCGGCAACTGGCCTGCTTCTGGTGCGTGACATTTTGGGTAGCGTGGCCTGTGGCGCTGGTAGCCCGGGCCTGGTGGTATGCGTTGATTCCACTGGCGTTGAGTGGGGCGGCGATTCTGTCGAGTGGTGGAGGTCGTGTAATATGGCGATCTATGAGCGAGTAAGGCGGATGCTCACGAGGAGAATCTAATGAAGTTATCATTTGAGGAACTGGGAAAGTTACAACCGGACAAAGGCAGACAGTTGACGCCAGAGGAGCAGAAAGAGATGCTCTTGGAGCTCGAGAGAAGAGCCGAACGTGATAAAGATAACCCTTTCTTCTTCTCCGGCTGGGAAGGGGACACCTTTATTCAGAAACTTGTGGTGAATGAAGTCACGGTTAGACAATATCTAAAAGATTGCATCGAGTTCTGGCGCAACGATGGTGCCCATTACGCATCTTACTGCGCGGGTGCATTCCAGAGTGCATACGATGCAATTTTCGAGGGGATTTATCCTGGCCGGTAAGGAGCCAATCAATGGCACGCAGTGACACACTAACCTTGCTACCGCTGGATGCTTATGCCAAACTGATGGCGATCCAGCAATGTGCTTTCAACCAGGTGTACAACCCAACCGTGGCCTACCCGCAACCGTGTAACGCGGTGTGGCTGCAATCGGCTTGGGTGGGCACATCGGCACGGCTTGTCGGGCGTGACGAGATCGCCACGGCGATCAACATGGCCGAGGAGATGATAGCGCAGGCGCTCGGTTTCTGGCCTGCGCCCACCTGGCTCACCGGTGAACAACAGCCCTGGCCCATTCCCAGGCGCGGGGCGCAGGTCACGTATCCGCCATTCAAGTTGAATTGGGGCCACATTATAGGTGCCGGGGTGGAGAATAGCATAGCCATCCTCACCGACGAACCAATTACCTACACTGACCGTGACGGCGATGGCGTGCTGGACACAGCCACCATCACCATCACAGCGGCAGAGATGGCGGCGGCGGGTGCGGCGTGGAACGAGATCGCGGTGTACTATCCGTCCGTGTACCTGGACTGGTCACCGTGGCCGCGTGACGAATCGTGGCGCATCAAGCCGCTAAAGATCGCACTCGATCCGGTAACCGGCAACGTAGAGCTGACCGGCAGCCGGTGCCAGTTCGTGCGGCCTGACCTGTGGGACACCGATAATGCTATAGACCAGAGTGACGCGCCATCATTCATAGCGGCGGTGGACATCTACCGCCGCTATCACGACACGACGCAGCAGGCACAACTGGTGTGGCAGTCGCTCGGCGATTGCCTGGACCCGCCGTGTGGCGAGACTTGTCAAACGGCCTGTGTCCAGGTTGGTGATCAGCGCAACAGCATCGTGAAAGTGATACCGGCGACGTACAGCGCTGGAGCCTGGACATACAATACATTTAGCCAGTGCTGCGTACTACCGGATTTTACGCGCACCTGGTATCTATCCGGCTTCTACAAGAAGTTGGCCGGATGGATGGAAGCGGACTTATTGGCACAGTACAATCCGGCGATGGCCCAGGCCATCGCGCGGCTGGCAAACACCTACCTTCCAGAGGCTCCCTGTGACTGCCAGATGACGCAGGCGCGGTGGAAGCGTGACCGGGAAGAGATGGACATCAATAACTTGGACACGGCGCTGGCTATGAGCGCCTTCGGCACGACCATGCGTGGTGCGGTGTTCGCGTGGTCGGTGATAAAACGACTGAATCCACTCGCAGGAGTGGGGACGCTTTAGGAGTAGGAGGTATGAAAGAATGGCCGAGAACGTAATCGAAGCATCTGAGCAGGGGCTTTTTGTGCAGGAGAACCCATCGAGCGTGACGGAACCGCTGACCTGCATCGGCATCGGGGACGTGACGATCCCCAAGGGTGAACGCACCATCGTCTACTGTCCCGCTGCGCTGGCGGGGAAATATGATGCAGCGGGCTTCATCACAGGCGAGGCCGGGCCGGTGACGCTGCAAATCACCCGCCCGCTGAGCGCTGTGTACAATTATCTACTGGAAACCGTGTGCGCCGGGGCCTACCGCGTCAACGTGGTGTGCCCAGAGACATCGAGACACCTGGTCACTAACTACCTGTGGGCGCTGTTGCTGTACGGCGGTGAGTTTACGACCGGCGGCATCACGGGCCTGATGGCATTGCAACCGGCTGACAACGCACGGGTCAACACGACCGGCGACCTGGCTGCACTCAACGCCGATTTCATCAAGCGACTACAGAGCATCCGCCAGACGTTGACGCAGGTACAGGACGTGAATGGCATCGATATGCTGCCGCGCTCCTGTGGTACCAAGTGTGGTGTGTACCGGTCACTGTGCCACGAGGGCTACGCCGTGCTGGACACAGACTATCTCGGCGTGTATGGCGACACAGTGCTGTGGACCGAGGACGGCGGCGCAATCTGGACGCCAACGCCAACCAGTCCGTTTGCCTACATCGGGCGTAACGCCACGGACGTGGAGACTATCGTCACATCGGGTGGCCATCGCGTCATCGTGTCGGGTGGCGCAGTGCCGGGCGCTCCGCCGGAGATCGCATACAGCGACGACGGCGGCGCACTATGGTACAACGTCTTTCCCGAGGCCGGGCTGGGCACAGCCAATCGGGGTGTCAACGCGCTGGCCTGGGATGCGCGGCTGAGGCTGTGGGCAGCGGCGGACGATGGCAGAATCTACGTCAGCACGAACCTCGGCACAGCCTGGAGCATAGCCGAGGCAGGCGTGGAGACAATCCAGGACCTGAACGACATCGTGTTCTACACCGACCTGATTGGCTATGCGGTCGGCGACTCTGCCGTAGCGCCTGCAACCGGCGCGTTTCTGCGGACGACCGATGGGGCTACGTGGGACCTGCTCCCTGGGCCGGTCGCTGGCGTAAACCTGCTATCGGTGGCGGTCAACCGCTATGGTCACGTGTTCGTCGGCACCAACGATGCGCGCGTGTTCCGCAGCGTGGATGGTGGAGTGACCTGGGAAGAGATGGTAGACTTTGGCTGCGGCACAGTGGACGTGATCGAGTTCGAGCCGAACAACCGGTACGTCGGCTACTTAGCGTGGACCAACTGCTCGAATGACGGGTTCATGTACCGCACCGAGGATGGCGGCAACACCTGGCTGGCCGGCGAGATCGGCCTGACCACGCCCGCCAACAATGGCATCTATGCACTGGCGATATGTGACGCCAATAATCTCTTTGCCGGTGGCAACGTGCACGCCGGTACATCCTGGATCGCCAGATACTCACCGGTAACGACACCGGTCTAGTGAGGGCCTATGTATGAACTAGAGTTCAGTGGCGGGGCGTGGCTACGGCTGCGCCCCGTCCCTACCCACGTTTATCTGATGTTTCGCGGCCAGATATTGGCCAAGAAAGTGATTGGCATCGGGCCAAAACCAGATCCACCGATGGTCGAGGTCAGAATGAAGGCCGGCCACATCGAACGGCAGCCAGCCGGTGAGGATGCGCCAGAATACCAGGAGTTCGCGGCACGGCGCGATGAATGGCAAGCCCGGCACGACGAGGTGATGGCCGATGCCAACGCTGACTGGGTGATGCTATGCCGCGATTATGCCGTGGTGGAATGGTCGCACGACGACCGCGTGACCTGGGCACAGGATGTGCCAGAGGACTGGCAGCCAAGCGGAGCAGTGACACGTGCGGGTATTCAGTTATCCGACAATCTACGGGCGGAGTACATCAGCCTGGTACTCTGTCAATCCTGGCAAGATCACGAGGCGCTGACCAATATCGCCGAGGCTAGAGTCAACGACATCGCCGACGAGGAGGTGGCCGCCGTCCTGGCCGGGTTTCGGCTTGGCGCTAGACGAACGGGGCACGCCGTTGCCACAGCCGGCACCGACCGGCATCCTCCACAGCGGCTTCCACGAACAAATGGCGGCGGCGCGCGCCTGGGGAAAAGACCCAGATGGCTGGTACGCCTGTTCGCGGGGCGCAAGGGCGGCGATGATGGCGTTTGAGCGGGCAGCGGGGCAGATCGCGGAGGCACTAAAGAGCGATGGCGGCTAATCCAGAGAGGTTCGGCGTTGAGGCAACGTTCGGCACAGCGGCCTTCGAGCGCGGCGTGCGGACGTATGAGCGTGCGCTCACTCGTGCCGAAAAGGTGACACTGGCCTTTGCCCGTGGCTCTACCAGGGCAGTCGGTGAGGCTGACCGGGCGACGAAGAAGGGCACCAAAAATATGATTCGCTCATTCACCGACGTCAGGGCAGCTATAGACGTGGCCCTGCGGGCACTGCGCACGTTTGGGCGGGTAGCGAGGGCGGCCTACGATGCGATACGTGAAGGCGCAGAGAGATTGAGAACGCGGCGTGTCTTTGCACAGTTAACCGCCGATATTGGCGGCGCAGCAAAGACGCTGGAAGTGATGCGCACAGCCACGCGCAGCGCGGCGTCAGACCAGGCGCTCATGGAACAGGCCACGGGGTTACTCACACTCAAGATCGTCAAGAATTCAGAGGAGTTGGGAAAGGCAGCACGTAGCATCACGACCGTGGCGAACTTAGTCAAAGGCTTCTCGGCAGAGCGAGCCATCCAAAGCTTTACCCTGCTGACATCAAACTTTGAATCCTCCAAGTTGCGCCTCGATGACTTTGGCTTGACGCTAGACGACGTGCAACCAAAGATCGACCGATACGCGGCGTCTGGTGCATCGGCGTCGGAAGCCATCCGGCTGGCACTATTGGAGGCGGTAGACGAAAAGTTCATTGAGTTGGGCGGCAGCGTGGAGGATGCGGCGCTGGCGATGGATCAGTTGGAAGCCAGCGCGGCTAACGTGAGCGGTCAATTCAAGCAATCACTCGCGCCGGCGATGACGATCTTCATCGACCAGTTTCTCCTCGGCCTGACGGGCATCGAGGAGCAAACCGCCGCTTTCGACAAGTTGGCGAGTACGCTAATCAAAATCTCTGCCTACTTCGTGGCAAAGAATAAGGCGCTAGAGGCAGGCCGGCGGGGCGAGGATGCCTCACTGGTGTTCCAAGAAGCATACAACGCGGCGCTGGAACGTGGCTTTGGTATCATGAAGCAAGCCACACGCGGACAGAAGGCACTCGCCAAGGCGACCAAAGAGGCCGGTGATGCAAGCGCGGAAGCGGGTGAGGATTGGGAAAAGTACTCGGATAAGCTGGAGCAACTGCGCATCCGTGGCTTGGAGCAATTGGTACAGCAGGCCATAGCCGCAGAACGCCA
>JAUVXR010000035.1 GCA_030603495.1 bacterium
CGTTCCGCCCGTGACGCAATGCCAACCATGTGGGTGAGGCGGTCAACTTCACATTGAAAGTCGAGGTTGCGCTTCCAGCGTTGCACTGTGCGCCTCGTGATCTTGGCAATCTCTGCTGCCTCGCGATCTGTATATCCCCCAGCGAGCGCAAGCGCGACCTTTTCGCGCCGCCGTGTCCACTTAAATGGTTTTGGACGCAGGCCATACTCAGGAAGTGACATTTTAGTGACACCCTAATCTAATCTCAATCCCCCGCAGCGGGTGGAGGGGAGGGCCTCCACCCGCCTCACGAAAAGGAGGAAACAGGCGACGGTCGCTCAGGCCGTCGCCGGGAAACATCAGAACTGCTCGCGGATTCTGCGGATCTGCTCGACCAGTTGAACGGCATCGTTGATAGCCCGTTCCAAATTCTGAGATAGTCGCGCCGCCATACTATCGGGCTCCTTGGCTTCGTCAGGCAAAGGCGCGACCGTCGTCGGGCCAATAACTCCGGCTGTTATCTTATATCCTTCATCGAGCGTAGCCTGCAACTGCGCCACCCGCTCGATCCATCCCTGTGCCTCGTCACTCATTATATTGCCTCCGTCATCTCAATGACGCGATGTAAACCGCTATCCCCGAACCAATCAACTGCCCGACAGCCAGCGCCACAGCAAACAGGCCCACGCGCTCTTTCATTCGGGCACTGTCCGTCTCCAGCTTACGGATACGATCCTGGTGCTCGCTCAGCCCAACCTTGAACTCGGCCAGCTTCTCCAGCACGACCTCGATCTGCGCCAAGATGAGCGCCAATGTCACGCCGTGCGGTCGTTCGTCATCAGTCACCGCGATGTTGCCCCTCGGATGCGTGCCAATATGTCAATATCCTCGCTCGGCCCGCAGCAATGTGAAGCGTCGCCATTGCGCAGCCGGCGAGCGAAATCGTAGTAGCCCATCGCCGCCAGGCCGCCGGCCAGCGCGGTCACTGCGAGCTTGATCCACACCACGGCCGCGAGCGGAATGAGGCTCTGCGTGAGTGCCTGGGCCAATCCGACGAAGAACACGCCCAGGCCCATAGCCAACGCCATGCTGCCCTTGCCCTTCACGCCAAACTGCTTGGCAGCCTCGACGATGCCGACGATCAACAGCGCGATGCTGATACCTGCGATAGAGAAATCCATCAGAGCACCTCCAGAGAATTTGAACTCGAGCCACGGCGGGACATAAGGCGGTTCAGGAACGGGACCAGGGCCGGGCGGTTTGGGCGTAGACGTGGGTAGCGGTGAAGGCGGAGGGGTCGGCGTGGACAAAGGGGATGGCGTCGCCGTGGGGACGATCAAGAGACGAGCAATAGTGATGCGGAGACTAACACGAGCGTAATCACATAGCGCATAGTAGTTGACTCCTGCGGTCTATTATAGCAGGTCTGGGTAAGGTTGTCAATTAGGGGATTCTAACCTAGAAGGCGGGTAGATGCCCACCTCATGCAGCCGTTTCTTTCCCTGGCATAAACTTTAAGCCATACTTGTCGGCATCTTTCAGCGGGAGATAAAACGCCTTAATCGTCGTCTCTTCCTTTTCCTCATAATCCTTATTCTTGGCTTTATGCAACTTCACCAAGAATTTAGTCATAAAGAGCCAGAAGCAAGAATAATTACCCTGGACATAAAATAAGCTATTTCCAGCATAGATACCAGATTGCACCCAATCGGCTTCACTAGACGTCTTTTCTGCTATCTCAATACTGAGACGCCCTGTCTCAGTGCATCGCCTGTCTAGCTTAATTTCATACCTTTGTACACTCTCGCCGTGGCTAAATTGATACTTTCTACTGCCGAAAACCTGAATGATTATTCCGTGTTGTTTTGCCAACGTCTCCATCACAAAATCTTGAAACTCCAGGCCATCTTGTATCGAATTTTTATTCTTACAATCAGGGTATCTCATCGCCCCAGGTATCCCACCCCTCCACCGATTGACGGGCAAACAGTTCTATTTTCTTGCCGTATACATAGAGTGTATCAATAATTCCCCGAAAGGCTTCTGGCTTCTCCGAATGTACGTTCCCTCGCTCTTTAGTCACTACGCTATCGAAGAGCTTTCTTTCATCTGGCTGGCAACTACCCCGCGTACAGACCAACAACAACTCATGCCGTACAGAGTTATAATGTCCCATACAATGCCTTACCTTATCCCAGACAAAGGATGTCTTGTACTCAAATCCCCATGCCTCGATCACATCAAATGCCTCTTCGAGGATAGGAGATGTCACCCACAGAAATAACACTGCATCGGGCTCTGCCAATTTCCCAACGGGCAATGCGGCGATTTCGTCAGCGGTCATCAGGGAGTAATAATTGCCTTGTTCTGTGAAGTAATCGGGCATCGTATTGCCATATTCCCATGGCGGGTCGGCATAGATGACGCGATACTTGTCGTCTGGCAAAGTTGGCGCCAGCGCCAACTTTCTTTGCTTAATTTGCCTGCGAAGCTCTGAGCGTCCCCATCCATTCTCCTCGGCCTGGTGTAGCCAATATTTCTGTTCTTCTGAATCCTCAAATTGAGCAACTATTCTATGGTGATACCAACTTAAATTGTCGGACCTGTCCGACAATTTAACTCGCCCGGCCACCCAGGCATCGTCCCTTAATGTGCCATACTTAAACTCCGTTTCATCCATCGCCTGGGCATATTTCTCACCCCACTTGCGCTCACCGTGATTGAGCCAGTCGCCAATCCACCAGTGTACGGCGCCTTCCATAGCATGCAACATTGGCCCTATCGCTTCCCAATCCTCGAAGGAAAGCGTGCTGGGCGCTATCCAGCCCGTTGGCTCCCAAGTCCCCGGTAGGCCCAGGCTCAGTTGTCGTTGTTCTACTGCGACGATCTCGTTCACTCGTAACCTCCCAAAAGGAAACCCTCACAGCCTGGGCGTTTGTCTGTCAAGGAGCAAACGGGTTTAAGCTGTGAGGGCCACGAAAAAAACGCCACTGCCGCTATGTGCCCCCTGACGCGCACATTATATCACCGCCGCGCAGGACTGTCAACCACCGACCATCGCCTCCAGAGATTGAAACAGCGGCAGCCCCTCCAGCCCTCGCTCATTGTCCCCGTCCACGCCCCCCTCCCACGCCTCCAGCGCCAGTAGTCCCAACCGTTCGCGGGCCAGGTCGGCCAAGTAGTGGTGATTCAGGTCCAGCCCCACGCACACGACCGGCGTGCCCTTCTGGCATAGCTCCTGGCATACGACGGCGGTGGTACCGGACCCCACGAAGGGATCGAGCACCACGGAGGCAGTCACGGGCCAGGTGTCCACGTCGGCGGGCCATACGTCGCCCTCGGTCGTGCCGTCGATGCAGTGCGGACAGGGTGCGCCGGTTTCAATTGGCGGCGCAAATTCTCGGCCGTCGTGGTCCCGCTGTAGTCCGCCAATAGTTGCGCGACCCGGCGTCACCTGGCGGTATCCCTCAGTACCTCGTGGATATTCTCGCTCTCTCCCCGTCCCTCGACACTTCCCACACCGCACCGGCCCGCGCGTGGGCGCTCCCTGGCAGGTGCAGGTGGGACGCCAAGCGGTGGTAGTTGTTGTTCTTAGCCCTCCAATTCCGCCCGTCTCTTTGCTGTTCGGCCTATATTGTCCAGCCCCGTTTTCACGAGCATGCCCCTTTTCCGTGGTTGCATCTACCTGGTGATACTGCGTTTTATTCTCCACCACCCGCCCCCACGCCGCCCCACACACCGGGCAAGTCCCTCTCTCGCTCACGCTGGCCTTGAGCATGATACGGACTAGCTCGCGCGGGTAGGCGGCGTAGTGGGAAAGGCTGAGCCCTTCGGGGTTCACGGTCCAGACGGTGCGGCGTGTGCGGAATGGCCGATCATAAACGGATAACGTGTCTCCGTCGCCTTGCATCTCACTTGCTCTCATCGCCTTTTGCCTTGGTGTTTCTGTGCATTTGCCAAGATGTGCCCGCGCCTGCGTACTCTCCGCTACTGGCTCCCTCACCGCGTCAATGTCGAAGAAGTCGTCCCGGCTCTTGTTCAGCCGATAGATGTACTCGAAATCGCGCGTGAACCGGTTCTGCTGGCTCCCTGGCATCGCGCTTTCTTTGTGCCAGATCACAGTATCCTCGTGCCGCCAGCCATCCGCCACCAGCGCCTCGACCAGCATCTCGGGCACTCGGAACCATTCACGGCCACTCGTGCGCTTGTCGCCAATATTGATCCAGTTCTGCCCGTCGGCGCGCAAGCATCTGTACACCTCTCTGTACACCAGCACCAGATGCCCGATATAGTCTAACACGTGCGGCTCCCAGCCACACTCACCACGCCACGGCTCGACGTGCCATCGTTCCGACAGGTACGGGCTGGGCCTGAATGTGACGGCAGGCCAGTCACAGACTACACCATAGCGGCGTTGGCGGTAGTAGGGCGGACTCGTGACACAAGTGTGCACCGTCCCATCCGCCAGCGGGACCCGGGCAGCGTTAGCCGTCGTCAGCATCGGTCACCTCATCACTACCAGCAAGTTCTCTCGCCTCAATAGTCGCCACCGCCACCGCCGCTATTTGTATCAACTCCTTACGCCACTCTGGCCCGTCACCACTTTCTAGCAGGGCCGTGGCGGCTTCGCCTACCTCTTCCACAAGAATTGCCAGCCACATCCCTGGCAAGTGCGCTTGAATGCCCCACTTCTCATCTTGTCGGCGGCGTTCCACCGTGATGGCGTCAAAGATTTCCTGCCTGGTCATTGCGAAGCCACTACGGTTGCGGTGCATCTGGCCACTCTGCCCAGGCGTATAGATGGTAGTCATCGTCTGAGGCAAAGTTGTTGCCGTCATCGAGCCAGCGTTGCTCGCTGTCATCCCAAACAGATCGCGCAACGTGAAACTCTTCATCGTTTGTCCAGGCTCCTAACACAGCCACTCCAGACCCTGGCATACCGCCCTCGATGTACGTGAACCGTAAGCTAATCGTGGTGTATGCCACAGCCGTCCGTACTGGTGTCATCTCGTGGCACTCGGGACATTCCAAGGCAGTAGCAGATACTGGCGCTACTGCTACCCAGCAATGGTCACAATAATCGCATTTCATTTCTATTTCTCCTTTTATCTCCATTTGCTTACCTCATCACCAGCGGCAATCACACCCGCCAGCGGTATCCGGGCTGCGTTAGCGGTCGTCAGCATCGGTCATCACCAGCGGCAGCCACGGCCCCGACAACAGCGCGAGCTATTGCACGGCCCATCGGAAGCGGAACACCATTGCCTATGGCCTTCCCCAAGGCCACCCGTTTGAATGGCGGAATATCAAAGGCGGCAGGCAAGCCCTGAAGTCGCGCCATTTCCCGCCAATTGCGGCCCTTTCCACGCCTGCTATTTTCCCAGTTGCCACCAGTATGATCGCTCGCCGTGACACAGTATTCATATACCGGATTATCAAAGATAGTCAATCCACCATCTATGATCAACTTATGCCCATCTTCTGTGCCGAAACTGAAACGACGAACACGATTTTGCTCCTCACCAAAAGCGCGATTATTCACTAAAACATCATTCACTACATAGCTAGCTACCACAGGGATAGGAGCGCCCCTGACATTTTCCATCAAAAACCAGGCTGGTCGCGCCTCCAGCACGCACCTCTCAAACTCCGGTATCAAATTCTGGCGCTTAAGGCCAGGACGCAAACGGGCGGCGGTAGAGAACTTCTGACATGGCGGCCCACCAATCACGCCATCAAATCGCCCTGGCGGCGGATGGAACCTGCGAATATCGCCGCCCCACAGCAGGTCAGGCCCGCGCACCACGCAAAAGCCCACCTCCTCGAATGCCATATCGAGTAAGCCAATACCAGGGAACAGACTCAACACAAGTTCAACCATCACTCACCATCACCAGCGGCAGCCACACCCGCCACGCCACGGTGGCCCACAATTCCCCGCCCTGCCACTCTGCCCCACTGTAGCAGTGCCAGTGGCCGCAGAAGCAGTCGCCGCCGGTAGGTGCGCCGATGTCCAGCGCATTCCAGTGCACGGTCAGCCGGCTAAAGTTCGTGGCGCTGATCACCCGCACGCCGTCGTAGTACCGGCAATCGTCGCACGTCGGCGCGTGATTGAGCCACACGAAATAGCCGCAGTCGCCGTCAGCCTCCAGCACGACGCGGTCGGAGTCCACGCTGGCAACCTGCATCGCGGGCGCACGCAGGGTTGCCAGCGTGAGAGCCAGGGCCAGGATTACGGCGGCTCCGGCAGCTATAGGGATTACTCGCTTTTTCATTCCGCACCTCCTCCAACGGTGGCCTGGCGAATGCCACGAACCAATTTACAGCCCGAGCAGTTGCAAGGCGGAAAATGGGGCCACGCTACGGCCTCGCTCTGCGCTCGTGCGGCCCCTTCGCGCAACTGCTGCTCCAGCTCCTCGATGCGCTTCACTGCATCCCCAAATCCCTCGTCGCACACCTCGAGCTGGCCCGCCAGCAGGCAAATCCGACAATACGGCCATGTATCTTGCATCGCCGGACGCTCACAGGATATGCACTCAGCGCCGCTTTCGTGCGGCCCGTCGTCACCCCATATCACGGCAAGCTGTTGCTCAAGCTCCTCGATGCGCGCCGCTGCATATTGCACGTGCAGGTGCTCGGACAACGATGATCTCATTCGTCTCTGGGCATGTCTGCATTCCCGCAGGTTGGCAATCATCACAGATCCACACTCCACTACCTGGAGGAGTTTGCACGCCATAACATTGTGCATCCTCATCAAAAATTGGCATGCCGCACTCTTTACATTTTGCTGACATCTTTCCTCCTCACCTTCACCTTGCCTCCTCATGCCGCCTCAGGCTGGCCCGGCACCTTTTACACTCTCGCAGGTCCGACGGCGGCTCTGAGAATACAACCCACTCGTGCCAAGAAGTTACCGCAGCCCACGGATCTCGTGTGCTTATGCCACACAGCGTCGCCCCGCCTTCTGCTATGTGGTACATCTCGCTATACACCAAGGCCACTATGGTCCTATTGAGCTTCTTGTGTTGCATTTCTCCTCCTCCTTGACTGGTATCCCCAACTGCTCCCAGACTCCCAGCCGTGATAATTCCGCCAGCAAGTCATCCAGCCGCACGAAGAAGCCTGCACGATGACCGCCCTTTGGACCTGTTATCACGAAGTGCAAATCTGTGCGCTCGGCATCACCCCAACGCACCTTGACCCTAACCCTGGACCGTCCGCAAGTCCTCATCTTTCCTCCTCACTAACACCGCCCCTCCATCCCGCTTTATCTCCAACTCCTCCACGCCACATCCCAACAGCCGCGCCGCGTGCTTGCGGGCGTCGTCGGTGATGGTGTCGGCGCTGTATCCGAGCCATCTACCCGGTTTGAGTTTCATCGGTCAGCCTCTCCAATTTCTCCAGATCCCGCGCCGACAGGTACCGCCGTATGTATTCAGCGCTCCAGCCCGGCAAACCCTGCTGCCATTGAGCAATAGCGGCCCTGGCCATCTCCAGCGACCGGCCAGTGTAGCACATTACGATTGCGGTTTCTTTATCCATTGCTCACCTTCTCCGTGTGCTTGAATGCGTGAGAGAATCCACACTCCTCGCAACTCGCGCGATAGTTCACGTGAAACTCGTCCCCGTAAATCCCAATTTCCCAGTCCTCACGCATTGTCCACGCCTGTGATCCTTGCACGAGCGGCTGTCTTGACTGCTCAACTAGTTCCAAATATTCATCTGCCGCAATTTTGCCGTAGTCAGTTTCAACCCGCTTTATCAAATCTGCTTTTGCCTGTTCTGCTGCCTTCATGCATTTCGGACAAAGTGACCACCTATCAGCACTCATTGCTCAATTCCTCCAATCTCTCCAGCCCCACCCGCCAGCTATCCGTACAGCATAGCGCCCAGGTCAGTTCCAGCAGCGTGTATGTGGCTATGATGCGCCCGCTTCTCCCGCGCCGCCATTTGCCGTGGGGCACGGGCAGAGGCGTGCGCTTGGGCAAGGAGAGGGTGATTGTGTCAAGCATCGTCATCCGCCGATTATCCGTGCACGTCCGGGCCAATCCATCCAGCACGTAGGCGATGGCAGCGCAGCCTCCAAGATCAGCCCGACGAAATCAGCCGCGCACGGGTTGACGGCGAACTCCACTCCGTTCTCACCGGCAGTCCGAAAGCACCACAAAGCGCCGGTTGCCTCTGGGACATGTAGCACGGTGGCCCTATAAATCCACATCCCGATTTGAAAATCAAACATCTGGCCCCGCGCCATGCACACAGTCACGGTGTCACCCTCTTTTATTGTCATGTCTCCCTCCTCATAGCCGGCCGCATCGAAGACGCCTCGATACGGCAAATCACGAACCGTCCATCCCGCAGCCGGTCGTAGATGTCTGGCGGCATCTCGCGCGGATCCGCGTTGAGTGCGAACAGCGTCACTGCCTGGCCTGCTTTTGCCAGCCGGTAGCGGTCGTCCAGGAACGCTGACCGGAACTCGAAAGCATAGGCCGTCATCCTGGCCTTGTCCACCTCGTCTATCGCCAGCACCGGGACAGAGCGTAGGAACTGGTAGCGCTGGCGTTCGCTGCCCTCCCCGTCGCGGTCGTCGAAGCCGGCCCGAATGTAGTCGAGCAGGTCCTTGAATCGCACATAGGCCCCTTCCATCCCGACCCGCTGGCGCAACTCGTTGACCACGGCCTGGAGAATCAGTGTCTTACCGTTGCCTACCCCGCCCCAGAGCGTGAGAAAACCATAGGGATCGTCTACGATGCGCCGTGCCTCTGTCATCGCATCCGCTATGGCATCGCGCTCGCTCACATTGTCGAGCGTCAGGGTGAGCTCCTGTTCCTGCATCCCGGAGATGCGTACCAGCCGCGCCAATCGCTTGGCAGCAATTACGTCATAGATGCAGATGCAGGGTGCAAGCTCGCCAAAGCCGGTCTCGCCGGGCTGTGCATCGTTGCGCAGCCAGCCCACGCCGTTGCACGCCTGGCACACGTCAGCCTGGTGCAGCGGCGGCTTGTCCTCGGCGCTGTGCGGCCCGGGCATCGACAGCGGCCTGAAACTCGGTGATCTCCTCCGGGGTAGGGTCGTTGTAGTCGTATGCTGTCGTCTGGCTTCCGATAAAACCTGCCGGCCGGCCTCGTAAGCTATTTGCATTGTTTTTCCCCTTTCCGTCGCCCGGTATCTCACGGCGGCGGTAAAATTCCAACATGCCATTGACATTCGTCGGTTTCCAGCCCAGGCCAACCCAGGCATGGACTATCTTGCCCCATAGCTCGAGATTGCCCGGATCGTCTCCGACGGTCTGAGCCACGTCACTGTACCACGACTTGGCCGGGTAGCGGTGTGCATTCTCTCGGAATACTCGGACGGCAGGTGGTACCGGCGTCCGAGGCTTCTTCTGGGATTTGCGGCGAGATTTTGGAGTGGACGGTGTGGGTGCGGGCGCTTGCGCCTCCGCCGTCTTCGGCGGCTCCGGTTCTGTCTCTGCCTCTGATTCTGTATCTATATCTATATCTATATCTGTATCTGCATACCGACTCGTTACGTTCTCGTTACCTGGGTCGTTATGCCCTTGTTGCTCGTCTGTCTCATCGTCGTTATAGTATTGTGACTTCCTCTGCCTGTCGCGCCATTGCTGCTGGCGTTCTGCGTTGCCGGTTGCCGCCTGGCGCTTGGCAAAGTTGATCACGTGCCAGTGGTCGCCGTTCGGCTCGACGATGCCCGCCGTTGCCAGCGCCTCCAAGTCTTCCATCACCTCGGCCTCTGTCGTGCGCAATCTCCAGGCTATGTCACTCGGAGGGGGAAGGGTGCCGTTACCATTCGTCTCACCGGCCAGCAGGAAAATCTCAATCGCCCGCCGCCAGGTGCGGTCCGGTAGGCGTCCCATCTTGGGATCCTCGAGGATTTCGTGATACAGTTTTATCCAATAGTTGGAAGGCATAGACTACCTCAATTCCTCAATGTACGCCTTGATGTTTCTCTCAATCAAGTCAACCATTGCAAAGTCGCTATCCTGCAACGCGAACCATTCACCCGTTACGTGCCTGCGAGAAAAGATATTATGCAACTGGCGCTCTGTGTGTCGCATATCCTCAGTCTCAATGGTGCGGATCATTTCCAGGATTTCATCTGGATAATTGCACCTGTGCTCTGCAAGCCTTTTTTGTGGGTGTTTGGACAAGCCGATTTTATGCAATCCGCTATCTGAATGAATGATGTAGACAAATCCCCATGCCACTGACTGTATCATCCTTTAACACAAAACGCCCTTTGTTCTGAGCGGGGCATGAAGGTGGCTCACGTGGTAGCCATTGCCCGCACCCAGAACAAAAGGCGCTTTCCCCACGTGACCAGCCCTTCACAGCCGGTTGGATTGTCAATCACCCTCATTATATCCTACTTTCCCGCTATGTCAAGCATCACCCACAACAACCTGGTGAAGTCGTCTGGCATCTCGTGGATGTCCAGGCTTTCAGTCGCTTTTACGTGGAGTTTACGCCATTGTGGCATAATGCTATCCCCGTCTCTTTCTATTGATGCGGCGCTGTGCCTTGGCAGCCTTGCGCTTCTTCTTGCGCTGTGGTCGCCGTTTCTTAGTCATGCGTATCCCGACTATCACTTTCCACATGGTGTTCCTCCTCTGGAGTAGGTGCAAGTGATCGGACTGCCTGTACCTTTAGTTCCAGCGTGTGATATCCACCACCATCGAGGACATGATGAGAATCTTCATCCACGATCCAAATGTCACCTTCGCGTCTCACGATTATTAGATATGCATTCACCACTTTCCTCCTCAAAGACAAAAGTACGGACTGGGGCCAGATTCACACTTGGCTCCCTAGACTCGCATTCTGCGACCAACCACGTCTCAGCGCTACTTTGGATAGCAGTCCTTTTACGCTGAAACAACCCAGGCGCTGCCACGCCTCCCAGTCCATTACTGTTGCGGTCGGTGTGCTGCAACAGGAATACACCTGCTTTCCCAGCCTCGCATATCACACACCCGTTACCGCTGGCTTGACCGCTGCAAAAACAAAAGCACCTCTCTGGCCCATGTCGGTGGCCGGTAGCAGTTGACGGGAACGGGTCATCAAACAACCACCGGCATAGGCCGGAAAGGTGCTATTTGTTCCCGTGGGCTGCTACACCCCGTTGCGTGCTTTTTCTCACGCATTCCCATTATACACGATTCCTCCAAACTTGTCAAGCATCTGCTCACCACCACCTCAGCAACTCTGGCAACTCCCCGGTATCCACCCGCCGCCAGCGACACTTGCGCCGCCAGCGGTTGATGATGCGCTGGTAGAGTTTGCGTAGTAGTTTCACGGTGACCTCCTCTCGATTTTGCTCCACCAACCCCTTTTATGGGACGATCGCGCCAAGCTGTGCAGCTATGAGCGCCGCCGCCTCGCGTAGGGCTGGGGTTGCTGGGCTGCCAGGGGTAACGAAGAGTGTCCCGCTTCTTGAGAGCCCTACTCGCATATACCCTCCAGCGCTCTTCCAGAGGTAACCCACCTTGCCTCCTGACTTCAGATCCGGGATTAGCTCCCGGGCTTCTTGTACGGCCTCGTCGATGTTAATCCCTCCAACCTCATCAGGCGTTGGCTTTGGTGTAGCAAGCTGCACAGTCCCAGCGCCTCCGAGCATCGCAAGCGCCAGTAGGCCAGTAACGCAGGCCAATAGGAACGCAGGCAAAATTGGTAGCGATGAACTTGTTCCGTACCCATTATATGCACTCATTTTATCTTCCTCAGTTGGTTGCCGTCGGTCGCACCGTCGGCGCCGGGACCACGGTCGGCCTGGGCGTCGGGGCAGCGGTCGTGGCCCGGGAGACGTAGGGCAGGTACTCATAGTACTCAGCGGTGAGTGTAGGCTGGCCTGGCGCTGAATCAGCCGGCCCGGCGCAACTGAATACTAGCGCTGCCAGGCACAGCCAGAACGGAATCGAGATGATGACGCTCCAGATTATGCCGCGTAGGTTCGCGCCGGGTTTCATTGGGACTTGGGCTCCTTGCAACTCCAGCAGGTCGTCCACGAGTCCATATTCCAGGCACCACATTTACATTGCCAGCTTGCCCAGATGCGCTTCAGTATCCGTTTCATCTCGAGCCTCCTGTATTATTACGGCGGACCGCTTGGCCCACTGCCGTCTGATATATATACTCGTCTGCTATGTGTCATCTGCCCCGCACCCCTACAGCGCTTGCACGTTACGCGCCCGTTGCCACAGCGGCAATCTCTGTAGTTACCTACCCATGCCGCTGGTCGGGTATCTCCCCCGACCGTTACAGATGCGACACTCTGTAGTCCTGTGTCCTCCGCACAGCCCGCAGGTGCGCGTCGTGCGTATCCATTGCCAGGCCACAACTATCTCCTTTTCTATCGCGGCTCCATCACCGCCGCGAAGCCAGCCTTGAGCCACGTACGATTGGCCCCGCGCACATATCCGTATGCCCGCATCACGCGCCTGAATGTGACGCGGGCCTCACGCAGATTGCTGCCCCCCCCCAAGACGCCAAGCTGGTGGTCACATTGCTTCTGTAGCGACCAAAACTCTACCGTGACGATTGGATCAATAATGTTAATCATCCTCTCATCCTCCTTTGGGTTCACCGCAGCGCAGGCAGGCCGTGGCAAAGTCCACGTTCAGGGCCCCACACTTCGGGCACGTCCAGCGACACAGCAAGCTGTAGAGTATCAGATATGTGGTCATTGGCTCGGCCTCGCTGTCCCGCAGGAGACACACTTCCTGGCCTGCGAATGGTTCCACGTACCGCAGGCGCAGCGCCAGGCACCGCCCCGGTCGACGGGTAGCAGGCGCATGCCGTAGAATAGGCTCATCACAAGATCAATCATCGTCAGCATCTTCTTGTACCTCCCTGGTCATTGCCTGCATCACGATGAAACGGTCGTCCACCAGGCAGCAAGCCACGCCGCCGCTGGGATGCCAATCGCCTTGCTGATGCAAGATCACGTCCACCATCAGGTTGTCAGCAGCCACGCGATAGTTGCCATTGCCCTGCGTCAAGATCGTGTATTCCATAGCTCTCCTCCTCATTTGAACTCCTCGCCACAGCCCAGGCACCGATAAACCAGCCTGCCATCGGGATCACGCCTGACGATTTCGTAATGTCCCTCACGCCCGCAGTGCGGACAGATCAATCTCGGCATTTCGTTGCCTCCTCGAAATATACGCCAGCCAGACCACCGCGCCCACATCCAGTACCATCAGCGCGCCAATGATCAGGCCAAATGTGAATGCCAACGCTATCATCCTACTCGCACCAACTTTCCACCGCGCATCTCGGCCGTGTATGGCTCGCCGCCGCGCGGGGTCACTCTGAACGCCGTGCCGTCCGGCATGCCGCTGAGCTTGATCATAAATTCCAGGTCTATCATCGTGAATTTATTGCCGATGGAAAATTGACCACCTGGCGAGCAAATCACCTCCACCCCGCAGTGATCGGGTCGGCGGGCCTCGTTGCCCCGCTTGGCCTTCCCCTCCCTCTGCTGGCGCGCCCGCCAGCGCAGCGTACGGGTGCTGGAGAGATTGACGCCGAGGCTGCGGGCCAGGTCGTTGAGCGTGATACCGCCGGGATTCCAGGATATGAGGGCGGCGCGAGCTTCGGGCGGTATGGGTTTGCCGCGGGTTCTCACCAGGTTGCCAGGCCGCAGTTTTGGCCCATTCCCGCAGGTGGGTTCCAAAAGATACGGACCAGGATAGCAACCCTCGTCCTGGGGATAGCAATCCGTAAAATATGCACACTGTTTGCACCAACTGTAAATAGTTTTCATCTCTCCTCCCTCCACGCCCCCTGTCCCACTGCCAGCCATTCCTCGATCATCGCCGGATGGCGGACGGTGATCCGGCGCAGGTGCGGGCCTTGATGTGGGACGATGCGGGCCTTAAATCGCTTCTGGCTGTCGCTCAGCCGGCCCCGCGGCTTCTTGCACTCTACGTACAGCGTGTGGTCGTGCTTCCAGCACAGCAGATCAGGCAGGCCACGAGATTGTGCACGTGTGGCCCGGTCCTGGCTGGTGACCAGCACCTCCCAGCCGGCGGCCTCCAATGCCTCCACGACCTGGCGCTGGATCTCAGATTCAGCCAGGTGGCCAGCATCTCCGATAAACCAGGCGGGCCTAGGTTCGGTCATCTGCGTTTGCCTCCTCACCAGCCTCACCGACGCATCTAGCATAATCTTCATCTAAAGTCGCCAATCGCTGCATTAGCTCGGGCGACGGCACGAATGCTCGCAGGCGCTCAAGTTCAGCCCGTGCCAACTCCAGCGCATCCCGCATCGCCCACACGCCGTGATCCTTCCAGAATGAGCCGCAAGGCTCCTCCGTCTCGGGATTGAGTACCGGCGCGTAGAAATCGCCTAGGCTCTCGTCCACGGCGGCCAGCTCCTCGCGGGCCTGCTCTAATTCCGTGGTCCATTCGGCTTTCCTGATACTGTGGTTGACCAGCATCCCGGATACTCTACCTCGCAGCTTGGCATTCTCAAGCCGCGTCTCCCGCAGTTCCTCCACCAGCGCGGGAAGCCAGGTGCGGGAGCGGGCTGCAAACTTGAGGTTGGCAACAATTTGTTGTCTTGCCTCTGCTGGCGGCTCTGTATGGAAGTCAACTCCACCAATTCTGTACGGTATTGTTGGCGCTGTGCCCCAGGGAACGCCAGGGGCCTCGATGTACAAGTAGTTGCCATCGTCAACGAACTCCCACGGCGCAGGCGTCGTCGGCTCGATATAGGCTTCAATCTCGTTCAGGTCGAGCATCGCGCCTCCTTCCACTCGTCATACTCCGCCACCAGCGCCTCGTCACGCCGCAGGTTGCGGACCGCTCCGCTGTCGACGCAGGCCCCGGCGGCTATCGCCAGGCGTGCCATACTGCAATTGCTGTGCACCTGAACGGCGCAGCGGTCGCACAGCGGGGCGCCGGTGGTCTCGGTGCGGCAGATGGAACAATGTCGCACCATCGCCAGCCGGCGACCACACTCGCACAATTGACCCATCTCATAATCCGCCCACGAGCGCCAGCGACCACATTTGCAATGCTTTCCAAGGCCAATATCATCATCCACCGGTATGTCTTTCTCTACCATCTCCCCTTCTCCTCCAGTCGTGCCGCGCCGTTTCAATCGGCGCGACAACATCCACTCCCTTTCGTCTTCCTCGTATCCTACCATCTCCCAGCCTCCAGTCGGGCCGTGATTGCGCCCTTGAGGTTGCGCAGGAACTCCTCGTAGTGCTCATCATCTTCGTCTCGAAGATTTTCCAAGACGAAGATGATCCAGTCTAATACCAAGGCGAGCGTCATCGTATAAGGAGCCCCCTCCAGCGAATCAATGAGATGTTCTCGGTCGATCATATCCATCCTCCAGTCGGGCGTGGGCAGCGAGAGCAAGCGCCCACGCCCGGATCGTGCTACTCTGCCGCGTCCCCCATCTCCCCCGCCAACCAGGTGTTGGCGGTGACTGCGGCCTCTTTCGGTTCGGCAGTCGCGCGGGCCTCACCATACACCTTGAGCCAGTTGAGGACCATATCCTCCGCGTCGCCGGGATCGAGAGTGCTCAGATTGAGCCGCCCGACGATCCTATAGCTGTCCAGGCCCTCCGTCCTCATGGCTGCCTGGACCACTTGCGCGGGCCAGGTACGCCCATTGCCGCCACCGTTGCCATTCGTGGTGGCAGCCTTCTTCGGGGCAGCCTTCTTCGGCTTGGGCTTGGCGGCTGGCTTGCGCGGCGCTTTCTTCTTCGGCTCCTCCTCCGTCACATCGGTGTAGGTGCCGTCGACCAGATCCTCCATATCCTGCGTGAAGAACTCGCTCGCGCCGGTCGCTACCAATACGGCAGCCACGAGCGCCCGTTTCTGCGCCATCTTCTGGAGTGTGTTGACCAAGTCCCACGGCTCCGGGTTCTCGATGCGCCCCGTCTCTTGGCCTTCGATTGCCGGTGCGCCGTCTGGGAACTTGGCCCCGCAGCCGCCCTTCTTCTTCCAGCATACCCGCCCGCCGCCGTACTCTGCGCGGCCTTTGATGATGGTCTCCTGCCCACAAGTCGGACAGATCAAGGGTTTGGTGCGCCAGCGGTATTTTACCTCCAGGCTATTGCAACTGCCCTCAGCGTCGGCCATCACCTGGCCCGCTGCGTCGAGCAGGACACAACGGTACCGGTAGTGAAAGCGTCCAATGTCCCAATCCTCCAATGCGTCCTGGAGACGGAAGGTGGGCCGCAGACCGAATAGCGTGCTCAGTTTTTCTGCGCCCGGTTTGAGCAGTGTCTTCCTGCCGCCCGTGCCGGGGATGACGCCATAGTCCACGCCATCGCGGAACACATCCCGCGTAGCCTGGACGAGCGCCTGATACCTGGCTTTCATCGTGGCCAGGTCGCCGGTCATCGAGACCGGCCTTACCGTCAATGCCTTGTCCTCCATCGTGAACCTCCTCAGTTCTCTTGAGTGTACGTGAATGTCTGCAACGCCTTCTCCCCGCCCACCATCGGCACGGTGAGCGCGTCCAGCCGCTCGATCAGCGCCCTCGAAAGCTCCATCTGCGCCGCCAATAGTTCAGTCTGCGCCACCAGTGCGCAGGCGATGGCGAGTTGAGCATTGGCCTGTGCCCCTGCGCCGCCGATATCCACTATCTGCGCTCGCTCGATATTGCGTCTTGCCGCGTACAGAAAATCAATGTCCTCCATCGTGTAACCTCCTTATCGTGTGGTTGCTCGTGTGGTTATGACATACAACGACTTGTCACCGCCAAATTCCGTGAGCGCGTCCAGCCGCTTGACCAGCGCCACCAGTGCGCAGGCAGTGGCGATTTGGCTTGCTACTGGCCCATATTGCTGATATGCCTCTTCGCTCGTCTGCACCTCAACGAAATCAATCTGCTTCTTTGCCTCTGCCAGATAATCCATCACATCCTCCTCTGTGTGTGGTGCTACTGTGCGCCCGGTATCTCCGCCGCGTCCCGACCGTCTCCATTCTGACCCGTCGGCTCCTCTGCGGCCAGTGCGGTGTAATCGGGTGCCATTGGGTCGGTGGCGGGCAGGCACTCGTCGCAGTAATAATGTGCCAGGCCGCCGACAATGATCTCATATCGTGCAAATCCTCGGCATTCCTCGCATCGCTCTGGGTTGACCAGGGCCTCGATGCTGTGAGGCTGCCGGGCCTCCCATATTGTTCCCCTCGCCGCCTCAATGTGTACCGTGGCAATCCGCGTGAATCTCTGCGCCTCGGCGATCAGCTCCGCCAGACCGATCAGGGTCGCCATGTCCTCGGCGGTGTGGATCTTGCCGAGGTGCTGAATCATCCTGTCCGCTGCATCTGTCAGTTTCATCATACCTCCCTCGTGATTGTGGGGTCTCAATCGCTCCTGGCTGCCACCGCGCAGGGGGGCAGCCCCCCATCCTGTTCGCGCAGGGTGAGCCAGCCTTCCCACCTGGTCAGCCAGGGAAACAATCCCTTGCTGAATACTCTGACGTAGACCCGCTGGCCGTCTATGGCCGTGATCTCACCAACCACACTGCTCCGGTCGGCGGGATACACTACAATGCTGTCGCCAATTTTTACCGTCATCGTCATCGTCCCTCCGCCTCCGCCCTGCGCTCCAGGGCGTCGCAGTATTCCTCGTGCTGGGCGAGCTGTTTGGCCCGGTCCAGCTTTGTATCCTCCGTCACCTGCCGCCGCCACTCTGCGAAGATGGCGCGTAGTCCAGCGGTCAGGTTGCCGGTATCGCCGACGTGGTGGGCCATCGCCAGGATGTCGGCGATGATGTCAGCGCTCAGACGGAAGGTGCAACTCTTGCCAGCTTCATTTTTTATCATTGTGAGAACCTTTCCCGAATACAACGGTCGAATGCCTTATTGATCTCCTCAATAATTGTCTTGATGTGTTGTTGTCGTGATTCTGCTTCTCCACTATAATCACGACAGGTTGCAGTGATGCGCTTGCCATTGACATAGGTATCTACCTGATAACCATACGATACGAGCCATACCTTAAACTCTATATCTGGTATTGGGTCTGGCATTAGCTTATCCATTGTGGCAGATACGTGTAGTTCTTGTGGCTCAAAAACTTGCCTACTCGAACTTCAAATACCTCTACGGTGTCCAGAATCTTAGCGGCCCTCGCCGTTGCATTTTCCCATGTGCCGGTGAAGACTTCTGCGAATTCCCAGCCTCCAAGAGGTTGTCTCTTTTCGATTCCCCAGTCTCTGATTTTTGTATCCATTTGTTTCTCTCTCTTTGTTTGTTATCACTTGTCTTACAATGTTATTATACTCCAAGTCGTTGCCCCTGTCAAGCACTTGCCCCCTTTCCCCCTGAATTTTTAAGAATTAGGGCCGAAAAGGGGCATTTTATTTACCTCGTGGGAGAGCACGAGGGGGCGCGAGAAGTCACGAGATTTCGTGCGGCCATGGCAGGTCGAGTCGCATGACTGCTTTCACGTGCTCGTCCTGCGTCGAACATACGGCCTGGCCCGCCGTGCACCGCACGATCTCGCGCCGTACATAGCGCGAGTGCGGGCAGTCATCGTGGTGATAGATTGTGTAGTGACTGCCGGGCCGTACTGCTGTAACCCGGCAGCCGCAGCCCGTCACCAAGCCCTCCACGACTTGCGTGACGTGACGGCCACCTGGCAATGATTGCAGGCCGCGCGATTCCCGCATGTTGTTGTGAAGCTCGTCTACCTCTGACTGAGATTTGAATCGATACATTATTTTCCTCCTGCATAGAACACCGCCACGATCACTGCCAGGTGGCACGCTTGATCCACCACCAGCCCGGGCCAGCGCGGCAGCCCAAATTTGTCGCAGCCGTCGATCACCAGGTGCGACGCGAACCCCGCCAGCCCGCCGGCCAGCGCTAGGCCAGGATCACCTGCAGCCAGGCCCAGGCCAGCGAGTGGGAGGAATCCAGCCACGAGGCTGTGCACCAGCAATGCGCGGCGGTCGGTGGCCTTGGTGGTCGCCCACTGCGTCTGGAGCGTGAAATCCAGTAGCAGGTGGAGCACCACGGCCACCACCAGCGGGGCATACTGCCGGGGCAACGCGGGGAGCATCGCCGCCAGCAGTATGCCCGTGAGGGAGGGGTAGTGGAACCAGGGCACCTAAATCTCGCTTGCCAACGGGTCTGCTGGCTTTCCGCTTGCACAGATTGCCCCGGAATGGGGCACGCGCTCACGGCAATACCGACATGCCTCATCTGCGCCCTGGTATGCGCATAATTCGTTCCAGTCATCCGGGAGTTTGTCTTGGCAGGCCCTCACGCCTGCCACATCATACCCCTTCGTGCAATATGAACCCGCGCACCTCGATAGTCCTCTCATTTCCATCTCCTTTTCGTGTGATTGTGGGGACAGCCCCTAGACGGTCTCCTCGATCTCGTATTCCCCCACATCCGAGGTCATACAGTCCACATACATTTGCGCCGCCGCGTGTGTCGGGTAGATCACCCGTTCCTCTTCGATGCCGAGCACCCATCGCCACTTGCTGCCGACCCTGACGAGTCCGGCTATCCATAGCCCATCGGGGCAGGAGATTGCAAAGCCTTGTTCGTTCTCGTTTGTCATCGTGCTGCCTCCTGTGTGATTGGTTGCCCCCTCAGCTTCTCCCGGCAGGCTTGGGACTGCCCTCGGCGTTTTAGGCAGCGCGGCTCCTCCGGGCCGCGCCTCGATTCTTGGCGGGCTATATCTCCTCTGTCCTGAACATCGGATAGACTGCGCCCGTGCCGCCGCCCTTGTTCCGCGCCTGGCTGATCCAGATGCTCGTGCTCCTGGCTACAATGTTACCATCATCGTCTTTGACGGCCCAATCGTAGCCATACGATGGCGGCCCGGTCACGTCCACCATAGCTACTGAGCGCGTCCAGCCGTCTGCCTCTGCCTGTTCTAGCGTTTCATAACTGTGAAGCATCTCGCCTTGCCTCCTGTGTGATTGTGGGGCGGCCTGGGTGGCCGCCCCGGTTACCGCCTACTCTCCAATGATTACGCCGTCCATATCCAGGCGTACCATGAAGCCCCGCTCCTCTGCCCAGTTGCACATCTCGTTGCGCAGGTCGTTGTCCTGGTTGATGTTCTCAGGTGAGAGGTAGCGCGTGAATGTCTTGCCGCTGGGGTAGGTCATCGTGAACTTTCTGTATCCGTGGTCTGCCGCTTCTTCTTTCAGTACTGCTACTTTCTCTGTTGCCCCTGTCATCTCCGTGTACCTCCCTGTGTGATCGTGCTTTCTCTATCTGTATATATTATAGCAGCTATAGGTAAATATTAGGTGAAGGAACTCTTAAAAATTCAGCACAGGTGTTCTACAGCAAAGAGCCAGGGATTGACACTATTGTACACTCGTGGTATACTGAGTACATACTAGATGTGGAGGTGATAGAGTGAGCACAGAGCGAACGACCATACTGTTGAATGACGATGACCGGTGGGCCGTCGATGTGATCCGATGCTATACCGGCATCCAAAGCCGTAGCGCCATTATCCGTGACACTCTGCGCGAACGTGCGCGGGCAATTGAACGCGAAAAGGCAGCGGCAAGGGAACGCAAGAAGGCGGAGACACCGGCCAGCATTAGTGTTATGGAGGGAGTCTATGCCAGCATGGAACCACGAGCGCAGGCAGAGCACGAGGCAATGTTGGCACAGTTGAGAGATATGTGATAGTTCAGTATACTATGCTCGTTATGAGCATAGCGGGGCTCGGTGCGGCAGGGCTGGATCCGGCTTGGCTGGATTGGCAGCACGGGTGTTCTACAGCAAAGAGCCCTTGCCGACACCGGCAAGGGCTCACTCCGCTCAGAGACGATAATCGATGGTGACTACTACGCCACTTCCCATACCCGCGCACCGGTGAGTGTGCGTTGTACCTTGGTGACGCCCTCGCGCTTCATCCAGTCGTTGTACCAGTCATCGTTAAAGTAGTCCAGCACACTGGTGTGCCCCTTCATCGGGTCCATCACCAGCAGGTCATCGTTCGGGCCACCGGTTGGATCGGCGACGTACTCGTAAGCCACGACAAAATGCTGATCCACGTCGGCGTCGTCCGGGTCGTAATCCACCTCTACCACGACCGGGTACTGGCGTAGCAGTAGCCGCAGTAGCACCAAGTCCGCCGGCCTATCGCGCCAGTGGATCAGGCTGGTTTCCTGTTTCTCGTACAGCGGTGACCAGAATGGCGCATCCTCCCGCCCGTGCCACGTCAGCCGATTGTGTGACCTGGTGACGCGGGAGGGATGCTGCAACAGATCCCCCTCGAACGCGCCATCGCGCCCCAGTGCTGCCGCCGTGGAGGGCGGATCGGTGACCATCCCGGCATAGGCTGCCAACGATGCCACGCATGTCACCAAGCAACCGGCGCGACAGAACGACAAGCTGCCCCCGGGCGCATAGATTTTATTCCGCCAGCGAGGATCACACTGGAGGAATACTGGCGGCCTGTCGGGCGTCGGCGGTTCCTCCGGCTCCCACCGGCCCGTACGCTCGACCGTCACCACACCGGCAGGAATCGTGATGCGGTAGCCGGTGCCCCCGCTCTCGACAGTGATCGTCACTGGATAGGTGCCGTCGATTGCTGTGATCTTGTCCATCACTCCACCTCCGCTGCTACATCTCCCAGGGCACTCAACTTCCGCGTCAACTCGGCGATGGCCTTCTTGGCATTTTTCATCCGCAACACCGCCGCCGCCTTCATCTGGTCGTCACTCAGGACTTGGGCAATTTCGGCGTCTAATTGCGCATCATATTCGGTGTTGAGCCAAATCTGGATTTTCTGCTGGATTATATGGGCCTGAACTTCTACTGGTACGTCGCTCATTGCGCCTCCTCTGGTTCGATCCATTCCTCCAGGTCGGTAGCTGCCTCAAATTGCGCTTTGTCACGCAGGAAGATAGCGACGATAGCCTGGCGTTCCTGGGACGTGAGTGTTGAGCCCTGATTCAAGATACCTATTGGGCCGCCATCGCTGTTTCGCAACGCGATATCATACGTTGCTACCACGTCACCGTCGACCTGCTGAATACCCATGCGCAACACTTTATAGTATTTCGGTATGAATCCATCCAGTATTGCCATTGTTCCTCCTATGCATTGTACAACGGGATGTACTTGTGTCCCACGCCTGCCACGCTCACGCGCATCTTGCCATAGTATCCGCCGCCGACCGCGGCAGTGTCGATCGGATTGCCGGCGCCCACGGTTGTAGCCAGTTCGATGAATTCCTCGCTCAGGTCAGCCTGGTCGAGGTAAAGCACCGGAATAGTTGCCGTTGCGCTAGGTTGATCTACGTGCAACTTTGCGAGTGGAGCAGTTACCCCACCCAGGGCCATATTTCCAGAGGTGTCTATGACGAATCGTATCAGATTCCCAGCAGTGACGTCGAAAATCTCAAATATATCGTTGACCGCCCCATCTATTCTAAAATCATAACGCTGCACATCGTTGCGCACGCTAAATCCGGGTGAGCTGTTTACCGCTGTGTCCTTGATGATGATTTTAGTAAATCCAGTTGCTCCCTCTATGTGACAATCGGCTGCTGGTATTCTCGTTCCGATGCCAACTTTGTCCAGCGTCGTCACATAGCTGTTCGTGAGGTCATACATCCATGCACAATTGGCATCAGCACCCACCCAGCAGTCATCTGGCACCACGACGGAGGTCACGCCTGCGAATGTGAAGTTTCCAATGGCGTTGACAATCAACCTCTCGTTGCCGAGAATACCAAACCACCCTCCATTTCCCGCGTCTACGTAGGCTGCATACACTTTCCAGCGGTGTGTGGCGTCGCCCAGATTCTGCCCGGCGGCAGCGACGGGATTGATGGCACCGGCAATAGTGATAGTGTCGGTAGCCGCATTGTATACCAGTCCAGCGTCACTCGCCAATGTATTCGCATCTGTCCAGTATGCGATTCGGGTAGCCAGGCCGGTGCCACCGCCTATCACTGCCGTACCCGTCGCTGGTACGGTCAGCGTGAAGCCACCCAGCACCAGCGACCCGGCAGACCAGCCCATCTCCAGCGCCGTGGATTGTAGCACGCGATTGGCTGCAGCAGGATGGGCCAACCGCGTCCACAGAGGAACTACGCCTTGGCCCGTCATCAAGTCACCGCGCACGACCGCTGCCGGTGTAGTGCCGCTGTGCGTGACAGATAAAATATCGTGAGACGCGCCCCCGCCCCCGGACGCCTGGAAGCGCAAGTCCACGATGTCTTGCTCCGTCCTCGTCTCCGTGAGGCCAGTCTGGCCGGCGTACAGTCGCACGGCGGCCAGCGGGAACTCATCACCGAGGGGGGCAGGGCAGTCGGAGAATAGCAGCGCGTTGGACGGGGCCACGATGGCTCCCAACCGCCGCTGGAGAACGCCAGCGCTATCCAGATACACCAGGACCCAGCGCGCACCGATGGCCGGCTGGTCACCGGCGAGGTTGAGTTGCTGCGTCGCTATCCACTCCCACAGCCCGGTGCCGACGCGGAAGAGTGGCCCGCGTCCCACCTCGACCTGGAAGGCTACCGCAGTGGTTCCGATCCGTAGGCTCAAAATCTGACGCCAGGCTACGTAGGTCACGTCAGAACCGTCGGCCGCCCCATCGGCTTCGGTGGGCCAGGTGTGGGTCGCCCCGTGCGGTCCCACCTCCGGTATGGGAGCATATCCCGCCCCCACCCAGTCCTCCTGGCGGATGCTGAGCACCTGAAACTCCGGTGAGATGCCATCGTAACCCACGTACACCGCCAGATCATAAGTGTCGGGCACTCTCTTGTTCCGCGCCTGTCCCGCCGTCTCGTCAGAACCGATTCGAACGTGGACGTAGCCCGCCCGCCCGGCGACGGGCACCAGTCCATCAGAGACCCGTCCCAGCAGGGCCGGCCAGGATTGTAACACATCCTGCTTAGCATCCATCTGCGCCTGCAGTGCCCGTCTCAGATCATCTAATGTAGCCATCAATACTCGAAGATACGGACGATGCTGTTGCCGGTGGAACTGCCGGTCCAGCCAGTCCAGTTAGCCGCCAGTGCGACGAAAAGGTTATTGGTCCAATCGACCCAGGTCGCCCCGGCGTCGTCGGAGTAGACGACCACCAGATGAGTACCGTCTATCGCCGGGTTGCCACACACCCACACGATGTGGTCGTCGTCACCCCGCAGATACATGCCCATGGAGCCCACGCGGCCAGCGCCAAACTCGTCGGGCGCGTCGCCAATCTTCGACAGGCAGTCTTCGTACAGGTCGTTGTCTGCATCTCGTGTCACGAGATACTGACCGCCCTCCGCGAAGATGCCCGTGCTGGGGAAGACGTTCTGATTACATTCGGGATTGGCGGGCGACCAACCGCTGTAAGTCGAGATGCCGTCGAGGGACGCAGGCCCCACGCCATTGTAGCCCATCACCTCACCGTCGAAGCACGCCTGCGTGTAGCCCCACATGAAGCCGGTGAAGTCGATCTCGGTGAACGGTGCCCCGGCGCCATAGACCACGTGTGGCCTGTTGGTGGCACCGTTCCCACAACAGATATAGACCACGCCAGCGCCGTCCACCCACACGCTGTGCAGCGTTCCATCGAACGGCTGCCGCTGGAACAATGCCTGTCCGGCGACCACGGGCAGATCGTGCCACGTGCCAGAGTTTCCGGTTCCTATGAGGATGGCCTGCGGACCGGCATCGTCCGGCACGGCATTGCCGGGTACGTGAAATAGAGCCGCCCAGGTGCCATCTGTCCCGACGTAGACCGAGCCAAAAGTACCAGTATAGCCCGTGGCGGCCTGCGCCTGATTGGCCGACACGATGAGCGTCCAGGCTACCCCTGCGCCGGCAGCGACGTTGGAACAGTAGAACAGGCCCGTGTTGGCTTTGTCCCCATCGTTCCTCGTGGTTATCCACCCTTCGATGCCCTTGACCGCGATGCTCTGGAACACGCCCGCCAAATCCACGTTGGGGTCCAGGTCTGCCCAAGTGGGGGCCACGCCGGTGACGAAATCCGGGTCAAAGGTGATGGCCACCTGGTCGTCATTCAGGAGTACCAGGCCGTTCTCTGGCGGTGGCGGTGGCACGGGCGGTGGCGGTGGAGGAGGCGGTGGTGGCGGCGGTGACGGCGGCGGTGGCTCTGGCGGTATGTCGCCGTCGGTGCTGTCCGACTCGTCCGTGTACGCCTCGATCTCTACGTCTGCCAGCATCGTGCCCTCGCGCATCTGGAAACTAACCTGGCGTGGCACCCATTCCTTGTTCGCCGGCCACACGATCCCACGCTCTGTATCGTCGACTGTGATGCCCATCGCCACGTATTGCCGCGGCGTGACGTCGATGCAGCGATTGTTTGCCCGCAGTGGGACGTCCACGTATGGATACTCATTGTTGTCGTTCGAGATCACCAGCCCCGCCAAAATGTTGGACTGGGCCTGTGATGCCAGTGCCAAGCTGGTGGATTTGCGCGGCTGGCCGTAGTGCTTGAATATGTGGCCGTGAGAGAGTGAGAAGAAAGCCGCCGCCACACCATTGAGGTAACGCACACCCGACAGATCAACCAGGCTCGTCTTCGATACAGTATGCCGCCGGATGTCTACCCGCCTCCGCCAGTCCGCCGTCGTCAGTGGCATCACGACCGGGATGCCCGCGCGATCACCGGTTGGGAGTAGTTGACTATTTACC
>JAUVXR010000036.1 GCA_030603495.1 bacterium
AAGGCCGCCGCCGAGGCTGCCGGTACTCCCCTAGTTGCTCTGCGGGCGCCGGGCGCCGAAGACATGATTAGGTCCGGTGACAATGGCCTGTTGAGCGAAATCCCGGACGGTGCCGAGGGCCTCGCCAGCAGTCTGCTCGAACTGGTAACCGACCCCGAGCGTCGAACAGTAATGGGCCGACGGGCCCAGGAAGCCGCCCAGCAGTTCGACTTGACCTGCGTCATAGACCGGCTGCTGGCCATCTACCGGCGGGCTATCGAACTGGGCGGCGAGATTCCACTGTAGCGTCCTCGCTACGCCATGGCCACGTCGCACGCTGTCCGGAATCCTGACCTACCAGCCTGTCCGGCGATCCACGCAGGAAGATGAGACGCTGACGGCGAATAAGGGATAGGTATCTTGACTTATCCCGTTGGGCCAGAGTAAGATTGCGCGAACGGCCGGTATATGCGAGCTGGCAGTGGAGCCGCGCATCAGGGGAGATTATATGCCCAAGCGTGAGGACATCGAGACAATTCTGATAATCGGGTCGGGCCCGATAGTTATCGGCCAGGCCTGCGAGTTTGACTACTCCGGCACCCAGGCCTGTAAGGCTCTCCGGGAGGAAGGCTACCGGGTCGTACTGGTTAATTCCAATCCAGCGACCATCATGACCGACCCGGAGACCGCCGACCGTACCTACATTGAGCCGCTGAATACCGAGACCATCGCCCGGGTCATTGCCCAGGAGAAGCCCGATGCCCTGCTGCCTACATTGGGGGGCCAGACTGGGCTGAACCTTGGCCTTGCTCTATCGGAGTCAGGAATTCTTTCGCGTTACAACGTCGAGCTTATCGGTGCCAACCGCAAGGTCATCAAGAAGGCCGAAGACCGCGAGCTGTTCAAGGACGCAATGCTCGCCGCCGGGCTGGACATGCCACAGAGCGCTTTCGCTAGCACGATGGGCGATGCCCGCCGCATTGCCCGCAGCCTTGGCTTCCCCCTCATTATCCGTCCCTCAGCCACACTGGGCGGCACTGGCGGCGGCACGGCCCATAACGACGAGCAGTTGGAACTGGTCGTCGGCCGGGGACTGGACGCCAGTCCCATGAATGAAATCCTCGTCGAAGAGTCAGTGCTGGGCTGGAAGGAAATAGAACTCGAGGTGATGCGCGATACTAACGACACTGTCGTTATTGTCTGCACCATCGAGAACTTTGATCCTATGGGCATTCACACCGGCGACTCCATTACCGTTGCTCCTGCCCAGACCGCCACTGATTATGAGTGCCAGGCGATGCGCGACATGGGCTTCCTCATCATGCGGGAAGTCGGCATGGACAGCGGCGGCAGCAACATCCAATTCGCGGTGGACCCCTACGATGGCCGCGTGGTGGTCATTGAGATGAACCCCCGCGTCAGCCGCTCGTCGGCGCTTGCCTCCAAGGCCACCGGTTTCCCCATTGCCAAGATCGCCGCGAAACTAGCGGTTGGCTACACCCTCGACGAGATACCTAACGACATCACCCGCGAGACGCCCGCTTGCTTTGAGCCGACTATTGACTATGTCGTCACCAAAATCCCCCGGTGGGCTTTCGAGAAGTTCCCCGGCGCCGATCCTGAGCTGATGACCCAGATGAAGTCGGTGGGGGAGGCGATGTCCATCGGACGCACCTTCAAGGAGTCGCTGCAAAAGGGTATCCGCTCGCTGGAGATCGGCCGCTTTGGCCTCGGCGGCGACGGCCAAGGTGTACACTACGACCAGTTACCTCGCAAAGAGCTGTTGGAACTGCTGCTCACCCCCCATCCCGACCGTCTCTTCCAACTTCGTAGCGCCATGCGCGCTGGCGTCAGCTTGGATGAGCTATTCGAGTTGACTAAGATTGACCCCTGGTTCCTGCACCAGATGCAAGAGATCGTAGCAATGCAGGACGAGCTGGTCGAACGTCGTCCCCAGACTGCACCAGGCCAGCCACCGGCTATCTCCCCGCCGCATATGCGCCAGCTGAAACGCGCCGGGTTCTCCGACCGCCAAATCGCGGTCCTCACCGATGCGGGGGAAGAAGCCATCCGAGACTTGCGCAAGGAGATGGGCGTTGAGCCGGTGGTAAAGCTTGTGGATACTTGCGCCGGCGAGTTTGAAGCCTTCTCCCCTTACTACTACCTCACCTATGAGCGCGAAGACGAATTCCGCCCCAGCACAGAGCCCAACATCATCATTCTGGGCGGCGGGCCTAACCGCATCGGCCAGGGCATTGAATTCGACTACTGCTGTGTCCATGCCGCCTTTGCGCTGAAGGAGGACGGCTTCGAGACTATTATCATCAACAGTAACCCCGAGACAGTCAGCACCGACTACGACACCTCCGACAAGTTGTATTTCGAGCCGCTCACCCTCGAAGACGTGCTCAACATCTGCGACAAAGAGCAGCCGGATGGCGTCATCGTCCAGTTCGGCGGCCAGACCCCGCTCAATCTGGCTGAAGGTCTACAAGAGCATGACGTGCCGATCATCGGCACCTCACCCGAGAGCATCCGACGAGCCGAGGACCGGGAGAGCTTCAAGCAGCTCATTGATAAGCTCGGCTTGGTCCAGTCACCCAACGATACTGCGACATCCGTCGAGGGCGCCATTGCCGCTGCACACGAGATCGGCTACCCGGTGGTGGTACGGCCCTCGTATGTACTGGGCGGTCGCGCTATGCAAATCGTCTACAACGACGAGCAGCTCGATCGCTATATGAGCGCGGCCGTGGAAGCCTCGCCCGAGCACCCGGTGCTTATTGACAAGTTCCTTGAAGATGCCATCGAGATTGACGTGGACGCCATCGCTGACGGCCAGCGCTGCGTTATCGGCGGCATTATGGAACATATCGAAGAGGCCGGCATCCATTCGGGCGACTCGGCCTGTGTTCTGCCCGCCTTCAGCCTCGCCGAGGACGAACTGGAGGAGATAGAACGGCAGACCAAGGCGCTTGCCCGGGAGCTGGAAGTGATTGGCCTGATGAACGTCCAGTACGCTATTCGCAACGAGGTGCTCCACGTCCTGGAGGTCAACCCCCGGGCCTCGCGCACTGTTCCCTTCGTCAGCAAGGCCATCGGCGTGCCCCTGGCCAAGCTCGCCGCGCGGGTGATGGCCGGCAAGACTCTGGACGAACTGGGCTTTACTCAGGAAGTAAACATCGAGCACACGGCGGTCAAGTGCCCGGTCTTCCCCTTCGGCAAGTTCTCGGGGATTGACACAATTCTAGGACCCGAGATGAAGTCTACCGGCGAGGTAATGGGCATAGACGCCCGCTTCGGTGCGGCCTTCGCTAAGGCCTACATCGCCGCCGGGCACATCTTGCCCACTCGCGGTACGGTATTCATCAGTGTACGTAACCGCGACAAGCGTGATGCCATCTTTCTCGGTCGGCGACTCAACGAACTAGGCTTCCACATCGTCGCCACCGAGGGCACCGCCGGTGTCCTGCGCCGTGTCGGCGTGGACGCCGAGGTGGTCTACCGCGTCTCTGATCCCCGTGGGCGCAACGTCATTGATCTCATTCACGAGGGCCGTATTGACCTGATCATCAACACGCCTCGTGGCGAGGAGCCCCGCGAAGACCAGCGTCGCATCCGCGCCGAGGCCGTCCTCTACGACGTCCCCAGTATTACCACTATGGCCGGCGCGATTGTCGCAGTAATGGGGATCGAAGCCCTCCAGCACGGCGAGATTGACGTCAAAGCTCTCCAGGACTACCACGAGGGAATAATCCACGAGGCAAGCGCCGCCCAATCCTAACGGCATCGGAGCCCCAGATGAGTACTGGAATGCCGCGCACCGTCTGCTGGGCCGAGAGTGCAGCCGGGCCCGTGGTCCGGTTGATTGACCAGACTCTCCTGCCGGGTGAATTGGTCCTTAAGGATTGCTGTGAGCTTGAGGAGGTCTGCGAGGCCATCCGCGTCCTGCGCGTGCGCGGCGCTCCGGCTATTGGCTGCGCGGCAGCGCTGGGGGTGGCCCTGGCAGTGCACCGTAGTGCGGCACAGACGACTGCCGACCTATTGGCGGTGGTCGAGGACGCGTCGCAGGAGCTCGCCACCACCCGGCCTACTGCGGTGAACCTCTTCTGGGCACTCGAGCGGATGCAGCAGGTGGCCGAAGGCTCTGGCACCTTATCCCCGGATGAATTCTGCGTCGCCTTGCTCCGTGAAGCCCAGCACATCGTTGCTGACGACGTGGCGCGCTGCCACCGTATCGGGCACTACGGCGCGGAGCTTATCCCAGATAATGCGGATATCCTCACTCACTGTAACGCTGGCGCGCTGGCCACGGCGGGGTATGGCACGGCGCTGGGCGTCATCCGCGCAGCGCACGAGCAGGGCAAGCAGATTCACGTCTGGGTGGATGAAACGCGCCCGCTCCTGCAGGGTGCCCGACTCACGGCCTGGGAGCTTCAGCGGGAAGGGATTCCCTATACGCTAATCTGCGATAGCGCTGCTGCGTCGCTAATGCAGCGGGGGAGGGTGGACTGCGTAGTCATTGGAGCGGATCGCATCGCCGGTAACGGGGACGTTGCCAACAAAATCGGCACTTACTCGGTAGCAGTGGCCGCCGCCCGCCATCAGGTGCCGTTCTATGTGGCTGCGCCGTTTTCGACGGTGGATTTCGACCTGGCTTGCGGTGATGAGATCCCCATCGAAGAGCGCTACCCCGAAGAAGTCGCCTATGTCGCCAATCGGCTGACCGAACCAATCTGCCCGGCCCCCGTCAATATCTACAACCCGGCCTTCGACGTGACGCCAGCCGAGCTGATCACTGGGATAATCACCGAAGCCGGCGTCGCCTATCAGCCTTTAGCCTCGTCGTTGTCCGAGCTGGACTCCGAGACTTCCTCGTCCTCGTCGGGCTCATCGTCCTGATCGTCTGCGGTCTTCTTAGCCTCTTCGATCTCCTCTTCGGATACCCACGGGAGGCGGACCTTCTCCTCGATGCTGTTGCCCGCTTCGTCCCACGCCCGGAGCACTATTTGCTTAGCATCCTTCGACAGGTCGTGCGCGTTTATGGTAAAGCGCTCAATCAGCTCATCGTAGGCACCGTCGGCAGGCTGGGCTGCCCACCATTGCTCGCTGTCGTCGAGATGCCACGACACTGCCGCAACCGCCGTCTGGTTATCACGCGCCAGGCCCACAATCGTCGCTGTTGCCTCGTCCTGGTCACCGCGCACCGGCTGCAGACTAAGTACCGGCGTATCATTATCAATGCGCACCCCGCTGACGATCTTGGTGACCTCCCGCGCGTGACCAGGATTACTGGGCTCGTCGCTGACTGTTACCTTCAGTTCGTAAGTCCCCGCTCGCTGCTCGGTCGTATCTAGCTCGTACGAGTTGTCCTGGAGGGGGCCAGCGATCTTCTCCCACTCCGGCGCGGCGGTGCGGCGCAGGTATATAGTGGCAGCCGTGGTATCATCCTCGGGCTCCTCCACTGACCACTCGATCTTTGCCTGGTTACGCAGCGCTGCGCCGCCGGCGGGCTTCTTGATCACCAGTTCGGGCTCTTGGTTGGCGGGCAAGTAGCTGATCTTTATCGCCCTCAGCTCCGGACCGTCGCCAGTGCTGTCTCGGGGCACCTTCGCCCGATATTGCAGATAGCGCGCGGTGGGGACATCAATCCGCTCACCGCTGCGGTACTCCCGAGACCAGGCGCTCCAACTGCCCTCTTCATGGTCGGATGTATTCCCGGAGCGGCACTGAAAGGCAATTCCTTCGCTGTCAGCGCCTTCTGTCCACCACTGAATCTGGCGCCATCGGCTGACGCGCTCGGCGTCCAATACCGGCGAAGTGTAGATGGCAGCCTCAACCGGCGATGCGTCAGCCGCCAGCACTCGCCCCGGGTTGGCTCCAGCGGCCGACAGGCTGCCCTTCTCGTCCGCGGCCAGACACAGGATCGCGCCGTCATCCTTGCTCCGATAGACTACAGTGTGGTGCTCATCGGAAGTCAGCTCCAGGATCGTACTGCGCGAGTCCGTCCCAGCATAGACGCAGCCATTGGCCGCCAGCAGTGTCAGCACCCTGGCCTTCGTGTCCTCGTAAACGGTCTCTACTACGCCCCCTGGGTCTATGCGATAGATCTGGCCTTTGCTACTGTTCCCGGCAGTCGCGGCGTACAGATACCCGTTGTTGACCACCACAGCCGCCACGTCATTCTCCTCGCTGTCGAGTATGCCCCGTATCTGCCGCTGTGTGCCGATCTGGTAGACGGCGCCCGGCGCTGACGTGCCGGCGTAGACAACTCCCTCCCACACCGTCAGGCACAAGACATGCGACTGGGGAAGATCGGCGTACACCGAGTAGCCGCCGGCCCTGTCTACCAGGTAGACCACACCATAGGGCCCGGTGGCGACGAACAGGCCCCCGTCGGGCGCCGCTTCGATGTCCCATACATAGTCGGCGGGCAACTCACAGAACACCTCTCCCTTATCCTTCCCTGAGATAGTAAAGATCTTGCCGGCTCCGCAGGTGCCCGCGTAGAGCTTCGCGTCGGAGCCAGCCAGTAGTGCGCTAACCGCCGTCTCTTCGGTATCGAAGTACGGCTCGAAATCCTTGCCGTCGTACCGGAAAATGCGCCCGCTGGTTGCCTCCCCGACGTATACGTTCCCGGTAGCGTCCGCCGCTATGCTCCACAGTATTTCCCCTGGTGCGGTTGCAGAAACTCGCCATTCCGGTATGCCTAGTAGCACCCCATCATCACGGATGCCGATGCCCGTCATCTCGCCTTTCTCGTAATCTTTGGGAGCGTCATGTAGCCAGGACGAGGGCTTGCGTATTACCGCGCCCTCGACCTCCTCTTCTTCTTCCTCCTCTTCTTCGTCGGGTAGTTCGGAGTCCGTCTCGGCATCTTGTTCTTCCAGCAGCTTCTTGATGCGGTCAGGCATCGGGATGTCGGGCTGAAGCGCTTTCATCTCCGCCAGGAACCGGGGTGCGACCACACGATCCGGGGCAAAGGCCGACCGTGCCCACCACAGCCTCTCCGGCGCCTGCTGGCCGGCGCTGATCTCGTCCCACTCGTTACCTTCCATGGCCGCAGCCCCTGCCATCAAGCCACCGGCGCGCAGCAGCCCCTTAGTCGGCACTCTGATCTCCATCCGCTCGCCCCTACGATCTTCCGTGGGCAGTACCAGCGTGGCCATCCCGTCGAGCACGTAGGGGGTATCGTTCACTTCGGCTAGCTCGGAATAGCCCAGGGCGATATCCGTGCGCTTGGCCGCCGACAGGATCCCCAGCGCCCAGTTCGGCATATTGTTCAACCGCCTCGGCCCGATGCGCAGCCCCACCGTTGGTATTGCCGCCACCGTCACGAGCTGCGTATTCTGCTCCATCGTTTCATACTGCTCGATAACCGTCTCGAGGCTATTGAAGTCCGGCGTCAGCAACCGCATAGCCGAGCGCATCATCCAGCCGTATGCCCCGCTACCAACTGCCACGCGCAGATACCCCTTGGGCAGTTCCAGGGGCATATGCAAGCGGACTTCCCGATCGGTAAGCTCCTCGCCAGTGGGGCGGACCAGCACGTGCAAGATGACGTCTTCGCCCGCCCGGGCCACCTGCTGCTCGGTCCACACCCGCTCGATAGTCGCCGTCCGGTTCTCCCTTTTCAGCTTGGCCGTTAGCTTCACGCTGCTTACGCGTTGAGGCTTGAACCGGTTCTTCTCCAGCAGCGTCATCGCCGACAGCATATCCCACAGCGTCTCGTACGTCGGATCCTCGCTGTAGGCAAAGGTATTCGTGCGGCTTACGGACGAGCCTTCATTGCCCTCGACGGTAAATGTGACTGCTACCGTCCCTTCGTCATTGGCGTCATAGCCGGCGTATAGCGCGTCGAATGCGCAAGAGAGGATAAGCGAGCTGCGCAGGGCCGGATCGTTGCAGACCTGTAGCCGGTAGCTGCGCGAGATATTGCTGTCGCGGTCGTGAATCTCAAACTCCGCCGGAATCATCTCGGGCACCTCACCTACCCGCCCCGCCACCGACCACGCGCTGTCCTGGGTCAGTGTCCCTACTGGCGTTATGCCCGAGGCCATCCGAAACGAGAAGTCCAGACTCGAAACCACATGGTGAACCCACGCTGTGGTCAGCGGCAACTGCGTCTGGCCCAGCTTCATGGCCGGGTGCCCGAAAGCCAGGATCCGATCCCCGCCACGGTACGTCACTGTCCCTACCGAGCTAATGTCAAAATCTCCGGAGACCAACTGTATTCCCACCGCCGCGCCCGGCTTCAGCTCCGTTTCCACCTTCCGGCGCAGATTGCCCGGCCCGGGCATTGCCTGAAGGCCGCGCCTTTCGAAGAAATCAGCCAGTCGCTCTACGGTCCTCGCCGAGAAGCCGGCACAGAACATCGGCGTCATCACCGGCTGCAGCGCCAGGGTATGATCATCCACAAAGGGCTTTTCGTAGCCAGCGCCGACGACCTCCACGCCGGTTATGCGCCGGCCAGCTATCGTGATCTGGGAGTCGGGCGTAGGACTTGCTGTCTCTACGGCCTCCGCGCCGTCCTCTTTATCAAGAGCCTCCAGCATGTTTTCGATCGGAGTTACCCCAGCGATAGGCTGCTTGCCGAAGGGCCAGGCGAAAGCGACTGCTCCGACCAGCCGCCCGCCAATGTAGACCGGACTGCCGCTCATCCCGCCGAATATGCCCAGCTCCTCCTCTACTATCGGCCCGTCAACTATCCGCACCAGAATAGCGTCAGCGCCCTGACGAAACTTGGGCAGCACCCCCACGACCTCCACATTGAATTCAGTAATCTCCACGCCGGAAAAGACCGTCCGGCAGGTGCCCTTCATGCCGGCTCGGATCCTGCTCACCGACATCATCGTGGCGCTGTCAAATAACGGGGATGCGGCCCGGCAGGGCGCCGCGAGTAGTACCACCAGCGCTGCGACAGCCAAGTACACAAATAATACGGGCAAACTCAACCGCATAAACCAGCCATCCTTCCTTTGCTGCGAACGCAGGGCTATCGGCGATACTACGCATAATTGAACCCGAAGCGGCCCGCCGTGTCAAGGCTGGCTGGCCCCTTGAGCTTCACACGGCTGCCTTTCGGCGGATCGCTGGCACAATCATGATCGTTAACGGGGGGAGACGGCGAACATCAACTGCACCATAGCCTTGACAGACAGAACAGCATAAAGTATATTTGGTATAATAAGTACAAGTATTTGTGCTATGTTCTCCTCAGCAGGAGCAAGCCGATGGCAGAGCTGCAGCTCGATCAACTGTCGCCCCACAATGGCGAACCGCTCTACGTTCAGATAATGCGCATCCTCGAAGAGCAGATACGCTCGGCCCACTTGCAGCCGGGCGATAAGCTCCCCACCCAACAGGAGCTGGCCCAGTACTTCGAAGTCAGCCTGGCGCCGGTGAAGCAGGCCCTGCGCGCGCTGGAAGAGCGGGGGATAGTCTCGCCCCGCCAGGGCCGCGGGACCTATGTAACCGACACCACGCCCCTCTTTCAGGAGCTTATTGAAAAAGAGCGCATCCCCTGCTTCACCCGTGAAATGGCTGAAAGCGGCCGGGACGCCTCCTCCATGGTCCTCGGCGTTGAGCAGATCGGTGCCCGCCAGATGCCCAGAGCCGCCCAGGAGTTGCAGCTCGGCGGCGATGATGGCCTGGTCTTCATCGAACGCATCCGCCAGGCCAACGGCAACCCTCTGGCCCTGCAGAGCAGCTATTTTCCTGCCGGCAAGCTCGGCGACATAGTCGCGCGCGGACTGGGCGCCAAAGAAGCCCTATCGCGGGTCATTCGCGAGGAGTTTGACATAGTCATCACCGCTTCCCGCCAGATAATCAGCGCCACCACCGCCACACCCCGCGACGCCCGCTATCTGAAAGTGTCGGTGGATGCGCCTCTGCTGCTGGTCGAGCGCACCTCCTTTTTGGGCAACGGTGACCCCGTGGAATTCGTCATTGACCGGCGTCTGCCGGAGTTCAACTTCATCGTCTGGCTGCGCGGCAACTAGCCGGGAGAATCGGCAAACGGCAAATGCGTCGTAACGGCTGGCTCACAATCATCTTTCTCGTCGGCTTCGGGCTGCTACTGTTCTGGCCGGTACTGCTCGGTGGCCGCGTCTTCTTCTGGCACGATGTCAGCGTCGCCTATATGCCGCTACGCAAGCTGGCCCAGGACGCCATCCAGCACGGCTTCCTGCCGCTGTGGACTCAGACAATCGGCTGCGGTTTTTCCCTCCTGGCCGAGGGCCAGTCAGCCGTCTTCTACCCCCTGCACCTCATCGGCTACCTCGGCTTGCCCTATTACCACACCTACTCGCTGATGGTCTACCTGCACTGCCTGATGGGCGCGATCTTCGCCGCACTCCTGGGGCGCAAGCTGGGTCTGGGCTGGGCCGCTGCTGCCTGCGGTGGGCTGGTCTACGGCTTCTCCGGCTACTTCGTCTCCAAGGTGCTCTTCATCACTGTGCTCGAAAGCGGCGCCTGGCTACCGCTTGTCCTCTATCTAATCATTGCCGGCCTGGACAGCGGCGACTATCGCTACTTCCTGGGCGGTGCCGTGGCGCTGTGTCTGTCCATTCTGGGCGGCCACCCCCAGATTGTCTTCTACGAGGTACTCGCCGCGTTTGCGCTGATATTCGCTTACCTGCTGGGCCGCCAGCCGCAGCCGTTCCGAAGGCGTTTGGCGCGGAGCTTCAGTGCTGCGGTTGTGGTCTTTGTACTCGGCGCGGGCCTAGGCGCGCTCCAACTGCTACCGACTGCTGCTTTGGCGAAGTTCGCTGACCGGCGCGCCGAGGTGACCTCCGCCGACCTCCGCTCTCTGGGCATGAGCGCCCATAATCTGGCCTACTACGTTCATCCCACGATTTTTGGCTCTTACGCCGAGAACAACTACTTCGGCCACGACCATTATTACGAAATCTGCGGCTATGCCGGCAGCCTGACTCTTATCCTGGCTGTTCTCGCTCTCTTCAGCAGGCGTGCTCCGCCCAGGTATCGCTGGTATCTTGTCTTTCTGGTCGCATTCGGACTGTTTATGGCTCTGGCCAAGTACAATCCGCTCTACGAGCTGCTACCTGCCGTACCGGGCTTTAATTTCTTCCGTGCGCCGGGGCGCTACGTGCTGCTCACCACCCTGGGCCTAGCCTTACTCGCCGGCGGCGGCATCCAGTCGCTGGCCGGGGCGGGCGGCAAGCTCTGCGCGCGCCGGCTGGCGCAACTGTCTCTTTGCGTCCTGGTTCTGGCTGGCGGCGTTACGATTGCGCTCAACACCAGCGTGCTTCGCTCAAAGGCGCTGCCTATGCTTCGCGGCCAGATAGCCGCAAGCTACAGCGATTCTGCAGTGCAGCAGCAGGAGATATCACAGAAAGCAGAAGAGAAGTACGATTTCTTCGTGCAGCGGATCAGTCTCTTTGATCCCAATTGGCGAGCATTCGTGCTAGGAATTGCTTTCGTGGGCATAGCTGCCGGCTTGCTGGCACGCGGCGTCTTGACGTATGGGTGGATTGCGGCGGGCTGCCTGCTCGTGCTTAGCTGGCAGTTCTTGACGTTCGGACTGCCTTACAACGCCACCGCATCACCAAGCTTCTACACCGACCCACCCCGGACAGCACAGCTAATTCATGCTGATCCGGACCCCGGTCGCCAGTATACCGACCCGCGCTTGTACTCGCTGGATTTCACCCCTCCGGAGTACCCCGGCTGGGCTGAGGGCGGCGATGTGCAGCCGTATTTCGCCGCCCGCGAGATATTGCACGCAAACACGGCTGTGCTGTATGATATTGACGCGATTGAGGGCTACCGCTACGCGCTGCTGCCCAGTCGCCAGTACGAGGTCTTTGAGAAATACATTCCCGATGGTCTTGCCGGCAAGCCGGGCGGCGCCGCCCGGCCGATTCAATTGTTGCAGATGCTGAATGTGTGCTATTTGATCAGCGTACCTGGCTTGGAATCGTCAGAGATAGAGGTACTTTACACTGGCACGGACTTCACAATGTATCGGGTAAACCGTTCGATGCCTCGGGCGTGGATAGCCAAGGGCATATCCCAATGTGCCAGCCAAGATGAGGCCCGCGACATCATACTTTCCGCCGGCTTTCTTCCCCAGGAGTGTACTGTGGTCGAGACCGTCTCATTTGACCTAACCGTTCCCAGCTCGGAATACAAGATCAATACGACGGTCCAAGACGATGGAATGTCTGTGACGACTCATATCCCCTTTGCCTACGAATCCGATGCAGGCGACAGCGCAGCTCAATATTTGCTCGTGCTCTCGATGGCCTATCACCCGAGCCTGGTCGCACGCGTGGACGGGGAGATTGCACCGATATACCGTACCAACTACGTGCTTTGCGGGGTGTCGGTCCCGCCCGGCGAGCACACTGTCACCGTCCGCTATGAATCGAAGCCGCTACAGCAGGGGCTGATGATCTCACTGGTCAGCGCACTGGTTACGTTCATCTTGTTGGCGGCAATGAGCAGACGCAAGCGGAGGCAGGAGGCAGCGGATGGTGCTTAAGATATCAATCGTCTATCCGATGTACAATGAGGAAGAGAATATTCACCGGGCCGTGGCGATGGCCCAGCGCGAGCTGGGCAAGGCAACCGACGGAAACTACGAGATTGTTATCGTCAACGACGCCAGCACCGACCGCACTGGTGAGATCGCCGACCAGCTCGCCGCCAGCGACCCGCGCATTAAGCCGATCCACCACAATGTCAACCGCACGCTCGGTGGCAGCATCCGCACCGGCTTTGCCCATGCCACGGGCGATGTCGTCCTATATATGGATGCCGACATCCCCTGTGACCTGGCCCACATCCACGAAGCGCTGCCCAGGTTTGAAATGGCTGACGTGCTGGCGGGATACCGGACAAATCGCTACGAGGGCGTGCTGCGCTGGGTGTATACGCGGGGCTATCGGCTACTGGTGCGCCTGGTACTCGGAGTGAGCGTGCAAGACGTAAACTGCCCCTTCAAGCTGTTCAAGCGCGAGGTCGTCGCAGCGATGGACCTGCGCTCGGAGGGTTCGTTCATTGATGCCGAGATGCTCAGTGAAGCACGACGGAATGGCTTTAGAATTGCTGAAGTGGCGGTAGTCTTCTTACCCCGGGAGGCGGGGGAGTCCACCCTGGCCCGCCCGGCAGTAGTCTTCAAGATCCTGCGCGAATTCTGGCAGTATCTTTTCCGTAGCACAGAAACCAGGAAGGAACAGCAATGATGATTCGAACGGCACTCCTGCTCGGCTGCATCATTCTTGCCCCCACGGGTAATCTGCTGCTTAAGTGGGGCATGAGCGAGTCCGGTAGTATCGCCGAAGCCCAAAGGGGCATTGTGCAATACTACGCCAGTGTCTTCACCAAGCCGCAGATCCTGGTCGGTGCGGTCATCTACCTTTGCTCGGCGTTAATGTGGATGGCGGTGCTGTCAATGATGGACATCAGCGTGGTATATCCTATGTTCATCAGCGCCGCTTTCGTGATTGTCACGGTGGCCGCCGCACTACTGTTCGGCGAGCACATCAACGCGGTACGTATTCTCGGGATAGCGATCGTCATCGTGGGGCTTCTTGTTGTCTCCCAGTCAACTCGCTGGGGGTGAATCGTCGCCGCAACCAGTCAGCTCTGCTAGGGGCTGAGATACAGGATAGCGACTACCGCGATAGCGTACAATACGACGTTGATCATCAGGGGCACATCAGTTAGCAGTACACGGTCGGGGGCAGCACCCCGGTTCTTGTGGTGGACGAGGTACAGGTAGCGGAATATTCCGTAGATTACGAACGGTACTGTATACATCAGCCAATTCGACCCCACCTCCGCCACGGTCCTCTCGCTGATGGTATACAACGCATAAGACATCACCGTCGAGGCCGTAACCACCGCGATCATCTGGTCCAGCAGATACGAGCTGTATTCACCCAGAATCGGGCGGTGAGCCGTAGCCCGCTCCTCCAACTGCACCAGCTCCTGTCGGCGCTTGCTTAGCACCAGGAACAGCGCCAGCAGAATCGTGCAGATCAACAGCCACTCCGATATCACTACGTCAATCGCTGTTGCCCCAGCAGCAGCTCGCAGTACATAACCTGCCGCCACCGCCAGTACGTCCAGGATGACAATCTGCTTGAACACAAACACGTAGCCTAGTGTTAGGAAGAGGTATCCGGCGGCTACCTCGGCGGTGGCGATGTTGATGAAGTAGCAGCCAATGACGCTCCCCGGTCCCAGAATAACAGCGGCGAGCACTGCCAGCGGCACCGGCAGTTCTCCGGCCGCTACCGGCCGCCGGCACTTGGTCGGATGCTTGCGGTCCTCGGCGCAGTCCAGCACATCATTGATCAGATATATGCTCCCCGAAAGCAGGCAGAAGAGGACGAAGGCGAGGACTGTGGTTGCTATTGCCCCCGGGTCATCGAAGCGCTGAGCAAAGATCAGCGCGGCAAAGACCAGGAGGTTCTTCGTCCACTGCTGCGGCCGCATTGCCCGCAGCAGTGCGACCATCACGTTCTTCTTGTCGCTTTTTGCGCTTTCGGTCTCTTCCACTAGGTCTCCTCAGAAACAGTCAGGTTAGCGCCCTGATTTCCGCCTCGCCTGAGGCTATTCGTCGCTGGGGCGCAGGAGCGGAAAGAAGATCACTTCCCGCAAATTCGGCTGGTCAGTAAGCAGCATCACTAGCCGATCAATGCCCAGCCCCAGGCCGCCCGTGGGCGGCATGCCGTATTCTAGGGCGCGGATGAAGTCCTCGTCGAGCGGATGTGCTTCCTCGTCCCCGGCTGCACGAGCTGCCGCCTGCGCTTCGAATCGTTCTCGCTGGTCCAGCGGATCGTTAAGCTCGCTGAAGGCATTGCCGATCTCTATGCCACCGATAAACGGCTCGAACCGCTCCGTAAGCTGCGCATTATCTGGCTTGCGCTTGGCCAGCGGGGAGATCTCCACCGGATAATCGGTGATGAAGGTAGGCTGAATGAGCTGCGGCTGCACAAAGCGGTCCGCGAGCTTATCTATTACGTACCCCAGCGACTGCCCCTCAAGAGTCTGGCGTTCGAGTCCGGCTGCTACAGCCTGTTCACGGGCTGCCTCCGCACTTTCTATGCCACTGAGATCCACGCCGCCATACTCCCTGATCGCCTCTAGCAGTGAAATGCGCTGCCACGGCGGAGTCAGGTTAATCTCATGGCCTTGGTAGGTGAACTTCAGTGCGCCGTGCACCGCCTGGCACATTGCGCCTACTAGCCCCTCCGTCAACGTCATCATATCCTCGTAGTCGGCGTAGGCCTCGTAGACCTCGAGGAGGGTGTACTCGGGGTTATGCCGTGTATCTATGCCCTCGTTGCGGAAGACGCGCCCCATCTCGAAGACTCGCTCGTAACCACCGACAATCAGGCGCTTGAGGTACAGTTCCGGGGCAATGCGCATATAAAGCTGCATCTGAAGGGTGTTGTGATAGGTGGTAAACGGCCGCGCTGCCGCCCCGCCGTAAAGCGGCTGGAGCATGGGGGTTTCTACTTCCAAGAAATCCCGCTGGCTCAGATAGTCGCGCGCGGCTTGAATGATGCGGCTGCGTGCCCGGAACAGCTCGCGGACCTGCTCGTTCGCCAGTAGGTCAACGTAGCGTTGGCGATAGCGGAGCTCCTGGTCCTGGAGCCCGTGGAACTTCTCAGGCAGCGGACGCAGCGCCTTCGCCAGCAGCAGAAACGCGGCGCAGCGTACCGTCACTTCGTCACTGCGTGTCTGAAATAGCTCCCCTTCGACTACAATTATGTCGCCCAGGTCTAGATCCTGGAAGTGTGTGTAGTCGTCCTCGCCCAGCACGTCGAGCTGCGCATAAATCTGCACAGTGGCACTGGCATCCTGCAGGTCAGCAAACGTGGACTTCCCGTGCTCGCGCAGTGCTACTATCCGCCCGGCCACGGATACCACCTGGCCTTCGAGCTGGGCAAAGTCGCTGTGAAGCTGCGCAATAGAATGCGTACGCGCGCAGCTATGATGCCCGAAGGGGTCCTGGCCTTGCTCTTTCAGTTGATTCAGTTTTGCCAGTCTACGTTGATACTCGTCCACAGGGTGAGACATGTCCTATCCTCTGCCATAAGTTTTTCGAGTTCAGCTACGGGCCGCGACCAGCCAGTTGCCGTACCCGAGCGATCTGTTCCTCGGTGACCACGCGCTCGAATGACCGAAAACCGGCCAAGCGGAAGCCGTGTTTGTCGCCAAGCTGCTCGATTTCGCGGACCTTGTCCACGTCTAGTGCTCTGCCCAGCGTAAAACTCTCGCAGCGGTTCTCCAGGGCCAGTATCATCGTCTCAGCCATACAGGCATAAGCTGTCCGCGGCGGAAAACCAAAGTCGACATTGAACTCGACCTCGCCGGGGACCTCGACGGCACCGCCTTCGATCACCAATACATCTTCGCGCTCCTCGGCCACACGCCATGATACATCGCGTGGCCGCGCTACGTCACAGATCACCGCTCCCGGCTTGAGCATCTCCGGCTCAACAATCGCCTCCAGCGCTGAGGTCACTGTCACCACCAGGTCGGCCTGGAGCAACGCGATAGCTGCATCTGTTGTGGTGCTTACCGCGGCGCGTTGCTGGGCGAGTTCGGCGGCGACCTCGGCTGTGGGGTCGCCGGGCCGTCCCACCAGGGCCAGCGAGTCCACCTCACTCGCCAGTAGATGTGCGCAGATTCGCCCGATTGAACCACTCGCACCGAGCACCACTGCGTGGGCCTGCCGTGGATCAATTCCTACCTGCGCCGCTGCTTGCAGAACCCCGCGGACAGCGGTTGCTACGGTGTAGCTATTGCCCGTGGTCACCGCAATGTCCAGATTCTCGGCGACAGTTATCCCCGCATCGCCGACCACCGCCGTGAACGCCCCCAGTCCAACTATACCGGCGCCCAGTTCCTCGGCCAGGCGGCCCGCCTCAACGATCTTTGCTACGGCCCGCTTCGGGTTGGCATTAGTGAGCTGGCGGGCGGTCAGCGGGCAGATCACAAACCAGCCGCTGGTCTCCGCACCAGCCGTCGTGCGAATTCCAACAATTTCGCTGGCCATCTTGGCAGGTGTCTTGGCCATTGCCCATTCTATCACTCGTTCCGGCAACCATGCCGTCCACGGATACCTGCGGGCGAGGTCGCGCACCGTGAGCGGATGAAGTATGAAGGCGAATCTAGTCATTGTCGGGCGTGCCTCCGACCCCTGACGATCCCTGCCCGCGATTCAATTCCCGGATAGTCGGCGCCCAGCCCATCTGCTGGGCCATCGCCAGGTACTCCGCAGCGCTGGCTTCCCCGGCGTCCCTACCCATCAGGCACAAGAAAACGCCCTCCATCACGTTCGTAGCGAAGCTGCGGCCCTCGAGCACCGGCGTTGTCGTTATCAGCAAACGCACACCCCGACTCGTGAGAATCTCGACATCCTGTTCCGTGGTCGTGTTGGTAATGATTATCTTCCCGTCGAGCCGGTGGGGGAGATGTCGTCGGATTATCGGAAAATCACCCGCTATCACCGCCGCCCACTGGTAGTAACGCCCGTACTTGGGCCGGATCTCCTCCTGCTTGCTACCAGTCGGGTAAAGCCACTTGAAAGGCAGTCGTCCCAGAATCGGCAGTAGCAAGCGCGCCAGTAGATCCACCGAGCGCGTGCTCCGTAGCGCTATCGGGACTCCCAGGTTGAACATCAAATCGCCCAGGACATAGTTGGACGAGAGTGCGCAGATCGCCTCGGTCATCCCGAATCGGTCGGTGGAACAGGGAATCAGGATGTTGGCCTGCGTAAAGTCCACCACGCCCTGTTCTTGCAGGATTCCTATTGTCTCCCGTTCCAGCGAGTTCTTCAGCCCGGCGCCATCTACTACCGGCGTCTGCTGGATACGCTGTGCGAGTCGTTGAATATCGCGAAACGGATAAAAGCGGCCCGCCCAGTGCAGCCCTATATTGGCCCCCCCGATGCACAGACAATCCACCTTGCCATCGTTCTGTTCCAATAATAGCCCAAAGCGCCGCAAGTTGCCGTCCGTTCCACGGCGTTCCAGCAGGAACCGCTCGCCGAGAATCTCTTTTTCAACGCTCTTGTCGCGCGTTGACGATCCCAGGCTGATGCTGAGTATATGCTTCATGGTGTTGTTGTTTCATACGCGGATCGCAGCCCGTCCAGTGTCAGCATTTCGTCTACTGTGATCGCCACTTCGCAATGCGCCACAACCAGCTCCGCATCGCCGCCGGTGGCAACTACCGGTGCCGTGCGGCCCACCGTTTGCCGCATGATCTCAACCAGTCGGTCAACACTGCCCGCGATGCTTGCCAGTATCCCCAGCGTCAAGCCCTCAGCGGTACTGCGCCCCGCCGGTGTGCACTCACGCCCGAGCAGTTGCATCGCCTCTTCCAGTCCCGTGGCGAGGTGAGGCACTGCCTTGAGCAACCCCGTCCGTATGACGGGCAGTCCCGGGGCAATCGCCCCCGCGGTCAGGACGCCCTTGGCTGTAATGGCATCGCACGTCACGCAGCTCCCGAAGTCCACCACCACGCAGGGCTTGCCAACCCGCTCAATCGCTGCCAGAGCATTCAATAACCGGTCAACGCCAATCTGCGCCGGATCGTAGTAGTCGGTTGAGACCTCAACCGCGAAATCTTCCCCGGCAACTACGCTTCCGGTTCCCAGCCAACGTGCTGCGAACTTTTCGACTGCACTGCGCGCGTTCGGCGAACTGAGGCACAGGACCGCCTGGTTGCAGTCATCGCTATCCAGGCCAGCCTCCTCCAAGCGGCTCAGCAGTGTGATTTCCCAATCACCACGCTCGAGCCGGCCTGCCGGTATGCGGCCCACCGCCGCCCACCGGCCCTCGCGCCAGGCTCCCGAGTGCACTGTGCAATTCCCGACATCCGCGTACCAGGTCCAACTCATGGCAGTTGTATTACGCGACTCTCGTAGCGATTGTTGCCCTGGAGCTTCGAGGCCCTGACTAGCACTACTTCTGTGGCGTAGGGCGCAGGCCAGCACAGCAGACTACCAGAGATCTGTTCGATCCGGGCCGTAGCGCTATGACTGTGCCCGCCCAGTACCACGTCAATTTCTGAGAACAGCTCGGCAAGATGACGATCGTATCTCTTCCCCAGGTGGCTGAGCGCCACCAGCCAGTCCACCTGGTCACGCAGCGTGGCCACCGCTCCCTCCACTGCCCCCTGCCACGACACGAAGCGCATATCTGAGAACAATTCCGCCCGGCTGCCGGCCCCAATCATCGTCGGAGTCAGCCCGAATATGCCCACGCGGCCACCCTCGGGCGCTGTCACGATAGTCCACGCCTGGATGTGGCCAAAATCGCCCCGCAGCGGGCGCAGGTTGGCGCTGAGCACGGCAAACCTCGCCGCCCGTGTCTTGTGAATCATGCCCCGCTTACGAAAGAAATACTCCCGGTTGCCTACCGCCATCGCTGCGTAGCCCACCTCGTTCATCAGCTCAATAATTGGCTCGCGCCGCCGCAGAGTTACATTCCCGGCGCCTACGGCGTCTCCTGAATCAAGCAGCAGAGCCTTGTGCTCACGTCGCAGTTCAGTGAGTCGCCGGGCCGCCGCCTGACTGAGACGGTTATGCATATCCGCAGTATGAAGCAGCGTCAGCGAAGCCATCAGAACTCACCGCCCCCCCAGCTCTCAGCGCTCACAACAGGCCGGCCTTCATCAGATCCTGCACGTCCAGGATACCCACTGCGCGCCCCTGCTCGTCAACAACAGGGATATTATCGAATTCGCGCTCATCCATTATCTTAGCCGCTTCGGCGGCGAGCATGTCCGGCCCCGCGGTCGTCGGATTGCGCGTCATTACCTCCGAAACCGGCTGCGCCATTATCTCGTTGCGGTCTGCGACTGCCGGCATCAGTCGCCGGAAATCACCGTCAGTGAACAGGCCGTGGAGACGGCCCTCGTCGTCCACGACACTGACTACCCCCCGCAGCGACGCACTAGACATAGTCAGCAGGGCTTCCAGGACAGTCGCCGTCAACGGCACGACTGGGTTATCTTCGCCTGAGTGCATCAGGTCGGCCACACGCAGCAGAACTCGCCGGCCCAGCGCGCCCTGCGGATGGGTGGCGCCATATTCCTCAACGGTAAAGCCACGGGCTGCCATCGTCGCCATCGCCAGCGCATCGCCCAGCGCCATTGCCGCCGTGGTACTGGCGGTAGGCGAAAGCCCCAGCGGACAAGCCTCCTGCACTACCGATGCGTCCAGCGCCACCGTGGCCTCCTGTGCCAGTGTAGAGCTGTCTCGTCCGCAGATGCCAATTATTGGTGCTCCCAGTCGCTTGATGGCCGGTAGAATGTTCAGTATCTCGTCGGTCTCACCGCTGTTGGAGAACATTATTACTACGTCGTCGCCAGTGACCATACCCAGGTCGCCGTGGAGCGCTTCGGCCGGATGCATAAAGAATGCCGGGGTACCAGTACTGGCCAGCGTGCCCGCTAGCTTGCGGGCAACCGCTCCAGACTTGCCAATACCACACACCACAGCCCGCCCGCCCATCGCCAGCAACAACTCCACCGCCTCGACAAAAGCTGCACCTAGCCGCTCGGATAGGGAGCTCACTGCCTCGGCTTCGATTGCCAGAGTCTGTCGCGCTTGTTGGAGAATCTCGTGCTCGGTCATAGGGATAGAATCATTCCCCCACTGCCTGGTGAATCGCTATCAGTCGCTTCAGGAGCGGTTCAAGCTCATCCAGCGGCACCATATTCGGTCCGTCACAGGGCGCCTGGTCTGGATCCGGATGGACCTCCAGGAATAGCCCATCTGCTCCCGCCGCTACCGCCGCACGCGCCAGTGTCCCCACAAACTCCCGTTGGCCGCCGGACGCGGCTCCCGCTCCCCCGGGCAGTTGCACGCTGTGGGTGGCGTCAAAGATCACCGGGTGGCCGAACTGGCGCATTATTGCCAGCCCGCGCATATCCACGACCAGGTTGTTATACCCAAAGGTTGTCCCTCGCTCGGTAACCATCACCTGGTCGTTGCCCGTGGAGGTGACCTTGGCTATCGAGTGCTGAATATCGGTGGGGGAGAGGAACTGTCCCTTCTTGATATTCACTGGCAGCCCGGTCTCACCGGCAGCCACGAGCAGGTCCGTCTGGCGCGACAGAAACGCCGGTACCTGCAGGATATCGGCTACTTCGGCGACTTCGGGAATCTGGATGATCTCATGCACATCCGTCAGCAGCGGTAAGCCGCATGCCTCTTTGACCGCTGCCAGAATCGCCAGCCCCTCACGCCAGCCCGGTCCCCGGACCGAGTCCACCGACGTGCGGTTTGCTTTGTCGCAGGAAGCCTTGAAGGCCAAGGGCATCTCCAGCCCCCCACATATCTCCGCGAGCCGTTGGGCGATGCCCAGCGTCGTCTCATACCCTTCTACCAGACAGGGGCCGGCAATGAGCGCCAGGCATCCGTCACCAATAGCAAATTTGCCGTCTGCTATCTTTATTTCTTTAACCGGGCTAAGCGTCAACAGTCCTTCTCCATCATTCGGCGGACCCGCTCGAGGTCCTCGGCTGTATCCACGGATATGGCCTCATACACCACCTCAACTACCTTTATCCGGCAGCCGTTCTCCAGCGCACGCAGTTGCTCGAGCTTCTCGGTAACCTCCAGCGGCGATTGGGGCAGCGATGACAGCCACAGCAGCGTCTCCCGCGTATACGCGTACAGCCCAATATGCCGCAGTGGCCACAGGGTTGACTTCGGATGCTGCCTGGGCTTATTATCAGGCCACTGTCCGTCCGTGTCAAGCCGGAAGTAGGGGAGAGGCGCGCGGGAGAAGTATAGCGCAAATCGCTCCTTGTCTACGACTACCTTCACCACCGAAGGCTGCAAGTGCTCGCGATAGCTCACCAGCCGCACGGCCAGCGTGCTCATGCGCAGCCCCGGATCGGCTAGGAACGGCTCGATCAGCGCGTCAATGGCGGCAGGGTCAATTAGCGGCTCGTCGCCTTGGATATTGACCACAACATCGCACTTCACGTCTCTCGCCACCTCGGCCAGGCGGTCGGTGCCCGACTTGTGCTCCGGCGAGGTCATCACCGCCGTACCACCAAAGCCTTCGACCACTGCCTTGATGCGCTCGTCGTCGGTCGCCACCAGCAGATTGTCCAAGCGTTCGGCTCGCTGCGCCCGCTCATAGACGTGCTGGATCATGGGCTTACCCGCAATATCCGCCAGCACCTTCCCCGGTAGGCGCGTCGCCTCGTACCGAGCGGGTATCATTCCCACTACTCGCACTGAAGGTTTCTCCCTTACGTTTTGTCAGATGGCAGATGCACTTGCCTGTTGGTTCGCCGCTGCGCCACTACGCATACCCACGTGCCCTGGGTGCGGACCTCTTCGACCCACAACCCGCCCTGACGCAATACCGAGGCCACACGCGGAGCCCGAACCGTGGGTATGCCGCATACAGCTATGCTCCCGCCGCCGGCAAGGTGCGCGGCCAAGCTACTGCTCAGGGCCACAATCACCGGCGTGTTGATATTCGCCACAATAAGGTCGAACCGGCGCTCCAGGTTGCTAAGTCCGTCGCCGACCTGCACTGATACTCGATCCGCCACTGAGTTGTGAGCTACATTCTGGCGGGCAATCTCCACCGCCAAGGGATCATTGTCCACCGCAAGCACCTCACCCGCCCCCAGTTTGGCCGCGGCAATGCTTAGAATGCCCGTACCGCAGCCGACATCCGCGACCGAACAGCCGGGCTGGATCAGGTCCTCCAGTGCTGCCAGCGACAACTGCGTCGTTTCGTGGGCACCGGTCCCAAAGGCCATCTGTGGGTCTATCTCGATGACGAGATCGTCGTCAAAGGCGGGCATGGCACCGTCCGGTGGCGGCCAGCTATGCCACGAAGGCTTTACCACCAGTCTTCTACCCACACGCACGGGCCGGTACGAATCCCGCCATGCCACCGTCCAGTCTTCTTCGGGAACACTGGCTATCGAAAGAGGGAATGTCGCGCCTGCGCCCAGGTTCGCCGCCAATTCGGCCAGGCGCTGGCGCAGGCCTTGCTCGAGGGCACCTGCTTCACAGTCCAACATATACCCGGTGATGATGACGGCCCTATCTGCTTCGTCTAGGGCGACCCCGCGGCCTGTCACCTCCGTCAGCAGGCTGGCGACGCTCTCCGCCGCCGACGGGGACGCCTCAATACGGACGACCCGCCATTCCCGAGAAGTGGTACCATTGCGAACCATATCGAGGCCTGAGGTCATCGAAGTCGTACGATACCAGGGCGAGCATTGCCCAAGCTGTGCCCCTTTCCTCAGTAAGTCCGGCCGTTCCCCGCGCCCTGCCAATAATCGGGGCTCGAACCAAGCTGTGCCAAAGTGCCGTGTGCGCTGTCGAGGCGCAGGTACCTGCTCAGCGCTGGCATACTTGCCCGCCAGTTAGGGCTGCTCAGGGCCTGTAGACATCTGTTCGACGGCAAGCTCTTCGAGCAATTTCCGCTGCCGCTTGGTCAAACGTTGAGGCACTGTCACCTGGACATGGACAACCAAGTCCCCGCGCCGACCGGACTGCATATCTACCAGGCCCTGCCCGGACAGGCTAAGCTGCGTTCCTGGCTGGGTGCCCGGCGGTATTTCCAACTCAGCCTCGCCCTCAAGCGTGGGTATGGCAATCTGCGCGCCCAGTGCAGCTTCGGCAAAGCTTATGCTAAGGTGCGTATGCAGGTCGCTGCCCTTGCGCTCGAAGAGCTCGTGAGGCTCAACGTGAACCACGACATACAGGTCACCGCTATGGTTGCCGGGCAGGACATCCCCCGCCCCTCGGATGACCATTTCCTGGCCGTGGGCAATCCCCGCTGGGATTGTCACCTCCAACTCTTCGTCCGCCTCTACTGCGCCCTGCCCCCGGCACTGCCGGCACACTTGGTCTACAACCTCCCCCCGGCCCCTACAGTCCGGACACACGCCAACGGTAGTCATCACTCCCAGGAAGCTCTGGCGTGTCTGGCGTACCTGGCCGGCCCCCTGGCAGGTGGGGCACCGCCGCACACTGCTACCTGGCTCGATGCCGCTACCCTCGCAGTGCTTACAGGTGGATAGGCGGGAGTACTGAATCGTGCGGGTGGTGCCACTGAGTACCTCGGCGAGGTTGATGCTGACCTCCGCCTGGATACTGCGCCCTTGGCGCTGGGCGCTGGCTTGGCCGAAGGGGGTATCACCAAAGGCTTGGCGGAAAAGCTCGAAGATGTCCAGCCCGCCATCAAAGAACGAGTCAATACCGCGGTGCCCACGCAAGTCATACTCGCGCCGCTTCCTCGAATCCGATAAGACCGCGTAGGCCCCGCTGATTGCCTTAAACTTCGGCTCCGCTGTCGGATCACCATTGTTTACGTCCGGGTGATACTGGCGTGCCAGGCGGCGGTAGGCCCGCTTTATCTCACTGGTCGAAGCGGTCCGACCGATCCCCAAAATTTCGTAGTAATCCGTTGGCACCGGAACCTCTCACCACGCTGCTAGACGGACCCCCCCCGGTCCCTAATCCTCTTCGCCGTCCTCTTCCTCGTCATCGTCTTGTTCCACAAATTCGTCAATATCGCCACGCCGGTCGAGATACTCACCGGCTACGGCTGTCGCCGCGGTTTCTTCTGGAGCATCCTCAGAAGGTTGCACGATTATCTTCCCCTCAGCAATCTCGTGCAGCGCAATCGTCAGCGGATTAGTGGATTCGGTCTCCACCAGTGGTCGGGCGCCATCGCGAAGCTGCTTGGCTCGCTTCGACATGACTACGATCACATCGTAGGAACTCCCGAGCTGTTCGATCAATTCATCAATGAACGCATCCATTCAGTGGCCTGCAAGCGGTTCCACGACTACTGCTGTGAACACGGTATACCTCTTACCGACGACTGCTTCACCAT
>JAUVXR010000043.1 GCA_030603495.1 bacterium
GGTCGGAACGATTCGTACGTTTCCTCTCGGGGGACTTAAGAGCGACCGCGTGCGGCTGATTGTCCCTAACCCACCGCCGCCAGGCAAACGGGAAGTGTACTACGAGATCGAGGTCTACCGCGCCAAACAACGCTGAACACAGCACTCTCGTCCCGTCAAGGCCCGGCACATCTGGCTATCGCTTGCGTTCACAAGGATTACTAATACTGTGGTGATCAATTCGCTGGGGGCGATCGCCAAACTCTGACGCCCGCAAGCCATTAGGCAGCCAGGCCTGGCGCGAGTTCTTCCACGGCCAGTGAGAGTGGTCACATTCGGCTAGCCCCTGGCTCTTACCCGCGTGGGCTAGGCCTGCCACGCCAGCCGCAGCGCCGGCGGCACTGCCACACCCCCTCCGCTACGAGCACTCCCGACAGGGTCTATTCTTCTCCGATGACGCCCTGGATCGCAATACACGGTCAGTTCCGGGGCCGCCATTCTGCCTGCTTTCGATATGAGAATGTGTAACTTGGCACGGCGCTTGCAGTGGAGTGCTACGGCAGGCCGCTGGCATACGGAGCCCCACGGCCTGCCAACTGTAGCCGAAATCGAGCCAGCGCAGCCAATCCGGTCACAGAGGGCGGCACTGGCCCTGCCCGAGGACAACACGAGGACCATGGATAACCTTCACAGCGCGTCCACAGCCGAGGACGCAGCCAAGACCATTCTCGATGAGCAAGCACGTCCTGCCACTAGGACCTCCCTTTGGCACACAATACTGACCACGCTTGAGCAGAAGATTGAGTTGCGCTACTACGTGCCAGTAAAGCTGTTGACTGACGTCGTGCTGATCACGCTGGCTGCTTTATGCAGTTGGGTGGTAGTCCTGGGGCATCAAGTTACCGCCGGCAATACGCTGCTCTTTGTTGCGCTGGCCCTGCTAATCCGCCTACCGCTCTATGTCCTACTGGGCATCTGGAAGTACTCGTGGAAACAAGTCGCTCCTCAGGACGTGCTGCAACTGGCCCTCAGCGCTGTGCTGGGCGCGCCTTTTCTGGTCGCTGTTCTGTACTCCGTGCCTGAGCGGTTCCCGCCCGGCGTCCGGCCTGTCGATGTGCTGCTGACCGAGCCTGTCTACCACCTGCTGTTCCTGAGCGCAGTCCGTCTGCTCACGCGAATTGCCCAGAGGTCGAACAGCAACGGCCGCGGGCGTGTTCTGATAGTAGGAGCAGGAGCTAGTGGCAGGGCCCTGGGTTACTTGCTGGAGGAGGCGGGCGACCAGTACACAGTGGTCGGCTATGTGGATGACGACCCCCGCAAGCGCGGTTCACGGCTACGCGGACGCACCGTGCTGGGCAAGATTGAGGATGCGCCTCGTGTAGCCCAGGAGCGGGGCGCCGAGCTGATCGTAATCGCCATTCCCTCTGCTACTCCCGAGCGACTACGCGAGGTATTAGCGACCCTGGAATCCACGGGCCTGCCTGTGCGGACTGTACCGTCATTGGCGGAGGTGATCACCCGCCGAGCACAACTGGACGACCTGCGTGAACTCAGCATGGAAGACCTCCTGCAGCGAGAGAGCGTTCCGCTCGACCGCCTACCCGTCTCGGACTATCTACGGGGCAAGACCGTCTTGGTCACCGGCGGCGGCGGCTCCATTGGCCGCCAATTGTGCAAGGAGGTGGTGAAAGCTGCTGCGGCACGTCTGCTGGTACTGGGCCGCGGAGAGAACAGTGTGTTTGAATCAATTATGGAGTTACAGGAGCTCGATGGGAACTGCGAAGTGATTCCGGTCATCTGCTGTGTCAAGGACCGTCGCAGCCTGGAGCGGGTGCTCCAGCGGTTCGCCCCGCAGGTGGTCTTTCACGCAGCGGCGCATAAGCATGTTCCGCTTATGGAGATGTACCCGGCGGAGGCCATCAATAACAACGTCATCGGCACCCTCAATCTGGTGGAACTGGCCGTGCAGTACGACGTGGAACGGCTCGTGCTGGTCTCCACCGATAAGGCCGTCAACCCGGTCAATGTCATGGGCGCTAGCAAGCGGGTCGCCGAGCTACTCGTGCAGGCCTATGCGGAGAAAACCGGCACCAATATGGTTAGCGTGCGCTTCGGTAATGTCCTGGGCAGCCGGGGCAGTGTGGTGCCCATAATGACACGACAGATCCAACAGCGGCGGCCCGTCACGGTCACCGACCCCGAGATGGTACGCTACTTTATGACCATCCCCGAGGCAGTGCAGCTAATCCTTCAGGCCGGCACTAACGGCGGAGGCGGCGAGAGCTACATCCTGAAGATGGGCCGCCCCGTGCGGATCATGGACCTGGCTCGTGACCTCATCCGGCTGGCCGGACTAACGCCCCACGTGGACATTCCCATCGAGATCATCGGCCCCCGCCCCGGTGAGAAGCGCACCGAAGATCTCTTCACCCACATAGAAAACGAATGCGTACAAGCCAACGAGTACTTCTACACAGTCCCCTCACAGCGGATCAACCTGGAGACGTTGCTCCTGGATATCGAACAGCTCCGCCAGGCGGCAGAAGACGACGACCGCGAACGGATCCTAGAGCTCCTGCAAAGACTGATTCCCGATTTCGCCCCCATCGCCTCTACGACAGTGGCTGAAGTGGCTGGCGTCGAGCAGGCGGAGATCCGAACGGGCACTGATGGCTAACCAAACAGAGGACCACACCCTCGAGACCGGTCATACGGTCCCTGATTTGATCGAGGTCACGTATGTATCGCAAGGGAGGCAAACGCCTCTTTGATTTTGGGGCCGCCCTGGTGGGCCTGCTAATCCTGGCAGTACCGATGGGAATCGTTGCCCTTGCGGCATGGCTAACCTCGGGCCGTCCGGTACTGTTCGTGCAGGACAGAGTCGGGATCGGCGGGCGGATCTTTCGGGTGAGGAAGTTTCGGACTATGCACATCCGCAGGACACCAGACAGCCCGGTCACTGTTTACGCAGACGAGCGCCTGACACCAACGGGTCGCGTACTCCGCAGGTATAAGCTGGACGAATTGCCCCAGTTATGGAACGTCCTTGTCGGGGAGATGAGTTTCGTGGGGCCTCGCCCTGATGTACCCGGGTATGCGGATAAGCTCGTAGGTGAAGACCGTCGTCTGCTCTCGTTGCGCCCGGGAATCACCGGACCGGCAACACTGATCTACCGAAACGAAGAAGAGATGCTGGCACGGGTAGACGATCCAGTCAAGTACAACGACGAAGTGATCTACCCGGACAAGGTCCGCTTGAACCTTGGGTATTTGAAAGAATGTTCCTTCACCAGAGATCTGCACTACATTTGGCGTACGATTCTCCCATAACATGATGATTCCACTGTCCCGACCCTGCCTGGTTGAGCAGGACGTAGAAAAGGTGCTCGAAGTGCTGCGGACGCCACGGCTGTCGCTTGGGCCCCAATTGCTGGAGTTCGAGCAGAAGATGGCCGAATACGCAGGCTGCCAGTACGCCGTAGGGGTAAACTCCGGTACCAGCGCTCTGCACCTGATTGTTCGGGCTCTGGGCATAGGGGAGGGAGACGAGGTCATCACCACTCCCTTCAGCTTCGTGGCCTCCGCTAACTGCATACTTCTGGAACGGGCTCGGCCGGTCTTCGTGGACATTGACCCCGTTAGCCTGAATATTGACGCAAACCGCATCGAGGCAGCGATCACCCCGCATACCAAGGCCATTCTGGCAGTCGATGTTTTCGGATGTCCCGCTGATTGGAATCGCCTGCGGGAGATAGCTCACCACCACGGCCTGGTGCTGATTGAGGATAGCTGCGAAGCGCTGGGCGCGCGGTACCGGCTTGCCGACGGCACCTGGGCCATGGCGGGAGCGCTGGGCGAGGCGGGGTGCTTCGCATTCTACCCCAACAAGCAGATTACCACCGGTGAGGGCGGCATCATCGTCACCGACCGCGAGGATCTGGCCAGCCTGTGCCGCAGTATGCGCAACCAGGGGCGCGATGAAGGGGCTGGCTGGCTGCAGCACACACGCCTCGGTTTCAACTACCGTTTATCGGATATCAACTGCGCGTTGGGCATCAGCCAAATGACGCGCATTGACGAAATTCTGGCGGCGCGGCGCCGGGTAGCACAGTGGTACGGTGAGGCCCTGGCTGACTTGTCCGAGGTCGCAACGCCGCAGGAGCCGTCCGACGTCCAGATCAGCTGGTTCGTCTATGTGGTTAGACTATCGGAGGTCCACACTCGGGAGAGCCGCGACGCCATCCTTACAGACCTGCGCTGCCAGGGAATCGGCTGCGCCGACTATTTCACGCCCATTCACCTGCAACCGTACATGCGCGAGATGTTCGGCTTCCGCGAGGGCGACTTCCCCATCACCGAGAGCGTTTCGGCGCGGACCCTTGCGTTGCCCTTCTACAATGGCTTGAACCAGGATCAGATAGGGGACGTGGTCGCAGCACTACGCGAGACACTGGCCAGGAGAAGCTTGCCGCGACATGACCGGAGTCCTGGTGGGTCTGGGGGTAGCAGCCCTGGTGGTCAGGCGTGAGGGAAGGCAGCTGCGGCTATCCAGCGATGGCAACACAGTTGAACTGCGCCGTGGCACTGAGACACAGGCGGTGAGATGATGATCACCAAGTGGGTGGGAGCGCGGGTGGGCATAATGGGGAATCCCTCCGACGGTTTTGGCGGGAAAACCATTGCCTGTCTCATCCGTAACTTTGGAGCAACTGTTACGGTGCGCGAGAATAAGACCATCGAAATTGTGCGTCACGCCCAGTTCGATCCGCTCAGTTTTGCGGACCTCACGCATCTCGCGGATCTGGCTTCACAAGATGGATACTACGGCGGCATCCGTCTGCTATTTGCTGCCTGCAAGCGATTTAGCGATGCCTGTCGAGAATACGGGGTGGTCCTCCCGGAGCGCAACTTCGTCCTACAATACGATACCACCGTCCCCCGCCAGGTCGGTCTGGGGGGCTCTAGTGCCATAATCACGGCGACCTTTCGGGCACTGATGGAGTTCTATGGCGTGACCGAAGAGGCACTGCCTCAGCCGATCCTACCCAGTCTGATCCTAACAGTGGAAACTGATGAGCTGGGCATCGCCGCCGGCCTGCAGGACCGCGTGGTTCAGGTCTACGGTGGCCTGGTGGATATGGACTTCGACCCCAATTACGTGGCGGTTCATGGCCACGGACGTTATGAGCGCCTCGATTCGGAGTTGCTCCCGCCGATGCTTCTGGCCTGGGACAGATGTTGGTTGGATTCGGGTAAGATCCACAGCACGGTGCGGCACCGCTTCAATGAGGGCGATCCAGAAGTACATTCGGCGATGCACACCTGGGCTGACTATGCCACACAAGCGCGCCAGGCTATGGAACACCGTGATTGGGCGAGCCTGGCCAAGCTGTTGAACCTCAACTTCGACCTGCGCAGGTGTATATACGGCGAAGAATGCATCGGCGAGCGTAACTTGCTGATGATTGACACACTGCGCTCGCTGGGCCTTCCCGCGAAGTTTGCCGGATCGGGAGGCGCGGTTGTGGGCTTCTCGGAAGACCCCGAGCAACTGGCAGTGGCGCGAGATGCACTGGCAGATGAAGGCTTTCAGTTCACTACGCTGACCTGTGCTGATTATGATACTCACGCCAGCCCTATGGTGATAGCGGACACCAGCAAGGCCAGCCCAACAATAGAAGTGGACCGGGAGGATTATTCTCGTGCTGCATAGGTAGGCTCCGCTGCAAATCCCTCGTCACGTTCCCTAGCGTGTCCCCGTATTCCCTGCACAGAAACCACTCGGGTCGAGTATGCCCGGTGAAGGTTCCGGGGGAGACCTGGCTGGAGATGGGGCTGGCCTAGACTGCTTGAGGGGGGGTCGTAGCAGCTCTGGGGACTACACCTGGGATGTCTTGGGCTACTGCGGGCCTACGCGTTCTTCTGCCGCTACGCGCAATGTCCCTGCCCCGTGAGGTTACGGCCAAACTTCGCCTACAAGGGGGCCAAGAGCCGTAAGCACGCGCAGCGGACAGAGCTGGTGTCGTGTGGCGACGTTGTGCGTGGGTCACATGAGCCGATGGGCTAGGCAACCGTGCAGACGGCTGATTGCCTGGGCGTGTATCTGGCAGACGCGAGACTCGGTCACGCCGAGCACTTCGCCGATCTCGCGCAGCGTCAACTCCTCCTGGTAATAGAGCGCGATGACGTGCTTCTCCCGCTCGGGCAGTTCCTCGATGGCTTTCGCGATCATCTGTTGCAGTTCGGCCTGCTCGAGGGTCCGGGTGGGATTATCGTAGTGTCTTGCGCTTTGGCCTGGCTGGACTGGCTCGGTGGCAAGATGGGGCTGGGTTTCCATAAGCTGGTCGAGCGAGAGGATCGTCGTGCCGCTGATCTTGCCCAGGATTTCCTGATACTGCTCGGTATCCATCTGGAGGGCCTCAGCGATCTCGTCGTCATCGGGTGGATAGCCGAGTTGGGCCTCTAGCTCCCCGATGGTCTCAGCAATCTGCCGGGCCTGCCGCCGCAGTACCCGGGGAGCCCAATCGCGCGCCCGCAGACACTCCATGACCTCCCCCCGGATGACAGTGCTAGCATACGTGTCAAACTTGACGCCCCGTGCGACATCGAACCGGTCAACTGCCTTAATCAGGCCGATTATTCCGGCGCTGAATAGGTCCTCACGGTCTACGCTGGCCGGCAAGGTTGCCGTGACGCGCCCCACGATATAGTGCACTAGATTGACATGGTCTTCGATTAGCCTGTTGCGCTGCTCTTGGTTCATAACCGCCAGTACCGCTTGGTATCGTCACCGAGTTGAGGTGGGCCACAGCTATTCAGTCGCTCCACCCAACTCCTCAGTGACTATGGTGTGCACGTTCTCAATTTGGGGCTCCCCGCCAATTTCGTTGGGCTCAAGCACCACCAACGCCGGCACCAGCGACCGGGCGAGTTCTCCCAGACCGGCGCGGATCTCAGCACTGCACAGCAGCACCAGCGGCCGGTCTACTCGCCGATGGCGTGCCACTAACGTCTCGAGCAGGTGGCGCCACCGCTCCGCCTCATCCGGGTCTAGCACCGGTGGCGTCGCCTTGGGCTGGTGCCGACTCGCTGCCAGTAGCTCCTGTTCCACCTGCGGCCCTAGGGTTATTGCACGAATCGTGCCATCTGGCGCGATAGCTTGGGTAGTGGCGGGTGCCATCGCCTGCCGCGTCATTGCCACCAGCGCTGCGGGAGCGGCAGCCTGGGCCAAACCTGTGGTCAACACCTCGACGAGGGCCACCCTGTCAGTCAGCGCCAGCCCCTGGCTGAGCAGTTCACGGCCCACTCCCACGAGAGTGGCCGGCGTCAATCCGGCGGACCGCGCTTCGGCTACCGTTGCCCCGTGCGTCTGGGCGAGCTGGTCGAGCAGCTCACTGGCTCGCTCCGTATCGAATAGGTCGGCTGCGTGCTTGCGCAGCACCCAGGTCAAGTGGGCAACCAGGGCTTCCTCCGGCTGGAGTAACTTGAGGGCATCTCCTGAAATGTGGCCCCCTTCGTCTGGTCTAACCCACTTGCCATATCGGCCGTCGGGCAGCTCAACCAAAACTCCTTCTTCGGGCAGCATCTCCGGCTGGTCGGCGACCGCCAGCTGACGGGCAGGCCGCAGCCGCCCAGTGTCCAGAATAATGCCGCGGACTACGAAGGCATACTGGTCGAAATCGAGCTTTTCCGAATCGCGGACAATCAAGGCGGGCAGGCCGAATCCTAACTGCTCGGATAGCTCGCGGCGCACTCGGGCCAATTGATTCAGCAGCGACGCGGCGTCGTCGCTCAGCAAGTCCAATAGCCCCCAGCCTAGTTGCAATTGCGGTCCAGTGGCAACTGTCGCAGCCCCCTCCGCAACTGGCTGGGGGTGTGCGTGGGCGGGAGCTTCCCGCTGAGCTCCCCGCACGGCAATAAGCCAGCCCCATATCCCCAGACCAGCGGCGACGAACAGCAGGGGCAATTTGGCCACTCCGGGCACCAGCGCCAGCAGTAGGCAAGCTATGGCTACGCCCAGCACCGCTACGGGACTGCCGAAGAACTGCCGGCCGGCCTCAGCCGTCAGGTCGGACGTCGAACTAGCTCGGGCCACCATTATCGCTGCGGCTGCCCCGACCAGCAAAGCCGGCACCAGTATTATCAAGCCGTGGCCGGCTACCGTCAGCGCCAGATTTTCCCAGGCGCTGCCCCCCAGGCCCGCCGCGCCCAGTCTCACCAGGGGCGTCAGGACGACTATAGCCACCACCGCAATGGTCTCGCCCCGCAGGAAGCGGGCGGCGCCGTCCATTGCGCCGTAGAAGTTAGCTTCGCGTTCCAGATGGGCCACCGCGTCTTCGGTCTCGAGGCTAGCCTCTGCTTTGGTGCGTGCTCTTGTCTCCAGCGCGAGCTGCTTGCCGGGCAGAGCGTCGAGGGCGAAACGGGCGGCGACTTCGGCAATACGGGTTACGCCAGCGGTCACGACCACGAACTGCACGACTGCCAGAGTAATCAGGCTTCCCAAGCTAGCGACCGGGTTATTAAAGCCGGCGACCGCAGCGAGCGTCATGGTAAGTTGCCCCGCCTGGCCCAGGGCGACGATAAGTCGGGCCACCGCTAGAGCCAGCAAGAGTCGTGCCAGGCTGGAAAGGACGATTATGCTAGGTAGAGTGGTGAGCTCGACCGGCCGGGGGGTGAGGACGGCCACCAGGAGCAGTCCGGTAGCGCCGGCCAGGTTGGCAGCTAGCAGCAGGTCCACCACCAACGCCGGCAGCGGCACCATCAATAAGATAAGCGCCCCCACTGCGCACGCCACCGCCACGCCGGTGGAGATCACTGCGCTATATGGCGATTCAAAGGTGCTCCGGCCTGAAGACACGAGCCTGCCCCTCTCTGTGGTACCAGTTGCTATGAGAGATTCCCGCCGGCCTCAGCCCTGACTACTCAATGGGCCAGGCCGGGATGATTTGGTCAATCTCCTCCATTAGCTGCCGCGTCTCGCGCAGGGCCAGAACGATCCCCTGGTAATGCTTAATATCATCATAGCTTAGGGGCCGGCCCAGCTTTTTGATGGTGCGGTCTTTGAGCCACTTCTGGCAGACCTGGTAGCCGCCGATCTGGAATTCCCACACCTCCGGCTCGACCCCAGCGAAGTACTGCTTCTTATTGATGTAAACCCGCTCTTTCGGTACGACAGGCGTCTCGCCTGTCGCTTCTCGGTCGGAGGGGACAGGCGGGACGCCTGTCCTACCACCCGTCTCCTCTACATACCTCACCTTCTCCACCTCGTTGGAGCCGGGGATGTTGAATGCGGGTGCATCGCCGAGCTCGCCGGCCTCGCGCAGCAGGTGCAGGTCGGCCAGGCGCTCCCCCTTCTCGACCAGCTTGGCGAACAGTTCGCGGTCCGAGGTCAGCGGCAGGCGGGGGAAGTTAATCTTGAGGCACTCGGCATAGCGCTCGCGGTAGGTGGGCGAGTGGAAGACGGCATAGGCATAGTAGAAGATGTCCTCCGGGCCGAAGGTCTTAGCCAGGTCGCCCTGCCCATCGGGGATGAACTCCAGCCCCAGCTTCGCGGACAACTCCTTGACAAAGTCGGGATTGAGATTGGGCCGCCGCTTCTCCTCGGTCGTTCCCGGCTCGGGGTAGAGGTAAAGAGGGAAGACTTGGGCGACGCCCCTGTTGCTAACAAAGACTCTGCATTCCACCAACTGAGTCGCCACAAAGAAGTAACAATAGCCGCAGTGGTACGCATATTGACGCATGCCACATAACGCCAGGTTGTTGCCTGCCAACATGTGCTGCATGACCTTATCAGCTGGTCGGCTCGTCAGTTGTGGGTGATAGTAGAGGTGTCGCGTATCAAAGGGGCGATACACGCACGGCTCGATGTTGCTCTCGTCGAACGTTGTCCCATCACGTCTCGCCTCTACATCGTAGCTGGAACTGGGTCGGACGTTGTATTTCTCCACGAAGTCCTCGTCATAGCTCGCAGCATAGAGCTGTCTCATGCGATCGACAAGGCGGTGCTTGTGGAGATCAAAGAACAAAGCGTCACGATCCGTTTTCAAGCCGCTTTGGTGAACGGTGAAAACATCTGCCACTGAACGAAAGCTATCGTACTCTTCTGCAAGCGACAGATCCTTTGGAACGAAGAAGTAGAAGTCCTCCGTTGGCACGAGCGCCTGCCAGTCCGTTCCATCGCAGTCCTCTGTCTCTAGTGCTTCATACTTCGTTTCGCGGTGCCCCCAAGCCTCGGCATAGTTGACTTCGGGGAGGGTGGTCTTGCCTCGCTTGGCAAACAGCGCGATGGCAACGCCCTGCTGAATATCGAATACATTCTCGTCCGGGCTGCCATCCGGTGCAGTTTCGCCTATTCTGGCATTCCCGTGAAGGTTGTAAACGTAGATTTCATCAAAACTCTCAAGCAACGACTCTCTCATGCGTCTGTGGGTCAGTCCGTCGAGATAGGAGTTGTTGGTGATCATCCCCACGATGCCTTGTTCTGTCCGATCAATGCGCCACTGCGCAAATCTTATGAACTTTATGTAGTCGTCATCTATGTTGATCTTCTTCTCGTGCAGCCCCCGCTTGTAGTCTTCGATCTGAGCAAGAATCCAGTCACTTCTGTTGGCAGAGCTGATAGAATAGGGTGGATTGCCGAGGACGACCATAATTCTCTCTTTGCGCTTGATGTCAGCGGCAGCGTTAGCCTCCTCGGCGATGGCAAGGCCCAATCCGAAGCCCATCAGTGTATCGGTAACCTTGATGGCCTCCTCCAGCGTGTTGGTAAGATAGATGCCGAGGCGCTCGTCGCCGGAGAAGTCGTAGCCCAGGTCCCGCAACTGGATCGCCAGCTTCATATGGGCGATGGTGTAGGGAGCCATCAGCAGCTCGAAACCGAAGATACGCGGGAGTAGCTTGCTCTTGACGTAGTCGGGCCACACCCCAGCCAGGCCCGCTTCCTGCATGTTCTGGTGAATCTGCTCAATGACGAAGTACAAGAATGTGCCCGTACCGCAGGCGGGGTCGAGGATGTAGACCTTATCATCGGCCAGGCCCAGCGGCTTGTCGAACTTCTCCTTGAGCAGGTGGTCAATGGAGCGGACGATGTAAGAGACGACCGGCTCGGGGGTATAGTAGACGCCGCGGGCTTTGCGCTTGGCGGGATCGTAGGCGCGCAGGAAGTCCTCGTAGAAGTGGACCACCGGGTCTTCGCGGCCAGGCTTGCGAGCGAAGTCGGCGGCAATCTGGCTCATATCGGCGCAGTTGAGCAGCTCGGCAATGTCATTGGCGATCCACTCAAGCGACCTGTCGAGGGAGGGGCCAGCGATCTGGTTGAAGAGCTGGCGGAGAAAGGGATTGGTGGGAGGGACGTAGGCGGCGGCCTTATCGCGAGCGAACTCGGCACCCGGCTGGCGGCGACGCAGCTCAAAACAGGAACTGAACAGCCCGTAGGCCACCGTCTGGGCGTACATATCGGCGAACTGGTCGGCGTCGAGGTCATGAATGAGCGTCTCGCGGAAGGCTTGGTGCAGAGCATGGAGCGAGCCAAGCTCGCCCTCCTGCGAAAGCACCCGCTGCGCATTATCCCGCAATTGCTTCGCCTTGGCCGCCATATACCGGGCCAGTTCCTGGGCGGTGCCGACCGCAATCGGCTCGGCGGAGAAGAAGCCCTCCAGAAGCTCCTGTACCTGCACGACGCCGTCACTATCGCGCTTGACGTCACTGCGATCCGACGTCAAGCGGCCCAGGCGCTCCGCCCGGCACAGCTCACCTTCCCGATACCAGCGAAACTCCAGGTAGTCGGTGAGGATGAAGTTAGGGAATGCGGGCAGGTAGCGCTTGAGCTGCTCAGTGCGCTCTACGTCGTCCAGTTTAGCGCCAATATCCTTGCACTCGATGTAGCCAAGAGCGGCAGCGCCACGCCTGATGATGAAGTCCGGTGCGCCGACATCGGTGATATGCTTGGGTTCGTTAGTGGCGGTGATACCCTCGCCAGTTTGCTCCAGCAGCGTCTTGAGCGCTGGACGGTGGGTATGTTCGGTGGCGTCGCCGAGCCGAAGGTGCTTGCGCAATTCTTTGAGATACTGGGTGAAAGGCATAGTCTACTATTGTATATTCGCGACGCTGTAGGCATTGTCCTGCGTGGACAGAGTGAGAATGCGTGGCGCGAGCGGCTGCCGAGGCTAGCACAATGCACCTTAACAACAGCCCTTTGCCTGTCTTGACAACGGGGTCCACCTAGATCGTGAGCGCATGACGCTCTCCTGTCCCCCCGTGTTGGACTCACCTCCACCAGAGGGCAGATGCCCACCGGTCTCTTCAGAGTGCCACCTCCATCGCCCGTGGAGGGCAGGCGGGGACGCACAGCTCGCAGGCGATGCACTTATCCGAGTCGAACAGCACCTCCTGCGTGGCTATGTGCTTGTAGAGTGCTCCCGTTGGGCAGATGGTCACACAGGCCCCGCAGTGAGTACATTCTTGCTCGTTGCGCACTACGTCCTTTTCCAAGGGCTGGACGGCTACCCCCTGCTTCTGCACCCAGGATAGCGCCCGCTCGATGTCGTCCTCGGCACCCTCGAGTCCGAGCACCATCACGCCCTCGGATTGAGGCGTGATGTTGGCACGCAGTATGTTGAACTCCAGGTTGTATTTGCTCACTATCTGTGAAACCACCGGCGAATCAATGAGCTGCCGGGGATAATGGAACACTACGCGACGTGTTGCCATCTATACCACCTCCGTGTGAACCGGTCGGTCGGGCAGCGGCTTAAAGGTCAGTCCGGAATCGGCTGAAGGCAACAGCTCGGCTGGCTCGCTGAGCAAGAAATGGCCGGTCGCGATCCAGTCTTTGAGGATATCGGCAATCTCGCGCGCCTTCGGATAGCTAGACAAAGACCCCGTCGGCACTTCTTTGCCATTGACCGTTATGCTGCCACTCTTCAACTGCTTGTAATTGACGTGCCCCAGGGGCCCGCCCTCGCTGTACGGATAGCGGCGGCTGTAGTCGGTAATTGGGGCGACAAGGTCCTCATCCTTGACTGCCGTGAAGCGTGCCATTTCCTCATCCAGTACCGGAATGGCTGCTCCCAGGCCCATCTGTAACGAGACCCCGTAGCCATACATGCTGACGCCAACAACCCACTCGGCGCTCATCTGCTTCATGTCGCCGACCACCGATAGGGTCCCGGCACCACCCTTGGGCACGCCCTTCTCGGTGCGCGCCACGGTGGGATTATGCTGGGTGCCCTGCCAGAATACATAGCCAGGGGCACCACCCAGAAAGATGCGGCTGCCTATCCCCAGGGTGCGGTAGTACGGGTCATTCAGCAGAGGGCTGAGTTGCCCCGCCGAGCAATAGTTGGCATTGCCCAGATCTGCCTTGAGCACGCCCATGTAGGTGTATATGTCGCGCTCAGAGTCGAGGTTCACCGCCACATTGTAGTTCTGGTAGGCGTTGCGAGGATTGCACAGGAAGCACTCATTCAGATCCTCGATGTTTATCCACGTATCCAGCTCCTTGCGTGGGTAGCAGTTAGTACCGTAGGCAGTGGCCCTCAGTCGCACATCCTGGCCCGCAATCAGCTCCTCGATTACGTGCCCCCCGCCATAAGCGAACTCGCCGGGATGATCCTGGTTAAGCGGGTCCTGCTCGCTCATCTCCGTGGCCCCGATGTAGAGGTCCACAGCCGCCAGACCGGCGTAAGCCGGTACATCGTTAAGCCACGCCTTCTGCATCTTGATACGAGGATTGGCGTGGCCGGTGTTGATGAATGCTCCTGACGAGCACATTGGGCCAAAAGTTCCGGTAGTCACTACGTCCACCTGTTCGGCGGCCTTAGCGGCTCCCTCCTCT
>JAUVXR010000048.1 GCA_030603495.1 bacterium
CCAAGTCAGGATGTGTCTCTCCTCGCTCGCGCGCCTGCCTCCACGGTGAACCTGAATTGATCTCTCGCAATTCGTCCTCGTATTCGTAATCTGTGACGCTGCAACCACCCAGCTCCACCACCGGCCAGCCCATCTCCCACAATCGCAATCCCAGCCGTGTATCGCCGCCATAGGTGTGCATGCCATCATCGCCCCACCAGCCAGCCAGGTCGCCCAGCCAGCGGCGCAGCAGGCAACACTGGCCGTAATGATAGCCGAATGCGCCACTGACCCGTGGCGTATTGGGCTGTCCGCGCCGCTGGAACTTTTGCCCGAAGGCGATCATTCCCACGCCCGGATTGGCCTGCATGTGCCTGTAAGCACGAGCAAGCGTGTCGCCATCCACGGTGATGTCGTCGTTGAGAAGCGCCACGTACTGCCCCGTCGCTGCCTCTGCGCCAGCATTGAACGCCACAATAGCGCCCATGAGCTTGCCTTGCTCAATTAGCATGATATCCTCTTGCTCCTGGCACCACGCTATCGTGCCATCGGTGCTGCCGCCGTCCACGAGGATAATCTCGTGATCCAGGCCGCCGATGGATTGGCGCACGCTGCCTACCATGCGCTTGAGTAGCGAAAGGCGGTTGTATGTGCCAGAAACTATGCTCACTTGCATAAGTACGCCTCAATCATTCCACGTGTCAAATATCGTTGCCAATGTAGCGTTACACGCCTCAGTAATCATCGGTGTAAGGTCATGTGCTGGCCCTTCCAAGGTTGTAACCTCTTCTGGCGATGGGTCACGCCACTTAGGTATTGCTGCATGTATATCGTCACACACATGCACTTCACCGCGCCCGTTTATGACTGCTATCATCATTTGCATGTTGCCTCCACGCCTGGCAGCCTGGTAGCCGCGATATAAATGCAGTCCTTGGTATGGCCCGTGCTCTCACGCCGACCACAGAAGAAACACAATTTATCGACGTGACACCCCGTATCGACAGAGTCCATATCCATCACATACGGATCACCGGAAGCCTCGAACCAGCCCCACCACAATTCCAATGCGCCGCTCTCGCTATCCATTCCACGTCGCTCTCACGTTCAGGCTGATGTCGTAGCCTGCAATCGTCGTGATCTCGTCCACCGACCAATCGGAATATCCGCCTGGCAGCCAGGCCCGCGCATCGTAGCGTGCCACATCCGTATAGCCCGCCATCTCCAGCGCTATCTTGAGCGTATCCAGGTCCCAGGTGGAGTAGTGGAAATTCTCCTCGTAGCCCTGCCCGCCCATCAATACCCAACGCAATGGGCGCAAGTTCACGCCGTCGTTGTATGCCTTGGCGACTGTCTCAAAGTCAGGCATCGCCAACCGCAGCTCACCGCCCGGCCTGAGCACACGGCCCCACTCTTTGAACGCACCACCGACGGCGCGGAAGGAAAGATGCTCCAGGCCATGACAGAAATAGATCAGGTCGGCGCTGTCGTCGTCGAAGCACGTCAGGTCGCGTACATCGGCCACATAGTCGGGCTTGACCTCTGCCCGCGCGTCTACGTGCACGAGGCCAGCCAGGCGCTTGGTTCCACAGCCCAGGTGAATCCTAATGGGCATAGATCAACTCCAGTGCATAATCGTACAACTCCTGATCGAGTTGCACATACTTTAACACCCAGTCCCAATCAGATTGACACGGCACATAGTGTTCGACGGCATTGATTCTCCCGTATGTCGTCGGTTCAGGGACCGGTTTCAATTCCAGGCGCCGGTGCAGCCGTCGTACAAAGTCGTCGAACCGCTCCATCACGCCCACGACCGCGCACTGGCGCAGATTGGCCTTGGCTCGTTCCAGGTGCTGCCGCGTCACGCCGCCGTAGGGGATAATCATATCCCTGAATGCCCCGCTATCGGTCTTATGTAAGAAGCGGTCGGCTCCGCAGAGTTGACGTACCATCCCGTTGTCGATAGTGAGAGAGACGCCTTTCTTTATAAATTGATCTAGCCTATAGTCCGGGCTCGCCGTGAACTCGTGTAGATAATGTCTATCCCGCCGCTTTGCATAGCTATACAGCGAGATCACCCGCACGGCCGGATCGCGTAGTATGGTCACGAGTTGGCATTTCTGCGGCAATTCGTGATGCCAGCCCCAGCACAGATGCCCGAACAGCAGCCGTATCTTACGCTTCTGTGCATCAGTTATCGTCACCAGTTTTGTCAGATCATCTTGTATCTCGTGGCTGACGATGAACCTCTCCTCCACCGGGAAATGGCGATATAGAATTCCGCTCAGCGTCGTGCCGCCGGTGCGCGGGATGTGCACAAATACCAGTGTTTCGTCTTGGTTCATAAGTTCTCTTGGAGGGGGGCGGAAGACTTTCTCCGCCCCCCTCCCTCATTGCCAAGGGTTCGGCTGATTGATTCTATGTCCCTACGTGCGTGGGCCAGCAGTCACCGTAGAGGTAGTTAGGCGGTGTGAAGCTCGGGCCACCGTCCACCTCGTAGATGCCACCACTACCGGTCACGTCAGGATACGTCCCCAGCGGCACGCAGCAAACGTTCGTCACGCGCCCGGCCAGCTGCGGCATCGTCATTCTGACGCGCGGCTTGGTCAAGATGCGCACGTCGAAGCAGAAACCGCCGCTGTGATCCGGCGCGATTGCAAACCGTCCGCCATCGGTCACATCCACGATGGATGCACCGAAGGTCTTGCGGAACCAGGAAATCACCGAGCCGCCAGATGCCTGCATGTCCTGGTACTCACCCCAGGTGATGATCCCACCACCGGGCGAGTCCGTCACCTGCGGTGCTCCGGGCAGCACGCGGGTGATGACGTAGATGGACGAACAACGCTTGGTCACGCTGCCGGAGGGCAGGTTGGTGACGGTGATGCCGTTGTCCAGTGTCACTGGATAGTTCTTGCCGTCGATGCGCAGGAAGAAGCCATTCTTGAACTCATCCCGCAACTGGGCGATGGCCAGCGAGTCGTTGTTCATCGTCGTGGTCGTGCTGGTGCTCTGGCACGTCAGCCCATATTCACAGGCCCAGGCGTCGGCCACGCAGTCCCACAGCGTCGGGTGCATGATGATGTCGATCAGCGCCGTCGAACTGTCGAAGCCCGCCGTCTGGATGCGGTACAAGATCGACCGCACGATGGCCGACACCTGGGCGACGATGCTCGGACTACCCGCCGCGCCCACGATGGCGTTGCCATAGTTGGCGATGATGCTGTCCAGCGCAGCGCAGGCAAAGCCGGTCAGCGCATCCACCTTGCCCGTGTTGATGAGCAAGTCGAATCCAGTCATGAACCAACGCCCACCCGCGTTGCCGGTCGGGTTACCGGTCCAGATGTCCACACCGACCTGGCGGCGCAGGTTGTACGCTGCTGCTGCCGCCTGGAGAGTGAACATGTTGGTGACCGGTTCGCCCTGCCGGATCAGGATGTTACCAGATGGATCGGTCAGATTGCCGTAGAACGCCAGGGTGGGAACATTGCGATTGGCGCGCACGCCAATCTCGTCGAACACCATCTCGTCGGTCATTGGCAGATGCGCCCGAAGCAGGTCGTCTGGGCACAGCGCTTGATACACGGCTTTCCACAGTCGTAACACATGGAAGCCTGGGCATAGGTACTCGAAGAGATGCTGGTCAGTGATTCGGTGATGGGATTCTCGTGAATCGTGCCCGTCCACTGCATCTTGCCCATGTAGCCGTGGAGTCCCACCAGCGCGTTGATCAGCACCGGGTCATTCTTACACGAACCGAACAAGCCACCTTCCTCGTAGGCATAGGTGGTGATCGGGGTGCCCGACGCCTTCACTACAGCGCCGAGGTGCGGCGCGATTGCTTGGGCGAGGGCTGCCATAACTGCGTCTTGCTGCATTTTATGTGCCTCCTCTACTACTGGTGCTATGACGGGAGAATACTACTGATTGCCATAGCGGGCCGCGTAGTCACTCGCTGGCGCTTCCGCTGGCCCTTTCGTTTCACCTTCGCCCTTAACCGCGCTTTCGCTGCGCTGGACTGAATTTCCCCACATCCGACTGAACCAGTCACCGTCGGAATCCAGGGCCGCCTTGACCTTGGCGGCCTCCGTGGTCGCCAGTGCTTTGATCTGCGCATCGAGCTCGTCTGACTTGGCGGTGAGTGCTTCCACCGCACTGGTCAACGGCTCGAAACGCTGGTCGATGGCCGTGGCGATGCCGGGCAGGATTTTATCGAGTGCGCCGGTCAGGGCGCTCATGGTCAGTGCGTCCTCGGTCGGTTCCTGCTCCAGCTTCGGTTCCTCTGTGGTGGCTTCCGGTTCAGTCGTTTCCACTTGCTCTCGTTCCACTTCTTGCTCTTCGAGGTTCTTTCCCTCGTCCATGTCTGTCTCTCCTTTGGCCTTGATCAGCGCCCCGTCCGGCAATCCCTTCGCCGTCCGGGCCCCTTCCAATTCGGCCACGATTTCCTCGCCTTCTTCGCCCAAGACATTCTTGGCGTCCTCTGCGATTGTAGTCATAGATTTGACCTCCATCACAGCGCCAGGATCACAGGGTGTCGCGGTCATGGCGATGCTGTCCAGCCACGGATAGCCGCTGCCACCCCGGTATACCCGGCGCTCGTGTTCTGTTTCTACGCACGAATAGTCCGGGTATACGACTACGCTCACCCGCCTATCCTCTGGTTTACGTTCGATAGCAGCTTTCGCCGCCAGTTGGCCTAGCCGGGTGTCATCGAAATAGCCTTGTGCGAACAGTGCCCGACCGTCACGCCACATTTTATCGAGCCAACCCGCACGGGCCAGGTTGCGCCTTGCTTCTGGCAAATAAATGCTGTAATGAGAGATGTCTAAGATCGGTTCCGTCATCCCATCGGGGGGAGGATTCCCCTTGCTTAGCGCCTCTTTGACGCGGTAGAAATTGGCTATCACGTCATCGAAGAACGCCTGGTCAAAGCGCTCCTGGAGCAAGTCAAACTCGCCGGTGTTGGCCCGTGCCTGCCAGCGGATACGCCCGTTCTGGAGCTTTTGCACCTTGGTGATCTTCATCACCAGCGTTTTGGCCTTGTCCTCGCGCCACATGCTGAAACAGATGGCGATGGCCTGCTGCTGGTCCTCTGCCGTGCCTTCCTTCAGCACAATGGGGATGCAGCGGCTCACGAAGTCCTTTCTCGATTCATCCTCTCTCGGTGTTGGCATAGTTCACCTCTATTCCTGTTCCCACCAGCCGCCCCACTCGCAGGAAATCGTGCAGCCTGCATCGTTGGGGTTCACTCGGAACGTCACCGAGCGTGCGCCCATGCTGTAGGCCGCATGTTGCGGCGGTTGTAATTCATCGTTATGATCTGCACGCCCGGTGACCGACGCGCCGGTGAAAACGTGCCGGTGTCCCGTCAGCGGATGGAATGTGCCCGCGCCATTCGGCCCGGTCGTCCAACCGAGTTCAAAATGGCAATTGTCGGACACGGTATTGACGCCGAAGTGGACGTCGACGAGCATTATGTGCTGGCCCACTGCAAGATTATAGACGATGGACGCTTGTGTCAGTACCGATACACCGGCCCCTGGCACAAGGTCGTTGACCCACTTGCGGAGCATGCGCCCTTCGCGGCACGCCTGCACTTGTTCGGCCCCGCTCGCCACACCCTTACCCAGTCTCGGATCTCTGCTACTCACCTCGGCCTCCCCTCTCTCCTGGCCCGGCGGATGCCGCGCCTGAATGCGTTCTCCATGTCGCGGGCAAATATTGGCCTGTACGCCCGCGCTATGATCTTCTCGAAACGCCTGGGCGCGTTGCCCGGGTGTCGCACACTCATAAACCTCACTGTCTTGCCGCCGACGACCTTGCCCGGCCCTTTGTACTGGCCCGCCGTGTTCGTCGTTGGTTTATAGCTCCCTGGCCCCCCCCACTTGAATCTCAGCGGATAGCCTGGCCCACGTGGCCTGATGATGTGCGGGCGCGTGCCACCGCTGACATAAATCCAGATCATCTTGTGTTCACCGGCTGGAAATACATAGATTCTCAATCCCTTGCGCCGGATGAACTTACGCGCCCGGAACTCCGGCTTGCTCCGCCAGTCGGCCACGATGCGCTCGTGTGCCGCTATGAGTTCAGGCTTGCTCTTGCGGTCCATCGTCGCCGCCGGTTCCTTGATGACCGCATCCCAGTTGGGATGCAGGCCCCGGCTGCGGACTTCGCGGAAGGCTACTTTTGGCATTATCTCACCTTGATAAACAACGGGTTCCACTTGCCAGAGTTTGCCACACAGTCCGGGCAATGCTCCGCCTCTCCGAGTTCCCAATAGCAATTCCAACCCAATAAATTGCCGTCATCGTCGTAAACTTCCTCAATCCTCCAATTGCAGGCGCAGTTCGTCAGGCATACCGTTTTCCCATCGCCAGGATAGGCAGGCAATTCAGGCAATCCGTGTGCTCGTGCGCTTGCCCGCTCGAACGCCTCACGTCCACTATGGATGTACATCCGCGACCGCGCTGCCACCTGCGCCTCGCTCAGCGTGCCCGCCGCGACCTCCCTGGTGAAGCCGTCCAAATAGCGGTACTGGTCAGCTATCATCCCGCCGATGCTGCCCCAATCGGCTTGCGTCATCTGGCTCAGACCACCTCTACCGAGCAGGTATTGCTGGATGTACTCGTCCTTGATGGCCTCGCGCATACCGGTCTCCCAGTCGCGGGTGTTGAGTTGCCCACCCCGCAACAGTTCGGCCAAGCCATCGGATCCGCTGCCGGTGATGCGCTGGCGCTGATCTACCAGGTCGCGCACGCTCGCGGAGCTAATGAAGCGGCCCGTGTCGGCATCGCGGTATCTGTTAAGGTTCTCTTCCCATTGCCAGGGCATCTATATCACCAGAACTTCATCGTCTCTGCCAAGAACGCGATCTCCACGGCCTCGATGGGATCCGAACAACAGCCGCATCCCTCATTGTATGCATTGCCAGAGGCGTTGCCGACGAGCCACATATTCCCGTCAGCATCTCTCAGGATAGCGCCCAATGGGAGTTGATTTCCATATCCGCTGTTTCGGTGTAAGCGCCCGAACTCCTCACAGTCAAACTCGTGCCACGTCAGGAGGGGGGCGATTTCCTCCAGGTTAAGCTCTTTGAATTCAGGTAGGCTCATTGTACTCCTTCCGTCACTGGTTCAGCGTTCAACAGCCCCCGCATTTCCACTGGCATATCCCGGTCCCACTTGCGCATCGCGCGCGCTACGTCGTCCGCTGTGATGGCCACAGCCTTGCCCTCGGGCCACGCTGCCAGTGGTCGCCCGCGCGGGTGCAGCTTGCCGTCGTCAGCTTCTACAGCGGCCTTGGCCGTCCAGCCGGTCCACTGCTGCGGCGCACGCTCCAGTCTCACCACGCGCCCATCGCTGTGCGCCCGCACCCGTGGCCCCATATCCACCCGGGCCAACGCCTTGGCCTGTTCCACGTCCTCCGCCCGCTCCTCCGGCGCGAAGGTCAATAGCTCCTCCTCGTCGAACAGCCCTTGCCGCACCAGCCAGGCGCGGCCTTCTTCGCGTTCCAGCAGTGCCTCACCGCCCAATGGCGGCTCAGTCAACCGGCGGATAAAGTCGGCCTTGAGTAGCGCTATCTCCGCCGCTTGCTTATCCTCGTCGGTATCCTGGAAGTCGAAATGGAATGTCAGCGAAGGAGGAATGCTCAGGCCGTCATTGAGCGCTCGCTCTAGGTCGGTGAGAATCAGCCCCGCGCCCTTGGCCTTCGCCTTGATGTGCATGATGGCGGTCTCTGTGGCCGTGCCCATCGTGCCAGCACTCACCGGCCACAGCTCGCGCGGGTCCACGCGGAAGGCCAGGGCGAAGCTGTAGATGGCGATCTCCGTCGTCGTGCGCTTGTCGAAGTGCTCAGGGAGTTGGGAGAAGCTGAACAATTCAGCGCTCAGGGGCAGCGCAGGATCGAGCCCAAAGGCCACCAGGATGTCACGCCACACCTTGTTGCCCTGTTGGCGCTGCCGCACATCATACTGTTTCTCCAGGTCCTCCCATTGGATGCGGGACAGGTTGTTCAGCAATAGCAACCCCGCCGGCGGAAGATCACTCAGGCGCTCGCGCTCGTAGCGGGCGATGTCCATCAATATCCGCGCGGTCGTCAGCGCCCGCGAGACGGCGCAATAGCCGACGCCGTACAGGGCCTCATCTGGTGCAGGACTGTCCACGATGCGGATGAATTGCGAGCGATGTAGCAGCACCTCCTCACCATCTGCCGGGATGTAGCGGGCTGGATTCTCTGGGTCACCGGTGAGATGCATCTTGGCGTTATCGAGGTGAGCGAAGCCGATGGCCGCACCCTGGCGGTCGGCCTTTCCCTGGCGGATGCGCTCCAGCCACCCACCCGGGTCCTGCGTCAGATAGTCCCACACCGCCGGCTGCAGCATCTTGGACCACCCCGCGCCGAAATCGGAGCGCTGCAGCAAGATGCGCCGGTATATGTTGGCCGTGCGTTCTGGGCCTTCCAGATACCAGCCCGTGGTCGCCACCTTGGCGGTGACGGTCGCTATGGTGCCCGCCAGCAGATCGTTGCCTGGACGCTTGACGAACTCGCGCAGCCAGGAGTCACGATAGCGCGACCAGTACGGCGGTACGCCATCCTCCTCGGCCATCAGGCGTAGCAGCCACGTGGGAGCGCCGACGACGGTCGCGCCCGTCTCGGCGTCGGGTAGTACCTGAACTGATTTGCGTTCCTCTGTCGTTTTAGCCATAATGCAAAAAGGCCGCCAATCTGGCGGCGTCGTCACAAAACCGCAAGTCGGCGGCGTTCCCTGTCGGGGATGCCTGTTATTTGGTTGTTTTACTCAGATACTAGCGCCCAATCAACTCTGCTATGATAAGCGCCAAGCCTAGCACCAAAGCAAAAGCGGCAAGGAATACCGTCACTTCGTCCTCAAATTCCTCTGCCCACTGTTTTATGGCTCGGATGTCCCACTTGTTCACGCGAACAACACCCCCCACCGCGTCCTGATGAGCTTCGGCCTGAGGTTGAGCGTTGGATTCAGGCATAGCGGGCACTTGCTTTGTAGATCGAAGAGATAGGCCATATTCAAGTCATTGACCCAGCGCCGGTATTGCGCCACGATGGCACGCTTATGTACTCGATTCACACGCAACGCCTCATCACGCCTGTGTTGTAGTTGCGCATATCGTGCGTTAAAGACTTGCTTCACCAACTCTTGCTTGTCAATCATCACTCCTCCTCACCTGTTTATCGCCTCAAGCTCCTGGACGAGACCATCGAAGGTCATGACTTTCTGGCATTCATACCACCGGTTTAGCGCACTCAATCGCCTCTGATACTCTTTGCGCACATACGCCACCCTCTCCTGGTGCTTGGCGTATATCGCCTGTTCTTTCTCGTCCAGGGGATGCTTGAGCCTAAAACCTTCGTCGGCAGGATGCCAGGGTCGTTCCTCGCTCATCATCCCTCCCCCCTCGCTGTCTTCCGCAACTCCGCCGTCCTCGGCTCAAACTTCGGCGGCTTCCTCTGTGCCCTGAGCCCGGCGTTGACCAGGCGCTCCACTGCATCTACAGCGGTTAGCAGCGCCTGGCGGATGGATACCCAGAAGTCGAGAGTTGGTATCATCGGTGGTATGGGTGAATCTTCTTTATACGCAGCCACAGGCAGCCAAGCCGGTGCCTTACTACCATCACCGTCCCGTACCGGCATCCACAGAACTTACAGAGCAAGTTAGCTGGATCATTCAGGTACAGCGGAGTAGCATCACACTCTATGATGTCAAACCACGGTTGATGCAGTGTCAGCACGATGTCGTGATATTCGCGCCAGTGAAACAGCACGAACAGGAAATCGGATAGGACTTGTCTCAAGCGCCTGTATAGACTTGGTTTTCTCATAAGTTCAGCCTCAACGCTTCATAAGAACACATCGACAACGCCACAGCCAAGTCCACCTTTAGCCCTTCCTCCCGCTTGACGATGCGCAGCCGCTTGCCGTCGTTGTTTAGCTTCCGGTTGGCATTATCCATATGCTTGCGCAACATGGCATTGCCATCGTGTGCTATCCGGCGCTGCATGATCAAATCGAGCAGTTGCCGGTCAGCCTCCAGCCGTTGGTTGCCCTGTGAGAACTTCTTCAGCCAGGCCACGCCGCCTTTGCGCAGCCGCCCCGCCATATCGTGCAACTCGGTCGGATCATAGCATATTTGCACTACGTTGTAATTCGTGCACAGCCAGCGTACTACCCGCTCTGGCCCTGGTCGCTCTTCCGTGCCCTGGAAGTCTATCTCGCCTCCGGGCCTGGCTTGCCACGTCTGGACGAATCTCACCGCCAGGTCATCGGTACGCCGTTTCGGATGACGGCTCACGGCCACGATGCCAAAGCAATCGCTCACCGCATCAGTGCGCCCCGTCGCTGCATCCATCGCCACCACTATCGGCTCTTTCAGCCCCAACGTCGGGAGCGCTTCCTTGCACTTGTCCCACAAAATCATATTCGGCAAGAACCGCTCCGTGTCCTCTATGTCCTCCCACTCAGCCTCCAGCAGCACCCGCGCCTCGGCCGCCGTCAGCGTCAGCGCCCGCTTGTCCACGAAGCCCGGCTCCAGGTTGGCCGCGTTGTCGGCGGTGAGCAATGTCACCACCAGGCTCTGCGCCTTGAAACCGGCGTGCGGGTCGTCGTCCACCGGCGGGCCGAAGTACTCGAACAGCCAGTGCTTGCGCGGCGTCGTGGTGATCCAGATTTGCGGCGACTCCCCGCCCGGGCCGGGGATGCGCACTCGACCATCGAGCACCTTGAGCGCGTCGGCCTTCTTGCGCCGGCGGGCTTCGTCGAAGTGGGCGAAGTTGACGTTCGGCCCCTCCCACGCTCCGGGGTCATCTATCCCCCCACAATAGAGCGTCGCGCCGTTCTTGAATACGATGCTGAATGGCCTGTACGGCTCCCACGTCTGGTGCCGCATGCGCCGGTGCTTCTCCACCACCTGCGACCAGGGACACCAGCGGCGGAACTCGGGCCACAGACTGACGCGGAAGTGCGGGAGATCAGGGCTGACCATGATGCCACTCATGCCACGCTTGAGACGATTCAGCGTCTTGATGATTCCCGCGACGCTCTTGCCGCCACCCTCACCGCCTTTCAGGAGGGTGTA
>JAUVXR010000008.1 GCA_030603495.1 bacterium
GATCGAGGAAGGGAGCTTTAGCGCCGGCCGTAGTCTGCGCAGGGCTACGCCCTGCTCCGCCTCCGGCCGCTCCACCACTGTCCCCCAGGTTACACCTTAGCTAACTGTTCATCCGTGTCCAAAAGGCGCTGAGGTCAGACAGATGACGCTATGAGCGAGGAACTCGCTTGGACGCTGGAGCGGGTCTGCGCGAAGGTAATGGCGGGCATGGTCGTCGCGGCCCGACTGCGGACACATGCGCTCTTTGATACCCAGGAGTATGCGCCGTTCATCTCGGACATTGTTGTCCAAGACCCCGCCCTCATGAAGTGCTTTGCCTCCGATGCATCCTACCCACCGTTAGACGTCACGGTCGCGGCGTTGGCCAAGAAGCCAGTACCGGAGGCAAGGGTCTCGGACACCTATCGGCTATTCGCGTCGTTGCGTGACCAGGAGGAACTCGTGCGGCTGCGTGCTGCTCTGAGCCGGATTGAGGAGTGCTTCGGGGAACTCATCGCGACGGAAAGCGAGCTGGTGCGCGGGAAACTCGCCCAGGAGATCGGCAGAGCGGAGATGGAGTACGAGGAGACGGTCGCCGCCGCGATGGCCTCCTGGGGCCAGCAGACCAAGTGGCACACGATTGACATGCTTGCCGGTCAGTTCGCTGGCTTCCTGGGGCCGTGGGTCGAGGACGCGAAGGCCGCGGCTGAAGCAGAGCGGCGCCAGATCACCAGCCACGACTTGCTATCGAGGGGCGACCTATCGTCTGACGTCTTCTTCCTCGCTCAAGTGTGGGAGCGGTACAGGGTCTTGCAGGAGGCAAAGTACCAACAGATGCTCCAAGACCGGCTCGACGTCGAGATATGGGGCCAGGACAAGAGCGACGTGCCCTGGTATGAGCAGCCCGAATAGCGGCTTACCCACAAACCGAGGCTCCCGTCATCGCGGCTGGAGGGCCGCAGTGTGCCGGAGCGTGTGTACCTCTTCGAGCACCTGCAGTAGCTGCGCCCTGCAGCGGGAAGGCTGCAGCCCGAGGCGCCGGGCACATCCGCATAAGCCTAGTGCTGGTGGGCCCCCTCCCAACTCTTGTGTTCCTCTTACGCCCCAGGATTGCTCCTCCCTTGGAAAACACGAAGCCCGCCTCCGAGTTCAGAGACGGGCTTGAGGGTCGAACTGGAATCCCGAACTCCGCGGCGGCCAGAGCGTCGATATTGTCGCCCCAACGCGCCTGAGCGCGAGCTGGCTAGGCATCGCCTGAAGTTCGGATTTCTACGAAAACTGGCTCCCCCTACGGGACGATTATCGGAACTTTTTCGGAAGTGATGAATGCGTAGAGCTATCACTCGCGATCTAGGCAAGAGTCCCGTATGGCGGGGCTGACGGGACTTGAACCCGCGACCTCCGGCTTGACAGGCCGGCACTCTAAACCGACTGAGCTACAGCCCCACCTATGGTCACAAAAATCGCCCGCATCTCCTAGACACAATCTTAGGTTAACATATCGGCAGGGAACTGTCAAGACGCACGAGCCGTCAGCAGACTCTGACCCCGTAGCAGCTTAGAGTGTGTTTAAGAAGTCGCCGCGCGGGCCAAGCGCCGTACCATCACGTGAGTCATTGCCAGGTGTAGCATCGCTTCGCTGGAGCGCGGGTGATACTCATAGTCCTTGCTCAGACGGCGATACTTCCCCAACCACGCGAACGTCCACTCAACGACCCACCGGCCTGGCAACACTTCAAAGCCCTCGGCGGCGTCACTGCGACGTACGATGTTCAGTATCCATCGGCAGCGGCTTTTCACCCAGTCAAAACCAACTGTCCGCCGTGCGCTGCATCAGCCCAGATCCGCTTCAGCCTCGGAAGCCACGCACTGGCTTTGGTCAGCAGCTTCTTGGTGCCATCCCGGTCCTGTACGTCGCCAGCATGAACCAATACTGCCAGCACCAAGCCCATGGTGTCCACCAGGAGGTGACGCTTCCGCCCCTTTACTTTCTTTGCAGCATCATACCCGCGAGGCCCCCTTTTTCAGTGGTCTTCACCGAGTGGCTGTCGAGGATGCCGGCACTGGGCTCAGGGTGCCTGCCGGCAGCTTCCCGAACCTGTTTACCTAAGGCATCGTGAAGTCGCTGCGCTGTGCCATCGTCGCGCCACTTGCCAAAGTAGTGGTAGACCGTTGCCCACTTCGGAAAGTCGTGGGGCAGGTGCCGCCAGGCGCAGCCACTACGCAGCACGTAGAAAATAGCATTCACTATCTGGCGCATATGGTACTTGCGGGGTCTGCCTCCGGGCTTCGCTGACGGGATCAACGGCTCAATGACCTCCCCTTCAGCATCAGTCAAGTCTGTGTCGTATGGCTGCCGCTTCATAGTGTGACTCCTATTGCAGTGCAGTGATGACGACCGTAGCTATTGCCAGCGAAGCGTCAGCGGGCTATGATAACACAGAATCACACGTTTTGAACATACTCTAAAAACGAGGCAATATTATGAAGACGGCCAGTCGTGTTGAAGAGTCGATGACAGCGGACGTGTTTCTGTGGCTAATGATGGGTGTGCTCATCGTCAGTTGCACGCACACCGGAATTGCGCAAGAAGGAGGTGAGGTTGTGGACATCGGCAGTCGCAACCAGGTGTTCATTGACGGGCGCTACCTGGACTCAACTGAGGGCTGTCGCATCGTGCTATGCCCACCGCGCAAGACCTATGAGAAGTGCCTGGTGGGGCCGTTTCCCAAGGCCTACGCCACCTTGTTCGAGGTAGACGGAGTATTTCGGGGGTTCCATGCTCTTACCAAGGATGGGATTCATTGGCGCCGGGTGGCTGTGGGCACACCGCCTGATCTTGATGACATCTTGGGGGCCTACTTCGGTCGGCCCACGCCGTTCATTGATCCGCAGGCCCCGCCCAGTGAGCGATATAAGCTCTTTAATCCCCCCGCTAACAAGATATTCGTATCCCGCGACGGCGCCAAGTGGAAGCTTATGCACCAGGGGCTCTTTCCGGGAGAAGCATTGTTCCCTCGCGGAATGGATAGCCACAACACCTGTTTCTATGACACACGACTTGACAAATACGTCGCCTATGTCCGGGTGAATAACGCCTACCCGGCGCCGCCCGAACGCTAGGCCTACTTCGCGGGGTGGAGTAAGAGGTTAGGACGCGAGGACGTGTATTCTATGCGGGCGATTGGGCGCTCAGTTACCGACGATCTGTCCAGCTTCCCGATGCCCGAGGTGGTCTTTGAATTTGACGAGAAGGATCCCCACTTCGGCGGGGTGTCGGTGGCGGATTTTTACACCCCCGAGGTCATCGAGTACCCTTACGCTCAGGACGCATACTTTCTATTCACCACCCCCTACCTGCACTACGAGGACTGGTACCTGTCTGACGATCTTTCAGTGTTTCCCCGAACGAGTTTGGATACCCTCAATACCGGCCCCATTGACATTGCCGTTGCGGCCAGTCGCGACGGGATTAACTGGCACAGATACGATCGCCAGCCGTGGATTGCGCTGGACTCGGAAAGCAGGCTGGACCCTGAGTTGCCGGGACTATATGCGCAGGCAGGTCTACCGCGGCCTCAGGTGGCCTATACCAATCTATACATGTCACGGGGAATGTATTTACATGACGATGAGATCTGGATGTATTACATGGGCACACACGCCTACCATAGCGGGAAAGTGGCACGCGAGAAGGACGTCTTCAGTCGGGTCGTGCTGCTTAAGGATAGGTTCACGGCGGTGGAGGCTGACTATATCGGCGGGGAGTTTAGCACCTGCCCGGTGCGCTTCGAGGGTGAGGCGCTGCATCTTAACATCGAGACCTCGGCGCTGGGCCTGGCGCGAGTAGAGATCCAGGACGCCGACGGCACTCCCATCGAGGGCTACACGCTGGACGACTGCGATCGGGTACATACAGCCAATACGGTTGACCGCGTGGTCACCTGGCGCGGCGGCGAGTCGGATGTCTCGGCACTGGCCGGCCAGCCGGTAAGACTGCGCTTCGAGCTGCAGTTCGGGGCGAAGCTGCATGCCTTCCGCTTCGGGCCGGGCTAACCCATGATCGGAAGCAAAAGACTTGAACAGGAGGCAGTATTGTGAATACGGCCAGTCTTGTTCAAGAGGGCTCGAAACCGGCGTTTTCCAGGAGTATAAGGTGACTTTTGCAGCAGTCTTGACCACTAGACGGGAGGATGACAACGGCAACTACGATGCTTTCCACAACAGCCGGTCTGGCAGCGGTAACGAGTTTGCTGCTGATGCTGGGCAGCAGCGGGTCGGTGGCAGCGGATGTGGTTCTCGTAGGCGAGGGCGAAGCCCGGGCTGCAGTGGTCGTAAGAGCCGACGCCCCCGACCCAGGCCCCGAGTGGACCGCCGCTCGGGAGTTGATCCACTTCGTCGAGCAGATGAGCGGCGTCCAACTGCCCATCGTCACGAGTGAGCGAAGCACCACGGGCGCGCGTATTGTCCTGAAGCTGAAGCCCGACGCACCGCATCCGCACTATGACGGCTACTGGCTGCACATCCAGGATGCCGATGTCATCATCCAGGCGACCGAGCCGCGCGGCTGTCTGTACGGCGTCTACGGCCTGCTGCGTGAACTGGGCTGCCGCTGGTATGACTCGACTCAGATCGCGACAATCATCCCGACGCGGCGGACGCTGAGCGTTCCTGATGACCTCGATGTGCGCCGAGAACCCGATTTCAAGCACCGCTACCCAATAGCAGGCACGCCGGCGCAGACGGCGCGCATGGGTTACAACTTCAATTCTAACCCATGGAAAGGCGGCGGCGAACAGCTCGCGGAGGCCGAGGCCCGGGACTTACGTCAGTGGGGCTGGGGTCACCTGTGGCCCAAGCTCGTGACGCAGCAGTATAGAGCAGACGGAGAGCACACGGCCATGGACTTCGCCGGGCACGAGGACTGGCTCCCAATGGATGAGGCCGGACAGCGCGTGGCCAATGGACATACGCTGTGCTTCTCCAATCCCGAGGCGCTGGCCTGGTTCGCCGAGAACGTCACCAACTACGTCGTTGCCGACGGAAAAGATCTGGTCTCTATCTGGGCAGCGGACAAGTTTGACAACCCTTTTTGTCGGTGTGAGCAGTGCCAGAGCCGCAACTGGAACCCTGGTGACTGGAATATACTGGTCACCAACGAGGCCAGAAAACGCCTGGATGAGCGCGGCTGGGAGGGGCGTCTGGGCTGGATTGCATATTTCGACACGCGCGAGGCACCGATTGAGGTGGCGCTATACAACCATGGCGAGAAGATGGACTTTCTTTATGCCCCCTGCGGTCGCCACGGTGGCCACTTCGGGCCCTTCACCAGTGACAGCTGGGCTAATGTGGTCTATCGAGATCGCTTGAACGGCTGGCTCGAGTACCTTGACGCGCAGGATTACCGCGGCACCAAGACCGTATTCGAGTACTACTTCGACATGATCAACAGCATGTTCGTGCCTCGTGGTCGCCAGGCTGTCGGACGAACGCTGCTCAGTCCCTCACCAGAAGTCATGCAAGCGGATATCCACTTCTATCGCGAGAAGGGCTTCGATGGCTTCTTCGACTGCTGCCCACCGGTCATGTTGTGGCCAGACCCACTGGGCAAGTGGCTCTTCGGCGAGTTGCTCTGGGACACTGACTTGGACCTGGAAGCCGCTAAGACAGATTTCTACGCCCATTACTGCGGGCCGGCGGCTGAGGTGATGAGAGGAGCGCGCGAGAGCCTGATGCGTTCGATGGAGGCAGGACTGGCGCAGGATCACGTCGAAGAGGCGCACGCACTGGCTAGCACATTTGCGGAGGCCCTGCGCCTGGCGGGTGACGACCAGACTATCCAGACGCGCATCAAGGCTGCGCAGCTACACGCCGAGTTCGCTGCGCTGTGCCTCGAGTCAGAGGTGGCTGAGTCCGCCTTGCAAGATAAGGACAAGGCAGTGGCGATAGAGCACAGCATTGTCGAATTCTTACAGCAGCACGCTGACTTCCTAGTGAGCAACGGCTTCGGGGACCCTGGCTATATCAGGGGCTTCAGCGTGCAGAAGCGCCTGCAACAAATAGGGGTTGCTGACTGAGCCCCTATCCTCCAGCAGTGAAATGCCCTCCGGCATCCAACATTACAGTGCGAACGGCGCCATGAACGGGTGCTCAGGACTCTACCGTGAGGAGAATCACAAGAGATGGAACCAGTCAAACTGGGAGTTATCGGATGTGGGGTAATCGGCCGACTGAATATGGCGGAGGCCATGGCTAGCGATCTTACTGAAGTAGTTGTGGTGGCAGATCTGCGGCCGGAGTCGCGCGAATACGCTCAGGAACAGGGCGTGGCACGCATCTACGAGGGCGGGCATTTGACGGCAGTATGTCGTTGTCTTTATAAATACGGTGGCCGCTGGTAATCTGCGCAAATATGGGAGGATTGATTATGCGTGTGTTCATGGCCTGCTTGCTGCTTGTGTCAGTCGTGGTAGGTGTCTTTGGCGCCAACGAATTCCCCGTGCTCGACGGTGAACGGCAGGCTACCATTGTCTACCCGGCGGGGCTCGAGAAGGAAGATTGACGACGCCTCGAAAGACCTCGTCTCTTATCTGAACAAGGCAACCGGCCAGGAGTTTAACGCCGTCAGCGAAGCCGATTTCAAGCCAGGCTTGAAGGTGTTCCCCATCTATGTGGGGCGCTGCCAAACCACCGAGGAGCGGTTCGCAGAGGAGCTGGGCGCCCTGGACCAGGATGGCTTCATGGTCGTGGTTGAGCCTCCCCGCATCTTTCTGTTCGGTCCCGCTGATTATGGCACTTACTTTGCGGCCTGCGATTTCCTGGAGCGTCACGTCGGGGTGCGCTGGCTGATTCCTGGACCATTGGGTGAGGATGTGCCGCACCATGATCGTATTCTGGTGGCACCGACCCGGCGCACCGAGATGCCAGGGGTGCTCTCGCGGCAGTGGGAGGGGGCGGGCCGGGCTGGAGGCGGAGAGTGGATGAAACGAATGCGCATGCGCCCTCGCTACCACAGCCGCCACAACCTCCGCACGGTATTCGACGCTGACAAGTACTTTGACGAACACCCAGAGTACTTCGCCGAGTACGGCGGGAAACGCAGCAGGAGCCGGCCCTGTCTGACCGAACCGGGCGCGATTCAGTTAGCTGCCAAGACTGCACGCGAGGCCTGGGACAAAGACCCCAATGTGGAATCGTTCTCCTTCGGTCCGGAGGACGGCCAGTCATTCTGCGACTGTGAGAACTGCCGCCCCCTCAAGAAGTACATCAACTTCCGCGGGTGGCGGTACAACAACAACTCGTATCTGTTCTTCGGATGGCTGAACAAGGTAGCTTTTGAGCTGGAGAAAACACATCCGGACAAACTGCTCGGGACTCTGGCCTATCTCGGCTACGTTGTCCCGCCGCCGGAGATGCGCCTTCAACCCAATATCATGCCGTATATATGTGTAACGATGGGCGACTCGGTCTTCCCGCGGCACCGGGCTGCTAACTACGAACTGTATGCGCGCTGGGGCGACAAGGTCAACCAGATTGGCATATATGAGTACGGCTACGGCTTGGGCTATGGTGTACCCCATATATTCACTCATGTATTCCAGGACGAAATCCAGTATGCAATGAAGCATAACTTGCAGGGGTATTATGGTGAGCTGTACCCGAACTATGGATTGGACGGTCCGCGGCTGTACATGATGGCGCGCATCCTGTGGAATCCTGACGTGGACGTGGACCGGCTGCAAGAGGAGTGGAACGAGCGGATGTTCCGGGAAGCAGCCGCACCGATGAAAAAGTACTTCGCCCGCTGCGAGCAGGCCTGGAATGAGCAGTCTGACCCGGGCCGTTCAGACTTCCGGATTTGGCGGCAGGTCAACACCCCTAAACAGTTCCGGATCTTTACGCCGGAGATTATGAGGGAGTGCACCGGCTACCTGGACCGGGCGGCAGCAATGGCAACCACCGACATTGTCAAGGATAGGATCGAGTTCTTCCGCAAGACGTGGGATGTCACCGTCTTCCTGGGCACTGACTGGTGGCAGGGTGAGATGGTGCACCGGCTGATAGCCCAGGACGCACCCGTCAGGGAGGTGGCCCCGTGGCAGCGTGCCGTCAGCGAGTGGAAGACAAAGGAAGAATATCGCAAGCAGGTACAGGAAATGATCGGCGGGGACAATATCGCGTTTTTCCCTGCCTGGAACCACAATAGGAGCAACTGGGTAGTGGTGCCCGGGATGCGTGAGCGTAAGCCGATCGAGAGCGACTTTAACTACTGGGCTGCTAGCAAGACTGCGCGGGAGGTTGTCAAGGACGCAGTGAAGATACGCCTCGTTTCTGGTAGAGCTATCCGTGCAGAGATCGAACGGCGTATTGCTAACGACTTCGGTACGCGCAGCCCGGATGCCTACAACGAAACAGTTGACGATGTGACCGCGATGGCGATGAAGATCGCCGCTGCGGTCGCGGCGCAGGAGCCACCGACGGTTGACGGTGAGCTGAGCGAAGAAGTGTGGGCGCGCGCCGAAGTGATATCAGACTTCACGGTAGGCGCGCAAAAGGCGGCGGAGAATCAGACGATAGTGAAAATGGCGTACCACCGCGAGAATCTGTACGTCGCCCTAGAATGTGAACAGGACACCCGCCAGGTTTCCGGCATACAACTAAGGCGCGACGGGCCAGTAGAGGCAGACGATTCGGTGGTGCTGTTCCTGCGTCCCACCTCGGAAGATCGGCCCTATCTGCGAGTGGCACTCAGCCCGGCAGGTGGATTTCTGGACGCGATGTTGCTACCCGAAGGTAAGCAGTTCGGCCAGCCACTTGAGTACGACTATGACTTCGTCTGGGCTACTAAGGTCCAGGAGGGCCGGTGGACTGCGGAGCTAAAGGTGCCGCTGCAGGAGCTGGGCTGGTGGCCGTGCCGCCACCGGACCTTCCGGCTCAATATTGTGCGGCGAGTCAAGAGTGCCGGAGACGAACTGTCCACCTGGTGTGCTGCGCCCGGCGAGACCGGTCCCGAAGATACTCGCAACCAGGGCTGGCTGGTCCTGGACGGCCCAGGCGGTGGGGCCTGGGAGTAGCCATACACTAGCATTATAAGGGCTCAGCCGTGTTGCCTAAGAGGCCAGCCCGCCTGAGAGGACCTCGTCCCGTGCAGCGAGGAGATCGAGCAGGGCATCGGTGTGCATCCGTCTGGGGATGCGGCAGTGGAGCACAAGCTGCTCGTGCGCATCGCCCTCAAAGTCAATGGCGGCAATATGCACACCCGCCTCGCGCAGGAGTTCGAGCAGATCTCCGCAAAGCTGAGCGCCACCGGGTACCAGTTGCACCAGTACATGTCGCTCTCGGCTTGCCCCGCCCAGTACCCCTTCCAGTCTGTGCATCGCGGTCAGGGTGAAGAAGATGAGGAGCGTGGCGCAAAGGGCTGCCGCGTACCAGCCCAGGCCGACAGTCAGGCCTACCGCCGCCGCTGCCCAGATAGTGGCGGCCGTGGTCAGGCCGCGCACGTCGCCGCCGTAGCGGATAATCGTGCCGGCACCAAGAAAGCCGATTCCCGTGACCGCAGCAGCAGCAATGCGCCCCGGGTCGAAGGTGTCGCCGGCAACCAGCCCTGATATCATCATCAGCAGGGCGGAGGCGACGGTGACCAATATATGGGTGCGCAGCCCCGCCGGTCGCTCACGCCGCTCCCGCTCCAGGCCGATTATGCCGCCGAGCACAAAGGCCACGAGCAAGCGCACCACCATGGTCGGCCAAGGCAGAGCCAAGGCTTCACTCATGGGCGGTCACCTCCTAAGTCGTTGTCCAACTGTCGACAAGCTGCTTGATAGTCCTCGGTCCGCGCCCACCATCGCAGCATGCGAACGCGATAGGCTGCATAGTCAGGGCTAGTGGCAGGATTCTCCTGCGGCGGAATAGCCGCTAGCTTCTGCATGTCCTGCCCCTCATAGCTGGCCATGAACTTCTCTATTGTCAAGTGTGTGGCCGCTTGAGCACGCTCCGCGGTGCAGCGTGCGATGGCGCTGCACGCCGCGTCAGGGTCGCGGCAGGCCAGCAGTCCGGCCCGGTCTGCGGAGAGTTCGACACGCTGTTGCCAGGCGTGGCCGACGGCTCTGACCGGCGCCAGGGCCTCGGGAGTCGACTGGGCGGTCTGCGGGCCAGTCGCCCGCGCGAAAATATCGCGCACCATCGGGTGCAGTTCATTGCTGATAGGTATACGCCGGGCAAGCAAGAGGTCAACCGCCTGGAGAGCAGCCAGGTACCCACTCAGGATGGGGCCCAGGCACCTGCCCATTACGAAGGTCAGCTCGGCCTCATTGAATGTCCGGAGCATTCCGGTAGTCAGCCCCACGGCGGCTGGCTCCTCCCGGAAGACCAGCGGCAGAATGTCGGGCTCGGGCACCAGAAAGAGCTCGGGTAGGTCGGTGCCGAGCTGCTGGGCGGCCGTCTGCGCCGCAGCAACTGCCTCGGGGTGGCTGCTGGGGCGCAGGCGGACACATTGGGCCAGAATCTGGTCCACGCCACCCGGCTGCGTACATAACCTTTCAATTTCCGCCACTACGGCGGGGACCGGTTCAGTAGCCAGCCACTGCTGCCAGTAGTCGCGATCCTGCTCAAATTCCCAGAGCCGGGGGCGTTCACTTGCCCCGGCCTCCTCTGGGCTGAGTTGATCCAGGGGCTGGAACTCCTCCGCGCCTTCCTGGTCGGTCACAAAGAGCACGCTGCTGGCCGGTGCCGCTTCTTGCTCGGGAACAAGCTCGTCAAGCGTTTCAAACTCCTCGGCGCGTTCGCTGCCGTACAAGAAGGGCGTGCCGATTGCCTCTTCATCCGGTTGCTCACCGGCTGTGGGGGCCTCTATCGAATCAAAATTGTCGCCCCCCCGAGCGAGGCGTTCGGCAACGAAGGGATCAGGAGGGATCTCGTGCAGTCGCTTTATGCGGTCTGCGCCCTGGGGATCAATCTCCGCCAGCGCCGTCCAGGCCTTGTGGTCGTCAGGGGCAGCGCGCAGGATGAGTTGGTACTGGCGCGAAGCTTGCGCTACGGCCTCGGCTTCTAGGTAACGTTCTGCCAGCCAGTGGCGGAGTTCATTGTAGCTGCCATCCGTGCGAAGCCCCTGGCGCGCGTGCTCGACCGCCCAGGCCAGCCGGCCTTTGCTGTAAGCCTCCCGGGCCTCCTGGAAGAGCCTATCAGCTTCGCGCCTACGTTCCGAGAGGTTGTCGTCGGCCATCGCTATCGTCTCCGGTGCTCTCTGCTCAGGGCTACATGTCGTTTCTATTTCTCCGTCGGTCGGCAATTTCCTCCTGGCCGCAGCCTTTGTTGTCGAGAAACTACTGTGACCAGCTTGCAATATCCAACGGAATTGGGTATAATAGACACAGATTTAATCTCAGGTGAGCTATCCTGGGAGTGGGTTGTTGGCCCACTCCCTGTTGTTTATGAGATGACGGCTATATCTTTGATCGCAGAGGAGTCAGTGGTGAGTGATGCGCCGGCAGGGCGACCCAACCTTGGATGAGGTCGAGCCGGAGATTGCGCGGATGCTGGAAGAGTTCGGGTATGAGCTGGTCCTGGCGGAGCTCAAGGGCCCGGTCGGCCGGCAGATCTTGACTGTGTATGTTGACAAGATTGGCGGCGTTACCAGTGAGGACTGTGCACAAGTGGCCAGGCGGATTTCGGTGCTACTGGAGACGCTGGATGCGGTGCGCTACAACTATGATATTGTCGTCTCATCGCCGGGGGGGGAACGCCCCCTGACCCGCGAGGCGGATTTCGACCGTTTTGCGGGGGAGAAGGCCGCGCTCACTGTCGAGCGGTCGCACCGCAAGGTGACGCTGACGGGTAGACTCAGAGGCCTGAGAGACAGTTGTGTGGTGCTCGAGACTGATAGTGGTACCGTAGAGGTGCCAATGGAGAATATCGTTGCCGCCCGGCTGGACGGAGACTGGAACGACAAGGAGGACCTAACCTGGTGACTCCGACAGTTGGACCCGGGAGGTGAGCGGAGCATGAATGGCGACCTGATTGATGCCCTTGAGCAATTGCAGAAGGAGAAGGACATTCCCATGTCTTCCCTACTGCAGACGGTGGAGATAGCGATGACCTCGGCGTATCGTAAGCGCTATGGTGGGACTGAGGATGTGCACATCAAGATTGATCCGCAGCAGAGGAAGGTGCGCTTGTTTGCGCGCCGCGAAGAGCCTAGTAGTGACACTGAGCTGCTGGACGAAGAAGACCTGGACGAAGAAGATATGGATTTGGGGACGATTCAGTCCTCCGGACTTTACGATGAACGAGAGATTGATGCGGGGGACTTCGGACGTATCGCGGCGCAGACCGCCAAGCAGGTCGTCATCCAGCGCATCCGGGAAGCGGAGCGCGAGATCACCTATGACCGCTTCATCCAGCGTGTCGGGGAGGTAGTCACCGCTGAAGTGCAGCGGCGCGATGCCCGCAGTGTCTTTGTCATTATCGGCGATGCTGAGGCCATTCTGCCCTCCCACGAGCAGATACCGGGCGAGCCTTACCGGTTCAATGACCGCATCAAGGTCTACATCCTCAATGTGCGCAGAACGACCAAGAATCCCCAGATTATCGTATCGCGCACGCACCCGATGCTCGTTAAGCGGCTTTTTGAGCTGGAAGTACCCGAGGTCTACGAGGGCATTGTGGAAGTAAAGGCGATCGCCCGCGAGCCGGGGGCCCGTTCGAAGGTTGCGGTACTCTCCAACGATACTCAGGTAGACGCGGTGGGGGCCTGTGTGGGCCATCGGGGAGGCCGAGTACAGGCGATCGTGGATGAACTGCGCGGTGAGAAGGTTGACATTGTACGATACGATGAAACCCTAGCTGAATACCTCAAGAATGCGCTGTCGCCGGCGCGAGCCAGTCGCGTGATCCTTGACGAAGATGAGCGTTCCGCGGTAGTCATCGCCCCGGACGATCAACTGTCGCTGGCAATTGGGCGGCGGGGACAGAACGTCCGGCTGGCGGCCCAGCTTATCGGTTGGAAGATTGACATTCGTAGTCACTCGCAGTGGCAGGAGCAAGAGAAGGCGGCCCGCGAAGCCGCGGCCGAACCGGCGACGATGCGCGTCTACGAGATAGCTCGAGAGCTGGGAGTAGAGAGCCGGGACCTGGTCGAGATTCTCCAGGACGAGGACGTCGAGATTACCAGTCATGCCAGTAACATTACGGGTGAGCAGGTGAGTATGCTGCGGAATCTACTGGCGGGAGGCAGCGGGACGCTGGAGGAATTGGAGGCGGGGGAGATAGTCATCGAGGTTAAGGATTCGTAGCAGCCAAGGTCAGATCCCCTGGGGTTGGCTTGCGGTCCTGGAGAGGGAAATCAACTGCGGCGCGGAGGTACCGTTAATTGGCCAAGATCCGTATCTTTTCTTTAGCCAAGAAACTAGGATTGCGCAGTGAAGCACTCATCGCCGTGTTGTCCGAGATGGGGGTAGAAAATGTTACCCCGGCCTCGGCCATAGATCCGGAGACGGGTGTGGCTGCCACCGAGCTGCTGGCTGAGCAGGCTGAGGAGGCCCGCAAGGGGGCGCAGGCTGCGGCCGAGGTGCAAGCTGCTCAAGAAGATGGCCGGCACAAAGTAGTCAAGCCGGGGGAGAAAGCGGAAACGGAGGAATGGGCGGAGCAGGAGTTCTCGCCGCCGGTCCACGATGCCGACTTGCTCGAAGGTATGGCCGAACTGGAGCACCATATTGCCGAGCTGGAAGCGGCTGCTGAGGCCGAGCGTCGGGGCAAAGAAGCAGTCCGACCGTTGTCGGAGTTGGCGGCGCGGCCAACCGGTGAGCGGCCCGAGTCCGCTATTGACGTCCCGCCGGTGGTAACTGTTCTGGGACATGTTGACCACGGTAAGACTACGCTGCTCGATGCGTTGCGCGATACAAATGTGGCAGAGGAAGAAAGCGGCGGCATTACCCAACATATCGGAGCCTCGGAGGTATCCGTTGACGGCAAAGCCATCGTTTTCGTAGACACCCCTGGCCACGCGGCCTTCACTGCTATGCGGGCCCGGGGGGCGCAGGTCACCGATGTCGCGATCCTGATAGTTGCTGCTGACGACGGAGTGATGCCCCAGACCGAGGAAGCCATTGATCATATCCGCGCCGCTGATGTCCCGATGATAGTGGCCGTCAACAAAGTCGACTTGCCTGCGGCGGATATCGAGACGGTCCAGCGCGAACTCCTGGAGCATGAGATAGTGCCCGAAAACTTGGGTGGTGACACGGTCGTCGTGCAGATCTCGGCTTTGCACCGAGAGGGGCTTGATGACCTGCTCGAGATGATCCTGCTGATTGCCGAGGTTCAGGAACTGTGGGCCGACCCAGAGGCCGACTTTTTGGGTGTTGTTGTCGAGTCGAGTGTAGACGCCAGTGAGGGCGCGCTGGTGACTGTGCTGATCCGCAACGGGACGATATCGGTCGGCGATATTGTCATGTGTGGCTCCTCGTGGGGCCGTGTACGACGCCTGCGTGACTGGCGGGGCAAGCCGGTCAAGAGTATGGGACCGGGCCGACCTGTGGAGATAGTGGGACTGGCTGATGTCGGCGAAGCCGGCGAAATCATGCAGACTTGCCAGAGTGCCCGGGAAGCTCGTAGTCTAGCTGAGGAACGGCAGGGGGTCAAGTGGGAGAGCCATCTGGTCGGCCAGGCCGAGGTCCAGTTGCGGCACATTCAGCAGGAACTGGGCGACAGCCCAGTCAAGCAGCTCAATATCGTGCTCAAGTCGGATGTGTGGGGCACAGCCCAAGCTGCCGAGAGCAACCTGGCTGGCCTCAGCGAGCGGCTTGACGAAATCGAGATCAACGTCGTCCACAGTGGCGTAGGCGAGATTACTGAGTCCGATATCCTGCTGGCGGCCGCCTCCCAGGCGATCGTGCTGGGCTTTCGCGTGACTGCCGGTGGCAGTGCCCGGCGGGCGGGCGAAGACGAGCACGTGGAAGTGCGAACCTACGATGTCATTTACGAGGTGCTCGACGACATCCGGCGGGCGATGGTCGGCATGCTCGATCCGATCTACGAACAGCAGCTTGTCGGCGAGGCCGAGGTGCTGCAAACCTTCCGCGTTTCGCGCGTTGGCGTCATTGCCGGATGCCGCGTGACCAACGGCCGGCTGGAGCGTGGGGTCCGCATCGAGGTTATGCGCAGTGACGAGCAGGTCTTCGATGGTCCACTCACTTCCCTGCGTCGCTTCGAGAATGATGTCGCTGTGGTCGAAGCACCCCAGGAGTGCGGAATAGCTGCCGAGGGCTTCAACAACTGGGAAGAGGGTGATGCCATTAAGGCGTACATTGAGGTGGAGATCAGGCGAACACTGCCTGAGGAGGACTAGGAGTCTGGCGCCTAGATGGCTGAACTAGGAGGATGCGGTTCTGCTGCCCGCTGGATAATCTTACGGATTACTGACCGGGACAAATGCCTATCTTCGTCGGCCTGCTGACCACCGATATAGCCATACCTGAAGCCGATAGCCTCAAAGAGAAGCGCCACGTGTTGAGCGGCCTCCTGACGCGGCTACGGAACCGCCTGAAAGTCGCAGTGGCCGAGGTGGCCTATCAGGATTGTCATCGGCTCGCCCGGATCGCCACCGTCACGGTCAGCAACAGCACGGCCCAAACTCATCGGATGCTTTCGGCCGCCTCGCAGTTCATACAGTCCCAGCCCCGTGTAACCGTCCAGTCTGAGACGGTCGAGATTATCTGATGGTAGCAAGGTCGGGGATATATCAGGACGTGGGAGGGGCATCTTTGCTCGGACGGCTCGTGCCGACTACTTGAGGGCAACAAGGCTTGTGATATGCCTACTCGCCGCCAAATGCGTGTTGGTCACCTTCTCCAACAGGAAATCAGCGACATAATCCGCACGGCCGTGCGCGACCCTGACCTCGGGTTCGTAACGATTACCGAGGTGGAGGTCTCGGGCGATCTGGCGCGTGCACGGGTCCATGTCGGTGTTATGGGCGAAGACAGCGACGTCCGCAATACGATGAAAGCTCTGGGCCGGGCCCGCGGACTGGTGCGCAGTGAGTTGGCCCAGAGAGTGCATCTGAAGCGCATCCCCAGCCTTGTCTTTGAGCTGGACGAGACCGCTCGCGAGGCCCAACGCATCGAATCACTGATCAACCAATTTGAGTCTGAGCAGGCCCAGTTGGGCCGACCCAGTGGAGAGAATGACCAGCAATTGCCCGCTGCTGATTACCAGCTGGTTATTGCCCAGATTGCCGAACTGCTCAACGCACGGCGTCCCACGGTTATCCTCATCCATCACCATCCCGACGGCGACGCGGTCGGCAGTGGGCTGGCTCTGAGTCTCGCCCTCGAGCAGTCTGGGCAGTTCGTCCCCGTGCTTTGTGCTGACCCTGTGCCAGCCCGTTATCACTTTCTGCCAGAAACGGATCGGGTAACTAGTGTCGTGCCCGACGACTTCGACGTGGCTGTGGTCCTGGACGCGGGCGACTGTCAGCAGCTCGGCGAGCTGGCCGGCATCGTTGAGCAAGCGTCAGTCGTCGTATGGATAGACCATCACCGGACCAATCAGGGCGGCGGCGATGTGGACTACTTGGACACCGGCGCGGCGGCAACAGCGCTCCAGGTATACCGCGTTATCAGCGCTCTCGGTGCGCAAATAGATGAGAGAATAGCTACCTGTCTATACTGTGGGCTGGCGACAGATACCGGTTTCTTCACCTATGAGAATACCTCAGCGGACGTGCTGATTGCTGCCGGTGAGCTGGTTCAGGCCGGAGCAGACCCGTGGGGGATTGCTACTGAAGTCCAGAACCGAATCGGACCGGCCGCAGCCCGACTGCGCGGTCGGGCACTGGCCTGCCTGGCCACCGCGGCGAACGGACGGATTGTGCACGCTGCGCTCACCCCACGTGATTTTACTGTCGCGGGAGCCAGTCAGGAAGATACCGAAGGCATTATTGATCTGCTCAAGCTGGTCGCGGACAGCGGGGTCCAGGTCCTCTTCAAGGCGATCAGCCACAATCACTGGCGGGTTAGCCTGCGCTCGTCAGCTGTTGATGTCGCGGCGATTGCTGAGGCCTTTGGCGGGGGCGGCCACGTGCCAGCGGCGGGCTGCTCAGTGCCCGGGGCGTTGCCTGAAGTGCGAGCCAAGGTTATCCAGGCAATTGAGGATGCACTTGACAGGAAGCGGTGAGCTGGTATGCACGGTGGCCTATTGGTCGTCAAGCCACCGGGAATGACCTCCCACGATGTTGTGGACTTTGTGCGCAAGCTTTGGGCGGTAAAGGCGGGACACACCGGTACGCTTGACCCGGCCGCCGCAGGGCTGCTGGTCTTGTGCCTAGGCGCTGCGACGCGTCTATCCGAGTACCTGGTGGACTGTGATAAGGTCTACCGGGCCGAGATCACTCTGGGCCTTGCCACCACCACAGCCGACGCCGAGGGCCAACTGACCGCGCAGCAGGATGCCGGTCGTGTGACCGCTGAACAGGTTGAAGAGGCCCTCGCAGCCCTGACCGGTCCCCTGGAGATTGCGGTGCCAGCTCACTCTGCGGTCAGTCGGAACGGGACCCGGCTCTATAAGCGCGCTCGGCGCGGCGAAGCAGTGGAGCTTCCCACGCGGCAGGTGGCAATCCATCGCTGGGAGCTTATTGAGTTTGCCGAGGGTAAGCATCCAACGGCGCTCACCGAGGTTCAGTGCAGCAAAGGGACGTATGTGCGTAGCTTAGCGGAGTTGCTGGGCAACCGACTGGGCACCAGCGGGTATCTTTCGTTTCTGCTACGCACGCAGATTGGTCCGCATCATCTGGAAGATGCCTGGACCCTGGAGAGACTGGCGGCCCTTGATGGCTGCGACGCGGCGCAAGCCGTGCTCATCAATCCACCGAAGATGTTGGCGCACATGCCGAGAGTTGTTGTGGACCAGGCAGCAGCCGAGCGGCTGCGGGACGGTAATGCTCACGAAACCGAGCACGCTGACGGTCAGGCCGGCCTGGCAGCGGTAGTGACCCGCGGGGGCAGTTTGCTGTGCGTGGCAGAGAGCAGGCAAGTAGGCAATCGCTGGCGGCTTCAACCGCGCAAGGTTTTCCATTGGGATGCTTGAGCTGGGAGAGAGAGTCGTGCAGTGGAGATAATCAAGGGCTTCGACAATCCGGCACTGCAGCCAACTCGGCGTGTGGTCGCCGACGGCAGTTTTGATGGTGTGCACCTGGGCCACCGGGCGGTATTCGACGCGGCGCTGCGGGCTGCCCAGGAACTCGGCGCACCGCTGACTGCGCTGACCTTTGAGCCGGCACCGGTAGAGGTCTTCGGTCCGTGTGGCAGTCTCAACGTCCGCCTGGCGTTGGCACGGGAGCGTGGCCTGGAGCAGCTAGGCGTGGATACTCTCGTCATTGCCAACTTCAACGAGGAGCTGCGGCAGATCTCCGCCGAGCAGTTCGCCCGGGAATATATCGTCGAGCGGCTGGGCACAGTGGCGGTGATCCTTAGCGAATCCCATAGCTGGGGCCGCAATGCAGAGGCTGATCCGAGCCGGATACAGGAGCTGGGCAGCAAGTACGGGTTCGGCGTGCGGGTGATACCGCTGATCACCCTGGATGGCGAGGTGATCTCCAGCAGTACGATCCGCAACTTCCTGTGGGCGGGCAAGATTGGTCCGGCCAATCGCCTGCTGGGGCATCCGTACGCGCTATACGGTCTACCCCAGCCCGGCGCCGGACGTGGGCGCGCAATGGGTTTTCCCACCATCAACCTGCGCGTGCCGCCTGCCAAGCTGGTGCCTGGTCCGGGGGTATACTCAGCGGTGGTCGAAGCCGACGGCTTACCCGAGCCGCCAGTGGCCACCTATCCTTTGGGCTGGCCGGCAGCCGTCAGTGTTGGGGCAGCTCCCACGTTTGAACCCGACGGCGATCCCCGTACTGTCGAGGTGCACCTTCTGAGCATCAATGTGGATGATTCAGGTGGGGCCCAGGGAGTGATGGTCCAGTTCCTCGACCGACTGCGTGACCAGCGTGCGTTTGCCAGCGAGGAAGAGTTGAAGGCGCAGATTCACGCGGACGTAGACCAGCTTCGCCGGCAATTCCGATTGCCCACAGCACCCGCCACTGCCGCCGACTAGCTCCTGTCAGTGTCCTATTGGGCTGGTGAGTCCCTGCATTAACCCGAAGAACCAGCCCATTCTTCCCCAGACCAGCAGCACGCCGAAAAGAACTAGCAGCACTCCTGCTACTATTGACACCGTCTGCACATGCCGCGAGGCCCGCTGGATCACCCGCAGCAGCGCCTCGCCCATCAGCAGCGCCGCCGCCAGGAAGGGAATCGCCAGCCCCGCCGAGTAGGCCGCCAGCAGTGTCATGCCCTGCCAGACGGTCTCCAGCTGAGCGGCCATCGTGAAGACCGCAACCAGGAAGGGACCCGCGCACGGCGTCCAGCCCGCGGCGAATGCAGCCCCGATGACAACTGCCCCCAGGTAGCCGACGGGCCGGTCCTGGAGCTGGAAGCGCGTATCCTGCTGGATGGTGCGGAGCTTGAGCAGACCCGTCAGATGCAGGCCTAGAGCGATGATAATGACGCCGCCGATCCGCTCGATCCACATCTGGTAGCTTCGCAGGGCACCACCTACCGAAGTCGCGGCCGCTCCGCCTACAACGAACACCAGCGAGAAGCCCAGTATAAACAGCAGTGAGTTGAGGATCAGAGAAATGCGTCGCCCGGCGGGAAGCTTCTGGTCGGCCTCCTTGAGTGAGACCCCCGTCACGAAAGACAGATACGAGGGCAACAGTGGTATCGTACAGGGTGATAGGAAGGAGGCTAAGCCCGCCAAGAAGGCCGCCGACAAGGTGACTGTTTCAGTAATCGTTCTTGACTTCCCTTCTCTGGGGAATCGGCCGGGTTACTCTACATCATTAACGCACGCCTTTGCGCAAATGATTCCCGCTCATGCTGGAGATTCCCGGGGCAGACAACATCGCGGTCTCAGAATGCCCCCGCTTTTTGCAGGCGGTCTTTCAGTGCGACCGTATCTAGCCCGATTATGCGCACTACTTTGTCGCGGCTGTGGCTACCCTTGACTATCGAGATATCACCGCTGGGCACCCCCAGGGCCTTGCTGAGCATTTTGACCAGTGCCTGGTTTGCAGCGTCGTCCACGGGCGGGGCAGTTAGCCTCACTACCACTGCCGAGCCGCGCATGCCGCCAAACTCCTCCCGCGGCGACCGCGGAATCACCCTTAATCGTAACTTGCTGCTGACTCGGGGTAGCTGTGCACTCATGCCGGACTACCTATTCTGAATCATTGGGGGAGGGCCACCCCTGGCCCGACTCACTCTTACGTTCCAGTACGACAGGCGTCTCGCCTGTCCGGCCGAGTGCTGTTCCCTTTCACTAACCACTGTTCACACCAGTGTATAGGTAGCCAGTAGCGTGAATACGAAGCTGTTGTACATTGAGTGGGCCACCATTGACGGCAATATGGAGCCTGTTCGCTCGTATAGGCAGGCCAGGACTACCCCAACCAGGACAATGACTACGAGGCCGCCTACGGGGGCGCTGACGTGAACACCGGCGAAAATCAGGGCGCTGCCCAGGGCAGCAGGTGCCACCGGCATAATGCGGCGCAGTCCCGGGTAGACAAAGCCGCGGAATATGATCTCCTCGACTACCGGGGCAATCACCGCTACCACCACCAGGTAGATCGCCAAGGTGGCCGGACTGCGCGCCTCGGTGAGCAGTTCGGTAGGGGCCTTGGCCAGAGGCAGGAACGCGTCCAGCCCCAGCAGCCTAAGGACGAGCAGTGCGACGAAGAGCAGACCTATGAAGACCGCATATCCGGCAACGCCCTGGCCGAGCTGCCTCGGTATATTATGCAGCCGCACGCCAAGCAGTTGCCAGTAAGGCCGAGTGAAGCCGATGCGGTAAATCATCAAGGCAATGGCACCAGCACAGGCGAGAGCATAGCTTACCGCAACCAGCAGCGCGTCAATAGTCTCCGACTGCCCCGCCGGGGCGATGAGGCTACGAATGACAGCCGTGCCGATTGACAGACAGACCATCAGAAACGTTAGGACTACTACCGCCTCAGCCACATCCACCAGGGTCCACGGTACGGCTACGACTGCTCTCCGCTTGGTCCGGGCCTCCTTGGTCAGCCACGCGATGAGAAGGACCAGCAGTATGAAGGCCCCCAGGCAGCTCATGGCGATGTAGAACAGGAGCAGGGCCCCGACGATGCTGGCGAAGAGGACCTGCCGTTGCTGCCAGTCGGCTCGCAGGGCAGCAGCATGTTCTACCTGGCCGATGCGCTCGTACAGGTCGGCCCTGGTCAGCTCGGCCAGCCAGCGGTCCTGCTGCTCGAGCAGAGCAAGGCCGTCCCTTAAGCTGGCCTCGTCAGCCGGTTCGTCAGCATAGAGGTGAGAAAGGAGCAAGTAGAGCTTTCTATTGGCCTCGTCGAGTTGGCTGGCTTGGAGGAAGAGTTCCTGGGCATGGTCCGTATAGCCCGATCTTGCGTAGAAGATAGCCAGCCGATAGCTAGCCTGAGCCGAGCGAGGAGGCCCGCCCAGCGCGCTCTGTTCGTAGAGAGCCAGGGCGGTCGTCTCGAACTGGTGAGCGCTGATGAGCTGCGATTGATCGCCGAAGCTTTTGCTGGCCAGGGCCTGGCTGAGCCGGTAGATGATGTCGGCTGGTAGGGTGACCTGCGAGGGCGGCTGGAACCAGCCGCGGGATGCGAGATCGTGGGGCCTTTCCAGGAGAGTCAGCAAGACGGCAGTAAGCGCAGCCAGCAGCATAATGAAGAAAATCCGCCAGGGACGGTAGCTGTGCAGCGCCGGTCGGTCAGATTGGGCCGGCAGCATGGGTGTGCCAGTCATATCGCCTGTGGCAACTCGGTCTCCGGTCTCTCAGCACTACAATAATCTGGTTATGATACTCTCGAATATCCGCAGTATAACAAACAACAGAAGCGGCGAGAAGTCAACTGGTGCTGAGCGCTGGTAGGGAGCCAGGCAGCGGCGGATAGGCTGGAGCAGCGGGTCGGTGACATCGTAGCTGAACTGGCGCAGCCACAGCAGAATCGGCGAACGCGCCGAGACTGGCACCCAACTGAAGATAACCCGCAACAGCAGAATCACATAGCAGGCATTAAAGATGATACGAATAAGCTGGGGAAGGCCCAACTGTTCGGCACCTCAGCGCTCAAGAGTGGGTGGGCAGGAATCAGCCCCCGAGTTGTTCTGACCGGTGTGCGGCCGCCACGACTGCTTCCGCTGCCGCATTGCGCAGCCCCCGGCGTTCCAGGACGCGCAGTCCCACCGCCGTGGTCCCTCCGGGCGAGGTGACGGCATCCTTGAGTTGGGTGGGGTGGCAGCCCCCGAGTACCCATTGGGCGGCTCCGCGCACAGTCTGGGCTGCAAGCTGCGTGGCTACGTCTCGGGGCAGGCCGGCAGCCACTGCCCCGTCAATCAGTGCGTCGATGAAAACGGCGGCGAAGGCTGGCCCGCTGCCGGAAAGGCCCGTGACTGCATCGAGCAGACTCTCGTCAACCTGCACCGCCACCCCCACTGACTGAAAGAGCTGTTCCACGAACGCTGCCTGGTCTGCGGATACCTTCTCGTCAGTACTGTAAGCAGCGGCGCCCTCGCCAATCGCGCACAGGATATTGGGCATCACCCGCACTAGGGCCGGCTCAGGCCCACATAGCTCGCGCAGGCGGCTGAGGGTTACACCGGCAGCAATGGAGACGATGAGGTGGTCGTCGGCCATGAGGTTCTCGAGGGGCGAGAGCACCCCGCCCAGAACCTGGGGCTTGACGGCCACCATAATGACCTCAGCCTGGTTGACCACCTGCTCATTACCATCGGCCGCGCCTGCCCCCAGGAAGCGCTGCATCGCCTCCTGGCGCTGAGGGTCAGGATCGTAGAAGATGATTTGGTCCTTGGCCAACGTTCCGGACGAGATTGCGCCACGGACCAGCCCTGAGCCCATATTGCCTGCGCCGATCAGACCTAGTTTGTGGTGGCGCTCGGCCATCTTGCTCCCGCCACTTCCGGCGGCTCCTGCTCTTCCCTGGTGCCAAGGCTGGAGAGCGCAGGGCAACTATTATTTATTGATACTCGGCGAATTCCTCCACGTATTCGTTCTCGAAGCGATCCTCGCCCCGGCGTGATGGGTCCAGGATCAGCTTTTCGACGGGCATATCAAACGGCGAACAGACGTAGACCCAATTGCCGATCTTGCGCATATAGCCGTTTACGCCGTAGGTGACGCCGCCTACGAAATCGCGGATCCTCCGGGCCTCGCCCCGTTCTACGCCCTCGAGGTTAAGTACCACGGGGTTCTGGCGCTTGATTTCGTCACCCACCGCAGTAGCTTCCGCCATATTACGCGGCTCGGTACGGACAATGGGACAACTGATCGCATGGTGCTTTCTTGCAGCGGGTGTTACGCTGGGGTCCAGGTCGCCTTCGGCTGGTTGCGAATCGTCTTCGTAGCGGTCCATCTCGTCATAGCTGTGCTCTGTGGCATCCCACCCCAGCAACGCCATAGTCTGGGCTAGTAGACCTTTAGCCACCGGTGCTCCCTCCTTTGGTGCGATCGCTTGCGGCATCTGTGCTGCGTCGAATAGCTGCTTCGGTTGTGTATCCGTTGTCGGCTGCTTTGCTGGCCGGTGGTTGCCTATTGCTGGCCACGCGCTCCGAACAAAACCGTACCCAGACGGATGATGGTAGCCCCTTCTTCTACGGCCACCTGGTAGTCGCCGCTCATTCCCATGGATAGATGACGCAGAGCCGCGGGCGGCAGGCCCGACTGGGCTACCTCCTCTGCCAGAGCCCGCAGTGCCTGAAAGTGGGGGCGGCTGGTTTCTGGGTCATCCCCATACGGCGGCATGGTCATGAGCCCTTGCAGCTCGAGGTGTGGCAGTTGAGTGACCTCCCTTGTCAGCTCGCCCACCTGCACGGGAGTGATCCCAAACTTGCTCGCCTCGCCCGAGACGTTAACCTCCACCAGCACGGGCTGTACGCGGGCCGCCCGGGCCGCCCGGTTGTCAATCTCCTGGGCTAGGCGAAGACTATCTACCGAGTGTATCAAGGTGCAAAACGGTACCAAAAACCGTGCTTTGTTCCTCTGTAGGTGGCCGACGGCGTGCCAGGAGATATCGGTGTAGCCCGCGGAGTCCAGTTGTTCCTTCTTCGCCAGAAGCTCCTGGACGTAGTTCTCCCCGATATGAGTAACGCCGGCCTGGATTGCCTCGATAACCTCCGGGATCGCACGGGTCTTGGTCGCCGCCAGTATGGTGATCTCGTCAGGAAGGCGCCCAACCCGGTCACACGCTTCGGCTACTCTTGCTAGTACATCGGCGACGCGTCCTGCGATCGTTTTCATCGGCGACCCTACCGCTTGTTCCTGATCACTACTCTGTGCCTATTGACCAGTCGTCGGTGGGTCTTTCTTTGGTCGCTTCTTCTGCAGCTTCTTCTATCAGTTCAACCGCGCCCGGGGGGGGTGGGGGCGGAGGAGGAGCTTCTTCGGCTACCGGTTCCGGCGCAGGGACTGGTAGGGGTTCCTCCTCGAGGTCTATTGCCCCTGGGGGAGGCGGAGGCGGGGCGTACTCTTCTGCCTCTTCTTCTATTGCCATTTCAGGCGGGGCGGCTTCCGCAGGGGGGGCCACAACTGCCGCCGCGAGCTCTCCTGCTTCGCCAACCTCGCCCAGCCCAGCGCCGTCCATACTAACCATCTCGTAATCCGGCGCCAGTTCCTCGCCTTCCATTGCTCCGTGGCTCTCGCCTGCCGCGGCCGCGATCATAGCCGCCATAGCTTCAGGACCGGACGGTGTTTCAACACCCTCGGGCAGCTCGGGGGCCTGGCCCGCGTCTGCTGGCTCCCAGGGGAGTGGCGCGCAACACATCAAGCACGCTCCACGCTCTTCGTCGTTCTTGTGTCCGCATTTGCTGCAATACTTGGCTGCCACCATAATCCCGCCTATGGGAATCAGCGTTGTCACTGCACAAGCACCAACAACTTGAGCACGAGTATAACCCATGGGTAGTGCTGTGTCAAGCGCGAGCGGGGGTCCGCTGAATACTCGGGGGCAGGAATTTGGTCGGCTTGGGGGCGGACGCGATTAGCGGGGGACGGTCGGCCTGGGCACGCCATTGCTGTACAGCTGCCGGTTTTCTGGTATACTGGTAGCCAACCAGGGGCAGGCAACTACCCTTGAGCCCTCGGGACGCGGTGGGCTTTGCGGTGCGCCCTATAGATATCATTCGGTCCGGAGGCAACGATGTTCGGGCCCAGACGCAAGCGGGCCGTGTGGCTAAGCGCTAGTGTTGTCGTGGTAATTGCGCTGTTCTCGCCGTGGCTGATCCGCTTGGAGCCGGCTTTTCATGACCTCCTCTTCAAGCTGCGGGGTAGCCGGGAGGTTGCTCCGCAGACCGTCGTCGTTGCCATTGACGAGGAGAGCCAGGGCAAGATCGGCCCGTGCCCCTGGCCGTATCGCCGCCTGGCGAATCTAGTGGAGCGACTCGAGCAGGCGGGGGCAGAGGTGATTGGGCTCGACTTGGTGGCTCTGGTCACCCAGGCGCGTCAGGGGCCCGTTGATGAGGGCAGTACCGCACTGGCGGAGGCGATGCGCCGACATGGGGCCGTAGTCCTGCCCAGTGTTATACTGCCCCCGGCTAGAAGTCAGAGGGTGGGGGCGATGGGGGCTGGACCAGCGGCACGGTTTGCCTGGGGCGAAGGGGCCGTCCCCCGCCCCGTCGCGCTCCGAGACGGCCGGCTGCATCTTCCTGAGCCGGAACTCGTCAGGACGGCGGCCGGACTGGGCACCATCAATGTCACTCCCGAAGCCGAAGGGACGCTCCGCCGTATGCCTCTGATTGCCTCTGACGAGGGGCGTATCTATCCCAGTTTTGCCGCCGAAGTGGCCCGCGTCTACCTGAATGTCCCGGCGGGGCCGCACCGTGTCCAGGTCGCGCTAGACAGAGGCTGGCTGCGGCTGGGGGATGTGGCTGTTCCCATGGATAGCGCTGGCGAGATGTGGCTGAACTTCCCCCGCCCATATCCCAGTTGCGATACAATATCCTATGCCACAGTTTTCGAGCTTTCTCCAGAGCAGCTTTCCACGCAGTTCGCTGGCAAGATAGTGCTGGTTGGGCCTACGGCTGTGGACATTGCCCGGATGTACCGGTCGCCGCTCTCGCCTCTGGTCCCCGGTGTTGAGTTAACTGCTGTGGCGGTGGCCAATATCATCAACGGACAGGCGCTGCGGCTGCTGCCGTGGTGGGTGACTATTCTGCTGCTGGTGGCGGTCTGTCTGGGGGTGGGATGGGTGCTGGCCGAGCTGGATATCGGCGCGGCTCTGCTCGTCGGTGCTGCCGCTGCGGCCGGCTACTGCGGCCTATGTCTGCTGCTCTTTGCCAACACGATTGTACTGCCCCTGGCCCTCCCGCTCATGGGTATTGTGGCCGTGACCATGATGTTGGCAGCCATGGCTGCTGCGCTCAGCGAGCAAGAGAAAACTCGGGCGCAAGCCCAACTGCAGGCCCGTATTCAAAGCATCCTCGGTGTAGGCCGGCTTATTGTCTCGAGTCTCGACCGCGATCAGCTTCTTGAGCAGATTCTCCAGTGGGTCGAGGCCGAGCTCCAGGCTCAGGCCGCCTCGGTCTTGGTCATGGATGACAAGCGTCGGCATCTGCGATTCCTGGCTGCTACCGGGGAGAAGGCTGAGAAGATCAAGGACTTTACCGTCCAACTGGGGCATGGGATTGCCGGGGAGGTGGCTGCCACCGGTGAAGCGCTCATCGTCAACGATGCCCGCGGCGACCCCCGTCATGCTCACGACATCGCCCAGGCTCTGGATTTCGTCACCGACTCGGTTCTGGCTGTACCGATGATGCTCCACGGTGAGGTGGTCGGGGTTATTGAGGCGCTCAACAAGCGTGGCGGCTTGCCCTTTGACGAGGATGACGCTGTGCTCCTGACCGTGATCGCCCAGCAGGCGGCTCTGGTCCTGGACAGCGCCCGGCTCTATGCTGAGTTGCAGCAGCGCGTGGACTTTGCCAATGCTGAATTGCATGAGGCCAATACTCGGCTCAACCACGAAAAGGCTCGCATTGAGACGATGGTCGAGCAGATGGCCTCCGGCGTCCTGGCCACCGACGCGCACGACCGCATTGTGCTGATTAACCGCGCCGCCGAGGGGATGCTGGAGCTGCGCGGCGCGGCCGTGATCGGAGAGCTTGTTCTGGCGGTAGTCAAAGATAGCCGTGTGGCTGACATCTTTGCTCGTCCGCTCTCGCTAGAGGCCGGCGTCCATATCGAGCAGCTCGAGCTACCTGCCGAGAGTGGCAAGATCGTCCGCGTGCAGCTGGCTTTCGTCGAGGACCGCGAGCAGCAGCTCGGCAAGTGTCTGGTGCTGACTGACGTCACCCACTTTGTCAAGTTGAACCGCATGCGCACGGATTTGATCTCGTTTGTATCGCACGAGCTGAACAACCCCTTGAGCGCATTGCAGGGCTTTGCTACGCTGCTGACAGGGGCCGTTGAGCAACTCGATGCCCAGAGTCAGTCCTATTTCGCATACATCGAGCGCCTGGTCAAGCGTATGCAACACTTGGTGGTCGACTTCTTGAATATAGCCCGCCTTGATGCTGGCCAAGCCCTGTCCTTGGAGTGGGAGGTCATTGACAGCGGCAGGCTCACGAGCCTGGCGCAGAGCATCTTTGACCTAACAACGCACGAGACGCGCGATCACCAAGTGATTCTGGACATCCCCGCTGACCTGCCGCCCATCCGGTGCGACTTCTCTAAAATAGAGGGCATCTTGACTAATCTCATCAATAACGCTATTAAATTCTCTCCGGGTGGGGGGACTGTCGAGGTTATAGCGCGTCGGGAAGCCGATTTCGTCAGAATAGCGGTGCGCGACGAGGGCATTGGCATGTCGCCTGAGCAGAGGAGACACCTGTTCGAGCGATTTCGGCGGGTGCATGAAACGGGCGAATTGCGCGTGCACGGCACCGGGGTCGGGCTGTTCTTATGTAAACATCTGGTCGAGGCGCACGGAGGGACGATTGAGGTTGACAGCGAACCAGGCCAGGGCTCGACCTTCAACTTCACTATGCCCGTCGCGGATCAAGATTCGGCACGATAGGTGCGTTATAGCTACTCCGGATGAATTACATCTCGGGGACATCGTGCAACTCAAGAAGTCCCATCCTTGTGGCAGCAACGAGTGGGAGATTGTCCGGCTGGGTGCGGATATCAAGGCGCGCTGCCGTGGCTGCGGACGGGTGATGATGATGCCCCGCCGGCGCTTTGTCCGCCGCATCCGCGAGCGCCGCGCTGCCGGGGAATTGCCGGAAGGCGAGAACTGAGTTCCAACCGCACCGTTCTCCCAAAAGGTGGACAATGAACAACGAGGTCTTGGTAGTTGGCTCCCTGGCTCTGGATACTGTAGAGACCCCCTTTGGCCAGGTTGAGGAAGCTCTGGGCGGCGCGGGGCTGTACGCGGCGACGGCGGCCAGTCTGCTCGCGTCGGTGCATCTGGTGGGTGTAATCGGTGATGACTTTCCCCAGCAAGCCTTGGACGATCTCGCTGGCCGAGGCGTAGTGTTGGATGGTGTGCAGATAATCGAAGGCGGTAAGTCGTTTCGCTGGTCAGGCCGCTATGAGTATGATATGAACGAGGCCGACACCCTCGAGACCCACCTCAACGTCTTTGCCGACTTCGAGCCCGTTCTGCCGCCGGCGGCCCGCCAGTGTGACTTCGTCTTCCTGGCCAACATTCTGCCCTCGCTTCAGCTCAGAGTTCTCGACCAGGTGGACCAGCCGCGGCTGACCATCTGTGACACGATGAACTTCTGGATCGAAAACGCCCGCGAAGAGCTGCTCGAGGTGCTCAGCCGTGTACACGTCGCCGCAATGAACGACGCTGAGTTGCGCCAGCTCACTGGCCAGCCCAATCTCGCGAAGGCTGCCACAGAGGTACTCGAGATGGGGCCGAAGTACCTGGTCATCAAGAAGGGGGAGTACGGCGCTTCGTTGGTCTCGTGCGACCGGCATTTCGCCTTGCCCTGCTACCCGCTACCCACTGTCGTTGACCCTACCGGTGCCGGTGATAGCTTCGCGGGCGGCTTCATTGGCTTTCTGGCGTGGTCAGGGGAGATAAGTGATGAACAGCTCCGTCAGGCCCTGGCCATCGGCACAGTCACGGCCTCGGCGTGTGTCGAAGATTTCTCCATCAACGCTTTGGGCCGGCTCACAGCTGAGGAGTTGTACAAACGCTACGAGGCGTTGCGCGGCATGGTTGCCTTTCCCGATATCCCGCGGGAGGCGATCTGTTCTGTGTAGGTAGTCTGGATAGTAGCTCCAACCCAAGACGGAGGTTACAGCAAGATGCCTGATATCATATGCCTGGGCGAGCCGATAGTTGATATGGTCTGTAGCCAGCCGGCCCGTGATTTGATCGCCGCTGGCAATTTCGACAAGGCCGCCGGCGGCGCCCCGCTTAACGTAGCCGCCGCCGCAGCCCGGCTGGGCGCAAGCTCGGGGATTATCTGCAAGGCCGGCGGCGACCATTTCGGCGACTTCATGCGCGAGAGTCTGGAGGCGGCCAGGGTGGACACCGAGCAGTTTCTCCAGGACCCCGACTATGCCACTCAGCTTGCCTTCGTGGCTGTGGATGAGAAGGGCATTCCCGCTTTCAGCTTTCATGTCAAACGTAGCGCGGACCAGATGCTCAGCGCCTCGGAGTTGGATTGGTCGTACCTCAACACGGCCCAGGTCTTCCACTTCGGCACCATCACGCTGATAAACACCCCCGCACGCCACGCCACGCTGGAGGCGGTCCAGTGGGCGACTGAGCAGGGGATAATGATTAGCCTCGACGTGAATCTGCGGCCGTCGCTGTGGCCCAGCCCCAGAGAGACTATGCGCTGGTCCGTGGAGGCGATAGCCAGGTGCGACTTTCTTAAAGTGAGCGAGGAAGAGATGCAGTTCATCATCGGCGTCGCCGACCTGGCAGAGGGCACGGCGGCCCTGCGGGAGATGGGTCCGGAGTTGGTGGCGGTAACCCTGGGAGAGCAGGGTGCCTACGTCTACAACGGGCACGAAGGCGGGCACGTTCCGGGCTTTGCCGTTGAGGTGGCCGACACCGTCGGCTGCGGCGATGCCTTTACCGCGGCTACGTTGGTAGGACTGCTGGAGGCCGATGCGGATCCGGCCGATCTGGACTGGTATTCGCTCCGCCAGATCGCGACCTTCGCTAATGCGACCGCGGCGCTTACCGCTACCGGCAAAGGCGGTATTCCCGCCATGCCGAGCCGACAGCAGGTGGCCGAATTCCTGGAGACTCTTCCGTGATAGACTGCTCTGCAGGGACCTGAGCGATGTAGTAACCTGAAGCATTCAGCCTGAGCGCGAGGAAGATGTGGAAAAACAAACTTTGTTGGGGTCTTGCAATTTTTCGTATGATATAGTACTATTAGGGTAGGGGACTTGGCGCCCACAACCCGGTGAAGGATTAGCCGGAGGTTGTGCAGACAGGAAAAAATTTTGGCTGCCGTTCGGTGGGCCTGGTACCTACAAAGTCTGTCGTTCGATGTACTGCTCAAAATTTTTTTGTCTGTAGCTTGGTGATCACCGCGGAAAACATTAACTTGAGATGCCGGCGAACTCACTCCTGATACTATACGCAAACGAAAGCCTGTGATGGCTAAGCTTGCCCCAAGAGAATCTGAGGACTTGGACTTATGAACCGGTTGGTCCCGATAATTTGCCCCTTCTGCGGGGTTGGCTGTGGGATGTATTTGCAGTGCGAGAGTGAAGTCGCCGCGTCGGCAGTCCCCAGTCTCAGCGATCCGATATCCCAGGGCCAGTTATGTGTGCGGGGTTGGCAGCTAGGGGACACGTTGCGTAATGCGTCCCGCCTGACTTCCCCCCTTGTCAAAGGCGAGCCAGTCACTTGGTCCCAAGCTCTGGCTGAAGTTGCCGAGTTGCTTGGGGGCATCGAGAGCAAGCGCGTGGGTGTGGTGGCTGCTGGTCACCTCACCAACGAGGAAGGCTTCGCTGTCCGCTACTTTGGCCGGCACGTCCTGGGCACATCCCACGTTGACAACTTCGGCCGCGCGGTGGACGGTCCCAGCCTTTGGGGCCTGCAATACAGCCTGGGTAAGCCGTTCCGGCGGCCTGCGCTAGACGAGATGGTTAACTGCGACTTGTTGGTCTGCCTCAATTCCGGTCTGCGGCACCTCAATGCGCAAGCTGGATCCTGGGTTAAGAAGGCCCAGCAGGCCGGCGCGCGTGTGGTGGTCCTCGATGAGCTGGATGATGGCCTGGCCAGCAGTGCTGACATATATATCGAGCACGTACCGGCCGCTACGGCAGCGGTGCTCCAGCAGCTTTTGAAGGTCCTGGCCGGCGGAATAGGCTCAACTGCTGCGCTCGATATGAGCAATCTCGGTCCCGCAGCGCTTGCCGAGCAGCTTGACAGTGCTGCCAAATTGATAGATGCGGCCCAGCGGGTAGGAATCGTCTTCCCGATGCGGGCCTTCGCTACGCCTGAGCCAGGCATACTCGCCGCTGAGCTCGCCAAGCAGATCAATGCCTTGGGAAGCCAGCGGGCCGACATATTCGCGGTTGCCGGTACGCCCAACTCCGTGGGTCTCGAACAGATGGGTCTGATTCCCCAGGCGTCCGGCGAGACCGAAGCCCTGGGGCTATTTGAGATTCTCGAACCTGACCAGCCAGAAGTCGAAGCTATTGTTGTTGTCGGTGAAGAGCTGACCGGCTGGGTCGGCGAGTCCGGCGTCCAGGCGCTCGCGGAAGCAGCGAAACCCCTAATCGTGCTGGACAGCTTTCGTACCCCGACCGCCGAGATCGCGGACGTGGCCCTGCCAATGACGGTGCACGCTGAGAAGGCAGGCAGCTTCACGGGGCTGGAGGGGACTGCCCGGTGGACGGGTCAGGCTGTCGTGCCCCCCCAAGAGGTCCGCTACTTGCCGCAAATACTTAACGAATTGGCTGCGCAACTAGGCAAAGAGGGCGGTGCGGCAGAGGTTGACGCTATCTGGCAGCAGATTAGCGCTGAAGTATCCGGTTACGAGGATATTGACCTGGGCGCGCTGCGGGACAGCGGGCAGCAGTCACTTGGCACAGTGTCGCTCGGGCAAGAGAGCGGGCCCGTGGCGCACGACTACCAGCCGCCGGAGCTGGAAGCCTCCGAGCAGTGGCGATATAAGATCGTGAGCCGGTATGACCGGAACTGGTGGATAAATGACTGGCGTATGCGGGCCATACCAGTGCTGTTCCGGGAGCTGCGCGACTGGGTGGCAGGATATGCAATGATGAATCCGGGCGATCTGGAGAAGGAAGGAATACGGCCGGGCCGGCCTGGTCAGCTCACCACGCCCTACGGTGGCGCCGCAGTCGCTCTGCATCCCCACCCGGGCCTGCCCTCGGGATTAATCCTGCTGCCCGCGCATGAAAATGATCTGGCCGACCAGCTGCTGGGCCCCAGCCGCTACAACCGGCGCAGCGGCGGCCGGGTGCGCTTCCCGACGCCAGCCAGCCTGCAGACTTAAGAGGTGTAGTTAATGGCCGAGCCGACGGCATACGTTCTGAAAGCAGAAGACCTGCGCCCGGCAGTTGAACGGCTCTTTGAGCTTGGCGAGGAGGTCATTGCCCCCACTGCCCCCGCGCCCGGCGATGTCTTTTACCGACCGGTGCAGGGTGTAGATGAGATCGAGTTCGAGTTTGGCAATGCCCTGGTCTCGCCCGTGCAGTTTCTGATGCCGGCCAAGGAAGTGCTCTTCGAGTACGAGCTGCGGCCGGGCCAGCCGCCGGAGATAACACCGCCCGAGCCACCATCCGAGCGCATCCTGTTCGGTATCCGGCCCTGCGACATCGCCGCCATCGAGTGCCTGGACCAGTTCTTTATCGAACGCGAGCCGGTTGACACCCTGTATGAGCAACGCCGCCAGCGCACGACCCTGATTGCTCTGGCCTGCGCCGAGCCGGCCGCGGATACCTGCTTCTGCTCGTGCTGCGAGGGCACCGGGCCGGTCGCCGAGAGTGGCTACGATGTGCAACTCAGTCTGGTCGGGGAAGTCTATCTGGTTGAGTTTGCCACCGAAAAAGGCGAGCGTATCCGCCAGCAATGGCAGGATCTGCTCGAGCCGGCTACTGAAGAGCTCTTCGCCGCCCGCGAAGCGCAACTGCGGTATATGATTGAGAACCTGTTTGAGCCTGACTCTAACCTGGCGGCGGCCATTCGCCGGGTGACCGGGGACAACGTGGATCCGGAGGCGTGGGAGGAAATCGGTGCGGACTGCTACAGTTGCGGGGCCTGTTCGTATCTCTGCCCGGTCTGCACCTGCTACGACGTGATGGATGTGCCCTACGATGAGAGCCGAGGCGCGCGGATCCGGCGCATGGACTCGTGTCGACTGGGTGGATTCACGCGGGAAGCTACCGGACATATTGCCCGGCCCACGGAGGCCTCGCGGGCCCGTTGGTACGCCTATCACAAACTCAGCCACGACTACCACGAGCAGCGCAGCAACTACGGCTGTGTGGGGTGCGGGCGCTGCATCATTGCCTGCCTGGGGCAGATCGGCATGCCGACGGTGTGCAAACTGATCCGCCAGCCCCAAGCAGAAAGAGCAAGCTGATGTCACCAGAATTACTTGTTCTGACCATTACCGCCGCTTCACTAGGTTTCTTTCACACCTTGCTGGGGCCTGACCACTACATACCATTTATTGTAATGGCTCGGTCAGGAAGATGGTCCCTGGTCAAAACAACATGGGTGACTATCTTATGTGGTCTTGGTCATATACTAAGCTCTGTCCTGCTGGGCACCATTGGCATCGCGTTGGGTATTGGTGTTACAAAACTAGAAGGGGCAGAATCATTTCGTGGTGGCCTGGCGGCCTGGGCCCTCATTGCTTTTGGACTGGTGTATTTCGTTTGGGGTTTGCGCAGGGCTTTGAGGAATCGGCCGCACACGCATTCGCATGTTCATGAAGACCGCGCTGACCACATCCACAGACATGTGCATACCCAAGACCACACGCACGTCCATGCGGCAGAGAAGAGCGCAAATCTTACGCCCTGGATTCTGTTCACGATCTTTGTCCTTGGCCCCTGTGAGCCGTTGATACCGATGCTTATGTATCCGGCAGCTAAGGGGAGCCTTTTCGGTGTGGTGTGGGTGACCGGTGTGTTCGGTGGGGTCACGATCATGACCATGCTAAGCATTGTCCTGGTTTCGTCTTTGGGCGTAGTTCTTCTGCCGCTGAGACAATTGGAACGCTACACCCATGCGTTCGCGGGTGCCGCGATATGTCTTTGCGGAATGGCAATCCAGTTCCTTGGGTTGTAATCCTGGGGGACAGGAAAAAGGAACAGCTATGGCGCACGACGACTACATACCGATGCACGCTCGGGTCGCGGAGATCACCGACGAGACCCCGACCGAAAAGACCTTCACGCTGGAGTTTGTGGAAGACGAGCTTCCCTTCCGCCCCGGCCAGTTCTGTACAATTTCCGTATTGGGTGCCGGCGAGGCGCCCTTCTGTATTGCCTCCTCACCGGCCCGCAGTGACGCGATCCAGGTAACGGTTCGCCGCTATCCGCAAGGAACGGTCACCTCAGCCCTTCACGAGTTGGCGGTTGGGGACTATGTCGGCGTACGTGGGCCGATGGGCAACGGCTTCCCCCTTGAGGAATTCACGGGCCGAGATATCCTGGTCGTCGCCGGGGGCATCGGCTTGCCTGCTGTCCGTGCCTCTATCCTGTATTTGCTCGAACATCGTAGTGCTTACCGTAATGTAACCTTGTTGTATGGCGCGCGCACACCGGCCGATCGGGTCTACAATGACGATCTGGCGCAGTGGGAGCAGTCGCCCGAGATAGTATGCAGACAGACCGTGGACATGAAGGACGAGGCTGATGACTGGGATGGCCACGTCGGTCTCATCACCACCTTGTTCGAGCCCCTGGACATGGACGGGCCGCAAACCACGGCCATAATAGTGGGCCCGGCAGTCATGTATCCCTTCGTCGTGGCAGAATGTCGGCAGAAGGGTATCACAGACGAGAATATGTATTTCTCACTGGAAGCGCAGATGAAGTGTGGGGTGGGCAAGTGCGGCCACTGTGCGATGAAGGACAAGTACGTGTGTCTTGACGGGCCGGTCTTCACCTACGCGCAGATGCGGGAGATGCAGGAGTACTAGCGTTAGCTATAACCATTCCGGGAGGCTCCCAGTGGCAAAGATACTTGTCGTGGATGACGACCCGAAAATCACCCGCGTCATTCAGGTCGCTCTGCAGACCCAGGGTCACGAGACTCTCACGGCCAACTCGAAGGAGGAGGCCGAGGCGGTGGCGGTCGCCGAGAAACCTGACCTGATGATCGTTGATGTGATGATGCCCGAGGGAACCGAAGGGTTTCACCTGGTCTGGAAGATCCGCCAGATGGAAGATGAGGCCCTAAGAAACGTACCGATCATAATGGCCACCGGCATTCACGAGACGACCGAGTTGCGCTTCTATCCCGACCAGGCCGACGGGACTTACGAGCCCGGAGAGTTTCTGCCGGTCCAAGAGTGGATTGACAAGCCCATCGCGGTTGAGGGCCTGCTCAAGAAGGTCAGTGCTCTTCTCGAAGAATAGCGGCCGCGTCGCTTCCCGCAGGCGATGTCGCTCGGAATTAGCGCGAAATGCTAGAAACGATAAGTCACCTGGCGCAGTACCCAAATCAGCATCTGCTGGTAGTAGGAGTGGGTAACCCCCTGCGCGGCGATGATGCCGCCGGGTTGATCCTGGGCGAGAAGGTCGCCACAAGGTTGGGGCTGGCATACCTGTGCTGTGAAGAGGTACCCGAGAATTATCTCGGGGAAATGTTGGACAATCCGGCGGACACGATCTTGGTGGTGGATGCCGTAGATATGAATGCCGAGGTGGGAGAGATCAAGCTGCTGCCCCTCGAGGAGTTGGCGGCGGAGAGTATCTCGACTCATAACTGCTCGGTGAGCCTCCTGGCGACAGTGCTAGCTGGGGTGAAGGGCAAGGAGATGCTGGTGCTGGGTATTCAGCCTTACAGCCTCGGGTGGGGTCAGGACCTGACAGCGGCGATCAGCGTGGCGATTGAGCGGTTTGTGGCCGGTTTGCCGGAGGGGAACAGCGCCGCCCCGCCACAGTAGTCAATTCGGCAAGAATCACTGTGGGCAGTTTCCGAGCGCCTACGGACCAACAAGTCACAGACCGCAGAAGTTGGACGCTACTTCAATGATGGTCCGTCGAGGCCAAGTGAGAAGTGGGGATAGATGACAGCATTAGCTGAGATATCAGCACGCGATTTGCTCGTGCCCCTGGTCGCCGCACCCCTGATCGGGGCGCTGCTGTGCGTATTTCTGAAGCGACGAGCCAGCGACTACGTGGCGGCGATCTTTGCCGTTATCACTCTGGTGTTAGCCGCAGGCGCGATCGGCAACCTGTTTACCGATCTGGACACTACTCACCGCCTGCCCCTGGGCTGGCTGGCTAACCTTGCCGGTGAAAGCGGCCCCGCGCCTCTGGTCTTTGAACTCTCGATTGATGCCCTCAGCGCTCTGATGCTGTTTGTGGTGACGGTGATAGGCTTCCTGGTGGTCATCTATTCCTCCGAATACCTCAGCCCGCGCAACGTCGAGCATCCCGTTACCAACGGCAAAGGCCGCTACTACGCCTGGCTGTTGTTTTTCGTAGGGGCGATGGTGGGCATAGCCCTGGCCGGCAACTTCTTCCAGTTGTTTATATTCTGGGAGATTACCACACTCTGTTCGTGGGCGCTGATCTCTTACTATCAGGATGAGGCTTCGCTGAGGGCGGGTTTCAAGGCGCTGATAATGACCGCCGTCGGCGGGTTGTTCTTCCTGCTGGCGCTGGTGCTGATGTACTTGAACCTGGACACTGACCCATTCGCCTTTGATGCGCTGGGACGATTGGCGCCCGGCCTGCGCTCTTTGGTCTTTGTGTTTTTGTTGATCGCGGCCTGGGCCAAAGCCGCGCAGTTTCCCTTCTTCACCTGGCTGCCCGATGCGATGGCCGCGCCGACGCCGATTAGCTGCTATCTGCATGCCGCCGCTATGGTCAAGGCCGGGGTTTACCTGATCGCTCGAGTAGTCTCGGCCAGCTACGGCTTGTCCTACGGTGTGGGGCTGCTGAGCGGCATTATGGCCCTGGCTACGATCCTCATCGTCGTCTTCCTGTTTCTGTTTCAGGACGACCTTAAGAAGATATTGGCGCTCTCGACCATCAGCCATTTGGGCTATATTCTGATCGCCTGCGCTCTGGGGGTGTGGGGTTCGGCTACGGCCTTCCAGGGCGGGCTGCTGCATATCGCCGCGCACGGCTGTGGCAAGGGCCTGCTGTTCCTGTCGGTGGGGATGATCACGTATTTCACCGGCACCCGGCGCATTTCCGAGCTCTCAGGACTGGGTGCTCGCCTGCCAATTGTTGCCCTCGGCTTCTTCGTGGGAGCATTCACGGTTACCGGCGTGCCGCCGCTGGCCGGCTTCTGGAGCAAATTCCTTATCCTCACCGGCGGCCTGGAGTTGGGCGGGTTCGGGGCAGTGATTGCTATTCTGTTGCTAGTGGAAAGTATGATCGCCTTCGGATTCTTCCTGTGGGTCGGTCAACGAGTGTTCTTCGGGGCGCCTTCTTTCGATATGCCGCAGGGCAAGGGTGTCGCCTGGCCGATGACCACGGCGATCATCATCCTGGCTGTGCTTTGCCTGGCGGTGACGCTGTTCGCCTTGCCGGTAATCCAACACATACCGCTGGGGATGTGAACTAACAATGGCGGTTATTGACCTGCTAATTGGAGCACTGATCCTGTTGACTGTGGGGGCAGCGGTTACCGCGCTGCTGGCCAAGTGGCGGGCAGTCTGCGGCTACGTGGCCTTCCTGTTTGTCGCCGTCGCCTCGGTTTGGGTAGGCGTGGCGGCGTTTCACGTGCTCAGCACCGGGTCGCCCCTATCTGGTGCTCCCGTCTTAACCATTGCCCCGCTCAACAGCTCACTGGTCTTTACAGTGGACGGACTAAGCGCGGTGTTCCTGCTCATCACCAGTCTGGTCGCAGTGTGTGCCACGCTCTTCTCGGTACGCTATATGCTCGTTTACAAGCACCACAGCCTGATACGTTACTACCCGATTCTGTTGCTGTTCTTTGCTAGTGTCATCAGCGTAGTCTCCGTGCGAAATATGCTGTTTTTCCTGGTCTTCTGGGAGTTTATGACCCTGGCGTCGTATGTGCTGGTTGTCTTCGAGACGGATAATCCCGAGGCTCGGCGGGCCGGCCTGCAGTACTTCATCGCTACCCACATCGCCAGCGGTTGTATCCTGCTGGCCACGATATTGTTGTATACCTATGCTCCGGTTAAGTCTTTCGAGTTCGGGGCGCTGTTGGAGGGAACCAGGGTGTTGATGACTACGAGTCCGGCTTTGGTTCACCTAATTCTGGGGCTATTTGTCATCGGCTTTGCCACCAAGGCGGGCATTCTGCCCTTCGGCTTCTGGTTACCTCAGGCACATCCCGTTGCCCCCAGCCCCTTTTCGGCGGTATTGTCAGGCTGTATGGTCAAGCTCGGGGTGTATGGTCTGCTGGTGGTCTTCACCTCGCTGACGCCGCTGTCGCACTTTACAACGGTCTGGGGCGTTTGGCTAGCGGCGCTGGGCACCATCTCCGTCTTCGTGGCTTCGCTTACGGCTCTGCAGCAGACCGATTCCAAACGGCTACTGGCTTTCAGCACGATCGGACAGATGGGCTACATCTGGCTGGGCATAGGAACTGGTCTCGCGTTGCTGCGCATCAGTCCGGCCGTCGCGGTTGTCGCTTTAATGGCAGGTCTGTTTCATGTGGTCAACCACGCTTGTTTTAAGTCGTTGCTGTTCTTGAATGCCGGCGCGGCTTTGTATCGGACCGGGACGCGGGATATGGACAAGGCGGGTGGATTGATGCGAATAATGCCGGTGACTGCCGCTGCCGCCATCGTTGGCTCCTTGGCAATTGCGGGAGTCCCTGGCCTCAACGGTTTTGCCAGCAAGTGGCTGATATTCACAAGCGGCATTGTCGGCGGGTTGGAAATTCCCTTGTTTGTCTTCCTGGTTGTAGTGGCAATTTTCATATCTGCGGTGACACTGGCCTACTACATGAAGTTTGTGGGCATCCTATTTCTGGGCAAACTGCACGTCGGACCTGAGGTGGAGCGCCGCGAGGTGCCGGTCAGTATGGTCGTTCCGCAGGTGTTCATGGGCATCCTGTGTGTGGCGTTCGGGGTATTGCCCATGCTGGCGCTCAAGTACCTGTATGTGGCCGCTAGCGGGATTCTGCCTCCGGGCTACTCGCCACCGTTCGCCTCGCTGTTTGGCAACTCGGCGCTCGCCGTGCGCCTCGGCCTTAGCGGGGTGCACAGCGCTGCCTGGGGCCCGCTAGCTATTCTGGTGGCGTTCGCCGGCTGTCTGGTGTTGGGCTATCTTATCTCCCGGATGGGTGGGGCTCAGACTCGGGAAGTCCCGATGTGGCTATGCGGAGAGGAGCACGACTTCGCCGAAGTCAGGTATCCGGCACACAGCTTCCTGCTGACTTTCAACGAGTATTTCGCGAAGTTGTATCCGTCTATTCCCGTACCTAGACTGCCTCGTCCGGCCGCCATATTGAGGCTGTTTGATATTGACAGGTGGTTCTACTCTCCGGGTCTGAGGTGGGGCGAGCGGATCATTCGCGCCATCAGCGCTACTCACGCGGGCTATCCCCAATTGTATATGCTGTGGATGATTGTAGGGGCGGCTTTGGCTGTGATCGTACTGTTCAGTATGGGAGGCGGACTGTAGGCCTCCTGGGAAGCAAGGGTTGAGATAATGACCTTCGCAATTAACCTGGGCCTGGCTTTGCTAATTGGCCCCCTGCTGGCTGGGATTGTGCGCAAGGTGGTGCGGGCGCGCGTCCACTCGCGCCAGGGCCCACCTATCACCCAGCCGTTCTACGATCTGCTTAAGCTGCTGGGCAAAGAGGACCTGCAATCTGTACCCAGCCTGGTAGTGCAGTATGCACCGCTGGTGGCTTTCGCAAGCGTCCTGGTGGCGGCCCTGCTCACGCCGATGGGGATGCGGGCGCCGCTGGGCCAGTACGGCGATATGATCGTTTTTGCCTATTTTGTTACTATCGCAGCGGTGGCAGTCGTAATGACGGGCTTGGCCTGCGCGAGTCCCTACTCGATGATAGGCGCTGGCCGCGAGATAATGATGCACCTGGTAGTCGAGCCGGTGCTGATCATCTGCTTGATTACTGCCGCCATCAAGGCGGGGTCGCTACTGATGTGGGATATGGCGGCGTGGAATTACCTCAACGGACCGGCGCCCTCGATGGTAGTAACGGCAGTGGTGCTGTTCTTGGCCCTGCAGGCCCAGGTTGGCAAGCTGCCCTTTGATATTCCCGAGGCCGACCAGGAGATTATGGGCGGACCGTTCATTGAGCTAAGTGGGCCGAAGCTGGCGATGTTCCAGTGGGCCTTCTTCGCCCGCCAGGTCGTATATGCCTCGGTCCTGGCGGTCATCTTCATTCCCTGGGGGCTTGGTTTCGCTTTTCCGTGGAATGTGGGCGCGCACCTGCTGAAGGTCATCGTGCTCATCGTGCTCGTGGGCGTCATTGATGTGGTGAACCCGCGGCTGCGCATAGACCAGGCTATGTCCTATTTCTTCTGGGTCATCTTTGTGGCGATAGTGGCCATGGCCCTTGCCTTAATCGGCGTCTAGCCGGCTATGGGGTGCAAAGAGGAGAGTAACCAGCAATGTACGATAGCGCAATCCTGGCCCTGACATTGGGTGTGCTCACAACCGGGGTGATCGCAGCGGAACTGCGCGACTTGGCGGCCTCTACCTGGGCCTACCTCGTCCATTCCCTGTTCCTGGCGGGCACCTTCGCTGCCTTCGCCATCGTCACAGATAGCCCCCAGCTATACTGGTGGGTATTGGCGGCGGTTCTTACCAAAGTCATCTTCATTCCTTTGCTGCTGCGGTGGTATATCACCAGGCATCCCGCCGCCGACCTGCGCCCGATATTGAGCCCCCGACTATCTCTGGTCATCCTGGCCGTGCTGTTGATTGTCTTCTTCAAAGTGGTGCATACCTACATGGAATTCATTGGCCCGACTGAGGCCGCCATTGCGGAGCCGGGCCGCTCCAATCTGGCCGTGGCCTTTACGGTGTTTGCCGTAGGGCTTTATATCCTCGTTACCCGGCGGGATGCGGTCAAGAACGTCATTGGCATATGTCTACTGGAAAATGGGGCGCACCTGTCTTTGGTGGTGCTAGCCGCTACCTTGCCCCAGACAGTATTGATAGGCATTGCGACTACCATCGTGATTTCTGTGTGGGTTCTGGTCTACATAACTAGCGGGGTATACCAGATACTTGGCACACCGGATACCGCCAAGCTGTCGCAATTACGTCACTAACGAAATAGCTCATAACCGGGAGCTGTACTATGATGGCTGAGTCGTCGCTGCCCATAGCTCTGATCGGTATGCCTGTCCTGGCTGCAGTAATCGTCCTCACCCTGGGGCGGAAGCTGAGGCTGTGCCGGGAGGGAGCGGCCGTGGGTGGCGCCTTGGTGACATTGTATATAGCAGTCCTGGTTGCCGCTCAGGTGCTGCGGGGAACAGAACTGTGGTCCTGGGGTAGGGCTCTGCATGTCGATGGCCTGAGCAGCTTGATGGTTGTGCTGGTGAGTTTGGTAGCCCTAATCATCGTTGTGTATTCCCTGCGGTATATGCGTCACCAGGTTGAACAGGGCAGGACCACCACGCAGCGACTGGTGGTCTATTATGGCCTACTGATGCTTTTCCTGGCCGCGATGATGTGGGTGTGCCTCACCAATAGTATGGTCTGGATGTATGTCGCGATAGAGGGCACCACCTTGGTCACGGCCCTCCTGGTATGTTTTTACTGGGATCCCCGGGGGCTGGAGGCCAGTTACAAGTACGTATTGCTGGTGGTGGCTGGGGTTTGCTTCGCTCTGTTTGGGACGGTGCTGCTATATTCGGCAGCAGCCCAATATGCGCCCGGCCGGCCGGCCCTGTTGCTTACCGAGTTAGGAGAGATAATTGCCCGGTTCCCCGACAGTGCCCAGACCGTGAGTCTGCTGGCCGTAGCCTTCTTCGTGGTTGGCTTTGGTACCAAGGCCGGACTGGTTCCGTTCCACGCCTGGCTGCCCGACGCCCATGCCGAGGCTCCTGCGCCTATCAGTGCGCTGCTGTCCGGGCTAGTGATTAAGGTAGGCGCCTACGCCCTGGCCCGCACCATCACCATCTTTGCCCCCCACTACGACGCGGTAATAGTCTTCGTGGCCATTATGGCCTCAGCCAGTATGCTCATTGGCATATTCATGGCGTGGGCGCAGGACGACCTCAAGAGGCTGCTGGCCTTTCACAGTGTCAGTCAGATTGGTTACGTAATCGAAGGGCTGGGGTTCGGCACTTATTTGGGGGTATATGGCGGCCTGTTCCACCTCGTCAACCATACCCTGTTCAAGGCACTCCTATTCCTCAGCGTCGGCGCGGTGATGTATGCCACTGGCGGCCTACGCCGGATAAGCCAACTCAAGGGCTTGGGCCGCCGCATGCCCATAACCGCGGCTTGCTTCTTCATCGGGGCTATTGCTATGGGCGGACTTCCGCCTCTAAACGGCTTCTGGAGCAAGCTGACACTATTCATGGCCGGCGGTGAACTACGCCTATGGTGGGCCGTTGCTATAGGTGTCTTGGTCAGTATCTTGACTTTAGGTTGCATGGTCCACGCCGGTTACAAGATCTTCTGGGGGCATCCGACAACCGAGCCGGCCACCAATCCGGGTCTCAAAGAGGTGCCAATCAGTATCTGGCTGAGTATGGCGGTATTGGCAATTCTGTGTATTGTGATCGGCGTCTATCCGCAGATTATTCACCCGCTGCTGCACCGCGCCACCGAGTGCATCCTGGCTTTCTAGCGGGTCGGAGCTATGCACTAGCCAACTAGAGGGCCAGATGCGGCCGGTGATAAGAAAAAGATGACTTGTAGTGTCGAGAAGTGGTAGCACCTGACCGGCTTTCGGGGCTTTGTGCCCGTCGCCGATGAAGAGTATGAATTGGTGCGGCAGCTTATGGCCCAGGCGGGGGTGCCGTACTGAACAAGTATTAACAAGTCGGCGTCTTATGAAGCAGAGCAGCATGTGTAACATGCTAACATAATGGGCGATGGAAAGAGAATCTATCATGACTGCACAATCGTTTGGTGACAGTCTGAAAAACAAATTCGGAGACAAGCTGTTGGAGGTCGAGGCAGCGGGTGTGGACCAGTTGTATGTGAGGATCGTTCCCGAGTGTCTAGTCGAGGTTGCTGACTATCTTTACAACGATGAAGGCTGTCGGTTTGTGATCAACTCCGGCACCGACCGTCGCGAGCACAACGGCAAGTTTCTGATCACTCACTTCTTTGCCCAGGATGAGGAGAATCTGTACATCGCTGTCCACGCCGAGGTGGATGGCAACGACCCCCGTATTGACTCAATCACTCCCGTCGTTCCGGCCGCGAACTGGTCTGAGCGGGAAGCCCGGGATATGGTGGGGGTAGCACCTGAGGGGCATCCCGATCCGCGTCGGCTGGTGCTGGCTGATGACTGGCCGGAGGACCTCTACCCGTTGCGTACCGACGTTGAGCACGGGATCAAGCCCGAGTCCTGCCCAGATGTGGCTATGCCGCTTGTTGAGCCGCCGGAGGGCGCCAGCGTGGTGCCGATCGGCCCGTATTTCCCGGTGCTTGAAGAGCCCGCATATTTCCGCATCTTCGTCGAGGGTGAAACCGTGGTGGGTGCGGATTACCGGGGCTTTTACAATCATCGTGGTGTGGAAAAACTCGGCTGCAGTGTCCTGACTTACAATCAGATACCGTTCATGGCAGAGCGCATCTGCGGCATCTGCGGGTTCGTCCATAGTTGCTCCTACTGCCAGGCTGTGGAGCGGGCCGCGGGCATCGAGGTGCCGGAGCGCGCCGAATATGTCCGCACCATAATGTTGGAGGTGGAGCGTGTACAGAGCCATCTGCTGTGGTTAGGTATTGCCGGCCACATTATCGGCTTCGACACGGTGCTGATGCAGACCTGGCGGATGCGCGAGCCGCTGATGTGGCTGTGCGAGCGGATTACGGGAAACCGCAAGACTTACGGGATGAATCTGATCGGCGGTGTGCGCCGCGACATCACGGCTGATGTTCACGGTGACATTACCGATGTACTTGCTAAGATCGAGAAGGAGTGGCGCGCCCTGTACGATGCTATTCCTGGCGACCCGACGCTGATGGCCCGGCTCAAGGGTACTGGGGAGCTGCCCGAGGAGAAGGCCCGCGAATTGGCGGTAGCCGGGCCAACTGCTCGCGGCTCCGGCGTTGCCATTGATGTGCGAGTGGACCACCCGTATGCGGCCTACGATCGGCTCGATGTCAAGAAGTGCGTCTATGACAGTTGCGACAATGTGGCGCGCGTGCTGGTCCGTTTGGATGAGACGCTGGACGCGATCGACATCATCCGGCAAGCCTTGGATGATATGCCCGACGGCCCCATAATGGCCGAGATTGGCGAGGAGATCCCCGCTGGCCTTGAGGCGATGAGCGCGGTCGAAGCACCCCGGGGTGAGGTCTTTCACTGGGTACTCACCGGCGAGGAGAACCGTCCCGAGCGCTGGCGCGTGCGGGCTCCTACCTATGCGAATCTGCAGGCCGTGCCGACCATGGTAACGGGCGACGCGCTGGCCGACGTGCCTATTGATGTGGGCAGTTTCGACCCTTGCTTCTCGTGCACCGAGCGAATGGAGGTCACTGACCTGAAGTCGGGGATCATTCGAGTCTATACCCAAGATGAAGTATTGGCTTTGAGGCAATCCAAGTAGCTGGCCTGATAGGGAGGTCTTAGCTCAAAGTGCTCAGCAAGCTTAAAGAAGCTATACTATGTTTCGCAGCCGGGATAGTGACGCTCAGGTATCCGTTTGCGCCCCACGACCCCGAGGGCGAAGAGGGCGAATTTCGTGGTTATCCGGAGGTAGACGTCAACCGGTGCATTGGCTGCGGCGGCTGCGCGGCAGTTTGCCCGGCTCGGGCTATTATGATTGAGGACATTGATCAAACCACGCGCCGGATAACCCGTCTGCGCGAGCGCTGTATCTACTGCGGGCGCTGTGCCGAGGTCTGTCCGCAGGACGCTATCACCATGACCAAGCAGTTCGAACTCGCTTCGGACAAGGTGCGGGAGGATCTCGAGCATGTTTGCGAGGTCTTCATGGCTACCTGTAAGCGCTGCGGGCGCTGCTACGAGCCCGCCTCGCCGCTGGATAAGATTATGGAGCCAGGCTACCGGCACGACGAGATCAAGCGCGGCGGCCAGGAGCCGCTGTACGAGCCAGTTGAGGCGTCCAGCGAATAGTCCCGGGCGGGCAGGTTTGCCGGCTGGTAACAGGAGGAATATGAAGTGGGCTTTTTCAAGAACTTGTGCAACAAGGCCTTCCCCAAGTCATTGTGGGTCTATCACACCAATACCGGGGCCTGCAATGGCTGCGATATTGAGGTAATTGACGTACTGACGCCGTACTATGATGTCGAGCGCTTCGGGATCAAGCTGGTGGGCTCGCCGCGCCACGCCGACGTGCTGCTGGTTTGCGGTCCGGTGACTCGCCAGATAGTCCCGGCCCTCAAGCGGCTCTACGAGGCTGTGCCCGCTCCCAAACTGGTCATCGCTATTGGGTCGTGTGCCTCGGGAGGAGGCATCTGGTTTGATAGCTACAATATCGTCGGTGGCGCCGACACGATCCTGCCCGTGGATTACTATATTCCCGGTTGCCCGCCGCGGCCCGAGGCTATTCTCCACGGAGTCGCCGTGGCCCTGGGACTCGCCGAGAAGAAGGTAGCCCGCGAGCACATTAAGCAGCTCATTGACCGCAATGAGTCTATCTCCGTTGAGGATGATACTGGAGCCGAAGAGGTCGTGCCGGGGGACGAGGTGCCAGCGGAGCTGCCGACTTCGAAATAGGCGTGTAGGGGCTACGAATTGCCGGCTTCCTCCGCGGAATCGGCCAGCTCTGCGCTCAGTATCTGAAGCTCGAAGCCCGACTCTATTGACAAATCAAGACTCCCGCACTTGCAGCACTTCACAAACGGCTGGTATTCCTCCGTTACAGTGCTACACTCGTTACACCGGGCATGCACAGGCATTTGCTTAATGTGCAGCGTAGCGCCCTCCAGGTCAGTACCCTTGATGACGTGGGGCCAGGCTTCACTCAGCAGTTCCGGGACCACTGTGCTCAGTGGGCCGATAGCGACGGTGGCGCTCAAGAGCTTCCGGTGGTGTTGCTGGGCGAGTTCGGCAAGCTGGTGTGCGATGCTGCTGGCGATAGAGAATTCATGCATAAATGATACTCACTTGCTGCCTGCATTGTACCACCTGCTGCGCTCCTGCGGCAAGCACCTCAATCAGTAGGACAGGCGTCTCGCCTGTCAACGAAGACGTCTCGTCTGTCGCGAGTCTCGCGTAACTGTACAGTGTGCGCGCGGAGGGTACGCATCCCAAGGAGAAGAACTACCACACAGTATTAGACTTGTCACGGGATTGGGCGAGTAGCGATGAGAGTCGAGTTGATGACTGATATTCTGGGCGACAACGATGCTGCTGCGCGGGAGAATAAGCAGCTTTTCGACGCCCACGGCGTTCTCGCAGTTGACTTCATGGGCAGCCCGGGCAGCGGCAAGACCAGCCTGCTGGAGCAGGTGGTCAGGTCGCTGGACGATGTGACCGTCAAAGTCATTGAGGGCGACGTGGCAACGGCTAACGATGCTCGGCGAATCGAAGAGGCCGGGGCGGAGGCCTTTCAGATTAACACCGGCGGTATGTGTCATCTAAATGCGCCGATGATCGCCCGGGCGGCGGGGAAGATAGACCTGGCGGCCACGGATCTGCTCCTCATCGAGAATGTGGGTAATCTGGTTTGCCCGGCAGCGTTCAAGTTGGGTGCGCACTTTCGTCTGGTAGTCTCCAGTATCCCCGAAGGCGACGATAAACCGGAGAAATACCCAGCGGCCTTCCGGGGTTGCGATGGTGTCATCTTGAATAAGCTTGACCTGGTCCCCCACTCGCCTTTTGACGTGAAGAAGTTCTGGGATCTATGTCGCCAGCTCCAGCCCCAGGCGGTGCAGTTTGCCACTTCGTGTGTAGCTGGTGAAGGTATCGGGCAGTTGAGCGAATGGCTAAGGCGACAACACTCACAACTGACCGGCGGATAAGGCGCGAGATCACCATCACCGGTATCGTGCAGGGAGTTGGCTTTCGGCCCTTCATTCACCGCCTTGCGCAGAAGCACGGCATCGCGGGGACCGTGCACAACTTCACTGGTGGTGTGGTGATCGAGGCGGAAGGCCAGCCCGAAGCTGTGGCGGCGTTTATTGGCGACCTGCCTCGGGAGAAGCCGCCAATCGCGCGAATTGACGACATCACCGTGGTGGAACTGCCTGCCCTCGGCGATGCCGAATTCGTGATCACCCCCAGCCGCGAGGCTGCCGGCGGCACGATTCTGCTCTCCCCTGACGTCGCTATGTGCGACGATTGCCTACGCGAACTGTTCGACCCGGACGATCGGCGCTACCGCTATCCGTTTATCAACTGCACCAACTGCGGCCCACGTTTTACTATCATACAGAGCGTTCCCTACGATCGGCCCAATACGACGATGCGGCCGTTTTCGATGTGCCGCCACTGTCAGGCTGAATACGACGACATTGGTGACCGCCGCTATCACGCCCAGCCCAATGCGTGTCCTGTCTGCGGTCCCGAGGTGGAGCTAATCTTTGGTGATGAGCGCTGCAGCGCCGATGAAGCCATCGAGCAGGCGATTGAGCTACTGGCTGCGGGCAAGATTGTCGCGATAAAGGGACTGGGTGGCTTTCATCTGGCCTGCGACGCTACTAGCCAGGACGCCGTGCAGGAGCTGCGCCGGCGCAAGGGGCGCGAAGAGAAGCCGCTGGCTATAATGTCGACGTCATTGGAGGAGATGGAGAGCTACTGCCACCTCACCGAGGAAGCGCAAGAGCTGTTGACGGGCGCGATTCGGCCGATTGTGCTGCTGAAGAAGAGAACCTCGGTCATTGCTCCCTCAGTTGCGCCCGACAGCAAGTACTACGGGGTGATGACGCCGTATACACCGCTGCATCACCTGCTGCTGGCGGATGACCGTCTCCCGGCGCTGGTGATGACTAGCGGCAACCTCAGCGAGGAGCCGCTGGCTACGCAGAATGATGAGGCGCGCGGTCGCCTCGCCCACATCGCTGACGGATTCCTGCTGCACGACCGGGAGATTGAGATCGGCTGCGACGATTCGGTGGTCAGACCGACCAAGTTGGGGCCGATAGTTATGCGACGGGCGCGCGGCTACGTTCCTTTCCCGGTCACGCTGAAGCGGGATCTGGGCCGGGTGCTGGCGGTCGGCGGGCACCTGAAGAATACGTTCTGCCTCACCGATGGGCGTAACGCCTTCTTGAGCCAGCATATCGGCGACCTGGAAGACGCCAACACACTGGACTATTTCCAGTGGTGTGTTGACCATTTGCAGGACGTACTGCGCGTTGAGCCGGAGCTGATTGCCCACGATCTGCACCCGGACTATCTCAGCAGCCACTATGCTCAGCGGCTGGCCGAGGAGCGTGGGCTGGACGCGGTTGCGGTGCAGCACCATCACGCCCACATCGCTGCGTGTATGGCCGAGCATGCTGCTGTGGGGCCGGTCTTGGGCATCGCCTGTGATGGTACTGGTTATGGAGCGGATGGGACGGTCTGGGGCTGCGAGATCCTGCTCAGCGACTACGACGACTACACTCGTGCGGCGCACCTAGAGTACGTGCCGCTGCCCGGTGGCGAACAGGCTATCAAAGAGCCATGGCGGGTGGCAGCGGTCTACCTACACCGACAGGGGTTGCTCGATGCCGATATTGATTTCTGCCACAATCTCGACCGGCCTCGCTGGCGGCTGCTGGAGCAGATGATCGAAAAGAATATCAACTGCCCGTCTGCTTCGAGTGCAGGACGGTTGTTCTCGGCGGTCTCCGCGCTTGTCGGATTGCGCTCGGTGGACGCCTACGAGGGGCAGTCGGCAATGATGCTGGAAGCCGCCGCAACCGATGCGGAGGGCGTGTACAGCTACGAAATCACTGAGAGCGACGGTATGCTGGTAATGTCGCCCGGCTTGATGTTCGTGGAGATTGTAGCTGACTTGGAAGCCGGCAAAGACACTGGCGAAATCTCCGTCCGCTTTCATAATACCTTCGTCGCCATGGTAGGCGACGCGGCCGTGCGAGTTGCGAAAAAGACGGGTATCAAGCAGATCGCGATGTCGGGGGGGACCTTCCAGAACGAGCTGGTGCTGCACGGCCTGCCCCAGCGCCTCACAGAAGTCGGCCTCGAAGTGCTTATTCACCAGGAAACACCGCCCAATGACGGCGGGCTGGCGCTAGGGCAGGCAGTGGTGGCCTCAGCAAGGAACTACTGAAGATGTGTGTCGCGCTACCGTGCAAGCTGATTGAGATAGACGGCAACCGGGGCGTTGCTGAGTTGGGCGGCAGCCAGGTGAAGATGCGCCTGGACTTGCTGCCCGATGTTCGGTTGGGCGACTACGTCCTGGTCCACGCGGGCTTTGCCATCGAGAAACTTGACGAAGAAGAAGCCCACAATACTCTCAGTATGCTCGATGAGGTAGGCTGGTGGTGCTAGCGCACACTTCACCGGGATGCCAGTCAGCAACATGGTAGGTGTAGCGGCGCTGCCGGACGTGGCGGCGCACTGTACAAAGATATGAGATATATTGACGAGTACCAGGATGGCGACAAGGCGCGAGAGATAGCTGCGCAGATTGCGGAGGTCGTCGGCGAGCCGCTGGCCTTTATGGAGGTTTGCGGCACGCATTCTCATGCCGTTGCTCGGTACGGGCTGAGTGAGATGTTTCCTGAGCAACTACGCCTGATCTCCGGTCCGGGCTGCCCGGTCTGCGTGACCCCGCCGGAGGTCATTGATGCGGGCATCGAACTGGCCCGCGAGGGCATCTGGCTGGCGATCTTCGGCGATATGATGAACGTGCCGGGCAGCCAGGGCAGCCTCAGTGAGGTCCAGGCCCAGGGCGGGCAGGTGCGCGTAATCTACTCGCCGATGCAGGCTGTCGAGTGGGCCCAGGAGAATCCCCACGAGCAGGTGGTCTTTATGGGCGTGGGCTTCGAGACCACGGCTCCCAGTGTGGCCGTCGGCATCAGCGAGGCCAATGAACTGGGCCTAAAGAACTTCACCGTTCTAGTTGCGCACAGGCTCATTCCCCCGGCGATGGAGGCGTTGGTCAGCCAGCCCGACGTGCGGATTGATGGCTTCTTGTGTCCGGGACACGTCAGCGCCATCATCGGCTCAAAGCCCTACCAGCCGCTGGCCGACCGGGGCATTCCCTGTGTGATCGCGGGCTTCGAGCCGGTGGACGTGCTCCAGGCGGTCTATATGCTGGCACGAATGTGCCAGCAGGGCGAAGCCCGGGTCATGATCCAGTACAGGCGCGTGGTAAGGGCGGAGGGCAACCCGATTGCGCGGGAGAAAGTGGCGGAGGTCTTCGAGGTGGCCGACTGCCGGTGGCGGGGCCTGGGGATGATGCCTGACAGCGGGCTGCGGCTCCGCGAAAAATACCGGGATTTCGACGCTGAAGCGCGCTTTGCGTTGGACTTGCAGGCAGCGCCGGAGCCACCCGGCTGCGAATGTGGCGCTGTTCTGCGGGGCGCCAAACGCCCCACGGACTGCGGGCTGTTCGGTACGGCGTGTCTCCCTGACCACCCGATAGGCCCATGTATGGTTTCGTCGGAGGGCGCTTGCGCCGCCGTGTATCAGTACGAGGCAGTACGAGACGGTAACCGCTGAGCCGGCTTAGGGGACGACTAGCTTCGTTATGAAAAAGCCGCAAGTGATTACACTCGCCCACGGCGCGGGTGGGCTGCTCTCTCAACAGCTCATCGCCGAGGAGTTTGCACCGCTGCTCATGCGCGGGGGCCAAGGGCTCAACGATGCTGCGGTTGTCTCTTTCGGCGACATTCGAGTGGCGTTCAGTACCGATTCGTTCACGGTTTCCCCGCTGTTCTTTCCCGGTGGTGACATCGGTAGCCTGGCCGTACACGGTACGGTCAACGACATTGCCATGATGGGCGCCGAGCCACGCTTCTTGTCGCTCGCCTTCGTCATCGAAGAGGGCTTCCCCGCAGCGGACTTGCACCATCTGGGACAGTCGGTGGCAGCGGCCACTGAGCATTGCGGTGTGACGGTGGTCACTGGCGATACCAAGGTGGTAGAGCGCGGCGCGGCCGACGGGCTGTTCATCAACACCTCCGGGCTGGGCGTTGTCTCCCCGCAGGCCGATATTGAACCCGCACGGGTGCAGCCCGGCGACGCGGTACTCATCAACGGGACGATTGCCCAGCATGGCACCGCGGTGATGTGCGCGCGGGAGGAGCTGGATGTCGGTGGGGAAATCGTCAGTGATTCGGCGTCGGTGGCCGACGTGGTGCGCGAGTTGATCGCGGCGCTGGGCGAGAAGGTGCACGCGCTGCGCGATCCGACACGCGGCGGAGTTGCGGCGACGCTGAACGAGGTCGCTGGTTTGGCGGGTGTGACCATCGAGATTGATCAGGCCGAGCTGCCGATTGCGCCCCAGGTAGCCGGCGTCTGCGAGATCCTGGGCTTGGACCCGCTCCAGGTGGCCTGCGAGGGCCGGTTTGTCGCCTTCGTGGACGGTTCAGTGGCCGAGCAGGCACTGGCCACAATGAGGTCGCTGAATACCGGGCGAGAGGCGGCCATAATTGGTGAAGTGACGACTGCCGGATCAGCACGGGTGCAGATGCGCACACCCTTGGGAACGACGTGCCTCGTGCAGATGCCTACCGGTGAGTTACTCCCCAGGATCTGCTAAGCATGGGGTGGCTCCAGCAACAGGCTTCGTTACATCGCTTCGAGAAGTCGAGAGGTAGTACCGACTAGCCCGAGAGGGTTAACATACTCACCGATACGTGCTGTGATACTGTCAAGCACATGCCTTTGGGCATCGTCCACCACGCCTGCCTGCTGTAGATTGTGGTACATCTCGTGGCGAGCGGCAGCTACCGACGGCTCGTCGGCCAGGTAATGCCCCGCTACCCGCACTACTTCATCAAACAGTTCAGCATCGGAGCGGATAGCTTGGTCATCCAGATCTTCATGCTGGGGCAGCAGCAGCCGGTCCACGGGAACGCTACCTGCTCGTAGAAGGCGAATTCCAGGATCGGCCCACCGACCGAGAGCATCATGAGTTGGTAGTAGGCGCCAGCCTCCTCGGCGACGTTAACCAGCGGGCACCAGATCTCAATAACTCCCTCGCCGACACCGTATTCTTCGATCCGTGCCACCTGCGCCTGAGCCGCGTGGAAAGTAGGGCGGGGCGAAGTCTGGCGGCCGATCCAGCGTCCGGTCGTCTCCTCCAGAGCTACTCGACGGGCGGTTTCCGCCAGATCTCGGTCAGTCTTCAGATAGTAGCGCAGGCGCAAGACCTCATCGGGGTCGAGATCGGGTTGAAGGTCAATGATTTCACCCGGTTGGCGACCGCGGATTTCCGGGGGCTGATACTGGGGGTAATCCATGTTGCATCTCCCTAATTGGCAGGGAATGACCACAGGCAAATGTTTGCTAGCGAGCTGCTCTGGGCCCATTGCGCATCGTCATAGATTCGCGTATTTTGGCTTCTGGTGCTTTGGCTTGACGTCACGCTTGGTCCATTCGAAGAGTTGGCAGTTCTCGTTGTACAGTCTGACGAATTCGTCGATAGCCTCTCTTATCTTATCGGCATTGCTTGTCTGCTCATGATGAACTGACTATAACATAATTCGCGAACAAAGTCTTGTGAGCAATAGCCGGAGCCCCTGCAATATGGCTGCTGTACTCGGAGCGATAGTGACCCCTCTGACAATGCACACCATGGCGGCACGCCTTACTCAGTGGCTGCAAGAGAATGCTGGAGAAGGGGCAAATGGGGTTCATTCACCGCTGGGCACGATCTCCAGGAAGTCGGCCAGGCGCAGGAAAAGCTGATCAAGGGAGCGTAACAGAGCGAGGCGATTGTGACGCAGGACGTCGTCCTCGACCATCACCATCACGTCCTCGAAATACTGGTGGACAGTCGGCAGCAGCCCCCGCATTACCTCAGCGGCCTGCCCATAATCCGGAGCCTCGCCGCTCAGTAAGACATCAATCTCCTGCCGGGCAGCAGCAAATTCATCAGCCAGCTGCCTCTCGGTGGAGTGCTCGAACAGCGTTGCCTCAACCTCTGCCATCTCCGGAATCTGCGCAGGTCGGGTGATGCGAGCGGGTCGTTCCGCGGCGGTGACCAGCTCGTTGAAGACCTCCGGCTGGCTCTTCCGCAGCTCGGCCAGCAGCTCGGCCCGCGCTGTGGCATCAGCGATATCATCCCACACCGTACTCAGCACCGCCCGGCCGATATCGTAGTCAATACCGCGCTGTTCCCAGACAGCCTGGAGCCGCTCACCAAAGAAATCCTTCAGCCGCTGGGCTACCTCCGGGACCGCCAGGACCCCCTCCGCTCCCTCCGGCTGTGGTAGTAGCTGCAAGGCACGCCCGATCAGGCCCGACAGCGAGAAACGATAGCCGCTTTGCACCGTGATCTCGATAATGCCGGCCGCCTGCCGCCGTAGCGCGTAGGGGTCAGCGGATCCCTTGGGGATCTTGCCCAAGCGAAAGCACGCCACCAGTTGATCAATCTTGTCGGCCAGACTGAGTAGCCGTCCCCCTGGAGAAACCGGGATCAAGTCGCCCGGCTGCTGGGGCCGAAACTGCTCGGCGATAGCCTGGGCTACTTCCTCGGGCTCTCCCGAGGCGCAGGCATAGTAGCCACCGATTATGCCCTGCAGTGCCTCGCCCAGCTTGCCATCGCTGACCATCATAGTGACCTGGTCGCACTTGGCCAGTTCTGCAGCCTGCCGCGCGATTTGCGCATCTTGTTCAGGAATATCAGCAATATGCTCAGCCAGCCAGCCAACTACCTCCACCAGACGCTGCGTCTTGTCGTAAAGACTGCCCAGGTTCGCCAGAAAAGTGACGTCCCTGAGTTCCTCTCGACGGGTGCGCAGCGGCTTGCGCATATCGTGCTCGTAGTAGAACCGGGCGTCATCCAGCCGGGGGACGATAACTCTCTCCCAGCCCTCCCGTACTGTCTCAGCCGCTGCCGGGTCGGCGTTAGTCACCGCAATGAAGTTGGGCACCAGATTCCCGGCCTCGTCTTCCACCGCAAGGGCCTTCTGATGGCCTTGGAGAACAGTGACCACAACCTCTTCCGGCAGCTTCAAGTAGTCAGGGCTGAAGCTACCCATGATACATAGCGGACACTCGACCAGGAAGTTGACTTCAGCGAGCACGTCGGGATTGATTCGCAGCCGGTGCCCCTGAGCCGCCGCCAACTCCGCAGCCTGGGCCACAATGACCTCACCTCGGCGGCGATGGTCGGCGATCACCCCGTTGGTCTCCAGCAGCGACAGGTACTCATCCGGGCTAGATATCTCGGGCGCACTTGAGCCAATTATCCGGTGTCCGCGGGTGACTCGGCCCGCGTGGACGCCCGCGACCTCAAGGTCAAGCACTTCCCCGGCCAGCAGCGCTACCAGCCAGCGGATGGGACGGGCAAAGCGCAAATCTAGGTCACCCCAGCGCATCGTCTTACGGAAGGTCAGACCCTCAGTAGCCTCTCTGAGCAACCCGGGAAGAACCTCAGCGGCTGCTTTGCCGGGCTGACTTACTTGGGCGAAGACGAACTCGCCCTTATCGGTGCTGCGCACCTCCAACTCAGAGACCTCCACCCCCCGCGACTGTGCAAACCCCAGCGCCGCCTGGGTTGCGTTGCCGTCACCGTCGAAAGCCGCCTGCGCCGGCGGCCCCTTGACCTCCTCGACTCTGTCGTCCTGGCGCTCATCAACACCTTCAACGACGATGGCCAGCCGGCGGGGCGTACCGTAGGTGGTGATTTCGCCGTGCTCCAGACGCAAGCGGCTCAGGCCCTGGCCAAGTGCCTGCTCAAGCTGCTCCAGCGCGGGCAGCACCATGTCTGCCGGGATCTCTTCAATGCCGATTTCGTAAAGCAAATCTGCGGCCATTGGCCTACTCTCTAATCTGCACCTGGGTCCGCCAGCAGCGGGAAGCCCAGCTCCTCGCGTCGGGCCACGTATCTCTCCGCTACCTGGCAAGCCATTTTGCGTATGCGCAGGATCATTGCCCCACGCTCGGTCACACTTAGCGCCCGGCGCGCGTCGAGGAGGTTGAAAGCGTGTGAACACTTCAGCACATAGTCATACGCCGCCAACGGCAAATCAGCCTCCAGGCACGCGTGGGTCTCGTGCTCATACATACCAAAGAGCTGCCAGAGCATCTCGGTGTCGGCTGTATCGAAGTTGTAGCTAGAGAACTGCCGCTCCTCTTCGTAGCGGATTTCCCCGTATTTGATCTGGTCGGACCAGTCTAGCGCCCGGTAGTCATCCACGCCCTGAACGTACATCGCCAGCCGTTCCGGCCCGTAGGTAAGCTCAACCGGCACCGGCTGACAGGGCAACCCACCCACCTGTTGGAAGTAGGTAAACTGAGTTATCTCCATGCCATCCAGCCACACTTCCCACCCGACGCCGGCTGCTGCCAGCGTCGGTGCCTCCCAGTCGTCTTCAACAAAGCGGATGTCGTGCTGGCTGAGGTTAATGCCTAGCGCCACCAGGCTGCCCAAGTAGACATCCTGGATATCGTCTGGCGAGGGCTTCATAATGACCTGATACTGGAAATAGCGCTGCATCCGGTAGGGGTTCTCGCCGTAGCGCCCGTCGGTGGGGCGGCGCGAGGGCTGAACGTAGGCCACCCGCCAGGGCTCTGGCCCCAGTGCGCGCAGGAAGGTGTCCGGAGTCATTGTCCCCGCCCCCACCTCAACATCGTAGGGCTGGCTGATGTGACAGCCCTGGTCCGCCCAGTACTCATCGAGGGTTTTAATAAGCTCTTGAAAGTTCATAGCTACGAAGGAGCCAAGCCAGTCTCCAACTCCCCTCCCCCTAGCCCGCTCTGCCTATAGCAATAACAGGGCGAGTCTAGTGACCCGCCCCGAATAGGTACGTACGGTTCTCGAACCAGTCAGCCCTGGCTAGTTGCTCTCGCCAGCGACTATCCCACTTTGGGCCAGGTAGGGATGCAGATTGGGAAGCTTGCGGCGGATGCGCGAGAGGGCATTATCAATTGACTTTATCTTGCAGTCGAGCGTCCGCGCCATCTCCTTGTACGACTTGCCGGTGCGGTACTCGGTGAGCACTTCCCACTCAAACGGTGAGAGCTGCTCGCGCAGTGATTGCTGCAGGACGCGTTCGCCCTCGACTCCCAGGACAATGTGGGCCGGGTCTGACTCGTTTTCCGAAACCAGCACCTCCAGCAGGTTCCGGTCATCGTTGTCGTCATTGTGGGGAGCTTCCAGAGAAATCGAGGAGTTGAGTGGCGTCTGCTTCTGCCGCGTTGCTGCTTTGATAGCCGAGATCATTTGGCGCTGGATACATACTTTGGCAAAGCCCGCAAAGGAGGTGTCGCGATCCGCGCGGAAATCAGTGATCGCCTCCCACAGCCCGATCATGCCGATCTGGATCAGATCGTCCCGCTCCGCCCCCATCAGGAAGTATGACTTTACCTTGGCTCGTACCAGATTCCGGTACTTGTACAACAGGTACTCGCAAGCCCTTCGGTCGCCGTATTGCTGCGTCCGCCGCACCAGCTCTTCGTCAGGAACCCGCTCGTATAGGACGGTCGCAATTGCTGCAGAGGTCTCGCCCAAGAGCCCTACTACAGTAGCCATAAGTCACCTCGGAGATAGACTGAGTAGTCGGCCCAATACTCCTCGACTGACCTGCCCACACGCTAACTGTCCAGAGACTCCAATTGTCCGCGGATGGACATTGCCAAGATGACGACTTAAGGGTATCACTCTTACCGGCTTGGTCACCTCCCATCAGGCCGCACCTGGAGTCTTGCTCATGTCGAGCCAGCAGTAAACCGCATTGGCACGCAAAACGCGAGCCCTCATCTGAGCCCGCTCTTGACCACTGCTGCTAACAGTTGTGCCAATAAGTCCTGGTCTGATAGCTTATGCTGCGACTATGGCAGTAACACCATGTGCGGCGGCATACCTGCGGGAGGGGTAACGTATTCAATTGTCCACACGCACAGAACAGCTTGCTAACAAGGGCTATTATACATTGTCCACTGGCATAAGTCAACCGTTTTGGGCCAATTTCGGCCAATTCTAGGCCAAAATGTCGGCTACCTCCACAACCTCGCCGCCGTTTTCGATGGAGCGGTTGGTCGCCTCGGTCACTGCCAGGCTTCTCACCGCGTCAGCATAGTCCGAACGTATCTGGATGCGGTTGCCCGTCATCACAGCTTCCACAAACACCCGGGCCTCCTCCCCATACCCGTCAACCTGCTTGGTGTATTCGCCCTCGCCGTCCTCACTGGCCCAACTGAGAGTGTCGCCCACGACATTGACCATAATGTCGTGGCCAAGCACCCGCAGGCTGCTCTGACCCCAGTGCTGCGACAGACAGGTGCTCGAGATCGTTCCGACTGCGCCGTTGGCGAACTCCAGGTTGGCCGCGGTGGCATCCCACACATCAAAGTCCGGATAGACGCTGTTCATAATCTGTAGTGTGCCGAAGGCCTGCACCCGAGTTATCTCCCCAGCCAGGAAGCGGGCCATGTCGAAGATATGGGTAGTCTGCTCGACGTTCTGCCCGCCGGACTGCTCCTTGATCCGCCACCACGCCACCCCGGGCGTACGACCCCAGAAGTTGCCAAAAACCAAGCCGATGGTCTGCCCCTGGAGCATTTCCCGCGCCTTGTTGACGTGGTCATCCCAGCGGTATTTGTAGGCTACCACAGTTATGATCCCCGCCGCCTCGACCGCCTCGAGAATGGGCCTGGCCATTGCCACATTCAGCGTCACCGGCTTCTCGATCAACATGTGCAGGCCCTTTTCGCACGCGGCCAGCTCGATATCACCGTGAGCAAACGGCGGCGTGCAGATCACCACACCGTCCAGCTCCTCACGCTCGAGCATCGCCGCGAAATCGTCGTAGGCATTGCCCCCGTACTGCTGCACCGCTTGCTCGGCCTTCTCTAGTTCAATGTCACAGTAAGCGACCAGTTCGGCATCTGGATTGTCGTTGAGGCTCTCCAGGTGCCGCTGGGCGATCCCGCCCATACCGATAAACCCTATTCGTACTAGCATTCGTGATTCTCCTTCAAGTGGATGCAACCAAAAGAGCGTTGCCCCGAAGGGAACGCCTTCAAGCCCTCTTTACGTAGTTGATGCGCAAGTTGTTCAGCAGCGCATTCAGTTCAACTTGCTCCCGTTCGTCGAGCTGAGGTACGAGCTCCGCGATGATAAACTCTAAGCTGTCTATCGCGACTTTGGCCTGGATCAGGTCCTCTTTGAGATCCGAAGCGCCCGGGGCTAGCTGCACTCCCATCGTTATCCAAGCCTGCTGCGCCAGCAGCCCGATAGTGAACCGCAGCGTGTCGTAGACATCCAAGTCGCCCAGTGCAATGCCCTCGGCGGCCGGCTCTGCTTCCTCTTCCCCAACAGGCTCTTCCGGAACCGGCTCAGCCTGCTCAGCTTCGCGTTGCTCCTCGGCCTCTTCCTCAGCAGAATGCCGCTTGTCCACCTTGCTAAATCCTGGCTCTGGCTTCTCCTGCTGTTCTTCCTGTTCTTCTTGCCGTTCCTCTTCCTTGAAACTCACTTAGTCATTCCTCCTCGCGAGCGACACTGGTGCGATGCACCCGCACTAGGGGCCCCCAGCAGCACGGACATTGACAAAGCGGTGCGCAGAACCTGCCCACCGCCCTCTCCCTGCGAGCCGTCTATCTCAATCATGGTGCACTCAAGTGAGTTTACCAATAACCCCCTCGGCTGTCAATTACGCCAGGGGCCAACGTGAAGGTCCAATCGAGTAGTCCGCGAACTATCCTGTGGTTGTACTGTGCTGCTTACGTGGCCGGACCCTAGCCCGCCCCAGATGCCGATGCCTGACGCGACTGTAACTTCCGACAGACTGGTTGTGCATACAGCGGCCCCGGCCGAGACCCAGGCCTGGGGCGCGCGTCTGGGCGCGCGCCTGCGAGTCGGCGATTTCGTGGCGCTCTGTGGGCCGCTGGGCGCGGGGAAGACCTGCTTCGTACAGGGCCTGGGTCAGGGCCTAGGGGTCGAATCGCCCATCACCAGCCCGACCTTCATAATCATCCGCCAACATCCCGGTCCGGTGCCGCTCTGCCACGCTGATGCCTACCGCATCGCCAGCGGCGAAGAACTCGAAGACGCCGGGCTGACCGAGTGCCTGCGGGACTCGGTAGTGGCGCTGGAATGGGCCGACCAAGTCCCCGCGAGCTGGCCCCAGGACTTCTATCTAATCCAGATTGCCTTTGATAACGACGGCCGCCGCCTGGAACTGTCTGCGCGGGGCGAATACCCAACCCAAGTAGTCAGCGAGCTTGCCGATGCGTATTCTGGGAATTGAGACATCCGGTGATACCAGCAGCGTCGCGCTGCTCGAAGGCGGGGAAGTGCTCGCAGAGAACGTCTTCGCCAGCCGCCAGACTATCTGCCAAGTGCTAGCCGACCAGATTCTGGCCGTCTTGGCGGCTGAAACAGTGGGGGAAGCCCACCTCGACGGCGTCGTAGTCTCGATCGGCCCGGCTTCCTTCACTGGGCTGCGCGTGGGGGTGACCACCGCAAAGGCAATTGCCTACTGTTGCCGGATTCCCGTGGTGGGCGTATCCACGCCGCTGGCCTGGGCCGCCGAAGCTGGCGGGAAAGAGCCCGAGGGTGTCATAATGGTCCTCCAACCTGCACGGCGCGGTAAGTTCTACGCGACAGTCTTTGATCAGACCAATCAGTCCTGGCCCCGGCAGCAGGAGGGAACGAGCGTAATTGATGTGGCCGACACATCCGACGCCTGCGCGGCCCTCGCGCGCAGCGGCCCTCCGATCGTCACCGGCAACGCGCTGCTCGCCGAGCCGGCGCTGGCCGAGGCCTTGGCCGAGTTCGCCGAGGTGGTATCCGTAGCCGCCGACAGCCCTCGCGCAAGCACGATCGCCCGCATCGGGGCAGATAGCATGGCGCAGGCCCCCTCAGACAGCTACTTCACACTCCGTCCCCATTACGTGTTGGTCTCACAGGCCGAACGCACGCATGGCGTAGACTTGGCACTCTCAGATGATTGACTCCACGCCCGAAAACCAGCCAAGATTGACCATCCGCCGGGCCGGGGAAGGCGATCTGCCCGCCATAATACAGATCGAGCAGGCCAGCTTCCCCACGCCCTGGTCGGAGTGGGCCTTGCGCGCTGAGATCAGTGATACCCGCAAGCATCTGTACCTAGTAGTGGCGGTGGGGGACAAGGCAGTGTCTTACGTCGGGGGGCAATGGTTTCTCGACACCTGCCACATCAGCACCCTCGCAGTGGACGAGCCGCTGCGCCGCCGGGGCCTAGGCGAGGGTATACTGCTGGCGCTGCTGCTTCATCTGGCCGAGAACAACGCTCGACACGTAACCCTGGAGTATCGCCTTAGTAACCGCGTGGCAGCTCGCCTCTACGAGAAGGTCGGCTTCTCGGAAATGCGCATTCGCAGCGGATACTACCACGATACCGGCGAAGATGCTGTGGAGCTATCCATAGACGACCTGGACAAGGTGGAGCGGTGCCAGCAGCTCCTCGAACTATGGGAAGAATGGCGCACACGCTACGGCTACGAGGTGGAAATCATCCTATGAGCACTGGTATCAGTTGGCCTTCGAAGGTTCCTCCCGGTGGGAGACTCCCTTGCCGTCTGCGACATCACCGGATGAATCAAAGCGCCATTGAGGTTTGCCGCGAATGGGAGTCGCAGTCGGTTGAAGATACAGCCGAGGGTCATCAACAAGCGGAAGGGAAAGACTGATCCGCTCATTGGTTTGCACATTCAAGAACATAGGGTCAAGAATAGGCCATTCATCTTCCCTGCGATCATAGCGCGCATGTGTGACCAATAACCACTGCCCATCGTGGGACCAGCACTGCCGAGAGAAATGCCAATACCCCTTCAAAGGCTTGGTAAGCAATTGCCGAAACACGCCTGTGGCACGCTCCATAAGCAGAAGTCCCTCAGTGGACGGCAATGCAGCGTGGTAGCTCGCGGTGCTCTCCTGACGCAAGAGAAGGTCAGTTCCCCATGGGTGCCAACCGATCGCCACAATATTCTCAAGATCGCACAGCTTTCTCGGAGGGCCCACGGCAAAGCCCAGGTCCACCTCGACTGTCCACAACTGCCCCGCTCCAGCTCGGCCCAGCCTGAACACTACTTCGTCAGCGCGCGGCGAAAGTGCAATAGCGCATATGCCGTATCCTCCATCTAGTTTCTCCGCCTCGTCGCTCACTATTGTTTCACCCCTGGCGTCCCCGTCCCCAGCGGCAATGATCGATGCTGTCCAAGGATCGGTGTTGTCCCGGATCGCGTACAGTGTCCCCGTAGCATCAAGCCAAGGGCAATAGCAGCGAGGAAGAATCCGGACGGGCTCGCCGCGATACTCCCCCATTGCAACACGGGCCAAACAGGGAGCGTATACCGGAGACTTAGGAATCCGTTCATAATCAAACGCTATCGTGGCCCAGTCCAGCCAGTATCCTGACCAGGCGACATCCGACCACGTGCTTGTCCCTGGAATATCATCCGTGCACTTGATCAGTTCGCCGCGCTTCAGGTCCGCGACGTACAGTGCCACCGCACTTTCTTCCCCCGTGTCCATCGAACGGACAAACGCAAGCTGCGCACCCTCGGGACTCCACGCAACCCCCATACATTTCGCACCACCGACCAGAAGCCGATGATGGCTACCATCCGCACGGCACAACCAAATGTCTCCCTTGCGAACATATGCAATGTGTCCGAGTTGTTGCAGGATAGCACTCTGCTCTCTGGCAGCCTGCCATTCTGCAAACCTAACGTTCGTGTAGAAGCCAAGGGCGAAAATGATAAGTAACCCGAAGAACCATCGAACAATGCTTGCAAACATGCTGCGCCCATGATAACGAGTAGGTTTCTTGGGGGTGGCTTCGTCGCCGATGGCTTGGACACGGGCGCGAGATCGCTTCACCCATGCCACGAAAGTGGAAGTGACCCACGCAAGAGTGGCCCGTACCAGATGAAGTGGGGCAAGAACAACACCCCCAACTGCCCGCAGAAGTTGGCGAACCCTGTGAATGCCGTTCCTCATCACTGTTCCCTCTGTCGCATGGAGAACAAATCTACTATGCTCCGGTTAACAATCAAGTATCGGCATAGCCTTCGCTAAGCAAGTGCCTTATCCTCCGCCATATGAGAGATTGGGGTGACTTCTGAAAGTGTTAGAAGGGACACATGGCGATAAGCGCGAAACAGTGCTGCGTGGCTGTGCAAAGGCAAGCTTGTCAGCAACCCGCTCATGGACCACATTCATCTGAAAGTGCAAACATCCGTGGTCACTCCATCTGACAATCTGACGCTGGGCATCGAGACCTCGTGCGACGAGACCGCCGCGGCGGTCGTGAGGGGCGGGCGGGAGATCCTGTCCAATGTTGTCGCCACCCAGGACGACCTCCACGCCGTCTTCGGCGGCGTAGTCCCGGAGATCGCCTCGCGTCGTCATACTGAGGTCGTCACCATGATTGTTGACAAGGCCCTGCGTGAGGCGCAGGTAGCGCTGGCGGATATTGATCTGGTTGCCGCCACCCAGGGCCCAGGCCTGGTCGGGTCGCTCCTGGTGGGGGTCAGTGCGGCCAAGGGCATTGCCATCTCCTACGGCCTTCCGCTGGTCGGCGTCAATCACCTCGAGGGCCACGTGATGTCCAACTTCGTTGCGCCGCCCGGCCAGCCTCCTCCGGCCCAGGAGCTTTTCCCTACACTATGCCTGCTCGCCTCTGGCGGCCACACCAGCCTCATCTTGATGAACTGGTTTGGTCATTACAAGCTGCTCGGAGAGACACGAGATGACGCGGCTGGCGAGGCTCTCGACAAGGCCGCCCGACTGCTGGATCTGGGCTATCCCGGCGGCCCCGCCATTGAACAGGCAGCTGCAGGCGGTGATCCGCAGGCGATACCCCTCCCCCGGCCCCGGATCGAGGGCAGCCTCGACTTCAGTTTCTCGGGGCTAAAGACCGCGCTGGCCAGGCACGTGGATGAGCACGGCGTCAGCGGAACGGGCAATGTCGCCGATCTGGCAGCCAGCTTCCAGGAAGCGGTTGTAGATACGCTCACGCGGAATGTGGCTGCTGCCGTCCAGCAGCACAGGGTCAAGCAAGTAATAATGGCCGGAGGCGTCGCTGCTAACCAGGCGCTCCGGCGCAGTCTAACCGCCTTAGGCCGATCCCGAGGTACCCCGGTGGCCTACCCGCCGCTCGAGCTGTGTACCGACAACGCCGCTATGGTCGCTGCCGCCGGCTACTTCACCGTCCAGCGGGAAGGCCCCTCTGACCTGGCAATGGACGTATTCTCATCACTTCCGCTGACCCACTGAAGCAAGGGATGGGCCGCTATCAGTTGCAGTCTGGCATCAGCAGCCCTATTTTCGCGCTGCGCTGTGAATCCGTTCCCCTTCTCCTCCACCAGTTGAAGTCCTGGGTTAGTTCCCTGCCTTAACTGGGTATCATAATAGTGTGAGGAGTGGCTTTCCACACAAAGAATGTGGAAAACTTCGGTGATAACGACCGGCGACTGTGGCTTGATTGTGGAAAACTTGTTAGCATACCGGGCAAAGGCCAGGAAACAAGCAGGTAACGATTCTGAAAAAGCTGCAACAGCAGGCCGCGACAGGGAACTTTTTGATAACGTAATGCGTCTATATAACCGTAAGTAACGTGGCGAGGCGCTCATTGCCCGCACCTGCGGGAGAGCCAGGTCATGAGAAGGTTTCACCCTCCCTCCTTCACAGACCGTACCTATTGGGCGCCTCGCCCTCTTTTTGCCCCCGCTTTCGCCAGTTGTGGACCAAGTGCGTTCTCCGTTCTAGCCGCTTACGCCTGCAGGGATACCCGCCCGCAGGCAGGGAATTGCCGTCCCGGCGACGAATACTCGGGCAGGCTCATATCGGAGAGGGGGTCCACGCTTGGACAAGCGTGACGTGGTTGCCAGTCAGCTAGCGCGCCAGCGCGCCAAGGGCATCCGTGCTGCTATCGGGATTGCGGCAGTAGTCGTTGTGCTGCGCTATCTTCCTCTGACTGCTGAACTCCCCTTCTTCTCGGTCATCGAGAACCTCGCCTATGACATGGCATTTGACCTCCGCGCGCCGATGTCCCCTGCCGATATAGTGATTGTCGCGATAGACGACGACAGCTTGCTTCCCGAGCGGCTGGGCCAATTCCCGTGGCCGCGTAGCGCCTACGCCGACCTGCTCGACCGCCTGGGCGAGGCGAAGGTTGTAGCCTTTGATGTTCTGTTCGCCGAGCCAGACAGAGATCACCCCCAAGACGATGCCCGTTTTGCCCGAGCCATTCGCGACCACGGGCGGGTCGTGCTGGCCGCATACAAGCGAGTCCGGGCAGAGTACACCGGGGATGACTCCCGGAAGCTACCCGGGTACCCAATGCCCGCCGAGGGGCCCGGTCCGCTCGACGCGATCCAGCCAATGAACTTCACTCCGCCCATCGCCAGCTTGGCCGAGGTCGCCGCCGGCATCGGCTATGTGGACATCGAGGCGGATGCCGACGGTGTCCACCGGCGCGTCAAGCTGCTGCGCCGGGGCTATGCCGGCGAAAGAACCTACCCCCACTTCGCCACGGAGGTCGCTCGCCTTGTCGCTGGCCAGAGTCCTGAGCAGATAGTCAGCCGCCTGCCACATGGTGAGGTCGCCGTCGGTGATCGCACGGCTTTCGTGAACGAAAAAGGCTCGACACTCATAAACTACTGTGGTCCCACAGGCACGATCGCCCAGTATAGCTTCTGGGACGTTCTGCACGGCGAGGTGCCCGCGGCGGAATTCGCCGACAAGATCGTCCTGGTCGGCGCGACTGCTCCCGGCCTTTATGATATACGGTCCGCGCCGTATCGCAGCGCCAACCGCTTCTTCCTGGGCGTGGAGACTAACGCCAACATTGTCAACAGCCTCCTGTATATGCCGCCGCTAACTGACAGCTCGCGGGCAGTTCCGTGGTTGGCCTTCAGCTTCGTCTTCGGCGCAATGGCCGGCTGGATGGTCTGGAGCGGGGGGGAGACCATCGGCCCACTGCTTGGTGCATTGATGCTGGCGCTCATCGCGCTGCCCTCGTTCTTCGCTGCCTTTGCCGCAGTTAACCAGATAATCCCCTATGGTGCGATCGTCCTGGCCGTTGCCATACCAGTGGCCCTGGGCATATATGAACGGCTGGGCGCCGAGCGGCGAATGGTCCGGGCTCAGTTCTCCGCCTACGTCTCGCCGGATGTCTTGCAGATGCTGGCCCGCAATCCAGAGATACTCCGCGAGGGCCGGCGGCGCGCCGTTACTGTGTTGTTCTCCGACGTGCGGGGTTCAACGGGCCTGTCGGAGAAGGCCGAGCCGGAGGTATGGCTGGCCCAGCTCAACGAGTATATGAGTGAGATGACCGCCGCTATCTTCCAGTTTGACGGCTATCTGGACAAGTTCATGGGTGATGGTATAATGGCCATATGGAATGCCTTTGGCACCCAGGAGCATCACGCGGAACTGGCCGTGCACGCGGCGCAGGAGATGCAGGCGCGCCTGCAAGCACTCAACGCCTATTGGGAACAGGCCCCGGACCGCACGCCCTTCCGCATCGGCATCGGCCTGCACACTGGCGAGGCCGTCCTGGGTGACGCCGGCTCGGATCAGCGCCGGCAGTACACAGCCATCGGCGATGTCGTCAACAGCGCCGCCCGCATCGAGTCAATGAACAAGGGACTAGGCACCACCTTCATCATCAGCGAGAGCACTGCCGGCCAGACCGGGGACCAGTTTGAGTTGCGTGAAATCGGCGAAATGCCCGTGCCCGGTCGCAGCCGGCCGATTCGTATCTTTGAGGTGACAGGCACAGATGCCTGCACCTAGCATCGCGAGAGGGTGACTGCAATGCTCAGTCTATTCCGCAAGAAGAAAAAGCCCCGGACTGAAGAGGAGATGCTCGCCGACGCCTTTGCGGGGGTCAAGGCCGAGCAGGAAAAGAAGGCGCGCATTCGCCGCAAGAAATACCGGCGGTGGTGGCCGGAGTGGTTGGACCGACGCGTAGCTATCGCTCTTTTCCTAATTCTCTCCGCATTTATCGCCGACGGAATACGCCGAGAGAATGAGGAGTTTTATGCCACGGTTACCAAGGTCTACGGCACCGTCCAGGTCCTGCCCAGAGAGGGGGGAAGTGGCCGGTCGCTGACTGTGGGCGCCAAGCTGGAGAATCGCAATGTGGTACGGACCGGCCAGCGCTCCCGCGCCGTCATGGAATTCCCCGACGGCAGCGTAGTCACCGTTGGTCCCAACACCCATATGGTGGTCAAGATGCTTGAGTACAGCCGGGGAGGAAAGTGGCGAGGGCGCTCCTTCTTCGTGAAGGCCGGACAGATCTGGGCACGTGTTTCCCCCCGCTTCGGGAAGCAATCAGAGATGCGGATCTATACCCCCTGCTCGGTGGCCGCAGTGCGAGGTACGACCTTCTCCGTCTACCAGGGTCCCCAAGGCTATCAGAGCAGCATTCAGTGCAGTGACGGTGTGGTCCAGGCGATAGGCTTCAGCGGCCGCCCTCGATCGATCCAGGCCAACACAACTGCCGCCGTCACCGTGGGACAACCGCCGCAGCAACCCGAGGCGCTCAGCCAAGAGGTGCGGCGTTACTTCAACCAGACCGACCTGACCAAGCCTATCCCCCCCGAATACTGGCTGAAGACCCTCGAGATGACTGTCACCCAGCTTCTCGATGCGCCATTGACTATCCTGGGTCTGGGCAAGAGTAGTTGGGGGGTAGGCAGCATGGACTTCGCCCGTCGCACTGCCGCCAAGGAGCAACTGCGACGGCTCCACGTAAACCTGGAGGGCTCCTCGACCTACCCGGAATACGTGAACCCGGCTACCCTCGAGCAACTGGGCATTCCTCGGGAGCAAACTCGGCTTATTCTATCGAGCTTCCACGGTGATGCTCTGGAGCTGTACCGACAGTTGAGCGACGGCCGCGGCTTCATAGTCTTCGCGCGCGCTCGCGACAAGAAACGGACCCTGCTTAAGCTTACGGCATATGGGCCACAGCCGGCCACCGAAGACGAACTGAAGAAGTACTGGTAAGCGCTACGGGCTAGGCGAGGCCTTGTAGCCAGCCGACTGGCTCAATTATACACATAAACCAATCTGGCCGACATCGCAACACAGTATTGGCGAGTCCTGAAGACGGTGTCCTGGCCGAGGTCAGAACGACGTGGTATATTCCATGCGGCCCTCAATGGACCGGGTGAGTTCGGAACTGGTTTCTGGGGGTGTCGTCCGATACAGAGTGATGACCATCCGGCTCTCGTCCGACCAGCGGTCCTCGTAGCTCAGACTCAGCACGGAGATCGGCACGACCTTTTGACCATTCTCCCGAGGCACCGCCACGCCCGACTTGTAGCTGATGTCCAGATCGCCGCACTCCAGCTGCCCCTCAATGGACTCCTCGAGCTTCTGGCCGGGACGGGCGAATTGCGGCCGGTGCAACGCCAGGCGGATACGACCGAGGTCGCCGAAGCGCCGGACATAGCTCAGATCAACCAGCGCCTCCGGCCGCGGCTTCTTCTTGTCACTGGGCGCGGCCACGAAATCCCCCGTGCGGAAGCCTACAGCGACCTTGCCGCCACGGTCTTCCTGGCCGCCCTCAAGCTGCAAGTGCAGATATTGGATGGTGGCCCCGTCCTCCTGCGGCTTCTCATAGTTCCAGTAGCGGTAGCCGACATCCAGGTTAACATCGGTCAACACTTTCCGCTTCAGACTGGCCTCGTAGAGGTGGGCCAGTTGAATCGTTTTCCCATCCTCTCCCATCGGACACTGCACCGCACCGACTTGCAGGTCCCCGCCCAGGGCTGGGAAGGCCAACTTGATACCCCGCATTGGCGCCAAGCGCTTGGAGGCATCCTCATATTCGAGCTTGACGCTCAACTTGCCTGGATCGCCGCTCTGAACCGTCATCTGGAGAACCGGCTCGTCGTAGCGCTGCCACTTCTTCTCGTCGTATTCGCTCATCCGGGCCGCGATGCTCAGCTTCCGGGGATCGCCGAACGACACGCGCACATCATGACTGGCATCGGCTTTTTCACCCTGCCGCCCCCAGGTCGTATACCCCGCTTGAACGCCCAGGCCATTGCTGCTGCTCTGCCTCTTGACATAGACGCTGCGAACGACCCTAGCTAGGTTGTCGAGATCATTGAGCTGGTGGAAGAATAGATTCAGCGACAAGTCTTTCTGCAGGTGCCAACTCGAGAAGAGTCGGCGATCACGGCTGTCCTTGGCACCCTCGTCATGGATACGGTAGTTGCCGATCACCTTCACGGCGCGTGCCGGCTCCACCTCGACGTCCACGTCCGTCGTGCGATGGTCATCCCGCCCGGATCTCTCCGAGATAAGGTGCTCTCCGGTTATCCAAGCGTTGTCCACGAACAGCTTGAACTCAGGCAGGTCCACGATGGTTTCCCGTATGCGCTCGACCCCGTCCTCGCCCGGGATGTTGGTGGCTTTTCGCGTCAGCTTGAGGCTTTCTCCGGCCAGCGGTACGGAGAAAATGCTGTCGTGCACGATCCGGTAGTCGTTGGGCTCGCGCACCGACGTGCGCGTGTGCTTGAACTGAGCAGTCACTCCGAACAGATCAGCCGGCAGCTCCAGAATGCTCTCGCGGACTTCCTGGGTCGGCTTCTTCTTGCGCTCGACTTGCCTGAGGATGTGGCTGAACTTGGCTTGGTCAGCGACGAAACCCAGCGGTATAGCCAGCGCCATCGTGGGCCGCGATGTCTTGGTCCCATCTTTGTGCGTTACGTTGATGTCATATTCGATTGTGCTATCGCCCACCAGGGCCAGCTTGGGCATGTCAACTTGGAGAACATCAGTATTGGAGTGAGCGCCACCGCCCGCGACCCGTGAGCTTTGAAGCTGCACGCTGAGGGGCTGGCCCTCGAGCTGAGTGAGCAGCTTGGTGTCGTATCCGGTAGTGTATCTATCTTCCTGCCGTGTGGTAGTGCGCTGCAATGTGAGTTTGGTGTCAGCGCCGAAGGCCTGCCACGGCGTTTCCAGCACGGTGGTGCGCACCTCGCGGTCAGGCTTCTTCTTCTCCTTAATCTGCTCAATCTTGTGGGCAAAGCTTGCCCCCGAGAGAATCGTGTCCAGAGGTGTCTGCAAATCGAGCGTTTGCTTCGCCGAACTGAGCCCGCCCTTGTCGGTGGCTATCCGCTGGTAAACCACACTACTTTCGCCACCGAACATGGCCAGTGCGGTGGCCAGATCGAAAGTGCGCGTTTCCTCGGCTTGCCCATCAATGACCTTGGTAACCTGAGAGAAACCCAGTCTGCCCTCGCCACCACTAAGTGCTAGTGGCACAGCTGCGTCTAACTTGCGCACTTGCTTGCTATGGATACCCTCGCGCTCCTGGAAGCTGGAAAGGGCGAGCTTCCCGGTCCCGCCCATCATCGGTAGCCCCACGCCGAACTCCTCGACCCGCTGATGCAGCCCGAAGTAGTCCGGAGCATCGGTCGTGGTCAGCTTCGCGCTAACGTCGTAGCCCTTGCCCAGCCCGGTCTGCAGTGCTATGACCTCGGTCAGTAGTCGGTCGGGATTGCGGCCAGGGGCAAACTTCGTCGCCTCAATCTGTTTGTACTCGAAGATCCCGCTGCTGTGCCCAGCGCCGAAGCTCTGGGCGAGGCTGAGGGTCTCTTTCATACTGCCCGAGAGCATGGCCGAGCTGAGGTCGCGTACGTTGTTTATCTCCCGCGAAAAGCCCAGCTGTGTTGCCGGCGTCACGTCCAGTGTAAGGCTGTCAATCAGATCGCGCTGGATAGCGGTACCCAGCAGAGCACCCTTCCGGGAAATCACTGACTCACTGAACTGCCGTTGCAGTCCGAGGCCGGGCACGGCCTGGAACTGCAGTTTTTGGAGGCCCGTCTCGCCGCGTCTGCCAAGTGCCCAGGCACCCTCGCCAGCCATTATGGTCTGCAAGGAGGTAGCCGTGGGATGGAACCTCTCCACCGCAAGACCATCCTGCGCGCAAGCCAAGCCCCCACTCCAGGCGGCCAGCACCATAATAGCTATCGCGGGTTGTACCCAACCAGGCCTATACATATCAACTCGTGCCCACAACGTAGGGACTATGACCCCTTTTGCAGTCTCTTATGTTAGTAGACAATCCACCCCGCTGGAAAGTTTCGTCTTTTGCCAAAAGATGTCCTGCCCACGCTACTATTATCGTACATTTCACCAAAATAGTAAAGGCCAGACCCAGAAAAGCGGCAAGCGGATGGCGAGCCCTATCTCGCTATCCGCTTGCCGCTTGACATACTAGCTACGCCCAGACCAAAGTGGCCCAGCGTTAGATCCAGCCCCGCGCTGTGACGGCCTGAGCTACCCGCTGGATAGCTACCATGTGCGCCGCCGTGCGTATATCTACATTCTCCTGCTTGGCGAGCTGCAACACGTCGTGATATGCCTCAGTCATTTTCGCATCGAGACGCTCGTGGACATAGTCCACAGACCACTGCTCCCAGCAGGCGTTTTGTACCATCTCGAAGTACGACACCGTCACGCCGCCGGCATTACAGAGCACATCGGGTATCACGTGGACGCCGTTTCGGTAAAGAACCTCGTCGGCCTCCGGAGAGGTTGGCCCGTTGGCGGCCTCCGCAACGATCCTGGCCCGGATGCGTTCCGCACCATCTTTGCTTATGGCGTTTTCCAGTGCCGCCGGCCATAACACATCCACGTCCAACTCCAGCAACTTATCGCTGGCGATCGCGTCTGCTTCGGGGAAGTCAGCTACCGAGCCGGTCTCCCTCTTATGGGATAGTACCGCCTGCGGCTCAAGGCCGTCTTCGTTAATGATCGCCCCGCCGGTGTCACTGAGCGCGATTACCTTGCAGCCGAAGAGTTGTTGCCCGAGAATCGCCGCGTAGGAGCCCGCGTTCCCGTAGCCCTGCACCGCCATAGTTGCCCCATTCAGATCAATGCCCAGCTCTTGTGCTGCCTCGCGCACGGCGTACCACCCACCGCGCGCTGTTGCGTCCGCTCGGCCTTGCGAACCACCGACGCTTAGCGGCTTGCCGGTAATGACACCAAAATGGTTCTGGCCCGATATCGTGGCGTATTCGTCCATCATCCATGCCATCATCTGCGGCGTGGTATAGACGTCAGGAGCGGCCACATCCCGGTCCGGCCCAATGACAGAGGCGACTTCGCGGATGTATGCTCGGCACAGCGCCTCCAGCTCTCGCTCCGACATTGCCTTTGGGTCGCAGATCACACCCCCCTTAGCGCCGCCCAGGGGCAGATTCATAACCGCACACTTCCACGTCATCCACATTGCCAGAGCCCGGACCGTGTCCAATGTCTCGGCGGGATGGAAGCGGATTCCGCCCTTGGTTGGTCCACGGGCGTCGTTGAATTGCACCCGGAAGCCCTGAAAGACTTGCACGCTGCCGTCATCCATTCGCATAGGCAGCCTCATCGACAACTCGCGCATCGGCCAGCGCAGGAACTCGTGCATTGCTGGTTCAACGTCTAACAGCTCAGCAGCTCTATCCAACTGTATCTGAGCCACACGAAATGGATCATAGTCAGCCACTTGCATACCTCCACAGTATTCGAAAGATAAGTAATCAGTACGCCAACGCACTATAGGTTGCGATTGCCGGTTTCCATTGGATCTCCACAGTTTAGTCCTCACCCAGGCGCACCGGCACGCCGCGCTCGGCCAAGTATTGTTTCACTTCTCGGATTGAGATCTCCCCGAAGTGGAAGACTGAAGCTGCCAACACCGCAGCCGCTTTACCCTCGGCTACCACCTCGTAGAAGTGTGCCAACTCGCCGGCACCACCTGAAGCAATAATCGGCAGCCCGGAAGCCTCCGCGCATCCCCGCGTAAGGGGGATGTCATAGCCGGTCTTAACTCCGTCAGTCTCCATACTGGTGGGCAGGATCTGGCCGGCACCTAACTCGGCGACCTGCTTGGCCCACTCCAGGGCATCCCTTCCTGTGCCTCGAGTGCCCCCGTGGGTGACCACTTCGTATCCTGAGGGCGACTCGGCATTCCGCTTGCCATCAATGGCTACGATAATCCGATCCGCGCCGAACGCCTCACTGGCCTCTCGGACCAGCTCAGGCTGGCGGATCGCTGCGGTATTCATCGAAACGGCACTGACGCCGGCGTTCAGAAGCTGCTCGATGTCGGGCAGCGAGCCGATCCCACCCCCGACGATGAACGGCACGGAGATAGCCTCGCACACGCGCAGGGCCAGCTCCCGTATCGTGTCTCGGTTCTCCAGCGACGCACTGATATCCAGGAAGGTTATCTCATCGGCGCCGCCTTCGTCATACGCGACGGCCGCCTCCACCGGATCAGCCGCGTCGCGCAAGTCTACGAAGTGTATGCCCTTGACTACCCGCCCGTCTTTGATGTCCAGACAGGGAATAACCCTAACATAATCCTCAGCCATCATCATTCTCCTCGCCAAAGTCGCCAACCCTGTTAGATATACTCGATGGTGCTCGGCGGCTTGGGGGTCAGGTCGTAGAGCACCTTGACTACCCCGGGCACCTCTGCACAGATGCGTTCTTGAATCTGCCGTAGCTTACTCCACTCCACTTCGGTCGGAGTCGCGGTAAGCGCGTCATTTGACTCCACCGAACGTACGACAATGATCTGCCCGAAGGCGCGCCCCCCGTCCCGCAGGCCGGTGGCGCGGTCGCTCAGCAACACCGCCATGCACTGGAAGGGCCGCAACTCGGCCAATTCCTCTTCTACGATTACTGTCGCCGCGCGCACGGTGGCAACACGCTCGGGAGTCACTTCCCCCACGACCCGCGTGGCCAGACCCGGCCCAGGGAACGGCATGCGCTCGGAGATGCTCTCGGGCAGGGCCAACTCCCGCGCCACCTCCCGCACCTGCGGCTTGAACAGCTCGCGCACCGGCTCGAGAATCTGGAGGCCGTAGCTACCCGGGTCCAGCCCGATCTGCTCGAGCACGTTGTGCTGGGTCTTCACTCCGGCCTTGGTCTCCGCGACATCAGCAGCGATAGTACCTTGAAGCATAAACTTAGCATCGCTGTCGCTCACTGCTGTCCCCAGCGTCTTGTAGAAGGTATCGCGGAAGGCCTTGCGTTTGTCTTCCGGGTCGGTTAGGCCTGTCAGTGTCGCGAAGAACTCCTCAGCGCGATCCAGGATCTCGACATCTATCCCCTCGTCAGCGAATGCCCCGGCGACCATCGCCCCCTCGCCCTCGCGCATGAGACCATCATCAATGAAGACAGCCACGAGCTGATTGCCGAGGGCGTGGTGGCCCAGGACCGTCACCACCGCGCTGTCCACTCCGCCTGAGAGCGCCACTATCGCCCGATTCTCACCCACTGCCTGCCGGATCTCCTCGGTCTTCTCGGCAACAAAACGCCTCGCATCCATAGCTCTGGCTCTCCCCTTATACTTGACGTTGATAAGGCAATACGCCGAGACTGCCGCAGCTGGATGCAGCATTGACTCAGGCGCATACTCTCGCTCTTAGCAACCATATTCTAGGGCGACATAGTGGCGCTGTCAACGGAACTGCACCGGCAAATTCTTCCGCTCGCTGACTTGACATTCGGGCTTGTTTCCGCTATATTTCCTCTAGTCTATGGCGTTCAACTGAATTATGGCACCTCAAGTGCAATCGCGGAGGGAAAATTATGCCGGAAATTGATAGGAAGACTTTGGCAATTCTTCGCGTACTAGACCGGGCGGGCGAGCCGCTGGGCAGCAGCCGGCTAGCCAGTGAGCTATCCAACTTCGGCGTGGACCTCACCGACCGCGCCATCCGCTACCACCTGGGCCGGCTCGACGAGGCGGGCCTAACTGAACCACTCGGGCGTCAGGGCCGGAGCATCACCGAGGCCGGCCGGCAAGAACTGGCCGACGCCAGCGTATCCGACAAAGTCACCCTGGTTATCTCCCGGCTCGAACGACTGGCCTACCAAACCACCTTCGACCTGGCCACCCGTCAAGGCCAGGTCATCCTCAATATTTCGCTGCTGCCCGCGGAGGCCCTGGAGACGGCCATCCGGGTGATGCGCCCGGTCTTCTTAGCAGGCCTGTGCACCAGTGACCTTGTCGCTATCTACCAATCCGGCCAGAACGTCGGTGACGCCCAAGTGCCGGCGGGAATGGTCGCTATCGGCACGGTGTGCAGCGTCACTATCAACGGTATCCTACTCAGCCACGGCATCCCCATGCAGTCTGAGTTCGGTGGTCTGCTGGAGCTTGCCGGATACGAACCGGTGCGCTTCACCGACCTGATCAACTACGGCGGCACTTCGCTGGATCCGCTCGAGATATTCATCAAGGGGAAGATGACCTCAGTCACTGCGGCAGCGCGGGCAGGATCTGGTAAGGTCGGCGCGAGCTTCCGGCTGATTCCCGGCGCGGCCCACAGCCGGTTCCTCCAGCTAGCCGAAGAGATGGCGCAGGCCGGCATCCACGGCGTGGCCGCAGTTGGTCAGCCCAGTCAATCGTTGCTGGAAATCCCCGTCCCTCTGGAACGCATCGGCGTGATTCTCCACGCCGGCCTGAACCCGGCTGCCGCAATTGAGGAGGCGGGCATTGAGACGACTAGCCACGCTATGGGCGGCTTGGTTGATTTCTCCGAGCTGGTCAACTTCCGGCAAGTGTGAGAAAGCCCTGACTGTTCGCTCACAGCGGGCACTGCTGTACTACTCCTGCTTGCGCTCGCTCTACTACGCCACGCTAGCGGAGGCGGCAGTAATCAGCTCGCCGAACGAATCCGCCTCCAGCGACGCCCCACCCACCAGCCCGCCGTCAATTTCCGCCTGCTGCATCAAGCCGACGACGTTATCGGGCTTGACGCTGCCGCCGTACAGAATCCGTATTTCCTGAGCGACTGACTCGTCCGCACACTCGGCCACAATGCCACGAATGACACCCAGCACGCGGTTGGCCTCATCAGCATCGCAGACCTCGCCGGTGCCGATGGCCCAGACCGGTTCATAGGCCAATACCAGCGAATCAATCTGGTCGGCGGCCAAGCCGTCCACCGCCGTGCGGACCTGACTGGTGACCACCTCATCAGTCTGGCCTGCCTGCCGCTCGTTGAGCAGCTCCCCGACGCAGACTATCGGCGTCAACTCGTACGACAGCGCCGCCTTGATCTTGCGGTTGACGCTGGCATCGCTCTCCCCGAACACCTTCTGAAGCTCGGGAGTAAAGTCATCGGCAACGCTGCCGAAGCGACCGCGCCGCTCGGAGTGGCCGATGATAACGTACTCGCAGCCGCATGAGAGCAGCATCGGCCCGGAAAGCTCGCCGGTATAGGCGCCACTCTCCTCCCAGAAGATATTCTGAGCGCCGAGGCCGATGTTGGTGTCCTCGATAGCGGCGAGGACGGTGGTAAGTGCCGTCGCTGGCGGGCACAGAACCACCTCGCAGCCTTCGACGTCACCTTTCTCGTCGGCAATCGCCGCAGCCAGTTGCCAGGCCTCCTCGTTATCGCAATTCATTTTCCAGTTTCCGGCCATAATGGGGGTGCGCATGGTCAACCAACCTCCCGGTAGCCATCAGGTATGGTGCAGGCTTCGTGACACTGTGATTATTCAGACATACAGCTACTCTTTGGAATCCAATGCCTCCACTGCCGGTAATGAGCCATTATTCTCAATAAACTCCAGCGACGCTCCGCCGCCGGTGGAGACGTGATCCATCTGCTCGGCCAGGCCCATCTGGGTGATAGCAGCCACTGAGTCGCCACCGCCGACTACATTGTAACCAGAGCAATCGCCCATCGCGCGGGCCACGGCCAGCGTACCCTCATCAAAGGGCGGCTCTTCAAAGTAGCCCATCGGGCCGTTCCAGAAGACGGTCTGGGCCTGCTTGACGATAGTAGCGTAGTGAGCCCGTGTTTCTGGACCGATGTCCAGCGCATCCCAGCCCGGCTCGATGCCGTCGGCGGGGACATACTTGGTCGCGCCGCTCTCCAGATTCTTCATATGTACGTCAAGCGGCAGAGCCATATTGCCCAGATAATCAGACATTGTGTCCAGAATACCCCGAGCGCCGGCAACGTTTTCTTCGCTGCACAGCGACTCGCCAATTTCCATGCCTTGCGCCTTGAAAAAGGCCCAGGCCATCGCCCCGCCGATGAGCAGGCGCTCGACACGGGGGAGGAGCTGCTCGATGACGCCGATTTTGTCGCTAACCTTAGCTCCCCCCAGGACGGCGACGAAGCCCTGGCGGTCGGCATCCAGCACTCGCTGGAGCTTGGTAAGCTCCTCTTCAACCAGCAGGCCGGCCACGCACGGACTCAGGTACTTGGTCACTCCGTAGGTCGAGGCATGCTTGCGATGGGAGGCACCAAAGGCGTCGTTGACATACATCTGCGCGGGGGCCGCGAGCTGCTCGGCGAAAGCCAGCATCTCGGCTTTGTCATTGGACTCTTCGCCGGGGTAGAAGCGCGTATTCTCCAGCAGAATAACGTCCCCCGGTGAGGCAGCGGCCACCGCCTGCGCCACCAGCTCGCCAATGCAGTCATCCACGAAGGCGACCGGCGACTCCATCAGCTCAGCTAAGCGATCAGCGGTCGGCTGGAGGCTCTCTTCGGGAACGCGGTTACCCTTGGGGCGACCCAGGTGGGCGCAGAGGATGACCACTGCGCCTTGTTCCCGGAGATAGTTGATCGTGGGCAGCGCGGCCCGGATACGGGTATCGTCGGTGATCGCGCCATCCTCCATTGGGACGTTAAAGTCCACACGGACCAGAACACGCCGGCCGCTGGCGTCCACGTCACGGATGGTCTTCTTGTTCATTTCTACCAGCCTTTGTCCGCGAGCACCTTCATCAACTCGGCGGTGCGGCACGAATAGCCCCACTCGTTATCATACCAGCCCAGAACCTTGACCAGATTGCCGCCGATGACCATCGTCTCCAGCGAGTCGAAGATACACGAGGCGGGATCGCCCACGATATCCTGGAGCACAATAGGCTCATCGCAGAAGTCGAGGTACGGAGCCAGCTCCCCTTCGGAGGCAGCTGCGGCGAACGCCGCGTTGACAGCCTCCTTGTCGGTAGCCTTCTCAACCTCGACCACTAGATCAACGATCGAGCCAGTCGGCGTGGGCACGCGCAGGGCCATTCCATCCATCTTGCCATCCAGCTCGGGGATGACCAGACCGATAGCCGCGGCGGCCCCGGTGCTGGTGGGGATGATGTTGAGCGCGGCCGCACGGGTCCGGCGCAGATCACTATGCGGGAAGTCCAGCAGCCGCTGATCACTGGTGTAGGAGTGAATGGTGGTCATCAAGCCGCGGTTGATGCCGAAGCTATCGTTGAGCACCTTGCACAAGGGGGCCAGACAGTTGGTGGTGCAGGAAGCGTTGGACAGAATGTGATCGTTGGCCGGATCGTAGACGTCGGCGTTTACGCCGAGCACGACGGTGCAGCAGTCGCCCCGGGCCGGCGCGGAGATGATAACCTTCTTGGCCCCGGCTTCCAAATGCCACGCCACCTTCTCCACTTCCCGGAAGACGCCGGTGGACTCCAGGACAATCTCGACGCCCATCTCCTGCCACGGCAACTCCTGGGGGTCGCGGATCTCCAGCGCTGCCACGCTCTGGCCGTCCACGGTGATTGCCTCCCCGCTGGCCTCCACAGTACCTGGGTACTTCCCGTAAACGCTGTCGTACTTGAGCAGGTGGGCGAGCGTGTCATTGTCGGTCAGATCATTCACCGCCACCACTTCGATTTCGTCGGCAAATTGCTCCTGGATTACCTTGAAGACTTGCCGCCCAATGCGTCCGAACCCATTGATGCCTACTTTTGCAGCCACTTTGCTTACCTCCTGGTGGGGTTTGAGTGAGAGCCTAAACTCACGAAAAGGTCCTATGCGCTCAGCGCCCCCAGCTTCGCCCAGGGGGCCGGCCCAGGGCCTGATTACCAGATGGAACGGTCGCCCCGCTTAGCGGCGATCTCCAGAATCGCCGCCGCCAGTCTGTCCGGGTCATGCCGGACTATATCCTCCTCGGCGATTAAGTGCCGACAGACAGGAATGAAGCCGAGCCGGGCAATAGGTTGAGACGCCGGTGCGACGTACTCGGCGCCTTCGGCCTGATATCGCGCCAGCACCGATCCCGGCGGTTTCATATCGTTGAGCAGAACATAGTCGAACACCGGCCGCGGCACGTGGCGAAGGATGGCTGCCACATGCTCGGCAGCATCAAAGCCGTCCGTCTCACCGGGTTGGGTCATTACGTTGCAGACCAGCACGCGCACCGCCTCGGTATCGGCGAGTGCCTCGGTTACTCCTGCCACCAACAGATTAGCCACGATACTGGTAAAGATGCTGCCCGGCCCCAGCACCAACACATCCGCCTGCGCAATTGCTTCAATTACGTCGGGCACCGGCGCGGGATTGGGCGGGTCGAGATAGACGCGATCAATCTGCTGACCGCCAGCATGGGCGACCTGGAGCTCCCCGCGCACTGTCTCGCCGTTGCGCAGACGGGCACACAGGGTAACGCTCTGCAACGTCGGCGGCAGTACGCGCCCGCGAATGGCCAGAATCTCGCTGCTCGCGAGGACTGCCTTTTCGAAATCCCCAGTGATCTCGGTCAGGGCAGCGATCAACAAGTTGCCAAAGCTGTGTCCGCCCAGAGTGCCCGCCGCGTCGGCGAAGCGGTGCTCAAAGAGCTGCGTCATCGTCGGCTCGGAGTCAGCCAGCGCGACCAGGCAGTTGCGCACGTCCCCTGGCGGAAGCACCCCCAGGTCCTGGCGCAGCCGGCCTGAACTGCCGCCCTCGTCCGAAACAGCCGCCACCGCCGTGATGTTGACCGCATGCTGTTTCAGCCCGCGCAGCAAGGTGGCCAGACCAGTACCCCCACCGATTACCACGCACCGCAGCCCGGTGCCCATACTGCGCCGCGAGAGCATCACATCCACCAGGCGCTGCTCCTCAGCAGGCAGGAAAGTCCGGGCGACGGACTTCATCATGCCGCGCACGCCGAATATCACGGCGACCAGGCCCAGAGCAATGCCTAACGCCCCGAAAGGGGCAGCGTACGGCGGGCCACCAAACACTGCGGCCAGCTCATAAGCGAACAGATTGAAGAACAGCACGGCGCCGATTCCCGCCAGTGATAGACCGACGAAAATGAGCGCATACCAGCGCTTAACGCCCAGCCCAGGCGTCAGCCAGCGTAGCGGACGAGCCAATTCGCCCAGATCAATGCGCATCTTCCCTCGTCATCTCCCCCCGGCCTCGGCCACTGCTGCTCCGCCTGGTAGCTGCACTACAAGACACGCTGACAGCTCTGCCGCCACAAAAAAAGAGCCGGCGGCGGCTCTGAGCTGCATCGCTTGGAGGTGCTGCGTCCTGCGCCTGCACACGGCAGTCTCTACTAGGATAATTGAGTATGCTAATTATAACATCAAACCTCCGCCTCGTCAAATGCCCCGCGACTAGGACGCCTGGCCAACAGAGCAAGTTGACAAAGCGGCCGATAACCGCTATCGTCTTACGCGGGGCCGGCATCGCAGCAAGCAGCGGGGTGCCAGCGTGCCACTCTCAGCGGATCTTAAGTTGTCCCGAATGGCAAGGGTTGGTGATACCGGCTGTGCACCAATACACTGTTGTCGTCGCGGTGGCCAATCCTGCTACCGTTGGAGAGCTGATCGAGACCTCCGCCGTGATAGCTAAGCAGCACAACGGACGGCTGATAGCCACGAGCGTGGTGCCCTCCCCAGACGAACCCGAGGGAGAGTCCCGCCATCCGGAGGAGGCGTTCAGCCAGGCCCAGAATCTGGTGGAACGCGCCCAGCACGCGGCCCAGGCCCGGGGCCTAGAGTGTGAACGCCGAGTGGCTGTCGGCCAGCACATCCATGAAGGTATCACCACTGTCGCCGAAGCCTACGATGCCGACCTGCTGGTCATCGGCATGTCGGAGCGTGCTCATCCTACTTTGGCCCAGTGCGATCTTGACTTCGACCGCATCGTGGACGCCGTAGCCGCTCACACGTCGTGCAACGTGCTGGTAGCCAAGTTCCGCGGCAACTTGCGATTCGACCGAGTCCTCGTCCCAGTCGCCCGTTCCACCCACCTGGGCCTGGCCCGCGAGATCATAGTGGCGCTGCACCACCAGGTTGGTGCCCACATTGACTTCCTGCACTTTGCGCCGACCGAGACAGCAGTCCCGAAAGCGCTGGGCCGACTCCAGAAATGGCTCAACGATGCCGGCTTGGACGGCTACGGCCGCGCCCTGGTCAAGACCGCCTCCGACCCGGCCGAGGCGATCATATCTGCCAGCGATGCCTACGATGTGGTCGCGGTAGGTGCGCCGCCGCTCCACACGCTCCAGCGCCAACTGCTGGGCTCGCTGGCCGAACAGGTAGCGAGCACAGTTCACTGTACCACCCTGGTGATGCGCACCGCGGGGCCGAGATAGCTGCTGTCGGGCATTCCCAGCTTCCCAAAATTTCTGCCTTGCTCAAGCACGACGATACGCACTCGCAGCGAACTCTCCTACACCAAGGAGGCGGTGATAAAATTGACTGATGAATACGATGAGCTCGATCTCGACCTGGGTGGCCCCCCGCCCGCACGCCCTGCCCACGCCAGGCGAGTGGGGATGTATGCGTTCCTGGCCTTTGTTCTGGCCGTTGCCTGCGCCTTCTTGGTCTGGGAGCGCAACGAGACTGCGGCTACTACTAAGCAGATGCAGAAGCGACTGCAAGTCCTGCAAGATCGATGGGACAAGATCCAGGCCAGGCAAGAGGGGGTCGGTGATGCCCTGGTCAACTTGTCCGACCACGCCGTTGCCGAAGCCGAGCTTCACCATAGCCTAGGCAAGCGCAAGCAGGCGCTGGCTGATATTGACCGGGCTATGCACCTGTTCGAACTGGCCGAAAAGATGGGCAAGTGTGGCTGTGGGGACACCCTCGGCGCACAAGTTAAGAGGAAGATGAAGGCCGTGATAGAGACCTTACAGCCGACTGAAGAAGAACTGCCCCGCCTGGCGGCCCTACTAGATGCAGAGGAGGGCGAGACCGAGCCGGCCTCCGATGAGGAGGCCGAAGACGAAGCGCTGCCGCAGGCCGCCGAACCAACCGGGGAGCCATGATGGGCGAGGTGTGGGCACTGTCGCCAGCCAGCGAACAAGCTGCGTATTCGTCTGGCGTAAGTCTGGCTACCACATACCGAACAAGTATCCGCCGCAAATGCCCGCCGCGCAGACACTAGGTCCAGCTATTTGACTGAGATGGGAAAATATGATATACTCCTTAAGATCGCCGCGGCATAATGTGCTGTTCGGCGATCCTCTGAGCACTCAATCGCATTGCCTGTCCAAACTGGCCAGGAAGGGAGGGTACCTCAAGGCCTGACCGGTAGTTGGTCAGCGGTTGAGAAGCCAAGCGAGCTGTATGTGACAAGGGCAATGACGCGAGGAAACATAGGACACTCACCGGATCGCCCTGATGGGAGCTTACGCTTGCTTGGGTGAAGTGAAGACGTATTATCATCACTTCCTTAAGAGTCTTCATAATATGAAGGGAGGATAAGATAAATGATCAAGCACAGAGTACTGTTGTGTTTAGTTGTTGTGGTGTTCGCAGCCCCAGCTTTTGCAGGGGCTGACGCGACCGGGACCGTCCCCCCCGATCACTGGGCCTACGACGCTGTCAAGGAGCTGGTGGACGCGGGGATCCTGGTCGGTTATCCCGACGGGACCATTCGTGGTAATGAGTTCTTGACTCGTTACGAGTTCGCGATGGCCATCAGCCGCCTGATGGATGCCATCGAAACGACGGGTATCGCTGGTCCCCAGGGCCCCGCCGGCCCGCAAGGTGCCGCTGGCCCAGCAGGTTCGGCTGGTGGCCAGGGTCTGGCATCGGCAGCACCACCTGCTACAGTGGTCGCAGCCGCACCCGCAGGTGCCACCGCGGCAGCTCCTGCTGCCAGCGGCAATTGGGCCGACCGGATCTCGATTGACGGGTACTTGCAGTTCCGCTACGAGGACCGGGATATGGGTCGTTCTTCCGGTGTGAGCGCTGCGGGCAGTGGCAGAGATGGCCAGTATGACGGCTTTTATCTGCCCCGGTTGTATGTCAGCCTGCGGGCCAATGTCAACGAGCGAACCAATGCCGTAATGACCTGGGCAAGTCTGGGCGACACGTCCTCTGACTGGACGGACATCTACGTGGACTACGCTCCCAGCGACGACTGGGCGATTCGCATCGGCCAGGCGCCGAACCGGTTTGGGCTGGAGTGCGCGCAAAGCTCGT
>JAUVXR010000055.1 GCA_030603495.1 bacterium
GATCGAGGAAGGGAGCTTTAGCGCCGGCCGTAGTCTGCGCAGGGCTACGCCCTGCTCCGCCTCCGGCCGCTCCACCACTGTCCCCCAGGTTACACCTTAGCTAACTGTCCATCCGTGTCCAAAAGGCGCTGAGGTCAGACACTTTCTTGCCAGTGCGGGAGCTACGCAATGCGGTGGAGATGGCCGTGGGACGTTTCACCGCAGCGCAGCGGATACTTGACAGGGGTAGACGCCGGGGGGATCGGCTGTTATTGCTGGACAGGGACAGGCGGATATACCAGGAATTCGAGAGGTTGCGGGAGCAGGGCATGCGTGCGTGGGAGGCCTACCAGGCAGTAGGAGAGAGCGAATACCTCTCTGAGCATACTGTAAAGAAGATCGTGCTCAGAGAAAGACGAGCGCAAAGACTCGAGCCCTGACTATAGTCTGGACCGCACGTATGACACAAGAATGGCCCGCCACCAGCGCGGGTTTGTGCTAAAATTAGAGCAGACACACAAAAAGGGGCAGTCCTGACCATAGCCTGAAGATCCTTTCCCGAGAATCACTGGCTGGTCTGTCCGACGAAAAGAAGCGTTGAGCTGCCCTAACACCCGACAGGCGCGGCGCTCCGAGACTACCTGCCGGCCCAGCGCTTTCCTAACCTGGGGCACTGCTGCCCGGCGCCGGGCCGGGCTTAGTAGTTTCCCGCAGCCGCCTCCTTCAAAATAGCATTGTCCAGCGCCTGCTCGGCCAATAGCTTCTTCAACTGGCTGTTCTCTTTCTCCAGCTGCTTCAGCCGCTTGGCCTGGTCTAACCGCATTCCCCCATACTCGGCCCGCCACCGGTAATAAGTCTGATCCTTTACCCCGATCTTTTTGCAAGCCTGGGGCACCGTAGCTCCCCGGGCCAGCTCCACTTCCGCCTGCCGCAACTTGTTGATGATCTGCTCCGGGCTGTGCCTTTTCCGACTCATCTTCTTGCCCTCCTTTGAGTCCAGATTCCTCAAATACTAACACTGCACCTAGACTCGTTTGCGGGAGCAAGGTCAACTGCAGAAGCAATATCAGAAGCTACAAGACCGGATTGACGCGATATATGTTGACAAGCTTGACCGAAATATCTCTGGTGCCTACTTCGAGGAGAAGAGCGTTGAGTGGCGGCACGAGCAAGCGGACATACGCCGTAAGATCGAAGTCCATGAGCAGGCGAATCAGAGCTACATCGAAGAGGGCATTCAACTACTCGAACTGGCTGACAAGTCCTACGACCTATACACCGCCCAACCCCCAGAAGAGCAGCGTAGACTGCTTAATTGCGTGGTTTCACATGCTACCTGGGGTAACGGCTCTTTGTCCCCGGTCTACCGGCCTCCGTTTGACCTCATCGCCCACTCGAACCATGAATATGCCTGTAAACACAAGGGTTCTGACGATTTTGAAGTCCGAAAAGAAATCTGGCTCCCCCTACGGGACGATTATCGGAACTTTTTCGGAAGCGATGAGTGCCGGGAGCTTGCACTGGCGATATAGGCGAAAGTGATGTTGGGCGGGCCATACGGGACGACTTCACAGACTTCCTGGGCAGCGGGGAGTGTCTAGTGCTAGCCCAATTCGCTGGATAACCGCATGCTTTGGGAGGTCGCCACGTCCACGCTGGCTCCCCGAGTACCCTCGAAATCCGAACTTTTCGGCATCTAGTTAACATAATACTGTACCTAAAGCCCGATTTTGCCAAGAATGGCCGTCCCGAGCGGTATGGTGACAGGTATGCCCTTTCGATAGGAGCTCCGCTCCCCACCCCAATACCTCCAAGAGTTCGGAAAGGGACCCCTCAGGAAATGGCGCAGCGATTCCAGCGGATGCTCGATTTTGGGCTAGCCAATAACAGGGCAGAACTGGCCCGCATGCTTGGCTATTCGAGGGCGTGGGTGACGAAGGTTCTGGGGAGCACTAGAGCGGTGATTTCTTGGGTTATCTGAGCCAGGTTATGATACTGTCACAGCCCGCGGCAGCTAGATTATTCTTGCCACAGTGAAGATATGCCACGCCCCATATGGACGCCGAAAGCCGCGGGAAGCTTTGTCTTACTTGCTCTGATTCACGTTTACTGCTGCGCTTCCTCAAGATAGCCAAGGTCGCCCAACTGTAGGAACCGTCTGCGTAGCTCCGAATCTTCGTCGGCAGGCAGCCTGCCGGTCTCGTCCAGCAGCCGGGGGCGCACGAGAATGACCAGCTCCGTGGTGCTGGCGCGCTGGGATTTGCTGCGAAACAAGGAGCCGATGATGGGCAGGCTACCCAGTATGGGGATGCGCCGGTAGGTCTTTTCCTGTTGCTTCTGCAGGAGGCCACCGATGACGATGGTCTCGCCGTCTCTGGTGCGTAGGGTTGTAGATGCTGACCGGGAGCTGAGGCGGGGCACTCCGCTCTCCGGGTCCAGCTCCACGATATTGGAGACCTCCACGTTTACACGGGTAGTGATCTCCTGATTGCCGCCGGTCCAGGGACGTACGCTGAGCCTTACCCCCACCGGCACCACTTCGATCCGCTCCTGCTCGTATCCTGACTGCGAATACTGCACCTTTATGTAACGTTCCGAGCCGACGAAAATGGACGCCTCCTTGCCATTGACCGCCGCTATGGAGGGGTGGGAGCGAACTTCCGCTCGGCCCTGGGTTATCAACTCTTGCAGCCATGCTTGTAGCTGGGCGGTGGGCGCTACCGCGGTGGCCAGAGCATCGAAATCTCCGTGCTCGAAATCAATTCCTCCGGTGCGGCTGTCGGTGCCTGCACCGTAGTTCTCACTGTCGTAGCGCCAGCGGAACTGGTAGTCCAGATCAGCCGAGTCAGTCAACTCGATGACCGCGCACTCCACCATGATCATCGGCGGGCAAATGTCAACTGCCTGCAGGTCCCGCTGAATCTTTGCCAGCATCTGGGAGGGCGCGGTTACCACCACCGCGTTCTGCTCAGGATTGTCGTGCACATACTTAAACAGGAAAGTGGGCAGCAGCGAGCGGGCGTCGCTGGCCTTCAGATAGCGCATGGGGAAGGAGGCCGTGCTACTGCGGAGGTAGGTGGGCAAGTCGGCGGGCACCCCCTCGCTGAGCATGTAGACGTCGCCGACCGAGGAAAGCGCCAGTCCGTAACCAGCAGCAATCCCGCGCAGCACTGCCAGCGGGTCTCGATCCTGAACGTTAACGCTGACCGTGTGCATTACGGCATCATCCACCGCCACACTGATCTCGCCCTGGCGCGCGATCTGGCCGACCACCTTGTGGATGTCCGCCTTGACCGCGTGCACGCTGATCAGACCATCGGTGACGGTGACTTGGATCTCACCCTCCTCGACTTCCTCGGCTTCGCCATTCCCCGTGATTCGCTCCACCGTGCGGCTGCCGTAGACCGTCACCAGATAGGTCTGTCGGTCCTCGCTGAGCTCCGCCTTCACTCGCGAGCGTTCAGTCATGGTTACGGCCATCTCCACGCCCTTCCCGTCAACTGCGTCCTGCGGCACATACAGGCTGATAGTGCTGACCGGATCCTCCGCAACATTGTAAAGGGTCTTCTCCAGGTTCAAACGAGCATCGGGAAAACGAAAGATAGCCTCGGTTACTGTTTGTGTGCGCCGCCACCCACGGGAAGTATCCCGGTCCAAGGTCAAGATGCCATCGGCCTTCACCTGAATCTGAACACCGTTACTCATTACGGTGATTTTGACTTCGTTAATGTAGCAATATGCGTCTCCCTGGGCATGGGCCCAGGCCACAAACCCCAAGCCTAGACCCAAAGATAGCGCTCCTAGAATAGCTGACTTCGCCAGCAGTGTGCATTTCATGGTACAACCTCCCTTGCATTGTCCTCGTATTTCAGCGGCGCCAGGCTCGCCCGCGCCTGCAGCAGTACACAGACATCTTGCTCCTCTTCGACGTCGCTGCGGCCCGTCGGGACCACCCCTGTCTTACGCCGATCCTTCGTCGCCTGGCTCAGACGGAGGCCACCTATGATCACCGTATCGCCGGACCGCAACCGCACCGTGCCCTCGGCTGAGCGGCGAAGCACTAACGGCCCGAGGTCGTTGGTTTCCCCCAGGAAGCTACTGTTGACTCTGACAGATGCGGTAATCCATTCTCCCCCCGTGCATGGCTCGATTTCCAACGCGGCGCCAGCCTCCACCGAGGCAAGCCCACTCTGCTGCACCCAATAGATCTTCTCGCCCACGAACAGCCGGGTCCGCTGGCCATTCTTCACCTGCACGACCGGCAGCGCCTCCATGTGCAGCTGGCGCCGCGTCGCGAGGAGGCGCAGGGTGCTCACAAGCTCGTGAGCCCGCCGCTCGGCTACCTCTATGCGAACCTGTCCAATACTGTCGGCCTGCCACACAGTCGTGCCGCCACTTGCCCGGCCTGTAATTTCCTGCAGACGCTCAGTCACGTCCCGGCCGGAGACCACCCACGCCCGCAGGCGACAGTGGTAAGCCGGTTGGTCAATCACCCGCAGGTCTTGCTCGATCCGGTCAAGTAGTGGGGATGGACCGTTCATGACCAGGGCGTTACCCTCCTCGTTAGACCGGACATAAGAGAGCAGCACGTCAGGCAGCAAGAGCACCGCCTCTACCGCTGACAGGTACTGGAGCGGCACCGAGCGCGTCTCCGCGGCCCAGAAGGGAACGGCCGTCGCCACCTGGCTGAGGCTGACGAAGTAAGCACCGCCTTCGCGATGGAGGGACAGGCCGTAGCCCACCATCAGGGTCTGCAGGAAACGCTCCAGCGGCACACTGTCCAGGTGAGCCGTCACCTGTAGATCCACCTTGTCATCCAGATACACCTGGACTTGCGCCAGCCGCGATACGCGCTCCAACAGCAGGTGCATGTCCGCGTTGATCGCATGTATGCTTAGGTTGTCGGCCTCGCCAGTCACCTCCAATTCAGCGGCAGCCGGCTCCACCACGGGGCGCTCCGGGGGTGGCTCCTTAGGGCGATCGCTCAGCACGGTGATAAGCAGCTCGTTTTGCTTCCTGGTGGTCTGAAGCATGACCTGTGGCCCATCGTACTCTTGCTCGTAGCTGAGATCTTGAGGCCAGCCCCCCGTGTCAATGACCGTCAGGTATCCGGGCCGGTACAGAACCAAGGTACAGATAAGCATGTTGTCCTGCCCCCACGGCACTAAGGAAAACTCCAGATGGCTCACCGGATACTTCGCCACCTGCACCGCCGGCGCCGCACCGCTGCGAACGTTGGGCAGCATAAAGCTAATACGCCGGTCAGGGCCAGCCTCAGGCTCATCGCTTACCCCAGAGAGAAGCCCCCAAAGCGTCCGGCCATAGGCCCAGTAGGTGCTGGCATTGACCTGCAGGACGCCGTCGACGGTAAGGCGCAGGCGCACTGCGTTAGCGAGCTCCTCCACCTCAACCTTCTCAAGCTCGACAAAGTCCTCCCGCTGACCGAAGACCACAGTCGGGGCGAGTAGGACCAAGGCAACTAGCATGAGTAGTGTCAACTGTCTCGCCGGCATCATTGCTCCTCTATCCCAAAACGCTCTCGGATCTGCGTCTCTTCCTCAGCTGGCAGATGCCCAGTCGGGCTTAGTGATCGAGCGGTTATGAATATGGCCAGATCTACCGTGGTTTTCTCGGTCTTCTTCGAGCGGAATAAGTTGCCGATTATCGGAATCTCACTCAATATCGGAATGGCCCGGCGCACCAACCTGCTCTCAGTCTGGCGCAGGCCTCCAGTCACAATCGTCTGACCGTCACGGACTCGCACCGTGGTACGAGCCGTCCGCGTGGTCTTGGTGGGAAGCCCGGTGACGGCATCCGGAGCGCTGAGGGTGCTGATCTCCTGGTTAATGTCCAGAATAATCTCGCCAGCTCCACCGGTGAGAGGAGTTACTTCGAGTTTGACGCCGGCAGAGATGGAATTGCCTGAGGAGCCCACTCGTGTCGTCAGGTACTGCTCCTGGCCGATGAAAATGGTGGCCTGCTGCCCGCTGACGGTCGCGATGCGCGGGTTGGCTCGCACGCGAGCTTGGCGCTTCTCGACCAGAGCTTGTAGCTGGGAGAAGAATATGGTAGGCAGATCCACTATCGCATTGAATGTCAGTTGGCCCGTCAGTGAGTCGGTGACCACGCCCAAGTTGGCATTGCTGTATCCTAACATAGCCGCGAAGGTGTCCGTATCCATATCCGTGAATTCGACTACATTGACGTCCAGCATAATCTGGGCAGCGGGCACATCGAACTGCTCCACGTCCTCCCGAAACTTATCGAGCACCGCCTGAGGAGCAGAGAGCACCACGGCGTTCTGGTCCGTGTTCACCTTGATGTTACCCTGCAGAAAGATGGGGAAAAGCTGCTTGGCCTGGGCCGGCGAAACGTACTTAGTGGTGACGGATGCAATATCCGAAAGCAGATAGGACGAAGGAGTACGCGGCATGCCTTCGGAGACGATATGCACGCCCTCCACTTCCGCCCACGAGAAGCCGTAGGCGTCAACAATGACTTGGAGAACCTCCCGCTCCGGCTTGTCCACGATGTTTATAGTCAGCGCACGCTTGACGGTGTCATCCACGATCAGCGGTAAGTGGGCCTCAGCGGCGAAGGCCGTGAGCAATTCATGGGCATCCACGTTAATGGCATGCAACGTCCACCCCCGGGCGGAAGGCTCGATCTCGAGCACTTTTTCATCCTTCTCTTCCTCATCCTCTTCGTTCTTCTCGTCATCTTTCCCCTCGGTTTCCTCTTCACTGCTGCCTGATGACTTGGCAGTCTGCCCTTCATCAGCTGCGGTCTCAGTGGCCGAACTCTCGGCGGAGGGCGACTCCGCCGCTGGTGCAGCGGACGTCGCTTTCTCCTGAGTGGCTTCGGGGGAAGAAGGCCCAGCTTGTTCAGCCATGGCTGCAGTTGCTATAAACAGTACTATCACTAAAGTCCAGCTAATAGTGCGCATCTTCATTGCTCGCTCTCTGTGGAGAAAGTGTAGAGGTTCTTAAACTCCAGGCACGCTGGATAGTTGGCGCTCACTAGATAAGTATAGTCCGCAGCGGGCAACTTGTCCATCCACTCGTATACGCTTTCACCTGGTCGAAGGTTTACCACCAGAAGGTAATGTGGGTAGAGAGAGGAACAGTACTGTCTGACCTCAGCGCCTTTTGGACACGGATGGACAGTTAGCTAAGGTGTAACCTGGGGGACAGTGGTGGAGCGGCCGGAGGCGGAGCAGGGCGTAGCCCTGCGCAGACTACGGCCGGCGCTAAAGCTCCCTTCCTCGATC
>JAUVXR010000003.1 GCA_030603495.1 bacterium
TGGCGCGCAGCCGCCCACCGAAGCCGGTAACGACAGTTAGCCGGTAGCGGCAGATAGCCGAATAGGTAACACCAGCGCCGCCTCGGGCAAGCACGCGGCAACGCCAGGATGTCTGGGCGCCTTTGCCGTCGTGACGCTATACGAGCACGGCATCGTCTCGATGGGCGCGCTCACTGCGGCCATGATCGCGACCAGCGGCGACGAAGCTTTCGTGATGCTGGCTATGGTCCCCCGTAGCTTCACCGTGCTCAGTGGGATGCTAATAGCAGTTGCCATCGGCACTGGTGTTCTTCTGGATTGGTGCCTGCGGCACTGCCGCCGAGAAACCCCGTTACCGGCTCATACCTACCCGGTCCACGACGACCCCTGCCAGTGCTATCCCCGGGGGCGAATCGTCCAGCAATGGCGCGACTGTACGCTCGCCCGCGCAAGCCTGGCGGCCACAACCAGCCTCTTTCTGGCCGCGCTGCTTATCGGGGAGGTTGGCCAGGCGCAGTGGGACTGGGTGCGCGTGACTCTCTTGCTGACCTCAGCAATGAGCCTGTTCATAGTATCCACCGTGCCCGAGCACTTTCTGCAGGAACACCTGTGGCAGCATACCGTAAAACAGCACGTGCCCAGGATCTTCCTGTGGACCTTCGGCACTCTACTCGTCACCGCGATGGCCAATCAGCATCTGTATCTGGATCAATTGGTCCAGGCCAGCCCGCTGATGGTGCTCTTAGTCGCTGGGCTGGTCGGGGTCATCCCGGAATCGGGTCCTCACCTGCTTTTCGTAACGCTGTATGCGCAGAGAACGATTCCCTTCAGCATACTGCTGACTAGTTCCATAGTCCAGGATGGCCACGGGATGTTGCCGCTGCTAGCTCACTCCCGCAAGGACTTCGTTGTGGTTAAAGCAGTGAACCTGACCATCGGTTTGGCTATTGGTCTAGTGGTCCTCGCCGCGGGGCAGTGAGAGTTCAAGGTCTCTTGGCACCGGGTGTGAAGATGGTAGGCTGCTCTCGGACGAAGACAGGCAACTGACGGGAGGCGGGGGAGGAAGTGGTGTTGTAGGGCCCCACTCCCGCAGATCATCGCCTTGCAGGTCTGGCAATTACTGCGCCTCCCCTGCATGCTCGCCGTCCCCAGGCGTTCCAGCACATCCACTGAAACAGCTTGGCACAAAGAGCGAGGCGCCGATGGGTCCCGATTTGGTCTCCCGCGGCTCGCAGTTGTAGACTATGCCGATGCTTGGATGGCCGGCTATTTGCACGGAGCGCAGGGCGTATTCCGCTATTCTATCTCTACTGCCCAGCCGGCGGCCGCCGAGGCGTAGATGCCATCGGTTATCTTGGCGATGACCAGGGAATTCACCAGGCTCGTCGCCGGCGGGCATCCTTCGCGGACGGCCCGGGCGAAGTCCGCTATCACTCCCCGCTTTGAGTTCCCCGACCTGTCGTCGCCCTGCCAGATAGTCCGGGAAACCACGCCCTCTTCCGCACTGGTATCATCGTGGACGATATTATTGTCTTCCCGAGCCGTCATTGACAGCGTAAGCGACCCCTTGGTGCCGATAATCTGCCAGGCCTCCTCCGAGTGCGTGGGCATGAACTCGCCGCGCTCGATGGATAGCACGCAGCCATCCTCGCCGACGACGAAGGCAGCGAAGTACGAGTCAGCATCCGACTCGGGAGCGACGTGATGGCGGAACTGGGGGACGCATGGCCAGGTCCGGGCCAGGACCGTCCGGGGCCGGAAAGACCAGCCGGCGATGCCCAGGATATAATCCATATCGTAGCAGCTCCAGTTGGTGAGAATGCCGCCGGCGTTCATCGAAAACGACTGTCGCCAGGGCGGCGGAGCCTTGCCCGTTGGCGGCCCTGCAGCGGCAATGGCCCGGACATGCAGCAAGCGCAGCTCGCCCAGCGCGCCGCTGGCGATGAGCTCTGTGGCTGCCTCCGCTGAGGGGCGATGGCGATTGCGCGACGAGAAGCACGCGCCAATTAGACCGCCCTGGGCCGCGATCATCGTCTCGACCTCCGCCGCGTTCATCGCCACCGGCTTTTCGATGAGGACGTGCTTGCCCCGACTGAAGGCGTGTAGCGCCATTTCGGCCCGGCCGGCGGCGGGAAAGGCGAGTACTACCGCCTCTACATCCGGGTCTTCATCGAGCAGTTCGCGCCCGCCCTCATAGATGCGTGGTACGCCCTGTTCCCGAGCGTATTCGCGCGACTCCGGCCGCAGATCTGCCACCGCAACTACTTCAGTAAGATCGCTAGCTATGGCATCCGCCATATTCCGTCGGCCGATTACCCCACATCCGATAACTCCTATTTTGACTGGTTCCATCTGTTGATTCTCCTTGTTTCAGAGCACTGACCGGCAGTTGCCGGCTGCATTCGCGCGGTTTGATTCCGTATTCGCGACCATTTGACCTCCTGCCCCGTCGGACCCGAGGAGGACAGCCGCTCCCATCCACATGGCCCGGCTGAACCTCGTAGCTACAGCTCCCTAGGGTTTTCTCAGCCTCGCAGCAGCCCCCGGCCGACGCCGCTAGTCCAGCCACACTGTCTGCCCCTGGCGGGCAGCTTGCTGCTCGACTACGTCACCAAGGGCGGCGTGTCTAGCGGCTCAGCTTGCGGATTACGCAACCTACGAGCAGCGCTACCAGGATGATGCCCAGCGAGACCTCCACCATCGCAACCACCTGCCCCCACCCCTCGACCGGCTGCATGTCCCCATAGCCGAGCGACGTGAAGGTGGCGACGCTGAAGTAAACGGCTTTTGTCATCTGTGCGAGCAGGTCGGCCCAAGGGGGCATGGCAAATCCGGGTGATATGATGGGATCGCCATCGGTGCCGTCCACGCCAACGAGCGAATGGATGAAGGCGAACAGGACTATCACCAGCCCCATGACCTTGGCCAGCCGGGCGGGGTCCTCGCCGTGCCGGCAGATGTGGTAGGACACGCACCATAAGGCCCGCGTCGCCCCCCGGCTCAGCCAGTCCCATAGTGCTTTCAGCCGTCCCTCTGGGACCGGGCGGCGGAAGCGCAGCAGCGTTCGCTTGCATTCCATCTCGCGGATGAAGAACTGCCCGGCCCGGTGGTAGTCACCCGAATATTGGTAGCTGAGCTTAATCTGCCGATACACCCCCTCATACTCGGCAAATGCCATCTTATAAAGCGGTTCCTTGGAGCGAGCTTCCCGTTCATCGCGCAACATCTTGCCCGCGGCAAGCCCCCACTCCACATTGTCCAGCTTTGCCTCCGGAGAGAGCTCGAAGCGCATGAGACGCGCATTGGTCAGGTCAGCTCCTCGCAAATCAACAGCACCAGTCAGGCGAGCTCCTTCCAGGTTTGCTCCCTGGAGCTTGGCACCCCCCAGGTCTGCTCCCTGGAGGTTGGCACGCCTCGGGTCTGCTCCCTGCAGGTTCGCGAACCACAGCTCTGCTTCCTGGAGGTTGGCATCGCTCAGCTCTGCTTCCTGGAGGTTCGCGCCCCCAAGGTCTGCTCTCTGGAGCTCGGCACCCCGCAGGTCTGCTCCCTGGAGCTCGGCGCCATCGAGGCTTGCTCCCTGAAGGTTGGCGTAACCCAGGTCTGCGTCCTGGAGGTTGGCGTCCTGCAGGCGTGCTTCCTGGAGGTTGGCTTCTGTGAGGTCTGCTTCCTGGAGGTTGGCGCGCCATAGGTGTGCTCGCTTAGCGACAGCGGCCTCCAGGGCAGACCGCAACTCCTCAGGGTCACGGTCTTCGCCTTCGTAGTGGAAGAGACAGCGGGGCTCTCCGCTTTCACTGCCGGCGTCGTAAGCGGGCAGCCCGCAGCGGGCTATCAGTCGTGCAGGCTGGAACTGACACCGCTTTTCATCGGGCGGGGGATCGCCCCACTCTTCCCACAGACCGTCCGGCCACTGTTCTTCGTTGTTGGTGTACTCTGCCATGGGAGCTGCCTCCTGTTGGCCGGCAGTTCTCTCGATACGGGGGCGCGAAGACACCCCGCTCTTGCCGCTAAAGCATCGGTTCCACCCCAACCCCAACCGTACCTGCTCCGCATTTACGGTTTGACAGTGGAGATAAGAGAGCGGCAGGCCGAGGAATAGCGGCCTGGCGCGACGCTGGGGAACCACCGCCTCGTCAATTTGCTGGATCGGGGGGCCAAGCGCCATGAACGTACTCGCGCAGAGGTCCACTGGCGTTGTTGGCGAACCTCCTACCACGGCGGCGTGTTCAATCTGCCACACTCTTCTGAGGAGCTGGTCAGCAATGCATTGCGCCTTCCACCCCGGAACCGAGGCGAGCGGATACTGCCCCAACTGCGACCGACCCCTGTGCAGAGAGTGCTTGCAGGCAGCCACGCGGGCGGGCACCTGCCCGGCCTGTGTGCCCCAACCAGCCAAGCCCCCACAGACTACCAAGAAAGGCCCGCCGCTGGGGCTAATCGTTGGTCTAGCCGTCGGCTGCGCGGTGCTGGTGCTGCTGCTCATAGGTTTAATCGTGGCGGGTGTGGTGTTTAGCAACTTGGAGGACGAAGTGGCTATTGAGCAGCCCGGTGTGGCCCCCGAGGGTTTTGAGCTTGAACGAGAGGACATCGAAGTGGCGGAACCTGAAGAACCCGAGGAGGACGTAGCCGCCGGGCCTAGCGAAGTAGCCGCTTTGGCCTTTGCCGTCTCACGCAAGCCGGAATGGCCGGCCGCCGAGATCACCAGCCACTCGGAGGACTGGCGCACCGCCGAAGTCGTTATTGGGCCCTCACCCGATGAGTATGGCATCCGGATGACCCTGGCCTGGAATGAAGACCTCGGCAGCTACGAGCTAAGCGACGAGGGCCCAATTGCCCAGGAGGAGCCTGAGTACGAAGAGGAGGTGCCTGACATCTACCAGCCCGGCGAGCAGACCGCGCTGGAAGCTGCGCTGATGGACACCCCCGACTGGGTCGGCAAAGTAGTGGAGCACTCGGCAGACTGGAAGAGCGTCACCGTCTGGATCGGCGAGCCCTACTCCGAATGGTCGGCGCAGGTCAAGCTGCGATGGAACGACGCCGGTGATTACTACGACCTAGTAGCTACTGAGGGAATCCCTTATCCCTGAGGCCGGAGCACCGGCCCGAGGCCAGCAAAGGAATACCAGATGAGCGTCTTGTACATACTGGGAGCGGGCACGCCTACGCCCACTCCCACTCCGTGGAACTGATGATAGAGTTCGAGACTGGCTGAGACATGCATGGAAAGATTGACACCGATATGACCGGACGCGACAAGATCGAAGCGGCCTTTTCCGTGGACGGCACACCCCAGATCCCCGCCGTTATCTGTTGCGAGGACATATACATCCGTGATCACTGGGCCCGGCTTAGCCCCTCCAATCCCGCCTTGGCTGCCGCATAGTCGGACCGGCCGACGCTGTCTTACGCCAGTCCAAGCTTGTACAGCTCATTGGGGTTATCAAACAGCCACGCCCGGGCAATGCTGAGTGCTTCGTCTTCGTCAAAGTACCCGTCTTCGACCCGCGCCGCCAGGACCTTGGTAATGTCCTCACGTGCCATCTCCAGATGCCCATAGACCTTTTCGACGGACTCGCGGTAGTCGCCGCCGAAACCGAGTATCTTGTTGTAGGGCACCAGGTCCAGCCACTCGTCCATCGCCGCAATCGCCATCTTCTGGCTGATGATATGCACCCAGCACAGGTTCAGCCAGACGTTGGGGTAGCTCTTGCCGATTATGCCGGTCTCCCGGATCCAGGGAATCCCAGCGTGGTATAGGTCAAACCTGGTGTTGCGGTGCGCCAGAATAACGGGGATCATATGCCGAGGATGGTCCACCGTGAAGTCATTCCAGTTGGTCCAGGCGATGCCGCAATGCACCGCCACGGGCAGGTCTATCTCGCCGCAGGCCTCAATGGTCTCGTGAATGAGGAAGGTGCCCAGGGCCGTGGTGTCCGGCTGCAGGTCGTCGCTGATCATTCGGTCAAAGAGCCCGCTGGCTGCCGCTCGATCGGCCTCTTCCAGCCGCCCGGCATGTATCTTAAAACCGACTACACCCTTGGCCTTCAGCTCGGCGAGTCCGGCGCGAATTAGGTCGCAGTAGTCGTCGAGGGTGCTCACCTGCATGTTCAGTTCGGCCGCCAGTTCCGCAACCTGCTCGGCCCTGGATACGTCCGCCCAGCGCCGTAGCGGCAGCACCGGCCTGAGGATGTCCTGATTCTCTTCGACGAGCCGCCCGCACTGTGTCAGGCAACACTTGATGCCGCAGGCTTCCTTCAGCACACGATCGTAAAGCCCTGGGGTATTGTGCTCCTGGATACGCTCAGAAATCTCGACGTAGTTGTCGACGGTGATGTCGTCCGCGTCACAGAAGCGCTTCGCGGCAATCAGCGCCGCCCGACAGTATGAGGTATGCCGGGCTCGTTCCCACCACGGCTCAAAGAGCGCCCAGCGCTCGTCGAGGGGGACTTCCGGATCCTGCGTGCGGTCGCAGTCCTCCCGCGACATCCCGGCGGTGACCAGGTCGTTGTGGGTGTAGTGGGAGAAGAGCGTGAAGACGTCCACCGGCTGGCTGATGCGCCAACTCTCCTCCTGAAGGTGCTCGTGGGCATCAATAACCGGAATCTGGCGAATCTCTTCGAGCAGGCGATCATAGAGCGCGGTATTCATCGGTACGAACCTCATTTGTGCAGGACTGGCGGCCTCATGCACTCTGTTTCCCCAGCAACTCAATTTCACCTCTGCTCCGAGCACATCTGCCCATCTATTGTAAACGTTGAAGGATTGCGCTGCCGGGGGAAGAATAGTATCAACCAGTGCAATACAGTAACCCGCTCCTTTAGAGAAGAGGCATCACAACTATGGCCGCAGTACAATGCCCGAATCATGAGATCAATCTGCAGATGTGTCCGTGTACGGAAGCCTGCGACAGGCACGGGATATGCTGTGAGTGTGTCGCTTATCATCGCGGTAGCCGGCAGTGGCCTGTGACAGCGTGCATGCGGCAAGCCGCCCGGCCGGTCCAGACCCTGAGCTTGTGCGGTGTTGCCGAGGCATGTGACAACCAACTACGCAACGTGGAAGCCTGCCCCTGTGAGGCCGAGGAGTGCTCCCGGCGGGGCTGGTGCTGCGAGTGCGTACGCAATCACTGGACGGAGGATGGGACGGGCCGCGTGGCCTGCATGAAGTAGGGCCTGAGCCGCTCAGTTTCGCGCTTAGCTCAACCTCCCCCTCCCGTGCATCCCCCCAGATTGCCCCCCGGTGCGCACAGGCAGGCGGTGATTGTCTGAGCAGTAAGCTGGCTATTTGGGCATTATGCCATAATATTACTTGACATTTTGCGGGTTTTGTGCATAATAGCCCATAATATTGTATTAAGGTGCAGTTCTGGCCCGCTCAAGATTGTCGGCTGAAGGGGAGAGATCAGTGCTACTCGAATTCAGTGTGGCCAACTATCGTTCAATCAAGAAGCGCGTTACTCTGAGCCTCGTGGCATCGAAGGACACGACGCATGCGGATAACACATTCCCCGCGGAGGGCACGTCAGGCCTCTCCTTGCTGAAAAGCGTTGCCATCTACGGCGCAAACGCCTCAGGGAAGTCGAACCTACTGAGAGCACTGTCGTTTATGAGGCCTTTTGTGCTGACCTCTGCCAGCGAACGGCAGCGTGGAGAACCGATTCCGGTGGTGCCGTTTAAGCTCGACCCCGAGACGGCCACGCAACCTAGCGAGTTCGAGGTGGCATTCATCCTTGATGGTGAGCGATACGTCTACGGATTCACGGCTGACCGAGAAAAGGTACACGAGGAATGGCTAACAGCAGCACGGAAGAAGCCGAGAGTGCTGTTTCGTCGGTCCAGTGATGGTGACATCTATTTCGGTCCGTCCTGGCGAGGAGCACGGCGCAAACTGGAGGCTATCACACGTCCCAACGCATTGTTTCTGTCAGTGGCCGTACAATTTGACAACCCCATAGCGGTGCCAGTATTTGACTGGTTCAGAGACAGTCTCCGAGTGATTTCTGATCAACCGGAAACAGAATCAGAAATGCAGTTCACGATCGACGTGTTCGCCCAAGATGAGGAGTTCCCTAAGCATCTCGCGCGGTTTATGAAGGATGCAGACATCGGAATAGACCGGTTTGCCCTCGAACGCGTGCCGTTTACGGAGAAGCTTTTGGTTTTTCCTGAAGAAGTACGCAAGCAGATACTATCTGATCTGTCACAAGAACAGCGAGAAAAACTGCAAGATGCCTATGCTCAGGACGTCAAGTCCGTCCACACAAGTAGTGACGGTTCAGAGGTTGTCTTTGATCTCCTTAAAGACGAATCCGACGGCACGATCCGTTTGTTCGCACTGGCAGGGCCATTCCTTCACGTCTTGAACAAGGGATGTGTGCTCTTGGTTGATGAGATTGCCTCCAGACTACATCCTAAGCTTACCCGTTTCCTTATAGATGAGATTCATCGGGCGAATACAGGCTCGCAACTCGTCTTTGCGACGCATGATAGCAGCCTCCTGGACTCTGGACTTCTCCGCCGGGATCAGATTTGGTTCACCGAGAAAGATCCATCCGGGGCAACCGATCTCTACTCCCTTTGGGACTACAAGACCAAGACCCGCAAGGAAGAGAACTTTAGAACTGGGTACCTGCAGGGACGCTACGGCGCAATTCCTTTTGTAGGAGAGCTGGCATTTGCCGAAGCGGAGGAGTAGCAAGCGGCACAAACGAGGCTGGAAATCGTTTCAAAGACGAAAGCCAAGTCGCGAGCTTCGGGCTCGCATACTGATCGTCTGCGAGGGGGAAAAGACAGAACCTATCTACTTTCGGGCCCTCCGCAAGGACAAGCAGTTGAGTGCTGCTGAGGTTGAGGCGGGCCCGAGTCCATATGGCACAGACCCAAGAAGCGTCGTGGACTGTGCGGTCGACCGGAAGAAGGAGGCGTTCGATGATAACGAACCGTATGACAAAGTGTGGTGCGTTTTCGACCGTGATCAACACGAGCGATTCAAGGAGGCGCTGAATCGAGCCGAGGCCCACGACATTGGCGTAGCATTCTCCAATCCTTCGTTTGAACTGTGGTTCCTTCAGCACTTCAGATACTCGACCGCTTACATACACCGTGACAACGCTGTGTCTGAGCTCGAGCAACACATCCCTCACTACGATAAGTCAACGGATGTGTATGATTACATCCTGCCCCAACAGGGGTGCGCTGTTGATAACGCGAGGAGACTAGCGCAGTATCACGTAGGGGTTAATGAGCCAACAGCGAATCCTTCGACCACGGTACACGAGCTAGTGACGGCACTGAACAAACTTGCCCAGTCCTGAGGGAATACGCCGGTCAGGATGGCTCCGGCATTTCACTAATTCCTTCTGCCTGCCTCAAGCGGTCATGGATGGTGCCCGGGTCAGTACAACCTCCCCCTCCTCCGCATCCACGACAATCGTATCGCCTTCTTTGAACTCCCCGCGGAGGATGGCGCTGGAGATGGGGTTCTCGACAAGCTTCTGGATGGTCCGGCGTAGGGGGCGCGCGCCGTACTGGGGGTCGAAGCCCCGCTCGGCCAGTAGCTCGCGGCCCGCGTCGGTCAGCTCGATCCGCATCTGCCGATCCTCGAGCGACTTGGCCAGCCGGCCGATCATCAGGTCCACGATCTGGCGGATCTCCTCGCGGGTGAGCGAGTGGAAGACGATGATCTCGTCAATGCGGTTGAGCAGCTCGGGGCGGAATGCCGCCCGCAGCGATTCCATCACGCGCTCCTGCATCATCTCATACTGCTCCTGGCGCTCGTCGGCACTGGCATCGGGATCGGGCGCGGTGATATACTCGCTGCCGATGTTCGAGGTCATTATGACGACGCTGTTGCTGAAGTCCACCGTCCGCCCGGCGTTGTCGGTGAGCCGGCCATCTTCCAGGATTTGCAGGAGGATGTTGAAGACATCGGGGTGCGCCTTTTCGATCTCGTCCAGCAGTATGACCCGGTAGGGCCGCCGCCGGACGGCCTCAGTAAGCTGCCCGCCCTCCTCGTAGCCGATATAGCCCGGTGGCGCGCCGATCAGCCGGGAGACCGAGTGCTTCTCCATATACTCGGACATATCAATGCGCACCATCGCCTCTTCCTCGTCGAAGAGGAACTCCGCCAGGGCGCGGGCGAGCTCAGTCTTCCCCACCCCCGTCGGCCCCAGAAAGATGAATGAGCCGATGGGCCGCCGGGCATCACTGAGCCCCGCTCGGGCGCGGCGGATCGCCTCGGAGACGGCCACGACCGCCTCATCCTGGCCCTTCACCCGCTGATGGAGACGCTCTTCCATCTCCAGGAGCTTGCGGGCTTCCTCCTCGAACATGCGCGTGACCGGGATGCCGGTCCAGTCGGCGATTATCTGAGCCACGTCGTCGGCGTCCACGGTGTCATCAAGCTGCTCGACACCAGTCCACTTCGTCTCTGCCGCGGGCAGCTTGGCGTCCAGCTCATCAATCTGCTGCTTGATCCGCTCGGCTTCCTCGTAGCGCTGGCTACGCACCGCCTCCTCGCCCTGCTCACTCAACTCGGCGATCTGCTTGCGCAGCGCGTCGGGTCGCGGCGGCATGTTGTAGGTGTCAATGCGCAGCTTGCTGGCTGCTTCGTCAATGACATCAATCGCTTTGTCGGGCAGGAAGCGGTCGGAGATGTAGCGCTCCGACAGTTGGGCAGCGGCATCCAGGGCGTCGTCGGAGATCTTCACGCCGTGGTGCTCTTCGTAGCGGTCGCGCAGCCCGTGGAGGATCTCGATGGTGTCCTCCACGCTGGGCTCGTCCACGAAGACGGGCTGGAAGCGCCGCTCCAGGGCCGGGTCCTTCTCGATGTGCTCGCGATACTCGTCGAGGGTCGTCGCGCCGATCGTGCGCAACTCGCCGCGGGACAGGGCCGGCTTGAGCATGTTGGAGGCATCCATTGCGCCCTCGGCTGCGCCCGCCCCGACTACGGTGTGCAGCTCGTCAATGAAGACAATAATCTCGTCCCCCGCCGCCGTGATCTCGTCAATGACGCCCTTGAGACGCTCCTCGAACTCGCCGCGATACTTGCTGCCTGCGACCATCGCGGCCAGGTCGAGCTGCACCAGCCGCTTGCCGTGAAGCATCTCCGGCACCTCGCCGGTCACGATCTCCTGCGCCAGGCCTTCGGCGATAGCGGTTTTACCCACGCCGGCATCCCCGATCAGCACCGGATTGTTCTTGGTGCGCCGCGACAGTACCTGGATTACCCGCCGAATCTCCTGCTCCCGGCCGATGACCGGATCCAGCTTGCCCTCGCGGGCCATCTGGGTCAGGTCCCGGGAATAGCGCTCCAGTGCTTCGTACTTGGCCTCGGCCGAGGCGTCGCTCACGGTGTGGGCACCGCGAATCTGCTGGAGGGCCTGGAGTGCATTCTCCGTGGTTAGCCCCTCCTGAAGCAGTACCTTCGCCGACTCGGTCTGGCCGTCCTCAAGAATTGCCAGCAGGATATGCTCAGCGGCGATGAAAGTGTCGCCCATCTTCTGCGCCTGCTGCCAGGCGACATCCAGTATCCGGTTGGCGTTGGGTGTGATATAGATCTGCTGCGTGTCTCCACCCCCGCCGACCTGCACCTGGGGCCGCTTGCCCAGCTCGCGCTCCAGCCTATCCGTCACCCCGTCAGCAGCAACGCTGGCGGCTTGAAGCACGCGGGGCACCACACCCTCTTCCTGCTCCAGCAGCGCCAACAGGATATGCTCGGTATCAAGCTGATTGTGCTGATAGCGCTGGAGTATCTGCTGACTGTGCGCTATCGCTTCCTTGGTCTGATTAGTAAACCGTTCAAAGTCCATAGCCTCACCGGCCTTGGAGTTGCTATTTCTCTACTCTGTGCAACTCCTTCTCTTTGTCTGACCGCAAGTCAGCCGCGTCGAAGTCCGCTTGCTCGGGCAAGACCATATAGAACGAGCGGGTGTAATCAATCTCGACTACAGCCTCGCGCACGCGGCATTCCAGCAGGTGCCCGCCCGAGGTGCGGTCTTCGTCGAGAAAGTGCAGGTGATACCCGGCCACATTCACGCCCTTCATATACTCCGGCATCCAGAAGCCGACCAGCGTCCCCCGGACGTTGCGGAACTCGAAGACCGATTGGTCTTTAATCGCCTCTACCAGCTTGGGATAGGGGCGCTGCTGCGCTGGCACGCTGCGCGCCTTCACGTAGTCGAACTGCCCGGTAACCTTGATGGCATAGCAGATATTCGGCGTCGGTAGCGTCTTTTCAATCAACTGCTGGAGATCGTCGTAAGTCCGCACTCGATCAATGACGGCGCTCTGGTCGGTATCGAAAAAGGTGACCACGGCGAACGGCGTCTGCCATCTATCGGGCACACGATTGGCGACGCCCTGCGCGTTGATCTGGTAGAAATCACCGCCGAACCCAATCATCTCACCGTCGAGCCTATTGAAGGTTCCCAAGCCAAAATCGCCGTGCCGGTGCAGCTCCCCGAAGGTCACCGGCCCATCGTAGACCCCCTCCAGCAGCGCGCCGATGGTGGACACTTGGAACAGTACGTCCCGATCCTCCGTTGACTGTGCCTCCGCGGCGAAGGCCCAAGCTGTCGAAAGGACCGCCAATGCTATCGCAATTGCCACAGCTCGAAGTCTCACGGCATTACTCCTCGTCTGCATCAGTATCAACCTCTCTTTCGGCCAGTATCTCCCGGGCAAACTCTTCGTGATCGGGCGGGACGACTACATGGATGCGCTCTGCTGCGGGGATACGCGGTATCAGCCAGGAGGTCAATGCGCCGCTGGGAAAGCGCCGCGCCGGGATGCCGCTGCCCTGCAGCTTGGAGACCGCCAGATCCGCCGCCACTCCCATATCAATGGCCGTGAACTCAGCGACTACTACCCACTCTTGGCGCTCGTCGCTGCTCATTGGGCTCCTGCCTAACCCCTATCCCGCCTCAGTTTCTCCGCCGGTCACCTCTACCCGCGTTACCTCCGGCTGGCTGGCCGGCTTTAGTCGGCGGGGGCCATGCTCGATATGATGGCGCAGGCGCTCCACCTCTGCCTGGAGGTCTTCGATCTGTTCGAGCAGGTTCAAGATGACCTCCACCCCCGCCAGGTTTACGCCCATCTCCTGGGTGAGGCGCTTGATCTGGCGCAGTCGTTCGATGTCCTGGTCCGAATATAGTCGAACATTACTCTCCGCGCGGTGGGGCTCCAACAGACCCATTCGCTCGTAGGTGCGCAGCGTCTGGGGATGACACTCCACCAGCCGTGCGGCAATGCTTATATGATACAAAGGTTCGTTGCGTGTTTGATCCATGTATCGCCACTCCTAGCTCGCGCCGTGCTACAGCCCTTGCGGCAGATCTGCGCGCGGGTCCTCCATCCGGGTCTGTGCCAGTTTGTCAACCAGCTCGCGCTGCTCGTGCGTCAGCTTCCTGGGGGTGGTGATGTATACCTCGACATATTGATCGCCGCGCCCCTTACCGTCCAGCTTCGGCGCACCCTGTCCCCGCAGTCGGAATCTCTGCCCGCTGCGCGTGCCTGCCGGTATCTTCAGGCTTACCTGGCCGTTGACAGTGGGCACCCGAATGGTGGCGCCCTGCACCGCCTCAACAAACGTTATGGGCACTTTGATGCGGGTGTCGTCGCCGTCCCGCTTGAAGAAATCGTGCGCCTGGACCTCGATCTCCAGGATCAAGTCGCCGCTAGCGCCCCCGCGAAAGCCGCGTCCGCCTTCGCCGGCCAGCCGCAGCTTATGGCCCGACTGGACTCCGGGCGGGATCTTCACGTCAATCTTGCGGGTGCGGGAGACTTCGCCACCCCCCCGGCACTTGGCGCAGGTCGCGGTTATTATCTCTCCCGACCCCTGGCACTGAGGACAAGTTGCCTGGAAGCTGAAGACACCGCCGCTCTGCTGACTGACTCCACTGCCGCCGCATGTTGGGCAGGTAGTTGCTTTGCCACCCAACCCATCACATTCCGGGCAGCGATCAGCCACGGTCAGTGTCAAAGTCTTCTGGATGCCCCGGACGGCATCGGCAAAGCTCACTGGCAGTTGGTAGTGAATGTCCTGACCCCGCTGGAGCTGCTGTGCAACACGGGTGCGGCGTCGCCCGGCGCTGACCCCAATGTTGCCGAACATGTCCCCGAAGATGTCGGCGAAGCTGCCCGAGCCGAAATGCTCATAGACGAAGGTGCCGAAATCCTGCGCGCTGGCCTGCCCACTGGCCCGGGCCTGCTGGTAGGCGTGGCCGAACCGATCGTACTGCCCACGCTTCTCTTTGTTCGAGAGCACCTCGTACGCCTGGCTGATTTCTTTGTACTTCTGCTCGGCGGCCTCATCACCGGGATTGACATCGGGATGATACTTGCGAGCCTGACGCCGGTAAGCCTTCTTGATATCCTTTTGCGAGGCGTTCCGGTCTGCTCCGAGCACCTCGTAGAAGTCAACATCTGATCTCATTTAGGCGCTGTTCCGTTCGGTGAGCTTATGGACATGCACTCGGCAGTATCACGGCTGAATCTGAGGGGGCCGGCTGGGCCGGCCCCCTGGTAGTTTACTCTTCGTCAGTCGCTTCGAACTCGGCGTCAATGACGTCGTCGTCGCCGCCGGCGGCACTGGCCGTAGGCTCGCCAGTCGTGCCTTCGGCCTCCTGGGCCGGTTGGGCCTCTTGTGCGGCGGCTTGCTCATACATTCGCTGGGAGACCGCGGAGAAGGCCTGATTGGCGTCGTCTATCGCGGCGCGCATGGCGGCAGCATCGTCGCCCTTAGCTACCTCGCGCAGGGCTTCGATCTTCTGCCGAATCGTCTGGGCCTCCTCTTCGGGCACCTTGTCGCCCAGATCATTAAGCGTCTTCTCAAGCTGGTAGGCGACCGAGTCGGCCTGGTTGCGGGCGTCGGCCAACTCGCGGAAGGCCTCGTCCTCGGACTCATGCTGCTTGGCATCTTCGACCATCTCCGTGATCTGTTGATCATCAAGCTGCCCGGAGCCGGTAATCGTGATATCTTGCTCCTTGGCAGTGGCCTTGTCCTGCGCCGTGACGTGCAGAATGCCGTTGGCGTCAATATCGAAGCGCACTTCGATCTGCGGAATACCGCGCGGCGCGGGGGGGACACCAGTGAGATGGAACTTGCCCAGCGACTTGTTCTGGCTGGCCCGGGAGCGCTCGCCTTGCAGGACGTTGATCTCCACGCTGGTTTGCATGTCCGAGGCGGTCGAGTATATCCGCGATTCTTGAGTAGGGATATTGGTGTTACGCGAGATGACAACGTCCGCCACGTCGCCTAGCGTCTCGACACCCAGGCTCAGCGGGGTGACGTCCATCAGTACGATGTCCTGGGCCTCATCGGTGAGCACCGCCGCCTGGATCGCTGCGCCGCATGCCACCACCTCATCAGGGTTGATGTCCTTGCGCGGCTCCTTGCCGGTCAACTCGGTCACCAACGCCTGGACTATCGGCATGCGCGTCGAGCCACCCACCAGAATGACTTCACCCAGTTCGCCTTTGCCAACGCCGGCCTCTTCCATCGCATCCTTGACTGCAACTTCGGTCTTGCGCACCAGGTCACCGATTAGCTCTTCCAGCTTGGCCCGGGTGATTGTCATCTCCAGGTGCTTGGGCCCTTCGCCTTCTACGGAGGTAATGAAGGGCAGACTGATATTGCTCTGGACCGTAGTGGATAGCTCGCACTTAGTCTTCTCGGCGGCTTCCTTCAGGCGCTGCAAGGCCTGGCGGTCCTGACGCAGATCAATACCGGTGTCCTTCTTAAACTCGTCGGCGATGTACTCCACCAGTCGCTCGTCGAAGTCGTCCCCACCGAGCTGGGTGTCGCCCGAGGTGCTCAGCACATGGTAGGCGTCGCGCTCGTCCCCGGCGGCGATCTCAACGTCGAGCACAGAGACGTCGAAGGTCCCGCCACCCAGATCATAGACCAGGATCGTTTTCTCGCCCTGGGCCATACCCCGGCCGTAGGCTAGTGCGGCCGCAGTAGGCTCATTGATGATGCGCAGCACATTCAGCCCCGCGATTTCGCCGGCCTGCTTGGTTGCAGTGCGTTGGTCATCGTTGAAATATGCCGGGACCGTGACCACCGCGTCTGTGACTTGCTCCCCCAGGTAGGCTTCTGCATCGCTCTTCAGCTTCTGCAGAACCATCGCCGAGATCTGCTCGGGAGTGTAGTCCTTGCCGTCAATGGTATGGGGGTTGCGCGTGCCCATCTCCCGCTTGATCGAGGCCACGCTGCGCTCGGGGTTAAGCACCATCTGGCGCTTGGCTGACTGTCCCACCAGCCGCTCGCCGCTCTGGGAGAACCCCACCACCGAGGGGGTTACCCGGCCACCTTCGGGATTGATGATGACCTTGGGCTCGCCTGCCTCCAGTACGGCTACGCAGGAATTAGTCGTGCCCAGGTCAATGCCAATAGCTTTTGCCACTTCAGTTCACCACCTTGTTTAGTGTGTAACGTTAGGCTGGCTGAACGGTCTATCCATGTTCGCACAACTATTCTAATCATGGATATTATACATCTTTAGTCCTATATTGTCAAGGACTATTAGCTGTATGCGTTAAAGTTCTTTTCTTCTGACGTTCTCCGGTGGACATTGGTTCGCTTCAGTATGGCTGGAGAATAGAGAGAGGACACAGCAGGGGTGCGGCCTCCTTACGGAAATGAGCTCGGCCGTCGACGCCGCCTGTGGGCAACTGCGCGCCAGAGCACCTAGCACCTCCGTGCCCAGCAGAGCTACTCCTCAAAGCTCCTCCAGATACTCCTTCGGCACCATATTCCCCACGTTCAGGATGAGCTTGGGGTCGAGGGCCTGCTTGGCGCGGGCAATTTGCATAACCCCCTCCTTGCCGTACATTAGCTCCAGATAGGGCATGATATGCCCGTCCACGGTGATCATCTTCTTGCCCACGCCGTGTTCGCCGGAGATGGTTCCGCCGAAGGCAATCGCCTGCTTAGCCAGGTCAGCGTAAAGCTGCTTTACAAAGCTCAGTTCGTCTTGACCGTGGCTCATGAACTCAACGTGCAAGTGGTAGTCGCCGATGTGGCCGAATACCAGGTAGTACATTCCCTCCCGCGGGAACTTCTCCCGAAAGGCAGCGCCTGCAGCGTGATAAGCCCCGAGCATCTCGGAAAACTTGTCGGCTGGGACGACAAAGTCGGTGATCCATGCCTGGCTGTCGTGACGGCGCAGGTAGCTGTGGACCTCATCGGGCAGTGAATGGCGGAAGTCCTTCTGCTCGCGCCTATCCTGGTCCGTCTCGGCGAACCAGTCTTCGGCGCAATTGTTAGCGTCGAGTGCCGCCATAAGCGGGTCAATGTCATCTAGTGCACCGGCCACCTCGATGTAGGCAGCCGCTGCGAAGTCTTTGCCCGTGAGTGCTTCGTGTTCTATGAAATCAAGTGAATTGGCGTCGAAGTACTCAATGGACAGCACGGCTATGTCACCACGCTGGCCGGCGCCCCGCACGTCTTCCACGAAACTCAAGGCGTCAGTCTCACTGTTGAAGAAGGCGATTTCGCCGACTATACTCTCTGGCCGCGCGGTGAGTTTCAGGTGTACCTCAGTTATCACGCCCAATATGCCGTCGCTGCCGATGAACAGGTCGAGTAGGTCCATTCCTGGGCCAGCGTAGAGGCCTGCGGCGTTCTTGACCTGAGGCATCTGGTAGGTAGGCACCGGCACAGTGTATTCGGCCCCGGATTCGCTGGTGAAGCGGAGCTGGTCGTCGGCAGCGGTTACCTCGCCGCGACTAACGCTCAGGGTATCGCCGGTCGGCAGCACTAGCCGCAGGCCCAGCACCCAGTTGCGGGTAGCACCGTAGTGGAAGGTACGTGCGCCGGACGCATTGCAGGCGATGTTAGCACCGAGGAAGCCGGACTTCTCGGTAGGGTCGGGCGGATAGAGCAGGCCCTCGGGGAGCATCTCATCGAGTAGCTCCGTGGAGACGCCCGCCGGGACGTAGGCCTCCTGGCGCTTCTCGTCAACGTAGATGGTGTACTGCTTACCGAGCTGGTCGGCATCAATGCGGGTCAGATCGCGGTTTCGGGCCGTACAAAGGTTCTCAGTAGCAACGACTATCCCGCCGTGAATGGGCACGCGGCCGCCACTGAGGCCGGTTCCGGCTCCCGATATGGTCACCAAGTCACCGTTCTCATTGCTCTGCGTTAGCAGGCCAGCCAGTTCGGCCTCAGACTGGGGATAATGGACTGCTTCTATATTCTCTGCGTGGCAAATCCCGCTTTCGTCGGTAGCAAACTCCGCGAGGGTTGCCGCATCGGTTTGCTTCATAGTAACTGTACCTACCTAAGAGTGGTCATCGCTGCATCGCTGTTGGGTCCTACCATAGCCTGAGGCCCGGGATGATAGTCGAGTTCCCACTTGAGCACTGCTCCGTGGTAGACGCCGCTGTAATCGCCCCCGTAGCCCCGGCCGCTGCCGCTGGTGATAGTAGCTGGTATCCATGTGGCGTGCGAGTCGACGAAAACGAAATTCGCCGCCAGGGTGTGAAGGGTGGGAGCATGGTGCACCGAAGCCTGCCAAAGATATGTATCATCCTCGAGTATACCTTCACCCGACCAGGTCGAGGCGCTATCGGCCAGTATCGCCAATGAGGAGGGGTGAATCATCATCTTTCGACAGTCTATCTGTTCGCTCGGAATCAGGTACTGGTTAATGCCGTAGCTGATATCGAAGCCCGCATCGGGCAGTTCGCCGTGGTCGTAACGGCCGAGACTTGAGCTTGGGCAGCGGAAGATCTCCTCACTATGGATATACGGCTGCAGAGTTACCGCCCAGTGCTGCAGGTTGGCGTCGCCCCCGACAGGACAGTAGGGACCACCACTGTGGTCTTCGACGTATTGCCCCAGAGCTATCCCGATTTGCCTGAGATTGTTGAGACACTTCACTTGACCAGCTTTCTGCTTTGCCCGGGAGAACACCGGAAAAAGGATCGCTGCCACTACCGCGATTATCGCCATTACTACCAGCAGCTCAATTAACGTGAATCCCCTATCTCGCTTCATGACCATCACTCCTCATAGTCCGGTCCGCCGGGTTTGTGAGTCTAGAGATGCCGGCTTCTTGAGCTTGGCCAGAGATAACTTCCGCTGATTTCGCCGATAGACCTTCCCTGTGCCCCCGAAAGCTCACCTGGGCGGTTGCGAGACCCGTGTGCCCGTGGCGTCGGGCACAGTTATTGACAACAAGTTGCGCTGAAGCTGCTGAGTGAAGACCGGCTTTGGCGATAGTCGGAATTGGGTACGAGCACGTGCCCCGTTTGCGTTTATTGGGGGCTATCTGAGGGGGATTTTGCGAGCACAGCAGCGCTTTAGGTTGTTTTTTGACGCGAATATGGGGTATAATACCAGTCAATAGAATATTGAGCTGTAGATTGGCTGCCCACTCTAACAATCGCAGCAATCGCCGAAGTATGCCAATGATACAGTAATCTATCGCAGACAGGCAGCAGGAGCGAGCCGGCGATAGGCCGGAGCGGCCTGCTTCCTAAGGTACGAAGAACCAGCAGAAAAAGCCGCACAAAAGGAGGCAGCAGTTATGCAGCCAAGACTAGGCGTATTTGTACTGGCGACCTTTGCCCTGTTGGTCGCCAGTAGCCCCGCTTTTGCCCCACCTCCCCCACCCGGAGCAACGCTTAGTGCCTACGCCGCACCTCACTTGTTCGCCTTACCTGGCGCTACTACTACGCGCTTGTTCGGTATGGGTGGATTTGTGACCTGTGTGAAGGACGCCGGCTTCGCTAACCCCGCCTATGCTGGCACGCTGGCAACCCACTATGGCGTTGGTCGCCATTCGCTTACAGATTTCGGCGGCGGGCTGGACCTTGAGGGTATGCAGTTGTCGTTAGCTTGGCCGCTACGCCCCGATGAGACTGGCCTTCAGGTCACCTACTTCGATCTGGATAGTAAGCGCGGTTCGATCAATTTCGGCGGACAGTCTCTGCTAGCGACATTCAAAGAGCAGGATGTGGCCCTACATTACGGCCATCGGCTCAGTGAGATGTGGATAGTGGGCCTGGGTGTGGGGCCGAAGATGGACACCGAAAGCGACATTTACAATCCGCTGCCTTTGGTCCCCTTGCTTCATCTAGAGAGCAAGGCCGACATTGGCTTCCGCCTGGGCACTTTGTATCAGATGGCCGAAACCGGCTGGGTCGGCTTCGTTTACGACCGCTACGATGAGGACGTAAGCGGCTCCGGCTCGCTGTTGGGTGGTTCAGCATCTGGCTCGTTCAAATCCGAGGAGATCGCCCTCGGTGTATCTCGGCAGGTGTCGGATAAGGTGCTAGCCGCCATTGAATGGCAACAGATGACTACCGAGGGCATGGGGCAGAAGATCGGTGAGTCCGGGTTCCGCTTCGGCGCCGAAGTCCAGATGGCTGAAGACTGGACATTGCGGGGCGGCTGGAACGACGGTGCCTTGTCGCTCGGTGCCGGTTGGGTCGGGGAGAAATGGTCGTTACAGTACGCATATGTCAACGACTGGAACGACGATGCGATAGGCGCCAGCCTGGGCGGATCCAACACGCACCAGCTTGGCCTCAGATGTCAGTGGTAGTTAATGGTTACAGCCCGTTCGTCTGCTTGCGACGACGGGACACCAGTCTGTTTTCACTCACTTGAGAGGCGAGTGCGATATGGCTTGGTTACCCGACAACCCTCGTCGGAGGGTTGTTATTACGGGGCTGGGTGTTGTCGCTCCGAATGGCATCGGTAAGGACTCCTGGTGGCAGGCCATTGTCGAGGGCCGGTCTGGTATAGACTGGATAACCTCCTTCGACACTTCGGGTCTGTACTGCCGCATAGCTGGCCAGGTCAAGGATTTCGTTGCTGAGGATTTTATGAGCAAGCGCAGCGCGCGGATGGCCGGCCGTTTTGCGCACTTTGCGGTGGCCGCCAGTCGCTTGGCTACAGAGGATGCTGGTCTGGAACTGAACGGAATTGATCCGTTCCGGACGGGGGCAGCTTTCGGGACCAGCCTGGCCGGGGTAGGTAACATTTCCGATGATATGTACCATCGGTTCGAAACCGAGGGGGCCGACGGATTGGTGCCCTCGATGGCCACGGAGATGGCAGCGCATGCGGCCACCAGTCGTGTCTTCATTGAGCTGGGTCTGAAGGGGCCTAACGCCACCTCGGGGACTGGCTGCGTGGCCAGCCTTGACTCGATTGCCGTTGGCTGCGACGCGCTGCGTTCGGGCCAAGCGGAGGTGATGATCGCCGGCGGCACGGAGGCATGTATCAGCAAGGGAGTTATGACGCTGTTGTGCAAACAAAGGGTCTTGACTCACCACAACAGCCATCCGGCGCAGGCCTCGCGCCCCTTCGACTATACGCGCGACGGACTGGTACTCAGTGAAGGGAGCGGTGCAGTAGTGCTGGAGACGCTGGAGCATGCCCGGGAGCGCGGCGCGAACATCTATGCTGAGGTCCGGGGATATGGCTCTACGACGGAGGCCAAGCGCATGATTGCTGCACAGGCATCTGGCGAGGAGCTAGCCCGCGCCTTTGAGGCAGCTCTGCTTTGCGGCAAGGTCGGACCCGAGCAGATAGACTACATCTGCGCTCATGGTATCGGTACCCGCGAGTACGACATCGCTGATACCAATGCCATCAAGAAGGTATTGGGCCAGAGGGCCTACAACGTGCCGGTCAGCTCAATAAAGTCCAGTACCGGTCAGGCCTTCGCCGCCGGGGGAGCGTTCCAGGTCGTCAGCGCGTGCATGACGCTGGCTACGGGTATGATTCCGCCGACGATAAACTACCGGGTCCCTGATCCGGCCTGCGACCTCGATTACGTCCCCAATCAGGCGCGGCGGGCCCGGGTTGATATGGTAATGACTAATTCGCACAGTTTCGGGGGCAGCCACGCCGCGTTGATACTGGGTAGATGCACAAACGGAATCTGATTGCTCGGAGGCAGTAGCCTAAGTGGACCGTGTGGTTCTGCTCATAATATCGGTTCTTCCGTTGGGCCTGGGTCTGGTTGTGTACCGGCGCACGCCTGACCGGGTCTGGAACAAGCTGTATGCGGTTCATGCTGTTGCGGTCAGCATCTGGATCTTCGTCAACTATATGATTCAGTCAGCCGATTCGGTGGCAGCCGCCGAGTTCTGGGTCCGATTTGCCCACATTCCCGCGGCGGTCGTAATCTCCATGTGCATTGACTTTGCCTGGGCTTTCCCCGAGCGCATTGATTTCGCTCCCCGGCCGCGGCGGGTCGTCTTATATACTGTCGGACTGCTCTTCTCTATGGTTGGCTTTAGCCCCGATCTGTATTCGAGCATCGAGCTGATCCGGGGCACAGTAATAGTCCACTTCGGTTGGCCCTATGTAGCCTTCGGTGCTTTCACTGTTTTTGGCTTGGTAGGTGCTGACTTAATTCTGCTGCGCAAGAGGACCGAGCTAACCGGTCTGCAGCGCATGCAGGTTGACTACGTCCTGCTTGGGTGGCTGGCCACACAGGGCCTCGCAATCCTCACCATGGTCCTCTTGCCGGTGATGTGGAAGAATAGTGACTTCATGAGGTGGGGTTCCGCCTCGTACGTCTTTGTCATCCTGGCGATGGCCTATGCCGTCGGTGTGGAGCGCATCCTCGACTTGCGTGTGGTGGCCCGGCGGAGCTTTGCCTATCTGCTGGTTGCAGCGATGGGGGCCTGGGTCGTCTTGTTCCTGCTGGCGCTAGCCAATCGGCTTCTGGGGATCGAGGTGCCGATGGACTTTGCCCTGCTGTGCTTGGTGACCGGAATAGGGGTGGGCATTCTGGTCGTGCCCCTGCACCGTTCAGCCAGCACGGCAATGGAACGGACCTTCTCCAGCGAAGAGCACCTGCAGCTTCTTTACGACAGGAACTGTGCGGCGATTCTGCGGACTCTAGACACCGATGGGTTGCTGGAGCTTTCCGCCGATTCGATATTCGATATGCTGCGCTCCACCAGTGTGAGTGTCTTCGTGCGTGCGGAAGCCACGGGTAACTATGTATATAGAGCCGGCCGGTTGGCCGAGGGGCAGCAAAGCGCACCCGATGACGGCCCCACGCTCTCGAAGGATCACATTGTGGTTCAGGGCGTAGCTGAGACACCGGATATAGTTATTCGCGACGACGTATTCCGCTTTCGCTCCTTGCAGCAAGCGAAGCCGCTGGCTGAAGCTATGTCCAGTTTGGATTGCGAGATGATCGCCCCTCTGAGATGGGAAGATGAGCTGGTCGGTTTTATCTGCATCGGCCCCAAGCTGTCTGGAGAGATGTACCAGCCGGAAGAGATCAAGCTCTTGCACAGCATGATGCCCTTGATATCCCTCGCTTTGCGGAATGCCAACCTGTACGCGGAGATGGTCGGTATGAAAGAGTACAGTGAGGCTATCCTGCGAGAGATGGAGAGCGGCGTGATCGTAGTTGACGCCGATGAGCGTATCTTCCTGTACAACTCAGCGGCAGAGCGGATCATTGGCCTGAAGCGCCTCGAAGTACTCGGCAAAGGGTTGGAGATATTGCCACCAGGTATTGCCCAGTGCCTGCGGCAAGCGGTCGAGCACGGCGAAGTCCGCACCGGAGATAGGCTCGCGCTGCGCCGCTCGGGGCAGGAGCCTGTCTCGGTGGCCTGTAGCACTTCAGCCCTGACCAGCGCACCGGGGCAAGGCGGCGGAGCCGTGGCGGTGATCAATGATCTCACGGTAATTGAGCAGCTAGAACATGAGCGTCAGGAGGCCGAACGGCTGGGGCTTATACGCGTTCTCACCGCCGGTATGGCGCATGAAATTCGCAATCCACTGGTGGCGATCCGTACGTTTGCCGAGCTGCTGCCGACCCGGTTGGATGACGAGGAGTTCTGCTCCACGTTCCAGGCCACTGCTACCGAGGAGATCGAGCGGATTGATCAACTGGTTGGACAACTCCTGATGCTCTCTAAGCCGGCGAGCGCCGTCGCCGAAGCGATTGATGTCAACAATGTCTGCCAGGCGGTGGTGCGTTCGGCCTCGGCTCAGGCAGAGTCACGGCAAGTGACACTAAGCGCGCAACCGGGGGACATCTCGCAGCAGCCAACTGGCGACGAAGGGCGTCTGCACCAGGCGGTCGTCAATCTGGTCAACAATGCCCTCGAGGCCGAGCCGCAGGGCGGTCGCGTCGAAGTAATCACCGAGGAAGTCCCAGATGTGGGTGGTAATGGCCGGGTTCTGATCCGGATTTACAATTCTAGCAGTCACATTCCTTCGGAAAAAGTTGACGAAATCTTCAAACCGTTCTATACTGAGAAGGCGCAGGGCACCGGATTGGGGCTGGCTATATGCCAGACCATTATCGAGGAGCACGGCGGGACGATATCGGTCCGGTCTGAACCGGGTCAGGGGACGGAGTTCATTGTCGAACTGCCCGTACAGACCAGTGGCCGGTTGGTCAAGGTAAAAGCGTGATAAGATGATCGTTGCGCTGGCTGCTAATCTGAGCCAATACTGGGAAGAACAGGTCCGGGTTTACTTGGCGGATCAGGCGGTAATGCTCAGCCCGGAGGCTGGTGACCTGTCTGAGTTTGTCCGCGCGGTTCGGGTTTCGCTGATTGTCTTTGGGATGGAAGCGCTGACCGAGCAAGCAGTAGAGCAGCACCGGCAACTCCGACAAGAGGCACCGCGGGCTGTTTTTGTCTGCCTGGCTCCCCGCCGAGTCATCGAGCAGATTCGCACCGAGAATCTACTTGTCCCCGACTTTTGGTTGCGGCCCGAGGACGGCCCAGCGGACCTCGCCGAGGTACTGCGGCGGGCAGTTACCCAGGCTGAGCTGGCGGCCAGGGTCGCTCCGGCCCCTGTCGTGGGGCCGAGTCGTTCCCCGTCTACTACAATATCCGCGCCGGAAGATTCTGTGCCGGCCAGCAAGGCCTTCGAGCGGCTTATGGCCGGGCTCACCGGCGGACTCAGCGAGCAGCGGCTGCTGAGCACGTACCTCGATGCTGTCGCCGAGTTTGTGCGCTCTGGTAGCTATTGCCTGCTGTGGTGGGAGGAGGGTGAGGACCGCTATGCAGTCTACCAGGCTCACGGGCTGCGTCCTGAGATAGTATCGGACGGGCGGTTGCAGGGAACCGACGCCCTACCCACCTGGTACCGGCGCAACCGCCGGGTCCTGACCCGGGAGGAACTGGCGGGATGGTCCGATGTGCAGACCGCCAGCGAACTGGCTCGGGAAATGGAGTTCTTCTCCGGCGACGTAGTTGTGCCTCTGATGGTGCACGGCCAGCTCGCCGGGCTGTTGATACTTGGTGAGCAGGTGATTGGCAGCCCGTACTCGCCGGCCCAACTGGAGACGCTGTTCTTGCTGTCTAACTATGTGGTGTTGGCTCTCGAAGAACTCGAACTCACCCAGCAGTTGCGCCGGAGCAAGGCCTATATCGAGCGGATTGTGCTCAATATGAGCACTGGCGTTATCACCATTGGTGTAGACCAGCGTATTAGCGTCTGTAATCCGTATGCCGCTGAGGTACTGGGGATCGAGCGGTCCCAGATCGAGGGTGCCGACCTGCGGGCGCTACCCTCGCCTCTGGGCGACTATCTATACGCCGCGCTGACCGTGCCCGAAGAGGCGATCACCGGCCAGGAAGTCACGATATGGCAGGGCAAGCTGACGTTGCGGGTAAGCACTTCGGCTCTGGTGGATGACGATGGTACACCGCTCGGCGCCGTGCTGCTGATGGAGGACCTGACCGCTGAAGTAAACCTGGCCAAGGAGCGGCATCGGGGAGAGCGGCTGAAGATCCTCACTGGCCTCGTCGGCCACCTGGTGCACGAGATCAGAACCCCGCTCACCGCTATCCGCACCTACGCCGAGCTAATGGGTGATGCTGAGAGCGACGGCGATCTGGCTGAATTCTGGAAGAACACTGTTACCCCCGAGATTCAGAGACTTGACGAGCTGGCCCGTGATCTGGTGCGTGTCGTCCAGCAGCCGGAACCTGAGTTTGAGGTCGCGCAGATTGACAAGCTGGTGGGCGAGGCCCTGGACAAGCTGCGCGGGACCCGCGACATTCACGAATCGCTCGTCAAGCTGGGCGTAGGCGAAGCCATCCCGCGTGTGGTCGTGGAGCCCCAGACGATGGTGGACGCCATCTTCTACCTCCTCCGCTACCTATATGGTCCCGGGGGAATGCCCGTAGATATTGATATCGCTGCCTCGCCGACTGATGACGGCGAGAGTGTCTTGGTAAAGATGTCACGAGCTATCGGCTCGGAGAAGGGACTGTCCCCTGAAGATCTGTTTGATCCCGTCGCTGCCCTGCAGCGCCAGCAAGCTGACCTCGGGCCGGCTATCAGCCGCAAGATCATCGAAAACCAGCAGGGCCGGGTCGAGGCCCACTGCGAGGACGACAAACTCGAAATACGGGTCGTCCTGCCGGCGGCCGCAATTCATCGAACTGTGGCACCGTAGGAGGTAACGCAGATGGCTGTCGCTGATATCGTGGTAATTGATGACGAATCGGGACCACGCGATTCCCTGCGGATGATCCTCAAAGATCATCACGAGGTCCGCACTGCTGCCAGCGGGCCGGAGGGCCTGGAGCAAATTCGTGAGCACGCGCCCGACCTGGTCTTCCTCGACATTAGGATGCCGGGCATGGACGGCGTCGAAGTGATGCGGCACATCAAGAACCTGGACGCGGACATCGAGGTGGCGATAATCACTGCATATGCTGCAGTCGAGAGTGCCCAGGAAGCGGTGCGCTATGGTGCGCTGGATTATCTGACCAAGCCCTTTGGTGTCAAGGACGTAGAAGATGTCGTGGCGCGCGCCCTCCAGCGCCGACAGGAGCGCGTCGAGCAGGAGGCGATGCTGGCGGAGCTTCGGCAGATTAGTGAAATGTTGTCGGGCAGACTCGGCGAGTTGGCTCAGCAGCCGCCAGACGCCGATCAGACCACACTATCGCAGCAGTTGACCTCGGCCCATACCTCCATAGAAGACCAACTAAGCAATGTTGGCCGACTCAGTGCAATTGGCGAAATAGCCGCGGAGGTAGCGCACGACGTCAACAACTTCCTCTCGGCTATGCTGCTAAGGATTGAAGTATTGTTGATGAAGACGCAGGATCACGATCAGGTATCGGCTGAGGACATAGTCGAGGCACTGCGCGACATGGAACGGGCCACTCGGGACAGTGTGCAGACGGTGGAACGCATCGCCAGCTTTGCCAAGTCTGATCCGTTCGAGCCCAACGAGCAGGTGGGGGTAAATGAAATCCTGAGAACTGCGGCAGGTCTCAGCCTCGGCCGCGCGCGAGGGCACAGTGATCAGCAGATCGTCTGGGAGCTACAAGATGTGCCTGATGTCGTCGGCAATGCCACGGCCCTCCGCACGGTCTTCGTCAACCTGTTTATCAACGCCTGGCACGCGATGGAGGGTACCGGCGAGATCCGGGTACGCACCCGTTACGATAGCCTCAGCGCAGTAGTCGTCGAGTTGAGCGATACTGGCTTAGGCATCCCCCCTGAGATTATGGATAGTATTACCCAGCCTTTCTTTACCACCAAGGAAGAAGGCACTGGGCTGGGCTTAAGCATTGCCAAGAGGGTCATTGAGCGCCACGGCGGCAGTGTACTCCTCGAAAGCGCACTCGGTGCGGGCACCACTGTCACTGTGTCTCTGCCGGTGGAGGGGCTGGCGCCAGCGCCGGACGATTCACGGGTGGGTCCCGACATCCTGCTGATTGACGATGACGAAGCGGTCATCCACTCACTGCGCAGCTTCTTCCAGGCCCACGGCTGGGCCGTCAGCGCGGCGACATCTGGGGTGGCTGGACTTGGCCAGTTCGAGGAAAGCTTGAAGACGCACCAGCGCCCCCCCCAGGTCGTGGTAATTGATCTGCGCATGTCCGACCTGAGTGGGACGGAGCTGGCCCAGCGCATCAAGCAGCTTGCGCCCGACACGCATACCGTACTGCTAAGTGGCTACCTGGACGATGAGCCGGAAGCGGTCATCTCTCCGGATTTCGACGCCGTAATGAGCAAGCCCGTCGATCCGGATAAGCTGCTCGCGCACATAGCCAAGGTAGCGACCCCCGACCGTTCTGTCTCTTCCTTGGCCTGACGGCTTGCCTATGCGGTGCGGGGGGGCTTGACTATCGTATCGTTGGCCTGGATAACCATCTCGGCCATCGCCTCACTGTCGCCGGTAAGAGACCAGAGCCGGGCTAGGTCGCGGAACTGGCGCGGCGTTATCTGGGCACAGTTGGCGATCAAGGCCATGTCGTCAGGCACATTAGTCAACAGTCCCGCCGCTTCGAGCTCGGCTGCGAACTTCGTCGTTAGTGCTGTGAACTCCCCGAAGGCCATGCCGTTGACCTTATAGGGGAGCGGGTCCCAAAACTGCGGCGGAAATAGCAGTTTTATCTTATAGTCAAGACCCTCTATCAGCGCCTTCTGCTTGTCAACCTCGAAGTTATATCTGTGTGGTTCCTCTATCCACGACGTCCCGGGTAGCAGGCCAGGGAATTGCACGGGCACCGAATCTGGCTGTAGGTCAATGATGAAGTCACGGCTCTGCTGGATCGTCTCTGGGGTGTCGAAGGGCAACGGTACAATCATGCTTGTTGCCACAAACACTCCGGCTTCCTGAGCTGCCTGCACCGTCTCCTTCACCTGCACCAGGTCTAGCCCCTTGCGCACCGCCTTGTCCAGTATCTCCTGGCAGCCTGACTCGATGCCGAAGAAAATGGCGTGTAGGCCGGAGCGAGACATAACGTCGAAGTGCTGAGGCTCGGCGCTGGCAAAGTGCCCAAAGCAGGCGTACTGGACCTGTAGGCCCCGCTGCAGGATCTCTTGAGCTATCTCATACATCAGGCGGCCTGGTGTGGATGAGCCCGCGAAGCGAAAGACTGAAATACCGTGCTGATTGACCATCTGCGCCATCCGGTCAACCAACAGCTTCGCTGAGGCGGTGCGCAGGCGGGGGCCGCTTTCGACCGGATGTGTGCAGAAGCCACACCGGAAAGGACAACCCCGGCTGTCGTCAAGCACGATTATCTTGATCTTTTCCTCACCGGCCATAGCCGGGTAGATATCGGAGTCGTAGACTGGAATAGGTAGTGTGTTCAAGTCTAGCCATTCGGTACGGGGTACCTCGCGGACCTCTCCGCCCTCGTGGTAGATAATCCCAGGAATCTGCGCCAGGCTCTGCTGGCCGACGGCGTGCTGCGCTAGCTCCACAATCGTCGCTTCGGCCTCGCCGACGGCGATCGCCTCAAAGACATCGGTGCGCTGGTAGATCACGTCTTTGAACCAGGAGGCCTGAGGGCCGCCGGCGTAGATGTGCAGGGCAGGGAACTCCGCCCGCAGCATCTGGGCCAGGACCACGCTTCCCGAGAAGCCGTCACCGTTCCATAGTTTGAAACCGACCAAGTCCGGCTGAAACCGGCGGACTTCCTCTGCCAGTTCCTGGCCAATTCGACGCAGCTCGGCCTCCTGGTGCGCCGCCAGTTGGGCCTGTAACTGCTGGAGTTGCGCTATTTGGTCAGGCTGGGGCGGCCCCCCCCCGCCGCGCAGCAACTCCAGGGCGATGGGCTTGAGCAGTGCGGATAGCGGCTGGGGAAACAGCCGACGCATCGTCGCGACGGTGCCATAGTCCAGGATCTTCGCTTCGTGCCCGGCCTCCAGCAGGGCGCCCGCCAGGTTGGCTAGACCGTTGTCAGGGGTGAGGCTGCTAGGCGTGTAAGGGTATCCAGCGTAGCTGACCAATAGGCCGCGGGCCATACTAAGAGATCCTCCTTTCACCACTAGGTTCGCCGTCCGCTTCCGTCATTCCTTGTGAGTCTGAATTGGGGACTGAGCAGGCAGGAGACACACTGCCCAACGAAGAATTGCCTGGTGAACGCTAAGCACCAAGAGAGGTGTAGTGCAAATGTCCGAAGATCAAATGACCCCCAAGGAGCGATGGCTGGCGGTACTCAATCGCCAGCCGGTTGACCGTGTGCCCACTGACTACTGGGCCACCGAGGAGGCCTCGGCCAAGCTGCGCGAGTATCTGGGCTGCGCGACTATGGACGAGGTCTACAAGCAGTTGCACATTGACATGGTCGTGAAGGTGGGTGGCCAGTATGTTGGCCCGGAACTGGCCGAGAACGAAGATGTATTCGGCTGCCGCTTCAGGAATATTGACTATGGCACCGGTGTCTATCGCGAGTCTATTCACTATCCTCTGGCCGAGTTCAACTCCGTCGCAGAGATCGAGCGTAACTACCAGTGGCCGCAACCCGACTGGTGGGACTATTCGCAGGTGCCTGGGCAGATTGCCGGTAAGGAGGACTATCCGATCCAGGGAGGGGGCTCCGAGCCGTTTCTCAAATACTGCGGGTTACGGGGCCTGGAGCAAGGTTTTATGGACCTGGTTGTCAATCCCGATATGGTTCACTATTGCCTGGATATTCTCTTCGAGCTGGCCTATGAGAACACCCGCCGCATCTACGAGGCCATCCCCGGACAGGTGATGATCTCTTATGTGGCCGAGGATATGGGTTCACAGGAAGGCCTGCTGTTTTCAGTACCACACATCCGCGAGTTTCTCATCCTCCGGATGAAGCGGATGATGGACCTGGCCCACGAAAACGGCACCTATGTCTTTCATCACAGTGATGGTGCAATTAGGCCTGTAATCCCCGACATGATCGAGACGGGCATTGACGTGCTCAATCCCGTCCAGTGGCGCTGCCAGGGGATGGAACGCGAGGGCCTCAAGCGCGATTTCGGCGACCAGATCATCTTCCACGGGGCGATGGACAATCAGTATACGCTGCCCTTCGGCACGACTGAGGAGGTGCGGCAGGAGGTTTTGGATAATCTGCGCATCCTGGGCGCAGACGGGGGATACATCCTGGCCCCGTGTCACAATATCCAGGCAGTCAGCCCGCCGGAGAACATTGTCACTATGTATGAGACCGCTTACGAGTTCAGCCAGACCGGTTGAGATGCCAGAACTTATCGAGTAACCTCTTAGCAATGATGAGATTCATAATGACTCGGTTAGCATATGACTCAGCCCCGACAAAGCTTCCCCCGGGGCTGCATACCGAAGCCTGCTCGGCGTATCAGCTGCCTATCCTCGGCCCCAGTTACTCCTCTACCCAAAACTGGGCTAGGCAGGCGGCGCCGGCCTTGTCCATCGGCTGGTTGTTATCGCCGCAGCTCGGCGACTGCACGCACGCCGGACAGCCCGCGCCACAGGGACAGCTCGTGATGCGCTCGTAGACCGCCCCGAGCACCTCCTCGGCCCGGTAAAAGGCCTCCTCGCAGATGCCAACGCCGCCCGGGTAGCCGTCGTAGACGAATATCCCGCCTGTGCCTATATCCGGGTGGTCAGAATACGTGACACCCCCGATGTCGTGCGGATCGCACAGCGCAAAGAGCGGCAGCAGGGCGATAATCGCATGCTCCAGTCCGTGCATACTGCCCATCAGGTGGTGGGCGTCCTCAGCCAGCATCGTCGCCTCGGGCTCGGCGACGGCAAACCACACGCCCATCGTCTCGAAGTCCTGCGCCGGCAAATTCAACTTCTCGACGCCGCACTGCTGGCCGGTTTCAAGATGGAACTTGCGATACCCGACCACCTGGTTGTGGACATTGACCTCGCCGAGGCTTATCTGACCGCAGCCAGCCAGCTCTCGTCCGTCATAAGCCGCAATGACGGCCACGTCCGACACCTCCAGAGTGCGAGTGTAGTACTCAACATCAGTCGGCTCCACGGTGACGCAGCAGCTTTCCGGATCCAGGCCGGTGACCAGGTAGTTCTCACCCTGATGCCGGTAGACTGCCCCCGGGTAAGTTATCCAGTAGACTGAAGTTTGGTCGATTGTGCCCAGCAACTCATCGCAACTGGTATCAATAATCTCATAGTCAGCGCCACCGGTGCTGCGGATATTGACCTCGGCCGGCGGATAGATATTTACATCCCCGGCCCAGTGCCAGCGCCGGCGCTTGCGCAGGTAGCTGTGTTCTTCCAGAGCCTGCAGAATCGCGCTCATCTGAGGGCCAAAGAAATCTTCGTCATCTTCGGCCAGCGGCAGTTCGTAAGCCGCGCACAGCAGATGCTCGCCCAGGATAAAGCGGTTCTCAGGATTGATCAGCACTCGCTCCTGGTCAGCGTCCAGCAGATATCCAGGATGTTCGACGACATACTGGTCAACGCCGCCGGGCAACGCCACCAGTACGGCCAGGGCATCCTGCTGCCCCCGGCCTCCCCGACCGACCTGCTGCCAGACCGAGGAGATACTTCCCGGATAACCGGTCATCACCACTGCATCCAGTCCGCCGATGTCCACACCCAACTCCAGAGCGCTGGTCGCCGCCACCGCTAGCAGGTCACCGGAAAAGAGCTGCTGCTCGATCTCCCGACGCTGCTCGGGCAGGTAGCCGCCCCGGTAGGCCATAAGCTGCTTGCGGAGCTGCGCGTCGTCTGCCAGCCGGCGCATATGCTGGAGAATCAGCTCGGCCTGCTGCCGCGCCTGGGTGAAGGTGATAGTACGGATACCCTCCCGGGCCAGGCGGACGGTGAGCTCAGCCGCCTCCATATTGCCGCTGCGCCGCTGGCCCAGGTCCTTATCCACCAACGGTGGATTCCAGAAGACGAAGAAGCGTCTTCCCTGCGCGGAGGTGTCCTCCTGGACAACCTCGAAATCCAGGCCCACTAGCCGCTCGCAGTGCTCCTGGGGGTTGCCGATGGTCGCGGACGTGCAGATGAACTGCGGGTCAGCGCCGTGATGGCGGGCAATGCGCCGCAGCCGCCGCAGCACATTGGCGGTGTGCGAGCCGAACACGCCGCGGTAAGTGTGCACCTCGTCGAGCACGACGTACCGCAGATGCCGGAAGAAGTCGGCCCAGGACTCGTGATACGGGCAGATAGCCACGTGCAGCATATCGGGATTGGTCAGGATGACCTGGGCATGCTGGCGGATGCGCCGCCGCTGGTTCTGGGGAGTGTCACCATCGTAGGTATGAGCGGTGAAGACAGTGCCGGCGCCGAAGGCGCCCAGCTTCCCGAGCTGGTCCTGGGCAAGAGCCTTGGTCGGGTAGGTCAGGATCGCACGGGTGGTCGGATCGTCGTGAATAGCCTGGGCTAGCGGCAGTGTGTAGCAGAGGGTCTTACCGCTGGCGGTGCCGGCGGCGATGACCACGTTCTTGCCGGCAAGCACCGCCTCGATGGCCTGCACCTGGTGGCGATAGAGCTTCTTGAGCCCCAGATCATCCAGGACCTGCCGGACATCTTCGCTGAGCTCGCTTTTCAGCTCACCGTAGCGGGCCTGGCGCGCGGGAATGACCTCAATGTGTTCGATCTGGCCCTGGTAGTCCTCGGCAGCAGTAAGCTGTTCCAGAAAAGCCTCAATCCGCGACTCGCCACTCACTGCTCGCCACCTTCGGGATCGGCAGATTCGTCACCGGCGACCAGCTTATCGTACGGCGGCGGATAGTACGCCTCGTCGTCTTCCGGTTCAGCGTCGGTGGGGCGCTTCTGTACCAATCGCACCAGGCCGATGCTGATCGCGTACAACACCACAAGTGGGCCGGCCATAAACAACATCGTCACCGGATCAGTGGTGGGCGTGGCGATAGCTGCGGCGATGAATATGATCACCACCGCATAGCGCCAGAAGACCACCAATTGGGCGGCACGCACTATCCCCACCGCCCCCAGGAACATCAGCACCAGCGGCAGCTCAAAGGCCAGCCCGAAGACCAGCAGCATCCGCAGCAGGAAATAGAGGTAGGGCTGCAGGGTCAACTCCACCTCCACGCCCATGCTCTGGTTGATGTTGAAGAAGAAGGCGAAGGCACGCGGGGATATAAAGTAGCAGAAAATGACACCACCCATGAACAGCACTGTTGCCGCGGGCAGCAGCCAGATGACGAAGCGTTTCTCGCGGGGTTCCAGCGCCGGCTTGATAAACAACCACAACTCCATGAGAATCAGCGGGGAGGCGATGATGACCCCCGCCACCAACGCTATCTGCATCATCAGCACGAAGCCAGCGGCCGGTTCGAAGATGCGGAAGGGCAGCTCTTCGAGCCCCGCCTGCTGCGCACCTATGTGGGCCGGTTCCTGCAACAGAGCCAGCAGGGGCGCGCGCGCCGTCCACGCCAGCGCCATGCCCGCCGCAGTGTAGATCATCATCCGCAGCAGCCGCATGCGCAGCTCCTCGAGGTGCTCGAAGAACGAGACCTCTTTTTTGCCGCGCTCCGAATTCACTGGGCCATTTCCCGAGTCATTGTGCGATTGCGCAGTCCGGTCACTCTCTCTTATTCGCCACGGAAGGAATCTACCCCTCGCCCACGGAACTTGGGTGGGGCTGCCCCTACGCCCATAAGTTTAATGCTCTTTGAAGGAGGAGACAAGGTGGTAACTGAATCCAGTTCAGCTAGCGACATACTGGGCAAGCTGCGGCGGGATAACCCCGATGTTACCGCAGCCGTCGTGGTTACCCCCGATGGCTTTGCCGTCGCCGCGGATACTAGCCCCGAGGTATCAGCCGACGCGCTCGCCGCACTGGCCGCTGATCTGTTAGTGCGGGCCTCGCGCAGCGCCCGGGAGTTTGGTCAAGGCACCATCGAGGAGCTATTCGCCCGCGCCGAGACCGGCTACGTCATCGTCACCTCGGCCGGCCCCGAGCAGATTCTGGCCTGTTTGGCCAATCCGGAGGTAACCCTGGGCCTACTGCTAGCAGACGTACGCCAGACCGCCGCGGTGCTGGCCGAGGAGTAACGGGCGGTGTGCAAGACCTAGGGATATAGGGCAAATGCGCGTCTACCCGAGCAGTGCGCGCCGGGCGAGCCGGGCGAGCCGCGCCGCCATTGATTTGATCGTCACGCGGCCAACTAGGCCGTCGGAGGGGCCGTGTTGAACGCAGCGAGTCCGGCATCAAACGTACAAGCGATATTGCGCTCATTTGGACAACTAAGCACTATCGCCGGTCCCGGTACCAGCTCGCAAAGTACTCACGACTACGGGCCAGGCTGCGTTCCAGCCAGTCCTGATGGTCGGCCAGCCAGCGCACGGTCTGCCGCAGTCCCCCTTCCCACTCGACTTCCGGCTCCCAACCTAGCGTTGCGATCTTATCCCCACTCATCGCGTAACGAACGTCGTGCCCAGGCCGGTCCGCCACATGCTTGATGAGGCTGTCGGGCTTGCCAAGTTCATCCAGAATTACCTTGATGGTCGCCAGGTTTTCGCGCTCGTTCCCCGCGGGGATGTTGTAGACCTGCCCCGGCTCCCCGTTTTCCAGCAGGACGTACATCGCCCGGCAGTGATCCGCCACATGTAGCCAGTCACGCCGCTGCCGACCATCTCCGTAGACTGGTAGCGGCTCGTCGCGCAGCGCCCTATAGACAAACAGCGGGACGAGCTTCTCAGGATACTGGTAGGGGCCGTAGTTATTGCAGGGACGGGAGACTATCACGGGCAGCCCGTAAGTCACACAATAGGCGCGTGCCAGGTGATCGGCTCCTGCCTTGCTGGCCGAATAGGGATTGCGCGGGTTCAGCGGTGCCTCCTCATCGCACTCGCCCGTCTCAAGCGATCCGTATACTTCATCGGTCGAGACGTGCAGGAAACGCTGGGTGGTGAGCCTGTCGAGCCAGGCTTCGCGCGCGGCTTCGAGGAGCACGAAGGTGCCGAAGAAGTTAGTCTGCATCGCCGGCTGCGGGCCCATAATACTGCGGTCCACGTGCGATTCGGCCGCCAGGTGGACGACGGTCTCCACACCGGCCATCGCCTCCCGCACCGTGGCGACATCGCAGATGTCCCCCTCAATAAAGGTGACCCTGGGGTTATCGGCGACATCAGCTAGGTTCTCCCAGCTGCCGGCGTAGGTCAGCTTATCGAGCACCCGCACCTGTGCATCCGGAATATGCTCAAGCAGATACCGGACAAAACTACAACCAATAAATCCCGCGCCGCCGGTGATAAGGATGTTCATGGCAAATCGTCACACCCCTGTGGTCCGGCGTCGATTCCATCTGTGATGTTTCGCACCTGTTCCGGCAGTGTAATCTCCAGTAGTGACTCGATGTGCTTCAACTCCGACAGCAATGCAATTGCGGACTGATCACGGACCAAGCCATCGAGGAGTCCCGGAGCCAGGCTATCGGGCAACTTCAGCCCACTGCGGAATGCGTATGTCGCGGAGTACGTGCCGGCGTGGGCGAGCTGTGAGAGTTGCGCGTACACCAGGTCGTACTGGGCGCTATGGCATGCCTCGCGGAAAGTGGTTGCGATGCTTAGGCCATTCCAGGTGCTTTCGTTCTCGTACTTGGCTCGCCCTTTGGAGCGCTTACCGGACCACAGACGCTCGCGAAGGCATAGAAACTCCTGTTCTCGCTTCTTCAGTTCACACACCGAAGACTCCGACTCGTACTGGCTCGTTTTTCCACCACTCTGGAAGCGCTTCCTTGCATGCAGGCGCTCGATAATATCGCTCTTCAGATAGAGCTCCGCGAAGGCTTCCGCTTGGTGTCCCTTGCGCCATATGTAGCCCAACACCGCACCACCCTCGCACAGCGACCTCAGGAGAATGCCAGCAGCCTCTGGTAGATCGTTGTCGAGCAGCAGGCGAATAGCCTTGGCCAGACTTGAGGAGCGCGTGAATACCAAGAGTACCACTTTCCAACGGTGCAGGGCCTCTTGCGGGATCGCGCCACTGTGCACCCGGTCACAGATCTGGTCCGCGACATTCGAGTGCCAAGAGATCACCGACTGCAAGTCAGGGAGGCTCTGGTGTGCGCCCGTCATGTAGTTCACCTCCACAACATATGGTCGTAGGCAAAGCGTCAGATCTCCAATCCCGGGCTTATTATTGCCTCCAGAATAGTCGGTGGCGGGGCATTGTCCACGATCACCCGCCGGTCCTGGATATGCAGGCGGTCCTGGGCGTACCACTGGATCGCCTGGGGGTAGATCTTGTGCTCCTGGGCGAGGATGCGGGCAGCCAGGCTGTCACCGTCGTCGTCGGGCAGCACCGGCACCGCCGCCTGGATAATAATCGGCCCAGTATCGAACTCCGACCAGGCAAAATGCACCGTGCACCCGGCGACCTTTACACCGTAGTCGGCGGCATCGTCCTGCCCATGCGTCCCCGGAAACGAGGGCAGCAGCGCCGGGTGGATGTTGAGAATCGCCTCGGCGTAGGTCGTCATAACCTCCGGCCCGATCAGGCGCATATAGCCCGCCAGGCAGACCAGGTCCACATCATACTCGGCCAGCAGTTGCACATGCCACTGATCCGCCGCGGCATACTCGGGGCTTTCATTCCTGCCCACTGGCACGTGTACCGCCGAGATGTCGTGCTGGCGGGCCCGCTCCAGGCCATAGGCATCTTCCTTGTCGCTGATGACCAGCACCACAGTTGCATCAATCTTGTCCGCCTCGCTGGCATCAATTATCGCTTGCAGGTTAGTGCCGCCACCGGAGACGAATACCCCCAGGTTGATATGGGCCATCTTGAAGTCCCATTGCTCAGTATTGGACGCTAACAACTCAGTGAGCTGCTCGACAAGCGCTACCGGACTCCTGCCCGCGCCGCTACAGCAGCGCTCCCGCCCGACGGTTAGCCGCGTGAGATGCCGGCATGCTCCAGGGCCGCAGCGACCAGGCCGCGGAAGAGCGGGTGGGCCCGATTGGGCCGGGACTTGAACTCCGGATGCGCCTGCGTAGCGAGGAAGTACGGGTGATCGGGCAGCTCGATAAGCTCGACCAGATCGCCCTCGGGCGAGGTGCCCGAGAAGACCAGACCGCCTTCTTCCAGCCTGGCGCGATAAGCATTGTTGACTTCGTACCGGTGCCGGTGCCGTTCGGAGATCTCGTCGGTGCCATAAACCTCTGCCGCCTTCGACCCGGGCGTCAGCACACACGGATACGCGCCGAGGCGCATCGTCCCGCCCAGCTCAGTAACATATTCCTGCTCCTTCAGATAGATGACCACCGGATGCGGGGTCTCCGGGACGAACTCTTTCGAGTTAGCCCCCGCCAGCCCACAGACGTTGCGGGCAAACTCCATCACCGCGCACTGCAGGCCCAGGCACAGCCCCAGGAAGGGCAGGCCCTGCTCGCGGGCGTAACCGATAGCGGCTATTTTGCCCTCGATGCCCCGGTCGCCAAAGCCGCCGGGCACCAGAAGCCCGTGAACGCCGCTGAGATATTTCTCCGGGTCGTCACTCTCGATGTCTTCTGAATCCACGTACTTAATGGCCACATGTGCATCATTGGCCGCACCAGCATGAATCAGTGCCTCAGTGACCGACAGGTACGAGTCATGCAAATCCATATACTTGCCGACCATAGCGATATCCACGCGGCGGCTGGGCGATTGAATACGCTCGACTATTCCCCGCCAGTCGTCCAGATCGGCTTCCCGCTGGGGCAGACCCAGCTCTTCTGCCACTAGGTCGGCAATGCCCTGACTATCCATAGCCAGAGGGATCTGGTAGAGGCAGCCCTGGACATCGCGGCCCTCAATAACGTTAGCAATGGGCACATCGCAGAACAGCGAAACCTTCCGGCGGGCCTCCTCGGTGAGGGGCAGCTTGGTGCGGCAGACCAGCACATCCGGCTGAATGCCCACCCGCCTCAAGGCCTGGACGCTGTGCTGGGTGGGCTTTGTCTTCAGCTCCTCCACTGTCTCGAGGTATGGTATCAACGTAACATGCACGAAGCAGACGTTTTCCGGCCCCTCCTCACCACGCATCTGGCGGAGCGCTTCCAGGAACGGCTCACCCTCAATGTCACCGACCGTCCCACCTATCTCCACAATGCAGACATCAGCCCCATTGCTCCGAGCAGCATTTCTGATGCGCTCTTTAATCTCCTCGGTGATATGAGGAATGACCTGAACGGTCTGGCCCAGGTAGTGGGCGCCGTCCCGCTCCTTGCGGATGACCTCCCCGTAGACCAGCCCTGTGGTGATATTGGAGAGCTTGCTGAGCGGCTCGTCCACAAAGCGTTCGTAGTGCCCCAGGTCCAGATCGGTTTCAGCGCCGTCATCCGTGACGAAAACCTCCCCATGCTCGAACGGGTTGATCAGCCCGGCATCCACGTTGATATATGGGTCCATCTTGACCAGCAGTACACAATAACCCCGCCGCTTGAGCAGCAAACCCAGCGAGGCTGTGGTGATGCCCTTACCGATGCCCGAGACCACACCACCGGTTACAAAGACGTACTTCGTATTCATCAGTATCTCCTGCTTCCTATGGGGCTTCTTCCCTGAATGCTTGCCATACTATTCCCCATTGCTTGCAGCAATCCTGCCCCGCCTGCCTGAAAGCCAGCTCGTGCGCCACGCACTCAATCGCGACATTAAGAGTGGATATGCAGAGCCTGCAAACGCTCGAGCACCTCAAAGACCATCGGGAAGCGGGTGTCGTCGCGCACGAAGACAGCTCGCAGGCGCCGCCAGAACTGTTCAAACTCGCGCGCGGATAACGGTGGCGCGGCGTTATCGTCATACAAAAAGGCTCAGGTCTACCCAGACCCAAGCCCTCGACTCGGCCAGATTCTCTGTTTGAACCTCGACCTCACGGGATCTGCGCGGTCTTCGTCACCAGGGGCACCCTCGCCACCTCACCAATCGGCGCGTCTCGCTCACTCACCAGGCGGAGCCTGACCGCCACTGCTCCAGGAACGGGTGGTACTGTCTTATCCACGATCACCGCCTGCGTTGGGTCGACGGCAAGAGTGGTGACTTCGCTCAGTGGTTGGCCAGCGTCGTCTATCAGGTCAATCTCAATCTTCCCAGGCGCAAAAACGCCCAGCTCTCCAGTGAGCCGCAGGCCCGCCTCCACACTCTCCACTTGCAGCGGCTCCCGGATGGCGGCGACCTCGCTGGTATCGCGGATCGGCCCCGCCAGGCTGGTGGCGTACCATTCCTGCGTAGCCGAAATCGGCTCATTGGGCTGCAGCGTATACAACGGACTGAGCACCTCTATCTCCATATAGGAGTCTTCTCCAGAAGTCCAGACCTCGATCGTAGCACCATCATCGGGATAATCGTCTAGCTCGCTGACCGTGAAGCGCTGCACGAAGGCGTACTCGTGAATACCGTCAACGTAGGCAATCCAGCCCCCCATAGAATCAGCCCCGATCTTGGCTTTTTCCCCACGGTAGGAGACCTCCATCAACTGGCCATCACCAGTCGGCTCGAACTGCTCGGACTGCCTCTCCGACAGATACCAGAACCCCTCGGGTTTGCGGCTGCTGGGATTGAGCGGGAAGTAGATGCGGGCCTGCTCACTGAACTTGTCCTGGGGGGTCAGTGAGCCCGGCACTTGAGCAACACCCCAGATGCTCCAGGTAATCGGCTTGTCACTTACATTCTCGAAGGTTTCGGTCACCCGGACGCGGGTAGTATTGGCAAACATCAGGATACCACGGGTAATCTGCAAGCCGGTGACCTCGTCGTCCGGAGGGCTGACTATCTCAATTTCCCCGACTGGCCCGCCCGAACTGACGATCTCGCTGGTCCACTCGCCGCCATCGAGTTCCGAGCCGAGCGGGTCAGGCGGCCCGCCCCACTGCTCCTGCGGCGCGGGCCAGGCCTTGTATCCCCCGAAGTTATGCCACTGGCGCTGCTCTTCTGAAGTCACCGGCTCGTACATCTTGCCGAACTCATCAGGATTAACCCATAGGAAGGGGTGATCACCTAGCTTGTACTCCATTATCCGCCCGCCCAAAGCTGGCACCGCCACAACGGTGACTAGCCCGTTCTCCATCCGCAACGCCTGCCAACCCTTATAACTAATCTCCTCCACGGTGACCCGCCCGGTCGCCTGCAGTGCCTGCGGGAAGCTGCTGCCCGAGATGGCAGGTTGGCGGTGACTGCTGCTCTTCGAGGGACTCAGCCCACCGCCACACCCAGCCGCCAGGGCTGCGGCCAGGACAAACAGAACCATCTTACCCCATCGCATCACTCTAACACCCTCCTCCGATAACTGATAACCTCACCCCCATTTTCGCAGACTACGCTGAGGCTGTCAAGCAGGCGCCTCACACTGCCCAAGATTCCGTTGCACGGACAGTTCAGCAGCGAGTTAACCCCAGCCGGTCCTGGCGCGAAAGCTCGTCGGGCCGGGTGGCGATGCGCTCAACCTGTTGGTCAGTCAAGAAATGCGGGCCGCCCCAAGCATAGGTCCCTATCAGGATGCGCGCTACTTTCACTGACATTGCGGTGACGGTCTGTACTCCTTGGGCAGTGGCACCCAGCGCAATCAGCCCGTGATTCTGCATCCAGATAGCTTTGGGGCATTCCCCATAAGTCTCCTTATAATCGCTCACCGCCTGCGCCACCCGCTGGGCCAGCGGCACACCTGGATCAGTGAAGGGCACCCACGCCGGCGCGATTCCGCAACAGACGACCTCGTCAGGAAATAGGCGCCCACTTATCGCCTCCTCAGCCCGCTGCGAGCAGACAATAGCGTTGACGGCAACGGGATGGGTGTGCCCGACGAAATTGACGCCCGGCTCCTGGAGGAGCAACGCATGCATCAGCGCCTCGATGGAAGGACGGGGCGTGCCTTCTTCTACACACGCGTCAGTCAGCACCCGCTTCACTGCCTCATCAGAAATTTCGTCCGCCCCCAGCAGACCCAACACGACATCAAATCGAAGGAGGACAAAGCCTTCCGCCGTGATATTGGGCAGCTCAAAGCCACTCGCTTTCACCCAGAAGGTCTCTTTGTCCATACGGGCGGAGGTGTTGCCCTCACCCAGAATGACGTAATCCCGGGCCGGATTACCGAGATGCAAGGACGTCTCCACCAATTGTTGAAGAACTTCGTCGTGGTCTGGCATCTACAGTTCCTCCTACTTTGAGATGCAATTTATCGCAACTGGGACAATGGCAGATGCAAAGCCGGCTAACGCCGATGTTTGGCGACGCGCAAGCGATTAACGGCCCGGGCCAGGGCTATCTGGACGCGGGTAATGTCCACCCGTTCTTCCTCACTCTCGCCCTTGAGGCGAGCGCGGGCCCGTTCGGCAGCACCTTCGGCGCGGGTTACGTCAATATCTTCGGCTCTCTCGCCAATGTCAGCCAGAATAACCATTTCGTTATCACGCACCTCTGCCACTCCCCCACTGACCGCGAAATAGTACCCCTGCCCGTCGGGCATAGTGACGGCGAGTTCGCCGATGCCCAGCGTAGCGACCAGTGGGGCATGATTGGCCTTGACTCCGAAGTAGCCGTCCGCCCCGGGGATAATGGCACCGACTATCTCACCGCTGAAAAGCTCACCGGCTCGGGTTACTATTCTGGTTGGGAATGTCCGCGTTTCTGGCATCTGTTCAGGGGCTGGCGGCCTCTGTTCCGGTTACTGCCTGTCGGCCTTCTTTTTTACGTCCTCGATGGTCGCGACCATCCGGAAGGCATCTTCGGGCAGGTCGTCGTAGTTGCCGGCCAGGATCTCTTCAAATCCGCGTACGGTCTCTTCGATGGGTACATAGGCGCCGGGCATGCTCGTGAATACCTCCGCCACGAACATGGGCTGAGTGAGGAATTGCTGGATGCGCCGGGCGCGCGCTACGGCCTGGCGGTCGTCCTCCGAGAGTTCCTCCATGCCGAGGATGGCGATGATGTCGCGCAGATCCTTGTAACGCTGTAGTAGCTCCTGGACGCCGCGGGCCACTTGATAGTGGCGCTCGCCGACCGTGCGCGGATCCAGCAGCCGGGAAGTAGAATTAAGCGGATCAACCGCCGGGTAGATGGCCTGCTCAAAGAGCTCCCGCGAGAGGGCCACACTGGCATCGAGGTGCGCGAAAATAGTCGCCGGCGCCGGGTCAGTATAGTCATCGGCAGGCACATAGATGGCTTGCACAGAGGTGATTGAACCATCCTGCGTCGAGGTGATGCGCTCCTGGAGAGCGCCCATCTCGGTAGCCAGCGTCGGCTGGTAGCCCACGGCCGAGGGCATCCGCCCCAGCAGCGCCGAGACCTCCTGCCCGGCCTGGACGAAGCGGAAGATATTGTCAATGAACAGCAGCACATCCTGCCCCCGCCGATCGCGGAACCACTCGGCCATAGTCAGCGCGGCCAGCCCGACGCGTAGACGGGCCCCGGGCGGCTCGCTCATCTGGCCGAAGACCAGGCAGGTCTGGTCAATGACGCCCGACTCCTGCATCTCCAGCCACAGGTCGTTGCCCTCGCGGGTGCGCTCGCCGACCCCACCGAAGACTGATACCCCCTTGTGCTCGTAGCCGACGTTACGGATCAACTCCATTATCAGGACGGTCTTGCCTACGCCAGCGCCCCCGAACAGCCCAATCTTCCCGCCTTGGGGGAAGGGAGCAAGCAGATCAATCGCCTTGATGCCGGTCTCGAACTGCTCCTCGGTAACACTCTGCTGCTCGAAGGAAGGCGGATCCCGGTGGATGGGCCAGCGCTCGCCGTCCAGTGCGGGCTTACCATCAATGGGGTTGCCCAGTAGATCGAACAGCCGCCCCAGGACGTCTTCCCCCACCGGCACAGCAATCGGCCCACCGCTGTCCTCCACTTCCATACCACGCACCAGGCCGTCAGTGTTATCCATCGCGATGCAGCGGACGATGTCGTCACCCAGATGCTGAGCGACCTCGACGATCAACTCTGCATCCCTTTGCGAATCCTGAACGCGCAGGGCACTGAGTAGTTCCGGCAGTTCATCGCGGGGGAAACGGACATCCACGACTGGTCCCCGAATTTCTACCACTTTTCCGTTCGCCATAATTGGTGTTAGTCGTTTCCCAGCAGCCAGCCCAAGCCTTAGCTAAGATTGCAAGGCGCGGGCACCGCTGACCACGTCGAGAAGTTCTGCAGTAATCTCCTCCTGGCGGGCGCGGTTGAGGTGACGGGTCAACTCAACTATCATGTCTTCGGCGTTATCCGTGGCGGCACTCATCGCCATCATCCGCGCGGCCTGAGCCGATGCCTGGGTGCCCAACAGGATCTGGGCAATCTCGGCTTCCACTGCGCGGGGCAACAGCTCTCTCAACAGCTCCGGGGCGGCCGGTTCGAAGATATACTCAACATACTGCTCCGCGCGCTCGCCCAGAGCCTCGGGCGTCAGGGGCAGAAGCTGCTCGCTGACCATAGGGTGGCGCATAATGGTTTCAAACCGGGCATAGATCGCCTGGACCAAGTCCACATGGCCGCTTTCGTACCATGCGCGCACCTGCTCAACAATCTGGGCGATGCGCCCATCGTCGGGGCGTTCCACCCCCTCATAGCTCCCCACGATCTCCAATCCGGAGCGCTCAGCATAGCGCAGTATACGATTGCCCACGGTGATGACCTCGACCGGCACCGGCTGGCTCCCGACAAACTCCAGCGCACTCTCCATCAGTTGCCGATTGAAAGCCCCGCACAGCCCGCGGTCGCCCCCAACAATGATAACGCCGGCTCTGCTCAGGTCCCGGGTCTGTAGGTACGGATGCTCAACATCGGTGGCCGCGGCGGCCACATGGGCCAGCAAGCGCTGCAGCTCCTCCTGGAAGCGGCGGCCGTTCTGCACAATCTGCTGGATGCGCTGCAGCTTGGCCGTAGCGACCATCTTCATCGCCCGCGTAATCTGGCGAATGTGCTGCACGGTCTGGACTTTTCGGCGCAACTCACGCAGGTTGGCACCCATCGTTTAGCCTAACTCGGAAAAACCCAGGAACGGACTGCCCAGAAAACCCGCTTTTTGCAAAAAGCCGGTTTTCCGCACCTTTCCGACAAAAACTTTCAAAATTGAGTGGCGTACGCAACACTTGCATGGTGGTGTTCGGCCCCTTGGCAGGCTCACGACGAACATTTCAACCGCCTTGAGGTGCCTCTGCTCTCAGGAACCATAAATGCTAACTGCGTACTGGACGATAAACCCCTTCTTCGTCTTTGGCAATGTTCGGGTTGGTCTCCTTGAACTGCGCTATGGCCTCGGCCAGCGCTGCCGCCGTCTCCTCGTCAAGCTCCTGGCCCTGGCGGAGCTTCTCGACAATCTCAGGGTGCTCTCTGTGCATGAACTCGATCAACTCGGCTTCAAGCTGCTGGATCAGGTCGAGCCCTACATCGTCCCAGTGCCCGCGGATGCCCGCGAAAATGGCAATGACCTGGTCTTCGATGGCGCGCGGTTCGTACTGGGGCTGCTTGAGCACCTCGACCATGCGGGCGCCGCTGGCCAATATTCGCCGGGTATGCTCGTCGAGGTCCTCGGCGAACTGGGTAAAGGCTTCCGACTCGCGATAGGCAGCGAGATCGCCGCGAAGCTGGCCGGCCACCTGTCGCATCATCTTGGTCTGTGCTGCCCCACCCACTCGGGAGACGCTCAGGCCGACGTTGATCGCCGGCCGCACCCCCTGGTGGAACAGGTCGGGCTGGAGATAGATCTGACCATCGGTTATCGAGATGACATTAGTAGGAATATACGCCGAGTAGTCCCCTTCCTGAGTCTCGACGAGGGGCAGCGCAGTCAGGGAACCGCCGCCCAGGTCATCGTTCATCTTGGCAGCTCGCTCCAGCAGCCGCGAATGCAGGTTGAAGATATCGCCGGGATATGCTTCGCGGCCCGGCGGGCGCCCCAGCAGCAGGGATACCTCGCGGTAGGCAGTGGCGTGCTTGGAGAGGTCGTCGTAGATGATTAGCGCATGCCGGCCATTATCGCGCTCGTACTCGCCGATAGTGCAGCCAGCATAGGGCGCAATGTAGTTAACCGCCGCCGGGTCACTGGCGCAGGCAGCGACGATGCAGGTGTATTCCATGGCACCGTATTCTTCCAGGATCGCGACAATCCGCCGCACAGTAGAAAGCTTCTGGCCGATGGCTACATAGATACATTTGACGCCGGCCTCGCGCTGGTTGATGATCGTATCCAGAGCGATTGCCGTCTTGCCGGTCTGGCGGTCACCGATGATCAACTCGCGCTGGCCGCGGCCAATGGGGGTGAGGGCGTCAATCGCCTTGATCCCGGTGTAGAGTGGCTCGCGCACCGGTTGGCGGAGAATAACACCGGGAGCCTTGACCTCCAGCGGGCGGGTGGCTTCCGTCTCAATGGGCCGGTCCGCGTCGTCGAGCGGCTCACCCAGGGGGTTTATCACCCGGCCCCAGACGCCTTCGCCGACCTTCGTTTCAGCAATACGGCCGGTCCGCCGGACCTTGTCGCCTTCGACGATATCCGCATCTGAGCCCAGCAGAATGCAGCCGACGGTGTGCTCCTCCAGATTGAAGGCGATGCCCATCACCCCTCCGGGAAACTCCACCAGCTCCTGGGCCATTACCTGCTGCAAGCCGTAGACACGGGCGATGCCGTCGCCCACCGCCACCACGAGGCCGGTCTCGTCCACCGCCAATTCGCTCTCGTACCCGGCGATTTGCTCTTTGAGCACCGAAGTTATTGTATCCGCGTCTACTCGCACGCACCTCACCTCATCAGTCAACAGCTGCGGCCTACTCAGCCGCAACCGGTGCTTGCTGGATGCTATCGCGCATCTGCTGCAGTCGGCCCTTCAGGCTGGCATCAATCTGAGCATCACCTATGGAAATGCGCACCCCGCTGCCGATCTCCGAATTGAGTCGCTCTTCAATGACCACTCTGCCCTCGATCAGCACCTCCAGCGCCGCGCGCAGGCGCTCTTGTTGTTCGCTGCTCAGAGGAAGCACAGTTTCGACGTAGGCCCGCCCCACACCCTGGAGCTCATCGTAAAGCTGCTTATACAGATCGGCGGCTTGCTGCAGGATCCCGGCCCGTTCATCGCGGATGAGCAGATCCAGAAAGCCGCTGACTGGTGTCGGGATCCGCTCGCCCAGCGCCTGGATGAGCAACTCCCTCTTCTGCTCGTCGCTCAGGCCGGGATGGCTGAGTGTCGCCAGCAGCTCGGGGACCTCGGCCAATACCTCTTGCAACCGACGCAAAGCATCGCCGACCGGGGTCACCTGCTCCTGTTCTTGGGCGATCTCCAGCAAGGCCAGGACATATTTCCGCGCGGCACCATCGGCGATCGGCGACATCCTCAACACCTACCTGGTCTGGCCTCGCGCCAGCTCTTCTACATCTCTAAGCGCGGCTTCCAGCAGAGCTTGCTGACGCTCCTCGTCAAGGCTTTCCCGTAGGACCCGTTCAGCCATCTCAACCGAAAGCGCGGCCACCTCGGCACGCGCCTGGGCCAAGGCCTGAGCCTGTTGCTCCCGGACCTGCGCCTCGGCTTGCTGCTGGCGCTCCAGTGCCTGCTGGCGGGCTTGATTGACTACCTCATCTGCCTGGAGGTCCGCCTCCTGCCGGGCTTGGTTGGCTTCCTGCTGAGCCTCGGCCATCATCTGCTCCTGCCGACCCCGGATGCTGGTCAGCTCCTCTTCCGCCTGCTGCCGATCCGTTTCGGCTTGGTCTACGGTATCGGCCACGTCCTGGCGGCGCTGGGCCATAAACTGGCCTATCGGCCCAAAAAAGAACCTGCGCATCAGAGCAAGCAGGATGAGAAAGCCGATAATATTGACGAGTATTACCGCCGGGTCAATATGTAGCTCATGCAACAGCTCACGCAGGAATTCCATTTCCCACTACCCTCTGCCCGAGCGGCATTGCCCCTTACAACTGCCCGAGTCTCTCGATCAAAGTGGGAATGTTACCAAACAGCATGAAGAAGGTGAGCAGCGCATAGATCACCAGCGCCTCAATCAGGGCCAGAGTGATGATCAGGTTGCGCCCGATGTCGCCAGCGGCCTCCGGCTGACGAGCGATGCCCTCCATCGCCGCCGCGCCGACCTTGCCCTGGGCGGTAGCAGCGAACGCGGCTGCTATAGGTACAGCTAGTCCAAGTACGGCTGCAAAGACAGCAGCAAACGACATAGTCTTAGACCTCCTGTTGTGATCCGTCGGTCTTGCTACATTCGGCTGATCGCCAATTGGCACCTAATGGCTCTCGGCATGGGTTTCGACCGCCCCCTGGATATAGGCGGCAGTCAGCATCACGAATACCACGGCCTGAATCAGACTGACCAGCAATCCCAAGAGCAGCAAGGGAATGTGTAGGAATAACGTGCCACCGAGCACCATCGGCCCGCGCAGCAGCAAACTCAACTGGTGCATAGCGACAATGCTTCCCAGAAACACCAGCACCTGCCCAATGACCATCTCCTTGGCGAAGATATTGCCGAAGAGACGAAAGCTCAGCGACAGGACCCGGGCAAGCTCACCGATAAGATGGATAAGCGCCATAAGCGGCCATAGTGGCAGTGGTCCATCCACGAAATGCTCCAGGTAACGCCACCCCTTGGCCCGGGCCCCACAGATTCCGGCGCCGACCACCGCGACAAGTGCCAGGGCCAGCGTCATATTCAATCCCGCAGTAGGCGAGGCAAAGCCCGGCACCAGGCCGGTCAGGTTCATGATCAGGATATAAGCGAACAGCGTACCAATCAGCGGCGCGTAGCGCTCCCCACCCGGGCCGATAATCTGCCGGCAGAAGTTGATGCATAAGTTATAAGCCCACTCGCCCAGCGTCTGCCAGCCCGATGTAGGAACTCGCTGCATCCGGCGTGTACCCAACCACGCCATCAACACCACCATGAGCAGAACGAGCCAGGCGGTCACCACACCCAGAGGCAAGTAACGCTGGAGCCACTCCGGCTCCAGGTTGACCAATAAGTTTATCCAACTGCCCGCGTGCTCTTCCACGTTATGCGATCAAGTTCTCTCTTCGAACTCAGTAATCCTTTGGGGCCCGCTTATGCGCTCTGGACACCATCGCACCCATAATGGCCATTACTGCCAGCGGTATACTGTAACCGGCCGCGATGCCCGGGGCGCTAGTCTCGGTCATCACTACCAGAACATACAACGCGCCGATGCCGACCACGTACTTGGCGATCTGGACAACCACCAGGCCCTTCATAGAGTGACCAGTTTCGCCTTGTGGCTGGGCCCGACTGACTAGCGCACTGCCCAGCACAACGGTACCGTGGATCATGACCAGCCCAATCAGCGCTCCCGCGACAAGCCCCAGGGCAAAATCCCCCAGCCCGGCAACCACCAGCCCCCCCGTCGCTAGGCCGACGACTATGCCAGCAAAGAGGTAGGCGCGGGTGAAGAACTTTAGTTGCGAGCGATCACTCATCAGAGTCGGAGGGCCGGTTGACCTCGCGTACTAGCTCGTAGAATCCGGCGGCGCTGCCCAGGACCAAGCCCACAACGGTCAGCCAGGGACCGGTGCCCAAGTAGCCATCTAGCCACCAACCGCCCAGTGCGCCTATCGCCACAGATATCGCCAGAGTCAGACCGATGCTGGAAAGACGCAACTGCTCCCCCCATTTTCTTCCGAGGCCAGGTCTCATCACAAGCGCCTCCAGACAGAAGATACTGTTTCTAGCGGCAAGATGTCAAGGTCAATCGCCCCAGGCTAATGATCACGACGGACCAGCATCCGCCACGCCAGAAGCTGAGCCGCTGCGGCTAGCAGCATAACCGCCGCCCCCAAGACAAAAGCGGCGTGGATGTCACCGGCCCAATCGGCCACCAGTCCCCCTAAGATCGGGCCTATCACGAACCCCGCGCCTACCGTCGCTTCGTGGTGGCCCATACTCGCGGCCCGGTGCTCAGGCGGCCCCTGCAGACCGTAGAATTGACTGGCCAGATACCCCACCCCTCCGCTGAGCCCTACCAGGAAGAAGCCGGTTAGAAACTGCGCGGGAGTCTGCGCGCAGGCAGCAATGACCATACCCGCGACACCAGCCGGCATCGCCATCCACAGCTTCGCAGGGCGGTAGTGCCAGCGCGTAGTGGTGCGAGAGGCGGCGAAGACCAGCATTGCACACAGATAGGGAGCGCCTACCGCCCACCCAACCAACTGATTCGAATAGCCTAGTTCGGCGCCCAGCTTAGGGAAGAGAGTCCGAATTATGCCAAAAACAAAGAAGCCGGCAAAGGTGGCGATGCGCCCAGCGACGAGCAAGCGCTGCCTATTGGGGTGTGGCGTTTCGCGGTCCGGCCAGACGGTCTGCGCCGGTCGTGCGCCGCTGGTAGCCCGGCCCCCGGGCGTCAGTTGCAGCAAGAGCAGGACTACGATCACGCCACCGGCTGAATAATAGAAGGAACTACCGGGCATCCAGTCCCACAGCGCGCCCGCGGCGACCGCACCCGCCAGCAGGCCCGCGGTCCACGATATATTGAACAAGCCCAGGGCGCGCCCCAGCCCCCGGGCCTGACCGGAGGTCAAGCTTGCAAACCAGACCATCACCGGGGGCCAGAAGAAAGCCATCAGCGCGCCGTTGGCCACCACCAGCCCCAGCAAGGGGCCGATGCTCCCCACGCGGGCCATCATCAGCCAGACCACGATCAGCAGCAGGGTGGCCGCACGAGCAGTGTAGCGCGGTCCCACACGGTTGACCAACCGGCTGTTGAGCAGGCACATTAGCGTATAGGTGCCGCCGCCTAGCCCCCCGAGCAGGCCCAGCACACCGGGCCCCGCTCCCAGCGCTACCCCCACAAACTGTACCGACAGGCCAATCGCGCCCATTGCCATATCCATGAGGAAGGCGCAGCCCACCAGCCGCTGAGGCGGGGCGGTCACCCGCCGCCACCTGCCCACGGCGGAGGCCGATCGAAGAGTTGTGGGGAGTTGTTGCCCGAGCATAATGGTGCCCGTCGGTGGTAGTCGGCCTGGATTACTCAACACGCGCAAATGAGCCGCAGCTTGCTCCACGGCTCATTTGTTGCTCAAGCAGCCTCGGAACGGGCGCGCGCCGCGACCCTAGATCCTGCGCGGCCGATTACGAATCACCTGGGCGGTGTAGTGCACTACTTGGAAGGCGATGAACCCAACGACATAGACCAGGAACAGCAGATAGCCCCAGCGCACGCGCCGGGAGGTGGCCGCTAGCGTGTACTGGTCCGCATCGCCGCTCAGTTCCCAGGTGACTGTACCTCCCCGGGCTTTCCCATTGGTGCTCACTGTGTCCGGAAGCACACGGCCGGGCATCTTCAGCTCGTAGTCGAGCAAGGCTATCTCCTCGCCGAAGGTCTCTACCTCCGTCGCTGTATCGCGATAGATCTCTAGCTCCTCCGACCACCGGTAATGAGTGAAAATGCTCAGCGGCTTCTGAACTATCCCGGAAAGATGCAGCGAGCTACCGGGAACCTCTCCAGCGAGATTGGCTGGCCGCCAATCCCGGGTAATGGTAAGCACAGGACCCTTCTCCTGCCAGCGCTCCTGGTCGAAGTCTCTCGACCTTTCGACCAGGCGGCTGCCAACCTCGTCCTTGCGGTCTTTTAGACACGAAACAGCATATTGCCGCAGCCCGGAGCCATCCCAGTTAACCACGGTAGTCAACCTGACATCTTGCGAGGCCGACAGCAGCAGGTAGGGCACAGCGGCCAGCATGCTGATCGCAGATATCTGCCGACAACCTATTTGCCTGTAATTGGGCACGCTTACGCCTCCTATCCGGGCTGCTCATCTTCCCGCAGTGCCTCGGTCTCGGCGGGCTGCCGCTGGCGATATATGTCCCAGGCCCGCATCAGTCCGGCGCCCAGCAGCACGCAGGCAACGATGACTATGGACTTGGGGATATCAAAGCGCCAGAGAATGAGGTCGAGCCGGACATCCACCCAGTTGCGGCCGGTAAGGATCAAGACGAGAAGAACGGCCAGACCATAGAGAAAGTTGCGCCAGTTCCACTGGGGCAGGTCAATCCGCGAGATTCGTACGGCTAGCTTATTGCCCATCCGTGCCAGCCAGCCGGGTCGCCGTGCGGATACTGCCCTAGCCGGCGGGTGTTCTGCTTGCCTCTCGTTCAACGGATCGGGCGCAATCAGCTCATCGCTTTCCTCTTCGGCCTCATGCCCGATCTGGCTATCAAGTTCGTCAGCCATCTATCCAGCCTCCTTGTGACCCAACCGACCAGCCTAGCGATACGAATTACCAGAGTAATTATAGGTGAAATCGAGTGCCTGGTCAAGCAGAACTGGCAAGTATGCCTCGCCGGGCCAACGCTGCAATGCTATAGTCTAAGACAGCTATGGGCGACGGTAGAGTTTGAAACAAGTGCCGACAGCCTATACTAAAGATATATGAAGTGGCAGGTCAGGTTTCGCTCAAGGCAAGTGCCAATTCAGTGGGCATAACCAAGCATCTGTTCCCTTCTGCTAGTAGCAATGGCTGCTGGGCCTGCTGAGTTGAACTGTGGTACCGAGCAAACAGCTAAGGGGCCAGACCCATGATGAACCACACAATGCAGCAGACGCCCAACGAAGCACAAGCCCCCGTCCCGCTCCGCTCAGAGCCGCAAGCTCGGCAGGACGAAACCGCAGTCTACCTGTCGCGGCTGAGCTACGAAACCCGGCTGATCTTGCTGGCGGCAGCCCTGTATGCCAGCCTTATCCTGAGCCACGTAATGCCCGATGTTTCCTATCTCATCGTCGTTACGCTAGGGGCAATTGTGCTATTGGGGCTGGGTTTTGTCCTGGAGACCCGCCAAAGCAGCGTCCTAGTCGGCAACGCCGTTGCCTTAATGCACGTGGCATGGATCACTTTTGCGCTGTATTTTACCGGCGCCCTTAACAGCCCCCTGCTCCCCTTGCTCTATGTAATCGTGATCATCTACACCATTCAACGAGACACCTCTCAGACCGGGCTAGTGCTGGGCGGAGCCCTGGTGGCACTGTTCGTACAGTTGTTAGCCCTCGAGGCCGGGAACATCGAGGTGCTGCTGACCGTGGGCGGCCATGGTGTGTTGCTAACCGCGACTAGTTGGGCAGTGAGCAAGTATATGGGCCCACTTTACGAAGCCCAGGATACCGCCGCCAGCGAGGCCGCCGAGTACGAGTTCAAGTACCAGTTGGCAGCGGAATCATCCGAAGATGCGCTGTTGGTCGTGGATCCGGAGTGGAAGGTTCAGGAGCTCAACGCTGCGGCCAAGACAATGCTCAGGAACGGACACGAGGCGGAGTTCAAAGGCAAGAACATGCTCGACCTGCTGCAGGCACGGAACCCCGAAGGACTGGCTCCCCACCAAGAGCAGGTCCTGGCCGGGGAGGTAGTTTCTCATCTGCCTTTGACCATTGTCGGCCCCAATGACCAGGAACACGCAGTACTGTTCAGCGCATTGCCAATCTTTGAAGACGACCAGATAACAGCGATCCGCGTCTCCCTCCGGGACGTCACCCAGCTTAAGGAGTTCCGCCAGGAGATCAAACATCTGGAGAAATTCGCCGCCGTCCGTCACGTACTGGGCGGCGTGGCCCACTCGCTGAACAACCCTCTGGCCATCATCCGTCTGGACGTTCAGGTCGCCCAGGCACTGGATCGGAAGCCGGATGGCGAGGAGCTCGTCCGCCAAGTTGACCGCTGCATGACGGCGCTTCGAGGTCTGGAGATCTACACCGCAGGTCGCCACAATAGCACCTTCGTGACCGACCTCAACGAAGTGCTGGAGCAGGCGATAGTGCTGACGGGTTCGCAATTGATGATGACCGGTGTGCAACTCAATGTGGACATTCCGCCCCACCTGCCATTGGTCCATGCTGATACCCACAGCATCCAACGCAGCTTTGTCAATATCATCACCAACGCATGGGAGGCCATGGAAGACTGGCCCGGCTCGCGCAAGTTGGCCATCACGGCGCGCCGATTAGCCGAAGGGGTTGAAGTTTCTTTCCGTGATACGGGGCCGGGCGTCAATCCCGAAGAGATACCCCACCTCTTCGAGGCCTCCTACACGACCAAAGAAGGCGCGATGGGGCTGGGCTTGTCTATAGTTTACGAGACAGTGCACCAGACTGGGGGCCAGGTCATCGTAAGCCCGAACCGGCGGGAGGGCGGGACGCTGGTCAGGGTAATCTTGCGGTTGGCCAGCGAAGAAAGCGTCCAGCAGTACAGAGGCATTTCCAGCGGGAGAGTGAGACACGCATGAGCAACGAGCGGCAACGCATACTCATCGTAGACGACGAAGACAGCCTGGCACGCTTAATGAAGATGCTCCTGGAGCACCTGGGCTACTCCGTGGACTGGGCCGCCAACGGCCAGTTGGCCCTGGAGCTGGGGGCCCAGCATAGCTACGCAGCCATAATCTGCGACCTGTTGATGCCCTACGTCAACGGCATGGAGCTCTTCGAAATATGGCGGGCTGAATCGCCGGAGTTGGCCGAGCGGGTGATCTTCGTAACCGGAGATAATCTGGGCACACGGACTAACCGATTCCTGGGGCTGTGCGGCCAGCCCTGTCTGTACAAGCCCTTCGATATCAAGGAGCTGACGCAGACCCTTGAAGATGTCACCGCGTCCTACGCCAGTTGAGAGTAGTGTGTCTTGCCCCAGGCGATCACGGGCGGCGGTTAGACCACTACTGACGTTGAGCCGATTCCTACTCTTGGTCGCCACAGCCCGATGTCCGCCGCCGCACGGCCTCGGCGTGCCCGGGCAATCCTTCGGCTTCGGCCAGCTGGATCACGTCCCCGGCGAGCCGACTGAGACCGCGCGGTGTGGCGGCGATGAGCGAAGACTTCTTGACGAAGTCATCCACCGACAGACCTGAGGCGAAGCGGGCCGTGCCGTTGGTGGGCAAGACGTGACTGGGGCCAGCAGCGTAGTCACCCAGCGACACCGGCGTAAACGCCCCCAGGAAGACACATCCGGCGTTATGGATTTCGCCGAGCAACCCCAGAGGATTCTCCGTCATGATCTGCAAGTGTTCGGGAGCGATCTCGTTAGCGAGCTGAGCCGCCTGATGCAGGTCGCGCACCAAGACGATGGCACCGCAATCTGCAAGTGACTGGCCCACCATCCCCGGCCGCGCCGCTGCCGCTGCCTCCTGCTCCAGTTGCTCGGCCACACCCTGCGCCACAGCCTCATTATCCGTGATCAGCACCACCATATTGTCGCCGGTATGCTCAGCCTGAGCCAGCAGGTCTGCCACCACCACACCCGGGTCTGCCGTCTCGTCGGCGATTATCAGCACCTCACTGGGCCCAGCCAGGGAATCAATACCCACGATCCCGTAGACGTACTTCTTCGCCATTGTCACCCACGGATTGCCCGGGCCAACGATCTTGGAGACCGACGCAACGGTCTCCGTCCCGAAGGCCAGAGCAGCTACGGCCTGGGCGCCGCCTAAACGGTAGATCTCATCCACACCGCATTCCGCCGCCGCCACCAGCGTGAGCGGGTCGAGTGAGCCATCCTTACGCGGCGGCGAGCACATGGCAATCCGTGCCACTCCCGCCACCTGCGCCGGCATGGCACACATATAGGCTGTCGAGGGCAGCGGGGCGCTCTTGGCCGGAACGTAGATGCCCGCTGCGGCGACGGGGGTAATCCGTTGGCCCAGCCACATACCCTCGAAGTTGTCCAGCCACGAGCGCGGCCGGGTACGCAGGTGGAACTCGTAGACGTTCTGCTTGGCCCGCCGCAGCGCGCCTAGCTGCGCATCGGGCACCTGGGCGTAAGCGGCCTCGACCTCCTCAGAACTGACCAGGAGCTGCTCACGGGTCAGGTTCGGACAGTCGAACTGCCGCTCGTATTCGACCAGCGCCTCATCACCACGGCAACGAACGTCCTCAACGATGCGCCGGACATCCCGCTCAATGTGTTCGGGGAGGTCCGCTACCGAGCGCTGGCGCAATCTCTCTAGGGCCCCACCACCATCGCGGCGCGCGTCAATTATGTCAATGACTCCAGCCATTGTCCAGCCACCTTCCCGGCCTGATCTGCCCCGGCCCTTACCTACCGGTTTCTTCCTCCCAGAGCGTTATTACTCCAGGGCACTGCCGCACCTTGACGGGAAAATCATCGGCGCAGTTGACCGTATAGCCCGGCCCCAGGGCCACGCGCCGGGTACCGTTGCGGCCAGATATCTGCAAGATGACCTGCTGCTGGCCAGGGCTCTGGCCGATGACTTCCTTAAGCCGAAGCAGGCAATCCTCAGCGTCTCTAGCGGGATCCAGTTCGACGGTCACGGTCGCCGCTGGCGCCACCTGCGTCGCCGTAGCTGGGCAGTCCGGCGCCACACGGCTCACCCGCCCCGCTTCAGTCTGCTCGCGCTGTTTCCTGGCGACCCGGGCCGCCCCGGCTAGCGGCTTGATCCAGTCGCACAGCAGCTTCGCCTGACCGCCGTTGTCACCGCGTGAGTTCCTGCGGTCAACCCTGCCCTTGACGACGACAATGTTCCCCGCGGCAAGCTGGTCACCACACTTCTCGTACACCTTCGGGAATACGACCGTCTCCACGTGCTGGTCCAGGCCCTCCAGCGTCATAAACATCATCGGGCTGCCGTTCTGAGTGATGTGGCGCTTGGTCTGGCCGACGATGCCAGCCACTACCACGCTGGCGCCGTCGGCAAATTGATCCAGCTCGGCGAGCCCAGCAGTTGTACAGGCCGCCAGTTTCTCCTCATTCTCGATCAGCGGATGACTGGAGACGTACAGGCCCAGGAGCTGCTTCTCCAGGCGGAGGCGTTCCGGTTGGGGCATCTCCGGCACGTCAGGCAGCCGCTCCGTTACGACCGCTGAGGAGACCTCGGCCCCCTCGCCGAACAACGAGTTCTGGCCCGTAGCTTGATCCTCCTGGTACTTCTGGCCAGCGGCATGGAGACCGTCCAGAGCGGCCAGCAGCGCGTTGCGCTCACCCGACTCGTCAAAAGCGCCGGCTTCGATGAGCAGTTTCACCGCCGTCTTGGGAGCTTTGCTCGAAGCCAGCCGCCGACAGAAATCACCCAGGCCCTGGTAGGGCCCGTTCGCCTCGCGCTCGGCGACGATAGCCTCGGCAGTGGGCAGACCGAAGTTCTTGATCGCCGCCAGCCCGAAGATAACCTCGCCGTCACACGCCGCAAAGTGCGCCAGGCCGCGGTTGACCGACGGGGCCCGCACCTTCAAGCCTATCCGTCGGCATTCGCTCATATACTTGCCGACCTGCTCGCTATCGTCCATGATTGTGGAGAGGTGAGCCGCCATATACTCGCCCGGATAGTTGGTCTTCAGATAAGCAGTCCAGTAGGCGACGAGGGCATACGGGGTCGAATGTGACTTGTTAAAGCCGTAGGAGGAGAATGTCTCCATCCGTGCGTAGATCTGCTGGGCAGCGCGCTCAGATACGCCGTTATTGACACAGCCCTGGATAAACAGCGGCTTCATCTGCTGCATCTTTTCGAGCTGCTTCTTGGCCATAGCGCGCATAATGATTTCCGCTTGCGGCATCGAGAAACCGGCCAGCTTCGCCGCGATCTGCATCACCTGCTCCTGGTAGGTAATAACACCGTAGGTCTCCTCGAGCAGCGGTTCCAGATCAGGATGCAGATAGTTGACCGACGCGCCGTGCCGGCCAGCGCAGAACTCGTCGAGATGCTGCATCGGACCCGGCCGATATAGCGCCACCGCCGCGATGAGCTGCTCGAAGCGGTCGGGCTGCAACTTGCGCAGCAGCCCGCGCATACCCTCGCTTTCCAACTGGAATACGCCGCCGGTATCACCCCGGCAAAGCAGCTCAAAAGTCTTAACGTCGTCGCGGGGCACCCCTATCAGGTCAATCTGGGTCCCGTGGTTGCGCCGGATGGACTCGGTGGCGCGGGCAATAGCCGTCAGCGTCTTCAGGCCCAGAAAGTCAATCTTCACCAGGCCCACTTCCTCCACCGGCCCCATCGGATACTGGGTGGTGACGGCGCCATCCTTTTCGCCACGCAGGGGCACATAGTTGGTGAGGGGATCGTCAGTAATGACTACGGCGGCCGCGTGTACCGAGGCATGGCGAGCTATTCCCTCCAGTCGCCCGGCGATATCCAGTACCCGGGCAATATCTGGGTCGTTGCTCCGGGCTTCGGCCAATTCCGGAACAAGCTCGATAGCTTCCTGAAGGCTGGTCCCGGGCGGGACGGCCTTGGCGAAGGTGTCAACCTTGTCCAGAGCAACGTTCATCACGCGCCCGACATCGCGAATTGCCGCTCGCGCCCCCATAGTATTGAAGGTGACCACCTGAGCCACGCGGTCACGTCCGTACTTGTCCTTAATGTATTCGATCATCTCTTCGCGGCGGTCGTCGGGGAAGTCCAGGTCAAAATCGGGGGGACTGACGCGCTCGGGATTGAGCATCCGCTCGAAGATCAACCCATATCGCAGCGGATCAACATCGGTGATCCCCACCAGATAAGCGGCGATACTACCGGCCGCCGAACCCCGGCCCGGCCCGACCAGCATGCCGCGGTTTTTGGCCTCGCGGATGCAATCGCCCACGATCAGGAAGTAGCCCGAGTAATTAGCCTTGTCAATGATGTCCAACTCGTAGTCCAGCCGCTCCCGGACGTCGGCGCGGTCCTCACCGTAGCACCTGACAATGTTCTTCTCGCACAGGTGGCGCAGATAGCTGGTCAGCTCGTAACCCTCAGGTACCTCAAAACGCGGCAGGCGGATGTCGCCGAGTTCTAGCTCGATGTTGCAGCGTTCCGCTATTGCCAACGTATTGGCAGCCGCCTCGGGGATGGCGGCAAACAACTCGTGCATTTCCTGGGCGGACTTGACGTAGAACTCGTCGGCCTCGAAGCGCAGCCGGTTAGGATCATTCAGGCTCGACTGGGTCTGGATGCACAGCAGTACATCGTGGGCTTCGGCATCCTCCCGGCGCACGTAATGCGCATCGTTAGTCACCACCAGCGGGATGCCCAACTCAGCAGAAAGCTGCCGCTTACCGGCGATGATCTCGTCCTGGCCAGGCAGGCCGTGGTCCATAAGCTCGAGATAGAAATTGTCCGGGCCAAACAGATCGCGGAGCGTCGCGGCTTGCTGCCGCGCGCCGGCGTAACTGCCCGCCAGGATTTCCTGGGCGACCCCCCCTCCCTTGCACGCGCTGAGCACGATCAGGCCCTCGGCGTTGCGGCTGAGCAGGTCCAGGTCCGCGCGGGGGTAGTAGTAGAAGCCCTCCAGGTGAGCTTGGCTAACAATGTTAAGCAGGTTCCGGTAGCCGGTAAGGTTCTCAGCCAGCACCGTCAGATGGTGGACAGCACGGTCCTGGGGTCCCGAGCGATCGAAGCGGCTACCGGGGGTGACGTAAAGCTCGCAGCCAATAATCGGCTGGACACCAACAGCGTGGCAGGCCTGATAGAAGTCAATCGCGCCGTACATCACGCCGTGGTCGGTCATCGCCACAGCCGGCATGTCCAGTTCCGCGACGCGCTCGGCGAGGTCGACAAGCCGGCAGGCCCCGTCGAGCAGGCTATATTCGGTATGAACGTGCAGATGAACGAACTGCTGGGCCATCGGCTGCTTTCACCCGTTTACTGCGTGGTCTGCTGTATCTCCTGGCACGGTCGGCATCCCGCCTGTCGCGGCCCTGCCGGCACAGGACTCAAGCTCCTGCCCTTCGGGCCCGTGCACACCGGCTGGTCAGCCAGCGCCATCGAAAAGCTCCGCCTACTGCGTAGCCGCCGATTCCTCGGGCTCGGCTGACTCAACTGCCTCGGCTGCCCCCGCTTCCTCCAGCTCGGTTGCTTCTTCAGCCTCGATCTCTTCTTCTGTTTCTTCAGTCACCGTCGTCACCCCGCCAACCTTCTCCTGAAGCTGGCTAAGCGCGGCGTCGAGCTGATCCAGTTCCGCCGTGACCACCAGCCAGGCCTGACGGCTGAGAGCTTCCTCGGCGCCCTGGACGCCGGCGAGCGTACGGTCGAGGCTCCCCACGGTGCCATCGTCCTGCAGCTTGCCCAGGATCTCCAGTATCTGGCCCGCCGCCTTCTCCAGTTGGTTGGCGTCAACACTGCTCTTGGCGCGCTCGACCGCCTTGACCACCTCCGGCACCAACGGCGCCGGGGCCTGCATCGCCGTGTCAATCGCCGCCAGCAGAGAGCCCGACGCCACGTTGACGGCTTCCTGGGCCAGCAGACTGCTTATCGCCACCAGCGCACGCTCCAGGTGCTGGGCGATAGCGGCCGCCGGGATTTCACTGCGCAGCGCGGTCAACGTTGGGCCCAAGCGCCGCAGAGCAGCAGCGGTCTTCTCGCCTTGCTTACTGGTAGCCGCACTGCGGGCCGCGGCCACAAGCGCTTTGGCCACGCGTAGGTCATCATCAATGGCCCCCACGCCGCGCGGCGCTTGCTCGAGGGCCTCACGCCGGCGGGTCTCCTCCGCTAGTTGTTCCACCGTGCTGCCAGTATCTCTGGTATACTGAAGGATCTCTTCGAGCAGCCCTTGCTGTTCGCTGGACACCTGCGGCGGCGGCGGTTCGGGGGCGACAGCGGCGCGCCGCTCGGGCCGGCAGCCACAAATCATCAGGACAGATACAACTACGACCAACACGGAGCCGACAGTACGCATAATCAACACCCTCCTGTTGAGGTGATCGTTGTCCGAGGTGTAGTCCTAATAATACCAGTCTCGGGGACGCTTGGCAAGGGGGATTCAGAAGCTTAAGTCCCGGACTTAGCCTACCAATAACTCGACCGTATCTGCGATGGCGGTCGGCTCCGGGACGAACTCACCGGACTCCCGCAGGCCCTTCAATGTGAAACTTGATAGCTTCGCGAATCTGTTGCTCCGCCTCCTCACGAGTTCCATCAGTGGCAACACAGCCAGGGAGATCAGGTACGGACGCCGAATATCCGGTACTCGTGGGTTCGTAGATAACTAAGTACTTCATGAGCGTCCTGCGCCGCGGAGACACACAAGCATTATACGAGTTCGTGGATGCGTTCGCAAGGAGCCAACCCCCACAGCGATACTGTTCATTGACACTCCTCGCTAGCTATGTTATACTGAAAATGTCCTAGATGAGGGAGGGGTTAGGGAGCCTGCCTGAGGCTGGGGCAGGTTCTTGCTTCCTGGGTATGATAGTTGCTGACAGGATGCGAGCAAGTGGCGCGACGACGCTGGACGCCCGAGCAAGTAGTCGAGGAGATAAGAGACCTGCACGCCGCCGGCGAGGCGCTGACGGTGGCCAATATGCGCCGGCTGGGTTACGGCGGGATGGTGGCGGCCGCATACCGTGAGCCGCGCCTGGGTAGTTGGCGGGCAGCAGTAGCAGCCGCCGGAGTGTCCTACCCGCAGGCTGCGCCGCGACGGCGCAAGTGGACCCGGGAGCGCATCATCGCCGAGATCCAGCAGCTTCACGGGCAGTCCCAAGACCTGTCCTATAGCCATATCAAGCGCCGCCACCAGTACCTTCTGGTCGCTGCCCGCGACCCGCGCAACTTCGGAGGTTGGCAGGCAGCGCTGGAGGCAGCCGGGCTTGACTACCAGGTCATCTCGCACAGATAGCAGCGCAGGCAGGATTGAGCTTTGCACAAGGCGAACTAAGCATTGCCCGGAGACAAGCCCGGTGTAAGGCAGGGGTCCACCATGGCAGTCGAAATGTATGTCCATCGAGTTCTCATTGACTTCCAGGGCAATGCACTGATAGTGCTGGCCGATGAGGAGGCTGAGCGGCGACTGCAGATCTGGATCGGAATGTTCGAGGCTCAAGCGATTGCCCGAGTGCTCAAGAGCGAGGAGCCCCCGCGCCCGCTGACCCACGATCTATGTTCCTCGGTGATCGCTATCCTCGGTTATGAGCTCCGGGGGGTAATGATTACCAAGCTGGAGGAGAATACCTTCTTCGCCTTACTCACCCTGGTTGACTCGGACCGGACGATAGATATTGATGCCCGCCCCAGTGACGCCATTGCCCTGGCGCTGCGCAGCGGCGCACCAATACTCGTAGACGAAGAGGTCCTCGCCCAAGCAGCCCAGTCTGATTCGCAGATTTACAAGGAGACCGAGGAGATCAAGAAGTTCCGGGACCTGATCAGCGAGATAGACGTCCCGGATTCAGACTCATTCAGAGTTCCACCCCATGACAGTGAAGAAGACACGGAGGACGAATAGTGAATCAGCAACAGTCGTCGAAGTGGTTCAAGATCTTGTTGGCTATTATTGTTGGCCTTATCTTGGTCGGGTGGCTCTCCCAGATCTACACCGACTACCTGTGGATGCAGTCGGTGGAGCAGGCCCCGGTCTTTGTGAAGATCATCGGCACGAAGATAGTGCTGGCGATAATCGCCGGCGCAATCTGTTTCGGCTGGCTCTATTTCAACCTTCGTATTGCTCGTCGGCCGCTGCCTGCGGACGTGACCTTCGTGGGACGACGGTTGCTGCCCGACGAGGAGCGTAAGGAGATCGAGAAGCATGCCGACCGGGCGCTTCTGATCTTCGCACTGGTGGCCGCACTGATGGCCGCACTGGTGGCCAGTGGCAGGTGGCGCGACTACCTGTTATGGGCCAACGGGGGCGGCTTCGGCGTTAGTGATCCGGCACTGGGCTTGGACGTTGGCTTTTACGTTTTCAAGCTAACCTTCATCCAGTACGTTTGGCGTTCACTGCTTTACGGGGTGATTATCGCCTTCGTGCTCAGCACACTGGTCCATATCTACCAGGAGACCATCCGTATCGTCGGCAACACGGTCCACGCTATGCCCCGGGCGCGCCAGCATCTCTTCTCGCTGCTGGCCCTAGCCTTGTTTGTCAAGATTTACGACTATCGGCTGATGCAGTTCAACCTGATGTATTCCACCCGCAGCCAGAGCTTCTTTGGCGCTTCCTACGCTGACTTCCACGCCAAGTTCCCGATACTCTACATCATGATGGCGGTCGCAGCGATAGCCGGTGCCCTGCTGCTGGTCAGCATCCGCCAACGTGGCTTCAAGTTGCCAGGCTGGACCCTGGGCGTGCTGCTGGCGGTGTCACTGCTGGCAGGCACAGCCTATCCGGCACTAATCCATCAGCTAATCGTTAAACCCAATGAACTCGCCGTGGAAACGAAGTACATAGAACACAACATCCGCGCAACCAACGATGCATACGGGCTGAGCGATGCCACAATGGACAGATTCCCTGAAGAGCAGCCGTTGACTGCACAGATCATCGCCAACAACCAGGAGACAGTCAAGAGCATCCGGCTGTGGGACCACCGGCCTCTGGAAACTACCTACGACCAGAAACAAGGGCTGCGTCCCTACTACAAGTTCGCGGACGTGGACGTGGACCGTTACACCGTCAACGGCGAATACCGGCAGGTGATGCTCTCAGCTCGCCAGCTCAATTACGCGGGCTTGCCCGAAAAGAGCCAGACATGGGTAAATAGGTACTTAACCTACACGCACGGCTATGGCCTGTGCATGTCGCCGGTCCATGAGTCGGCTGACGGCGGGCTGCCCCGGCTGTGGATCAAAGATCTCCCCCCAAAGCCAGAAAGAGGCTACGAGGCGCTGAAGGTCGACCGCGCGGGCCTGTACTATATGGTCAAGCACCGCCCGCGCCTGATCGAGCTTATCGCCCCGCCCGAGCACCGGCCACCTCCGCCCGATGTCAACCAGCCCGGTGGTCCAGAAGAAGGGATGGGGTATCAGGAGCCGCCACCCTCAATCGGCGCCCGTACGGTGCGCGTTGAGCAGACGCCTTACGCCATCGTCAACACCAATAATCGAGAGCTGGATTATCCCCGGACCGGCCAAGCCGGCCAAAACGTCACCACCCACTATGCCGGGACGGGTGGTGTGACCATCAGCGGTCTGCTCCGGCGCCTGGTCTTTGCCCTGCGCTTCAAGGACAAAAACATCTTGCTCACCCCCGCGCTTAAGCCGGAAAGCAAGATCCACATGAATCGCTATGTCCCCGACCGGCTTTACGCTATCACGCCCTTCCCCGTAATGGTCTACGACCCCGATCCCTATCTGGTCCTCGTCGGCGGCCAGCTCAAGTGGGTCTGCGATGCCTACACGATCTCGCGCATGTATCCATATTCGACCCGGATGCCGCCGGAGCTCGGGTCACTTAACTACATACGCAATTCGGTCAAGGTGGTCGTGGATGCCTACAACGGCAAGCCCACCTTTTACGTCTTTGACGAAACCGACCCCGTTCTGCAGTGCTACCGCAAGATCTTTCCGACGCTGTTCACCGACGCCGCGCAGATGCCTGCGGAAATACGCGAGCACATCCGCTATCCCCAGCTTCTGTTCCGGGTGCAGGCGGAAACCTATGGCCGCTATCACATGAAAGACGTGGGCACCTTCTACAACAACGAAGACGAGTGGGCGATCCCGCCCGAGTTGTACGCTGGGTATCAACGGTCCATGGAAGCTTACTACGTCATTCTCAAGCTCCCCGGGAAAGAAAAGGCCGAGTTTATCCAGATGGTGCCGATGGTCCTGAAGGGCCGGGAGGATAAGAACCTGGTGGCGTGGATGGCCGCGCGCTCTGACGCGCCGTACTACGGCGAGTTGCTCGTCTACCAGTTCAGCGCGGCCGAGTTCTTCTTGGGGCCGATGCTGTTCGAAGCACTCGTTGACCAGGACCCGGCCATATCCGAGAAACTGACCCTGTGGGGCCAGAGTGGTTCCCAGGTCATCCGCGGCAATACCCTGATCATCCCCATCGAACAGTCGCTGCTGTACGTTGAGCCCATCTACCTGGTCTCCACCGAGACACCCTTTCCGGTCCTGCACCGGGTGGTCGTCGCCGCGGGCAACAAGATCGTGATGGAGCCGACTCTGGACGATGCTCTGGCCAGGCTCTTCGGCTCAGCCGCGCGCGTGGACACGCCGCGGCCCGTGACACGAGTCGAGCCGGCGGTGCGCGAACTACCCGGGGTACCCCGGGCGGCTACGCCCGATGAGGCTACGCAGAAGGCACTGCAATTGCTGATCGAGGCCGACCAGGCACGGCTGCGCGGCGACTTTGGCGGCTATCAGCGCAATGTCGAGGAGGCCAGGCATATACTTGAAGAGGCCGCAGCCACTCGCTAAGGCGCCTCTTATGGAGTGGCGAGATGATCCAGCCCGGTAGCCTGGCCGCAATCGTCTTCGACTTCGATGGAACGCTGGCCGAGACCAACATTGACTTCGCCGAGATGCGCCGGCAAGTAGTGGATCACTTGCGAACCTGGGGCCTGTACCAGCCGGGCATAGAAGAGAAGCGCTACATCCTGGAGATAGTGGACTGGGGCCGCCAGCAACTCGCCGAGCGCCCTACCGACCTCCAGGCCTACGACCGCGAAGCGCAGCAGCGCATGGAGGAGGTCGAGCTGGTCTACACCAGCCGCGCGCAGCTCTTCCCTGATGTCGCCGCCAGCCTGGGGCAACTTCGGGCCGCCGACATCAAGATTGGCATCATCACCCGCAACTGCCGGCGCGGCGTCGCCTCGGTGCTCGACCGTCATCCGCTCCCCTACGACACGCTCATTACCCGCGAGGACCTGCGCAACGTCAAACCCCATCCGGAGCACCTCGAGCGCGTCCTGGCTGAGCTTGCGGTGACACCGGAGCAGGCCCTGATGGTGGGCGACCATCCCACCGACATCCAGTGCGGCCAGGCTGCCGGTGTCTCCACCTGCGGCGTACTTACCGGGGAGACTACCCTCCAGGAGTTCCACGACCTCGGCGCCAATTACGCGTTCCAGAACGTGCCCGCGCTAGTCGAATTCCTCCTGGATCAGAAGCTGCCATGAACAGTATTCGACTTCCTGTCGGTAAGCTGTCGCCGGAATTTCTGGCGAGTCTCCTGGCAGCATTAGATGCGGATGACCCCTCGGTCATAGTCGGCCCCGGCGTCGGACGGGATGTTGCGATCCTCGACGTCGGCGCGGAAGACTACCTTGTGGTCACCACCGACCCGATCACCTTCGCCACCGATGCCCTCAGCTACTACGCAGTCTGCGTTAACGTCAACGATATCGCCACCAGCGGAGGCACCCCGAGCTGGATGCTGACCACACTGCTGCTGCCCGCAGACGAGACCGACGAGGCGCTCGTGCGCGATATCTGGCAGCAGCTCGAGCAGGCTGCCGCACAAGTTGGCGTGCTGCTGGTCGGTGGGCACGTCGAAGTGACCGAGACGGTGCAGACGCCGGTCGTCAGCGGGATGATGATCGGCACCGTGGGCAAAGACAGCTACGTCACCGCGGCGGGCGCGCAAGTCGGTGACGAGATCGTGCTGCTGGGCCCGGCACCGGTCGAGGGGACGGCGCTGCTCGCGCGGGAAGTGGGTGACCGCCTCCACGAGGAAGGCTTTTCCGCCGAGCAGATTCATGAGGCCGCGAAGATGCTCTTCGAGCCGGGTATTTGTGTGATGGATTATGCAATATTAGCTAGACATGCCTGCACAGACATCCACGCGATGCACGATCCGACCGAGGGTGGCGTCGCGACCGGATTGTGGGAGTTGGCGCTGGCCTCCGGGATAGGCTTGCGCGTCGAAGCTGAGGCGATAAACCTCGTGCCACTCGGCGAGCAGTTCTGCACGGCCCTCGGCCTTGATCCGCTCGGCCTGATCGCCTCCGGCTGCCTGCTCGTAGCCTTGCCGGTTGAGGAAGCTGCCAAGTTGGTAGATGTCGCCCGCGAAGCCACCCTCCCCGCCGCCATTATCGCCACCGCTGTCCCCGAATCCGCCGGCCTCACAATCCACCACGCCGGTCAAACCCAACCTCTCCCCCGCTACGACCAGGATGAGTTGACCCGAGTGCTGTGAGCTTGCTCGATTAGTGCCAGTGGCGTAAAATAGATATTGTGCGGCTACGGATCTGTGCGAGGACTTGAGGCGCGGAGCAAAGGGGTTGCACGATGCCAACGACCACCGCAGCACTTGGCCTGGTAATCACCGCGGTCATCATCTGGTACCTGGCGGAATGGCGACACTGCGAGGAAAAGCGCCAGCCGATGAACCTCGTCCGCAATCCCCTGGGCCTGCTCTGGCTGGCGATCCAGCGGCTGTGGCGCAACCGGCGCTTCGTCGGGATATTGCTGTTCTGCTGGCTCGCGTCAGTGGGCATCTACCGGTTCATTATCGACCCTCTGGTGTTCGCGCCCCTTCGTGAGCGGTGGGAAGCAACTACAACACTACCCACACCTGGGCAGAGCATATCGCAACTGTCCGCGATGTCCACCAAGACTGTCATCATAGATAGAGGTGGTCTAGCAGGGGAGGGGCCGCGGTATTGGATGTGGCGTGCGCTGCCCCAGTTCCGCCAACTAAGCGTGGCACTCACCCGGGGCGGTGGGGGGATAATAGACATACTGGCCCTGGGGGTCCTCGCCGGAGTCTTGCTCACGCTCTGGTTCAGGCGGCCCGAATGGCTGCCAGCACACGTGCGCCAACGTCTAGCGTGGCCGACATACCTCACCCTGGGTGCATTCCTGGTCATCGGCGCACACACCGGATTTGGATTCGCCACTGCCCTTGGTCCCGATCCATTAGACTTCAGCGTTTCCCCTGCGTCTCAGGTGCTTTATCTTCTATTACCTCTATTTTTCATGTTCGCCACTGCGGTGCTAGCTGCGTTTCTGTGGCACATCGTGCTGCAGATTGGTGAGGGCGGGTACTGGAATCTGCACAAAGCCATAGGAGGCACCGCTAATAACTGGCTGCCCATCGCGTGGTTGATGGTGCTTCTCTACCTACCCTATACAATCGGCCCGCTCGCAATGGTTCTAACGCCATGGTCATGGCTTATTGACATTTGCATGAAGGCCTCTGCTCTGATTATGGTCCTCCCCATCGCCCTGCTCTTCGTGCCATGGATAATCCTGGCCGAAGGAGCCAGCTTGCTACCCGCGATAAAACGAACCTTCCAGCTAATTGGGAGACGCTGGTGGGACCTCTTGGTCTTCCTGCCGCGTTACTTGCTGATCGTCATACCCGTGTACGCGCTCTTTGGCGCGCTGGGGTGGCCGACAATTCGCAACCCGGCCATTTTGACTTCGCTGTCTCTTGCGCGCTCACTAGTCGAACTGGTGCTGCTGGTGGTCATCGTGGTTCTGTACCAGCAGCTAGCAAAGACCGAACCCCGGCTGCTTGAGGACATGTATCCGACCCTGCACGGGTTGTGGAAAACTTTGTGGAGAGTGTGGAAGCGTGTTGAGCATCCAGCAGGATAACCTAGACAGATATTCCCCAATTTGCTGCCGAGGCCCGTGGATAGGATCGGGGATAGGCAGGGGAAGAGATATGGATAGCCCGGGGACAGGACGGACAGAGGAACGCGGATCAAACCACATCCAGCAGCGTAGCGGAGGGGGGGAAGTGGGTGGTGAGGACCTCTTTGACCTCACCGGCGAAGCGGCGTAGCATCCCGACTATCTGCTCGATATCCAACCCGGCTGTCGCCAGATCGAGTAGGCGCGGGTACTCCATTAGCAATCCCTCGTCGCTCTTGCCCCGCACTGCGCTGACCTGGCTGAGCAGGTCAACCAGGTTGGTGAAGGCGTCGGTGCCGCTGTGGGACAGAGGGTCGCCCAGGATATCGAGCATATGGGCCTCGTCGGGCAGGCCGGCGGCGAGCATCGAGAGGCGGCGTAGCAGGCAAGGAATGCAGCCACCACACTGGCGATTGCGCCGACCCGTCATCCAGCAGGAGACCGTCTTCTGGATGTGCAGGGGGCTGAGCGCGGGCCGCAGGATATCGCGGATCAGCTCAGCCTTGGTCTGATAGATGAAGGGGTTCTGCAGGCGGCAGCTCCAGCCGGCTTTCTCGCACAGGCTATTGAACAGGTTGATCACGCCCGGGTCGGTGCTGCGGGTGGAGAGACTGCCGATGCGCGCCCGGGTCAGCGGCAGCGCCGCGGTCAGCACCCCGTTTTCGGGCAGGTAGACATCCTCCAGCCCGGCGGCAGCCGCGGTCACGACGCCCAGCGTCATAAACAGGAGCGAGCGCGCCCGCCGGGACTCTTCGCGATTCTCCGGAGATGGGAAGGGCAGCGCGGCTTCGGAGCTGGTATCAGGGGCGATGTGCAGCGCGCTGGTCAGGTGAGTGCCCCGCCAATTCTCTCCGAGAAGTGCAACGACGGCATCCTGGGCCATGCGCACCGTGGGATTACCCGAGCAGTGCATCACGAAGTGGGGGCGGCGGCCGGTTTGCAGCAGCAGCACCGCTCCGGCCAGCGAATCCACGCCGCCCGATAGTAGGCAAACGCAATCTGCACTGTAGCTGAGCTCGTCAGCCTGATCCCCCGACTGTGGCTGTCCTTCGTCGCTGCGCGGGCAAAAGGTGATACTGAAGTTGTCCGCGGTGAGCAGATGGACCAGACGAGTGAGCGCTTCCGCGACAGACTGCCAGAAGTCCGGCTGGCGGACGGCGAGGCACAGCTCAATGTCGCGGATCCACTCTTCGTTGCGGCCCCGCGAGACAGCGATATCAGCCAAGAAGATACCCGTGGCAACATCAACAAAGTCACGCGCCAGGGGACTTAGAGCCGCCGGAAGGCAGCGCTCGAAGTGATCGAGAGTCACGATGGCGTTGCGGTGGGAGGAGCGCCAGTCGAGCAGCCAGTCAGCTTCGTCCGGTGCACACGCGCCTACCAGATTGGCTCGTTCGACGCCCTCAATTTGTACGAGCCTGGTAGCCAAAGCTTACCGCCCCCCGGCTAATACCTCCAGACCGGTGGCAATCCCGTGCGTCACAATGGGCTGGAGCTGCACGATGCGGTCGTCAGTGGGGAGGGCCATGCTCTGGTACAGTTGGTCCTCGAATGTGGCCAGTTGGATGGCCGCGCCACTTTCTCGACAATAGTGGGCTACGTCATCAAGCAAGCGCGCGCTGTGGCTAACTGTGGGGAAGGCCGCAGTGCCGACGAAGTCACCGATATCCCGAGCGACGAAGTAGCGGAATAGCTGGTCAAAATCGTGGCCCAAGAAGTTCTCGCTGAGGCCGGCGAGATTGCGCTCGGCGGCGAACCGGCCGAAGTTGGCGCTCGCCTCCTCAGCAGTCGCGGTGAGCAAGCCACGCCCACCCGCGGCCACCTCCATTGCGCTACTGCTCAGCGCATCCAAGGCCAACTCGCCAAAGCGCGAGCTGAGCCGGGCTTCAGTTATGTGGCGCTGGGCGCGAGTCCGCAACACCGCCGCCAGCGAGACGACGGGCGGACCGCTCAGCAGTGGCGACTCTTCCAGCAAGGAGGCCAGTCCGCGCTCAGCCACGCGGCAACTGCCCCAGAGCAGGGCATCGAGGCTCGAGATCACGCCCGGGTTGTGCATCTCCCGGCGAGTCTCAGGACTAAGCGCCGCAACTATCCGCCCAACCACGTCGCCCGGTTGGGGATTAGGCTGCCTGTAGAGTTCCCTCACCTGCTCCCACTCTGGGGTCGCCGGTGAGCGCTGAGATGTGGAAGTTCCCATAGCCAGTGATCGCTTCGCGGTCTTGCTACCAGCCCAACACCTTGACCATATTCACCATCCAAGCTTGTTCATCCTCCTACAATGCTTTCCAATCGTCACTATTTTCTTATCGGCCATACCAGCCCCCCTAGTTAAGCCAACTCCCGGGACCCATTCCCCCAGAGGCTGCTCCGCTGAGGCTCACACACGCGGACCGCGGCCCCGGAGGCCGCATTTACCACAGTACTAAGGCGAATTGGGGCCCGCTGCCCAGGAGTTATCCACGCTGCACTCTGACTTTTCCCCAAGGTTTTCCACCGTTGCGCGGGCATTTCGGGGAAATCTCTGTGGATATCGGGGGTATTCAGCCATGATCTCGGCCAAGCGCGATAAATAAGCCGCAAGCAACAGTTGGCGATGTGCGGAAGAGGCCATCAGGAATCCTGGGCCTGCTCAGAGCAGCCGGTGGGGGCCTGCCTAGGTTAGGCATGCACTGCGGGGGCATATCAGCGGCACCACCCGGATATTGCATGTTACGAGCAAGTTGCCAAAGATTTAATAGAGATTTTAGAAAGTACATTGCTTCTTCTCTTGCAATGGGTTGGGGCTTGTGCTATAATGCCAATGGATTGAGCTATAGAGTTGTCCACATAGGTGGATAACTATTGTGGAAAAGGGAGGGGGTAATACGACAGCATATCTTTGCAGCAGCGCTTCGCAGCATCACTCATAGCCCTCTTTGCAGCCCCGCCTAGTAGCATAGCAGCCCGTCACGGGGTATGATGCGTCTACAGGTACAGCCCCGGGATCCTCTCACTTACATCATCCAGTCATTGTGCACTCATCAGTTTCACTGGTAGGCAGTCGGGACAACCTAATCCTCCGAACTAAGGTGGCGGCATGCCCGAAACAATGTCAACCTCTGGATGCCACGAGCTTTGGCAGTCAGCCCTTCCCCAGTTGGCCGAAAGCGTGGGTCACGCAGCGTGTGACAGCTTTCTGCGTAGCGCCGAGGTCCTAGACTACGACGGCGACATATTCGTGCTCGGTGTTGCCAACGAATTCGCCCGGGATTGGCTGACCCAAAGGCACCTGTCTGCCATCAATGCGTGCTTGAGCGAGCTGGCCGACAAGCCGGTACATGTTCAGATGCAAGTGGTCGAGGCTCTGCAGCCGCCGGCCGAGGCCCCCGCCACATCCGGGCAAGTGGTCAAGCCAGTCACAGTAACCTTCGGCAGTACGCCGCTCAATCCCAAGTACTCCTTTGAGAACTTTGTGGTCGCCGATTGCAACCGCTTTGCCCATGCCGCCGCCCAGCAGGTCTCCAAGTCCCCCGGTAAGAGTTACAACCCACTGTTCATCCACAGCAGGGTGGGGCTGGGTAAGACTCATCTGCTCCAAGCTATCGGCCACAAGGTCACCGAGCACAATCCCAATGCCCAGGTGATCTACATCTCGGCGGAGAGCTTTGTCAACCAGATAATCACGGCGATGCGCGACAACCGCACCGCTGAGTTCCGGCGTAAGTACCGCAACGTGGACGTCTGGCTGGTGGACGACATTCAGTTCATTGCGGCTATCGAGGGTCCGGCCTCGGAAGAGGAGTTCTTCCACACCTTTAATACCCTTTACGAAACCAACAAGCAGGTCGTGATTGCCAGTGATGCCCCGCCCCGGCACCTACAGATAATGAACGATCGCCTGCGCAGTCGCCTGGAGATGGGCATCGTGGCCGACTTGCGTTGCCCTGACGTGGAGACCCGCATCGCCATCCTGGACAAGAAGGCCCAAGCCGAGGGCCTTAACCTCGCGCGCGAGATACTCGGCTACATCGCGGAGAAGATCGAGTCAAACATTCGGGTGCTCGAGGGCGCCCTGCTTAAGGTTTGCGCGCACGTCTCCCTCACTGACCAACCACTCAGCGTGCCCCTCGTCGAGGAGATTATCGCCGACTATTCCATCGCCTCCTCCCCCCAGCATAGGTTGTCCATTCAGTACATCGCCGAGTACGTCGCTGACCAGAGGAACTGTAGCCTTGAGGCTATGCTGGGGCCAAAGCGCAATCAGGAGATCGTCTGGCCGCGCCACCTCGCCATATATCTCACCCGCGAGTTGACTGACAGCTCCTTGGCCGCAATCGGCCAATTCTTCGGCGGCCGTGACCACAGTACTGTACTGCACGCTTACACCAAAGTCAGCGAAAAGATTGAGACGGACGAGTCGGTCCTCTGGGACATCAACGAGTACAAGAGAGCCCTACAAGCCCAGTAGCTTGTGTGCTCAGGATACGGTGTTGATACAACACTAATAGCATGTTGACAACTCAGCGCAGATTGGGCATAATTATTTGTACTGTGGACAGCGTGGAGAACTCAGCAGGTTCTACCCAGAGCTTTGCGCAAGATATCTACAGCCCAGATGCCGCCTTCCTAACTCTTTCTGGACTTTTCCACGTAATCCACATCCCTACTACTACTACTAGTATTTAATATAGGTAAGTGTCAGTAACAGCAGAGCCGTGCAAAACTCATTGCCACTGCGCTTCCAGCAGGCATCCCCTTGCTCTGTTTGGTAATCCGTTGTACATGCAGTCAGGCCTATTCGCTTAAGGGAGGAAGACAGATGCTTGATGCCACCTGCCCACAAGAAGAGCTCTACGATATTGTCCAGACCGTCGCCCGGGGTGTATCTGGGCGTAGTACCCAGCCTGTCCAGAATAACATTTACCTATCGTCGCAGGGTGACACGCTGCGGCTGGTGGCTACTGACTTGGAGTACGTCAGCATAGATGCTACTATCCCGGCGACGGTAGCTGATGAGGGAGCTACGACTGTACCAGCGCGCTACTTTGCACAGATTGCCGGCAGCTTGCCTGCAGGCGAGGTTAGCCTCGCCGCTAACGAGGCAGATACGTTGGCGATCGCCTGTGGCAGCGCTCGCTATGAGATCCGCGGCGTGGCTACTGATGATTTCCAGATGTTGCCAGCGCTGGACGAGGCAGTAGAGTTTTCGCTGCCCCAGAGTGAACTCCATGACCTGCTCCGGCAAACGGCTTTTGCCGCTTCTACTGACGAAACCCGGCCTATCCTCACTGGTGTGCTATTTACAGTGGTGGACTCCAAGCTACAGCTCGTGGCCACTGACACTTACCGTTTGGCACTATGCGCTAGTAAGAGCGAGGTCGGACAGGAACAACAGGCGATTGTCTCCGGGCGGGCGCTGAATGAAGTGCTACGGATGCTCGACGACGAGTCGGACGCGCCGGTAGCAGTTGCTATCTCTGAGACGCTGGCCCGGTTCGAGGTGGGTCCGATTACGGTAGCGTCGAGGCTGATTGAGGGCGAGTTCCCTAACTACGAAAAGGTCATTCCCGATGAGGACAACCTCGACAAGCAGGTTACGGTCAGCACACAGGAGTTGGAAAACGCACTCGGACGGGCGCTGATTGTGGCCCGGGAGGACGCTAATCGCGTGGTCTTTGAGACGATTGAGAGCGGCCTGCGGATAACGGCTAACAGTCTGGACGTCGGGCACGTCCAAGAAGAGATATCAGCTAGACTTGAGGGTGAGGCCATCGAGACGGCCTTCAACGCTACCTATATGCTCAATATGTTGGAGGCAGCCGGCAGCGAAGAGGTGACAATTAGTCTGTCCCGGCCGCTGGAGCCTGGTGTAATGCGCCCGTCCGACCGCGATGACTACACCTACGTGGTTATGCCTATGCAGATAATGTAGTAGCGGCCGGACAGCGTTGGCGGCGGCGATAACTTGAGCGGATCAAGCAGCATAGCCACCCCTTTAGCACCAGCCCCGGGCCGACGTGGACCGGGGCTATTGCTTCTGTCCCTATTCGCACTCGTCTGCGAGGAAGATGAGTTGACTATATCGGAACTAGCCCTGCAAAACTTCCGTTGTTACGAGCACGTGGTGCTGGAGTTGCCCAGGGGGCTGAATATCTTCGTAGGGCCCAACGCCTCGGGGAAGACCAGCCTGCTCGAGGCGGTGCTAGTACTCGCGACCACTAAGTCGCCCCGGACGCTCCACGACTACGAGTTAGTTCGCTGGGACAACGTCTGGGGGCGGGTAAGTGGCCAGTTCAGATCTGGTGAAGGTCAAGCGGTGCGGATTGCCGTGACCCTAAAGGGCTCGGGCGAGCCAGTAGACGGAGCAGCCGCAGCGCCTTCGTATCTCACCGGGGCGAAGCACTTAGAGGTTGATGGCCAGACCTGTGACGCGGCGGCTCAGGTAGTAGGCCGGGCGCCGGCGGTGTTTTTCTCGCCGGATGGCCTCCAACTAGTGAAAGGCGCGCCGAGCCGGCGGCGGCGCTTCCTGAATACGGCGATCGCGCAGATAACCCCGCGCCACCTGGATGACCTGCGGCGCTACCGACGAGCTCTGGCCCAACGCAATGCGTTGCTCAAGCAAGTGGCGCGGGGTGAAGCAGACGGGGCGACCCTGGCACCGTGGACCAGTCAGCTGGTTGAGGCTGGTGCTCGCATCAGCGCCGACCGCGAGCGGTTCGTGGGCCAGCTTAGTACCGTAGCTGCGGACCTGGACGGGACGCTTACCGGCGGCCGGGAATGCCTGGAGATGCGCTACCAAGGTGTGGTGGCGGGCGTGAGCGACGAGCAGGAGCGAGAAGCGGTTCTTCGCGAGCAACTGGACAAGCAGTGGTCTCGCGAGGTCCAGCTTGGGGCCACGCAGGTTGGTCCCCATCGTGATGAGGTAGCGGTCAGCGTCAACGGGCGGCCGCTGCGCCAGTTTGGCTCTCAAGGTCAACAGCGTACGGCGGCGCTGGCGATAAAGCTCGCCGAAGCGCAGGTTATCGGCCAGCGCCGCGGCGAGCTGCCGGTGCTGCTGCTCGATGACTGTCTGTCGGAGCTGGATCCCAAGCGAGCGAGCTGGCTGCTCGAACTGCTGGCCGGGTTCGACCAAGTGTTCGTCACCAGTGCCGTGGCTACGGAGGCCCTCCAGCAGAGCAACTGGACGGCCTGGTACAATCTGGCCGAGGGAGCTATTGACCAAGAGCGGAGGGGGGCAGCCGGCAATGAATCGCAAACGAAGCGCGAAGATCAGCGGTGTCAGTGAGATCCTCGGCGAGTACTTTGCCGAGCACGGCTTAGTGGCCAAGAGCCAGGAAATGCTGGCGGCCTTCGTATGGGCTGAGGTAGTCGGCTCGTGGTACGCCCGGCACACTCAGGTGACCCGGGTCAAAGACGGCGTGCTGATGGTCCACTGCGACTCAGCCCCGCGGGCCCAGCAGTTGCAGCTTGATTCGGCCGAGATTCGGCGCAAGCTCAACCAGCGGCTGGGCGGCGACTTCATCAAAGATATTCGCGCCGCCAGCGGGCGGGTCGGTCGGGGGCGGCCTGCGCCGGAATTGGCGGAAAAAGAGGCCGAAGAGTTGCCCGGTGCTTCTGAGCTGGCTCAGGAGCAGGTTTCTGAGGAGCAATGCGAAATCATAGCAGCGCTCTCGCAGAACGTGGAAGATGAACAACTGCGCCGGTGCTTCGCGGCGGCTATGCAAAACTTCTGCCGTCTCCAGCAGTGGCGGCGAGAGCAGGGCTACCAGCCCTGCGCGCAGTGCGGGCGGCTGGTAGCCACGGGGCGGCGGTGCGTAGTCTGCTTTCCGGGACGTTTGCCGCAGCAGGGCCAGCCGGATTTCGACGTGAGCAATGGTAGCTACGGAGGTCAGTGAAATGGCGAAGCGCTACGAAGGACCGATTGAACAGGTTGACGACTACCGGTGGCGGCTGCCCCGCGTGGCCAATGCGGGTATGAACGCCGACGGGATACTGTACGCGGATGACGTGCTGTTCAAGGACCTCAAAGATGATGCCGCGCTCTGGCAGGTCGCCAACGTCGCCTGCATGCCCGGTATCGTTGGGCCCTCCCTGGCGATGCCCGACTGCCATTACGGCTACGGCTTTCCCATCGGTGGCGTGGCCGCCTTTGATACCGCAGAGGGCGTCATCTCGCCCGGCGGCGTGGGCTACGACATCAACTGCGGGGTCCGCTTGCTGCGCACCAATCTGGAGCGCGCCGACCTCGGTACTCGTCTGGCCCAGCTTGTTGACAAGATCTTCGCCGCCGTCCCGGCGGGTGTCGGGGAGAAGGGCAGGATCAGGATGAAAGGTCGTGAGCTGGAGGAGGTATTCGCCAAGGGGGCCCAAGCGGCGGTCAAGCGGGGGTTGGGGCGGCCCGAGGACATCGAGGCGACCGAGGAGCGCGGCAGCCTACCCGGTGCCGACCCCGCCGGCCTCAGCGACCGCGCGGTGAAGCGCGCCCGGCCGCAGTTGGCGACGCTGGGGAGCGGCAACCACTTTATCGAGATTCAGATCGTTGACGAGATATACGATCCCGCAGTCGCTGGCGTCTTTGGCCTCGGAGCGCCCGGCCAGGTGACGGTGATGATTCACACCGGCTCGCGCGGCTTCGGTCACCAGGTCTGCGACGATGCGCTGGATGTGATGCAGGCGGCCGTGCGCAAGTACAATATCGAGCTGCCCGACAAGCAACTGGCCTGCGCGCCGATTGGCTCGCCCGAAGGTCAGCGCTACTACGGGCATATGGCCTGCGCCGCCAACTACGCTTGGGCCAACCGCCAGGCGATCACCCACTTGGTGCGGGAGGCCTTTAGCGAGGTCTTCGGCGAGGGCGACGCCCGGCTGGGCCTGGAGCAGATTTGGGATGTGGCCCACAATATCGCCAAGTTTGAAGAGCATCGCGTAAATGGCGGCAGCAAGCGGCTGTGCGTCCATCGCAAGGGGGCCACGCGGGCCTTCGGACCGGGCCACCCGGAGCTGCCGGACAAGTACCGGCAGGTCGGTCAGCCGGTGCTGGTGCCCGGGGATATGGGCACAGCCTCGTACCTGCTGGTCGGCACGGAGGCGGCGATGGCGCAGACCTGGGGCTCGACCTGCCACGGGGCGGGGCGGCAGATGTCGCGGACCCAGGCGCGCAAGACCAAGTCTGGCGAGCAGGTCATCCGTGAGTTGGAGGCGCAGGGCATCATGATCCGCGCCGCCGGCAGAAAGACCGTCGCCGAGGAGATGCCGGAGGCGTACAAGGACGTAGACCGGGTGGTAGAGGTCTGCCACCAGGCGGGCATCTCCCGCAAAGTGGCACGGCTGGTGCCGATAGCAGTGATGAAAGGCTAGGCACGGGCTAGGAGAAAACGCTGAGGTATGCGTACAGTGTGTATGTGAGAGTGTAGGAAACGCGCGCACGCCGACCAATATGGTGATGCGGTGCTCTCCGTAGGAAGTGTGATAACCATGGAATATGAAGACTTCGAAGTCGTCACGCAGCGAGCCTTACAACCGCTTGTCGCCTATCCACAGGAGCGACTCGAAACAGAGATTAAGGCATGGTTGAATCTCGATGACGAGTGTGATAAAGCGAACCTCGCACAGGCCTGCATCGCGTTGGCCAATCACGGCGGAGGACAGATAATAGTAGGGTTCCATGAAGTGAACAATGAGTGGCGCCCGGCAGAGCCGCGGCCTACAGACTTAAGCAGGTACAACCAAGACTTGGTTAACGGGATATTGCAAAGGTACGCCGAGCCGTCTTTTCACTGCGAGTTGCGCATGGTACCGCATCCTGACACTGAAGAGATGTTTCCGGTTATATTGGTGCCTGCTGGCCACACTGTGCCAATACGGTCAAAGAGAGACAGCCCTAGCGCAGGACACTTGCGAGCTAACGTCTACTACATCCGACGGCCTGGCCCGTCCAGTGAGGCGCCAAGATCAGGCCAAGAATGGGACGAGCTGATACGACGATGTCTTACTGCCGCCAAGGGACGACAGCTCGACGAGTTTAGAGCCATTCTTACGGCTGTCATGGGGCAGGCATTCGCTCCTGAAGAATTAGCGACCGAGTCAGAACGAATTGAAACAGATTTCTCTGCCTGGATACAGCACTCAGACCAACGGTGGCAATCTCTCGTGGAGGAGAATCTTTCGGCAGACCATCCAGCACGCCTGGTTCACGGTTATTGGCGTGTGGCCTACTGGCTGTTGGGAGAATTCGAGCACCCTTCCGGACAAGAACTCAAAGACACATTGGAGAGGATTCAGGCACGCGAGACGGGATGGCCGGCTTGGATCGTGATGGATGCCGAAGGGAGAAGGCCGCGGTCGCAAGATGGTCTAGTAGAGTGCTGGCTTTCGGAAACGGTTTTCATGGAACCCGGACACTGCGATTTCTGGCGTGCGTCTCCGGATGGCAAAATGTTCCTGCGCCGTGGATATCAGGAAGACGACGGGTCTGACGAACGGACGCCAGGAACAATGTTTGATTTCATCTTGCCAATCTGGCGGATCGGTGAGTGCCTGCTGCATGCTGAACGTCTCGCCAATGCACTCGGAGTTCCTTCTACGGAGGTGCTTTTTGGGGCACAGTGGACAGGATTGGCAGGGCGCACTCTCGTCTCGTGGGCCAATCCCAACCGGCCTCTTTTCCGCACATACCAGTGCTGCCAGGACTCAGAAGATAGCAAAATAACGGTGGCGGCTGACCGCATCAGCGCAACTCTGCCCGAGATCGTCTCGAGTGTCACTGCGCCGCTCTACCAAGCGTTCGACTTCTTTGAGGCGCCGCCTCAGATGGTGCGCGGAGAGCTTTCGCGAATGACGGGACGGAAGTATGAATAATGCGGGGTCGTCGCGACGGAACTTCCCGAGACGGTCAGGTGTCAGATTATGAGGTCATGCGTCGCGGCCTGGCCGTGGTACCACTATGGCTCAAGGAGGCGGGAGCAGTGAACAGATTGCAGGCAGTCGTGATGGTTGGATTGGTCCTGGCGGTGACGTGCGCGGCAGGCGCCGGGGAATGATTGCTTGGCAAGCTGGCAGCGGAGGAATGCGTTGTGTCCGAACATAACCACGATGAACAATTAACTTCGCCTGATGCGGTGAAAGAGCCGAAGCTGAAGTTTGCCATTGCGCTGACTTCGGTGACACTCGTCGGGGAGCTAATTGGCGGCTGGTGGACGGGCAGCCTGGCGCTGCTTAGCGATGCCGGGCACGTCTTCGGCGATGTCCTTGCGCTGGCGCTGGCGCTGGTGGCGTTCCGGCTGTCGCAGCGGGGGCCGACGCGCGAGCATACCTTCGGCCTGCACCGTGCCGAGGTTTTCGCGGCACTGATTAACAGCCTGCTGCTCGGGCTGATCGCCCTGACGATCTTCTTCCGAGCATACGACCGGCTCTTCGCGCACACCGAAATCAAGAGCGGCTGGATGCTGGCAATCGGACTGGTCGGCTTGCTCGTGAACGTCATCGTGCTGACACGACTCAGCGGCCACGGCGGCGACATCAACCTACGCGGCGCGTACCTGCACGTGCTGGGCGACCTGCTGGCGTCGGTCGGCGTGGTGATTGCAGCGGTGCTGATTGCGCTCACCGGACAGTACATCTTTGACCCGGCAATCAGCGTGGCTATCGGGCTGCTGATTCTGTTCAGTGGCCTGCGTCTGGGCCGGGAGTCGGTGCATATATTGCTGGAAGGCGTTCCGCGGGGCGTTGACCTGAAGCAGGTTGCTGAGGACGTCACTGTGTTGGACAATGTGGTGAGTGTGCATCATCTCCACGCCTGGAGTCTGTGCTCCAACTATACGGCAATCAGCGCGCATGTCGTAGCCACTGTAAGCGATCCGCAGGAGCAGCGGGAAGTACACCTGGCGATAGAGAAGCTCCTGCGCGAGCGGTTTGGCTTTGCGGAGACGACAATTGAGATGGAAGCGGCGAGTGCTGACCAGGAAGCTCCGTTGGTCTTTCCCCTGTCTGAGGAGTCAGGGCAGGGCGGAGCGGGCCACTCTGGGCAGTGACAGCGACTCAGTTCTGGGCAATAGACAAAACAGCGGTTTTGTGATAGACTAAGGGTGCCTATTTGCGATCGGGCCTGCTTCCCGATTGTACCACATCATCGGGGTTGAAGAGGAAGATGCAGGGCTGGGCGGCGAATAGGCGCTGTTGAGGCTACACGCGGCCGATGCCGGCCGCTTATTGTGTGTGATGATAAGAGAGTGAAACAACCGATGCTCAAGATTGTGATATGCGTCAAACAGGTGCCAGATACCACCGAAGTGCGCATTGATCCGGAGACTAACACGCTCATCCGCGAGGGCGTACCTGCCATTGTCAACCCCTTCGATGCTCACGCCACCCAGGCGGCGCAGCACTTGAAAGCGAAGTACGGTGCCCATCTGACGGTGCTGTCAATGGGGCCGCCCCAGGCGGTTGAGGCGATCAAGAAATGTGTGAGCATGGGGGCGGACCGGGGGATTCTGCTGTCGGATCGCGCCTTTGCCGGAGCCGATACCTGGGCGACCAGCTATGCGCTGACCGCGGGGCTGCGGCGGCAGGCAGTATATGTGATAGTACGCAAGTAGCACCACTGCCTCCTGCAGGATCGATGCGCTGAACCATCCGGCAGCTGGGCCCATACTCTCGTCCCCAGCAGGATAATGTGGTGCGGAGAAAGCCTTCAGATATTCAACCGATAACGCAACTTCTATCGTGGCCGCCAGTATATACCAACGCGGGTTGACTGTCAAATGCTTGCGCGCTCTGCCAAGCACGCCAGGGCTCACTTTCGCAGACGATAGGCGTGATCCGGGCCGTGATATCTATGCCGAATTCCCTTATGAAGTAACCACCGATAAAGGCGTAGCCAAGCTATAGCATGTGCCCCCGCAGCTCGTCAGCACGGGTGGCCTGTACCTCACCAATAACATGTGCGGTATGCCCGCAATTGCTCAGGTGGCTCAGCGTCGCGTCGGCGTCGTCAGGTGCGACGACCAGGATCATACCCACGCCCATGTTGAAGGTCCGCCACATGTCGTCACGAGGTACGTTTCCCAGCTTCTGGATCAGCCCGAAGATCGGTTGAGGAGGTAGGGGAGAGGGGTCTACGGTCGCATTGAGGTGATCGGGTATCACCCGGGCGAGGTTGTCCGCGATGCCGCCGCCGGTAACGTGCACGATTGCGTGGGGGCAGACACTCGCTTCAAATAGTGATACCAGGTCAGCGCAGTAGATCCGGGTCGGCTCAAGCAGCTCCTCGCCGAGCGTTCGGCCTATTTCCGGGAGATGCTTATCCAGCGGCAGCTCAGCCGCTTCTAATAGGACCTTGCGCGCCAGCGAGTAACCGTTGCTGTGGAGGCCCGACGAGGCCAGCCCGACCAGCACATCTCCTTCAGCGACGGTGGAGCCGTCAATAATCTCGTCACGCTCTACGACACCGACCGCAAACCCGACGAGATCGTACTCGCCCTCGGCGTAGAAGCCGGGCAGCTCCGCCGTCTCGCCGCCGATCAGCGCGCAGCCCGCGATCTGGCAGGCATTGGCTACGCCCTTGACCACCTCGGCGGCTACATGCGGCTGGAGCTTGCCCACCCCGATGTAGTCGAGGATAAACAGCGGCCGCGCGCCTTGGCAAACAATATCGTCCACACACATCGCCACGCAGTCCTGGCCTACGGTATCGTGCCTATCCAGCGCGAAGGCGATCTTGAGCTTGGTGCCCACCGAGTCGGTGCCGGCTACCAGCACAGGATCGCGGTAGTCGCTGCCCAGGGCGAACATCCCCCCAAAGTCGGCCAGGCCGGTCAGGACCTGTTCGGTGTGGGTGGCGCGGACCGCCTCCCGCATCAGCGCCACGGCCCGCTCCCCGGCCTCAATATCAACACCGGCGTCCTTGTAGGTGAAATCAGACATTAGTCAACTCCCGCTTTGGCGCAAACGCACACAATAAGAATCGGGATCTACCGGACGGTCTGTGTTTCAAGAAGTGACTTGGAGAGTTTGACGTCCTCGGGGATAGCGATAGGATACTGGGCGTCGAAGCAGGCGGTGCAGAAGTTGGTCTTGGGCAATCCGACCGCCTTAATGAGGTTGGGCATATTCAAGTATTCGAGGCTGTCGGCGCCAAGCTGCTGGCGGATCTCCTCAACGCTCATTCGCGCCGCAATTAGCTCCTCCTGTGTTGAGGTGTCAATGCCGTAGAAGCATGGATAGCGCAGTGGCGGACAGTTGATCCGCAGATGCACCTCGCGGGCACCGGCGTCGCGCAGCAGCTCGATCTCCGGCCCGGTCGTCGTGCCGCGCACAATCGAGTCATCCACTACTATCAGCCGCTTACCGGCTACCACCTCGCGCAGCGGGGTCAGCTTTATGCGCACGCCCAACTCGCGCAGGCGCTGGTCAGGGGCAATGAAGGTCCGGTGGATGTAGCGGTTCTTGATGAAACCTTCGCCGAAGGGAATATCGGCGACTTCTGCGTACCCGACCGCATGGGGGATGCCGGATTCCGGGATCCCCATGACCATATCCGCCTCCACCGGCGCCTGCTGGGCTAGCAGATTACCCATACGCCGCCGCGTGGTATATACGTTGCGCCCATAGATGTGGCTATCCGGCCGAGCGAAATAGATGAACTCGAAGATACACACCGCCTTACGCTCCGGGTCCATCACCTGGATGCAGTTCATACCTGCCCTGTCCAGTGTCACTATCTCGCCGGGCTCAACCTCCTGCACGAATTTCGCGCCTACCACCGACAGTCCGCACGTCTCCGAGGAGGTGACCCAGCCATCGCTATCCAATCTTCCGATGCACAGTGGGCGAACCCCGTGGGGATCGCGGACCGCAATGACTCGATCCGGGGCCAGGATGCCCAGCGAGTATGCGCCCCGTATCCGGTGCATCGCCTCGGCGATGGCCTCTTCGAGAGTCGAGGCCGTAGACTGTTCGATGAGACGTACAATCACTTCGGTATCGGTGGTAGAAGCGAATTGCACGCCCTGCCCCGATAGCTCCTGATGCAGGGCGGCGGTATTGACCAGGTTGCCGTTGTGGGCCAACGCAAACGGCCCGCTGTGATGCTCACCGAGTAGCGGCTGAGCGTTGGCTGGCGAGCCGCTGCCCGTTGTCGAGTAACGGACATGCCCCAGCGCCACGTCGCCTTTCAAGCCAGCGATGATCTCCTCATCGAAGACCTGCGAGGCAAGACCCACGCCGACATGACAACTAATCTTCTCGTTACGACCCACTGCGATCCCGGCACTTTCCTGCCCGCGGTGTTGGAGAGCGTAGAGGCCGAAGTAGGTCAGACGGGCGACATCAGATCCCGGCGCGTATACCCCATATACTCCGCACTTGTCACTCCAGCGCACCGGGGTAATTGGCTGGCAGTAGTCTGGCGTTCGCGCACTCGATGGGCAGTCAGCGCATTGCATCTTCTTGGGCCACCTCGTCGCGTTGCTGTATGTTGTTGGCACAGCCAAGGGCGGCTCTATTCATCCGCAGAGCCGCCAAGCCGCTCTCGCCATTGCTTCTGTATGCCTGCTGCTTGTTCTTCAACGGACTCTTGCATCTGTTTCTTGAGGCCGCGAAGTCGTTCTACCAGCCGAGGGTCGTCGAGCGCCAGTATCTGGGCCGCGAGGATTCCGGCATTCCGTGCCGTATCAATCCCCACCGCCGCCACTGGCACACCGGGAGGCATCTGGACAATTGAGTAAAGCGCGTCCAGGCCCCCAATTGGCGAACTGGAGATTGGCACGCCAATAACCGGCAACGTCGTGCGGGCGGCCAGGACCCCGGGCAGGTGCGCAGCCCAGCCGGCAGCGGCAATGATGATCTTCAGCCCTCGCTGCCGTGCGGTGGCGGCAATCTGCTGGGCACGTTCTGGGGAGCGGTGCGCCGACGCTACGGTGAGATCATAGGGGATCTCGAGCTGTGCCAATATCTCCAGGCAGGGGACCATAACCTCTAGATCCGAATCGCTGCCCAGTACGATGGCTATCGGTGCTGGCTTATCAGACACTCTCTTCGGCCTCCACGGTCCGCTGCGCGATATCGCTGCGGTGGTATTTGCCCTCAAAGTCAATCATCTCGGCCGCCTCGTATGCCCGCTCACGGGCTGCCCCAAAGGTCTCGCCCAGCGCAGTAACCCCTAGCACCCGCCCGCCGTTGGTCATAAACTGCCCACTCTGCTGGGCGGTTCCCGCGTGAAAGACCACCACGTCCTCGAGCTTCGCCGCATCCTCCAAACCTATTATGGGTTTGCCCGTCTCATACTTGTCGGGGTAGCCTCCCGAAGCGACCACCACGCAAACACACCGCGCGTCGTGCCAGGCTATTTCCACCTCGTCGAGCCGACCCTCGACCGTCGCCTGCAGTATCTCAAGGAGGTCGGTATCAAGACGAGGCAGGACTACCTGGGTTTCGGGATCGCCAAAGCGGCAGTTATACTCCAAGAGCTTCGGACCTTTATCGGTGAGGATGCAGCCGGCGTAGAGCGTTCCCACATACGGATAGCCCTCTTCAGCCAGTGCTGCCACGGTCGGCTTGACCAGCTTCTCCACGATGTAGTCAAAAGTTGCCTGATCCAGCGCTGGCACCGGCGAATAACAGCCCATCCCGCCGGTGTTGTTACCGGTGTCGCCGTCGCCGATGCGCTTGTAGTCCTGCGATGAGACCATCGGCACAACAGTCTCCCCGTCGCTGAATACCTTGATGGAACATTCCGGGCCGACCAGACACTCCTCGACTACTACCACATCTCCCGCGCTACCGAAGCCGCCCTCTTCCAGGCACAGGTCAATATGCGCTTCGGCCTCCTCGATGGTCTGAGCTACCTTGACCCCTTTGCCCGCAGCCAAACCGTCGGCCTTCACCACGATCGGTACGCCGCGACGGCGCACGTAAGCCTTTGCCGCACCGGCCTCGTCAAAGACCTCAAAGCGGATATCGTCAATGCTGTACTTGCGGAGTAGGTCCCGGGCGAATGACTTACTGCCCTCGAGCTGCATCGCTTGCTGGGTTGGTCCATATATCGGTAAGCCACGACGTGCAAATAAGTCGGCAATGCCCGCGACCAGCGGCGCTTCCGGGCCCACGATGGTGAGATCAATACTCTGTTGCTCGGCAAAATCGGCCAAGCCGTCCAGGTCATCTACTCTCAGGTCCACACACTGGGCGATCTGCGCCATCCCCCCATTGCCCGGGGCACAGTAGATCTGGTCAACAGCACAGCTCTGCGCAGTCTTCCAGGTCAGGGTGTGCTCGCGGCCGCCGGAGCCGAGGATTAGTATCTTCATCAAGGTCCCTCAGCATTTGTGCGTTGCTCGGCCTCAAAGAACAAGCGATAGGCCGGGTGGAAGACGACATCAACTGTTCCCACAGGCCCGTTGCGGTGCTTGGCGATGATTATCTCAGCTGGATCCGGGCGGTTGAAGTCGCCCCCGGGGGCATCACTCCCTGCGCCTTGCCGCCCCTGTTGCTGCCGCCGTTCGTAATAGGTGGGCCGATACAGGAAACAGACCAGGTCGGCTTCCGCTTCAATCGAGCCACTTTCCGCCAGGTCCGAGAGGATTGGGCGCTTCTCCTCCCGCTGTTCGACCCGCCGACTCAGCTGCGAGAGTACCACCAGCGGCACATCCAACTCCCGGGCTAGGGCCTTTAGCGACCGGGCCACCAGTGAGACCTCTTGGTGGCGGCTTTCTCCCGTGTACCGTGTACCGGCCGAAATAAGCTGGAGGTAGTCTATGATTATCAAGCCGATGTCATATTGCGACTTGAGCCGCCGTGCCTTCGAACGCAGCTCGAGGATCGGGATAGCCGGCGTGTCATCTACATAGATAGGTGCCTGCGGCAGGTAGGTAAGGGCTTGCCCGATATTACTCCAGTCCTCTTCGCGAGCCATCCCCTGGCGCAGCGCCCAGCCATTTACCCGGGCCTGAGCGCACAGTAGCAGTTCCGCCATCTGCCCCTTGGACATCTCCAGGCTGAACATCCCCACGCCGGTGCCGTGCTGTACAGCGGCATGGAGGGCGAAGTTCGCCACCGCCAGGGAAGTCTTGCCCATTGACGGCCGACCGGCAATAATAATCAGGTCGCCATTCTGCAAGCCGGCGGTGCGTTTGTCCAGCTCCATAAGCCCGGTGGGCACACCGGTCAGGTAGCCCGGTTGACGGAAGATCTTGTCAAGTTTCTCAAAAGTCTCAGTAATCAGTGGCCCCATCGGGGTAAAATCTGCGCTGGTCCGCCGCTGGGCGACCTGGAAGATCTGTTGTTCCGCCTGGTCCAGCATTACCCCCACATCCTCCGGGTCATCGTAGGCCATCGCCTGAATATCCGCCCCGGCGTGGATGAGCTTACGCATCAGCGACTTCTCGGCGACGATACTGGCGTAACGCGTCACGTGCGCTGCCGTCGGCACCTTCCCGATCAGCGCGGTCAGATACTCCCCGCTGCCGACGGTCTCGAGTTGGTCGGTGCGGCGCAGTTCGGCGCTGACCGTGATCAGGTCAACCGGCTCATTGCGTTGGGCTACCGCGGCCATCGCCTGGAATATTACCCGGTGTACTTCTGGGTAAAAGTCATCTTCTTCGACGATAGCCATCGCCCGCGCAGTAGCCCCAGGCTCGATCAGCATCGCGCCCAGTGTCGCCTGCTCGGCCTCAATATCGTGAGGCGGCGCCTTGTCGGCCAATGCCTCCCGATCATCCATACGATTACTCACCGCCACGGTTATCAACCCTCATTACGGTTTGCCGCCTGCACCTCGTCCTCGCCATCGCTGCCGAGATCACCACTCGCCGCCTCCTGCTCATCTGTCTCGGCCGCCTCTTCTACTTCCGCTACCTCTTCTTCGGGCCCCGGGATTTCCTCTTCAGAGCCGATCACCCTCAGTGGTAGCTCAACTTGAATATCCTGGTATATTGTGGCAGTTATCAGGTAGTTACCCGTCTCGCGAATCGAGATGGGAATGTCAATACCTCGACGTTCGATCTCTACCTGAAGCTGCTCGGCGACAGCGTCGGCGACATTCTGCTGCGTGACCTCTCCGTGCAACCGGCCACCTTCCCCGACCGACGCCCGGATAAGGATCGTTACCTCTTTGAAGCGCTCAGCGAGTTGGGCCCATTCCGCCCGCTTGTGTGCCTCGCGCGCGGCGATGGCTCGCCCCCGCTGCTGCAGCTCCTTCAAACTGCCCTTGGTCGCCTCGGCGGCCATATTTTTGGGGATGAGGTAGTTGCGGGCGTATCCGTCGGCTACCCTCACTACTTCCCCCTCATGACCCAGATTCGCGATATCGTCAAGTAGGATTACTTGCATCTTCACTCCTCATCTTTCTGCGCTGGCCTCAAGGTGGTCCAGCGTCTCAATCCGACAAATGGCTGTTTGCTACCGAACGAGTCGGCCATACCTAGTGTTAGATACCACTCCGGAGCCAACTGGTAGATGCCCCTCAGGTCAAACTGTGTCTCGTCCGGGTCATACGCCTCCAGTTGCCACCTCATATCTGGCGTCATCTGGTAGTTGAGGCTGGCGCCCACTTTTGACTTCAGCAGCCCAACCGCTCCCCACGTCCGCGGGCCAAGCCCGATTGAGCCCTGTAACGTCAGCGTCTCATCGCCACCCATGTCCCGGACACCGAATCGCCAGAAGTCCAAGGGATCTTCGCCATACTGCAAACGTAGATTCATATCGGCCCGCAGCCCCACATCCTCGGTGGCTTCAAAGTCCCAATAAGCGGCAGCCTTGTGGGGTCGGAAGGGCCGGGCCAGCCCCCCCAGCCGATCCATCGTCTTGTCTACTCGCTGCAGCACCTGTGTGGCAGAGTGTGTTGCCTCAACGCCTTCTTCGGACATCGCCTTGATGTTCTGCAAGCTAGTCCGGATGTTCTCCAGCGTATCCTCTTCAAGCATGAACTCCTCGGTGCGTGTGCTGATCGCCTTCAAGCTCGCCGAGGTCGCCCGCAAATTCGCCAGCGTTGCCTTCATATCGACAGCAATCTGCTCGTCCCCAACTATCTCCACTACCGCCGCAGTGGCCTCTTCGACATTTGCCGCCGCCACCGCTATGCTCACCAGCATCTGTTCCAGCCGGGGGGCACCCTCCGGCCCGGCGATTACCTCACGTACCACTTCGGTGGTTGCCCTAACATTCTCGCTGGCTTGGTGAATGTTGGCACTGGTCAGCGCCATCTGATGGGCCAGTGGCCCCTCCGCCAACGCCTTCACCACCCGTTTGACCTGTGTCGAGACATCCTTGAGGTCCGCAGCCGTCTCGGCTACCGTCGCCAGCGTTGCTGCGACCTGCGGCTGCCCTTGTTCAGCAGTCTGGGTCAGCACATCCGCCAGGCGCAGTATCCGATCAGCGATCAAGTTCGTCTTCGCCGTTGCGTTGTTGATGTTCAGAAGAATCTCGCGGACATGATCGCGCGTGTACACGTCGGCGAAGGTATCCCGAATTTGGCCAAGTGTCTTGTTGGCCTGCTCGAGGAGTTGCTGGGTCTGCTCGGTAACTTTGGCAAGCCCGACCACACCCGCCCCCGTATGGTGCCCGCCCGGCCCTAACGCCTTCGGCTCGTAGTCCTTCCCATACTTGGCTGACAGTTGCTCCTCATCCAGCCGCCGAATGCTCAGATGTTGATCTCCCAGCAAGCCCGCTTGCTGGATGACAAACTCGTCGGCATCGTACAGATTCGTGTTCGTATCAATCATCAGATATACGGCAACAGGCTTTTCCGGATAGTCCTCATGCTCTTCTAACGCTACCCGTTCTACCTTGCCCACTTTCACTCCTGCCAGCCTCACTTCCGTCCCCGGTGCCAGCCCCTGCACGTCGTCAAAGTGGATGACCAACTTATACTGTCCCCACCCCGTGGTGTACTGTCCCAGAAACACCACCACGCCGGTAATCAGCAGTACCGCCGCCAAGAATAGGGCTCCGACTTTAGCTTCCGGTACCATCGAGCTTCCCCCCGGGCCTTGAGAGCATTACTGCGCTTGCCTGCTCTGCGACTACCTGTGCCCGTTCATCACTAAACCCTATACGGCAATCGGCCCATGCGCTTGGCCGCGCACGAATTGCTGCACGTACGGGTTATCTGTCCCCCGCAGCGCCTCGGGAGTGTCGCAGGCAACCACCTTGCCCTGGTAGATCATCATTACCCGATCAGATATTCCAAACAGCTCCTCCACCTCGTGGGTAACCACGACCGAGGTCATCCCAAACTCGTCACGCAGTCCTACAATCAAGTTATCTATCACCGACGCCATAATGGGATCCAGGCCAGCGCTGGGCTCGTCATATAGGATTACTTGCGGCTCGGTTATCAACGCCCGGGCAATACCCACTCGCTTCTTCATCCCGCCGGACAGCTCAGCCGGCATCTGGTTCCCGGTGCCGCTCATACCTACTCTTTCCAGATGCTCCTCAACTTTCCTCTCGATTTCCTGCCGGGATAGATGAGACCGGCGGCGCAAGGCAAAGGCCACGTTGTCTGCTACCGTCATCGAGTCGAGCAGCGCGGCGTACTGAAAGCACATCCCCATCTGCTCACGGATCCGATTCAGTTCATACTCCGGCAAGCCGATGATTGACCGCCCCAGCACCTCGATATCGCCGCTAGTCGGTTGTACCAGTCCCATCAGCAGCCGCAGGACGCTGGTCTTTCCTGCCCCGGACATCCCCATTATCCCGAACACTTCCCCGCGGTGGACCTCGAAGCTCATCCCGTCGAGGATGACCTGAAACTCCCTCCCGTCTGCCATCGCCGTCTCTTCGGCGCGGTACACCAGGTCACAAGCCCTGATTATCGGCCTATTGCTCTCGGCCATCGCTCCTCGCTTACTTCGGATAAAGTATCGTCGTCAACACCAAGTTAGCTGCGTAGACCAGCATAATGCTGTAAACCACTGAACGCGTCGTGGCGCGCCCCACGTCCTCGCTCGCCCTCCGGCACGTCAGGCCCTGGTGGCAGCCAACCAAGGCGATGATCATTCCGAAAAAGGCCGCTTTGATGACGCCCGCGACGACGGTCCATACCTCCAAGTTTCCCGGAAGGCTGTCGAAGTAGACCGTCTGATTGATGCTCGGACTGAGCACGGCCATAACGTAGCCGCCCGTTACCCCCACGATGTCGCCGATAAACACCAGTAAAGGGACCATCACCAAGCAGGCCACGTAACGCGGCAGGACCAAATAGTCAACCGGGTCAGTCGCCATTGCCCGTAGGGCATCAATCTGCTCGGTCACCCTCATCGAGCCCAGCTCCGCCGCCATTGCCGACCCCACACGCGCCGCCACGACAAAAGCCACCAGAACCGGTCCCAGCTCCCGGCACATCGTCTCCGAGACAAACCAGCCGACCAGTTCGCTTACTCCTAGCTTCCCCGCCTGCACCGACATATGGTAGCCGATGACCATACCGGAAAGCAACAGCGTCACCACGGCGATTGCCAGGGAGTTGACGCCGATCTCGGCTAGCTGCTGGACTGTAACGCGGTATCCCAGCCGGCCGGTAAGCAGCCCGCGCCAGATACTCAAGTGCAGTTGGGTAGTCTTGCCGAAATACGACAGGAAAGAAATGAATTGCCGTCCCAGCGCGGTGACCAATCCTATCAGCACCTGCTTCCGGGGTCGGAGGCTGCGGCAAGCTTCATGCCCATTATAGGCGCACTCCACCCCCCTGTCAAGCGTGGTTTGTTTGCCCTAGTTTGCCGCTGTGACACCGACGTTAGCGTGCCATTACCGTTGCCTTATGTTATTGCTGGGGCTGGACAATTTTGCCGCAAGCCGCTATACTACCTTAGAAGATCTGTAGAGGCTATGCAGGCAAGCAACGGGGAGTGCGTCGTGGTGTCAAGGCTCTGCAGAAGGGGATATGTAATAGTATTATATGCCTATCGCGATTGACCAGTCCAGTAGGCAAGAGGGCAATCATGGCACCTATGTATACCGAAGAGGTACTTGAACACTTCCGCAACCCGCGCAATATGGGCGAAATCGAGGAACCTGACGGTGTCGGCGATGTCGGCAATCCGGTCTGCGGCGATTTGATGCGGATCACCATCAAGGTGGCCGAGCAAACTGAGACGATTACTGACATCAAGTTCAAGACCTTCGGCTGCGGCGCCGCTATTGCCAGTAGCTCGGCGGTGACTGAACTGGTCAAGGGGAAGACTATTCGCGAGGCCATCGAGGTCAGCAATAAGACGGTCGTGGAGATGCTAGGCGGTCTACCGCCCGTCAAGATGCACTGCTCGGTACTGGCCGAGCAGGGCATTGCCGCTGCGGCCAGAGACTACTACGAGCGCCATCCCGAGAAGCAGGTGCCGCCGGAGGTGCAGGAGAAGATCAACAAGTTGGACAAGACCGACCCCCATGCCGCGGAAGAGGTAGTACCCTCACAACACCACGAGAAGTAACCCTCAGGTCCAAGCTCTCATTCTCGGTTGTGCTCGCGACGGCGAGCGCTGGGACCTGCCCACGCTCTTCGGCGCGCCGACCACATGTATTGGACGCCACGCTACAGCGTAGGGTCAAATTTGCCATGCTTCCGACGCCGTGCGCCGTCTATCACAGAGTGAATCGGCGTTACTTGCGCCCCTTGTGAGAGCCGCTGCTAGTCGTGGGCGTGCTAGGCGTGGCCTCTAGGGGAGAGCGCTTCAACCCGTCTCGGCGATCTACTTTATGAGCATTGCAAGACAGACCAGTGTCACAGAAACTAGAGTGCATAGCGCTGCACTCAACTTCAGAGGGTTGTCATGAGCCTGCCCCTTACCCAACCACCATCGCACGCATCGCACGGGGATCAGCAAGGCCTTCTCTAGCCAGCAGAGGAGTATCAAGGACATATACAGAAGCGTAGGAAGGAAGGTCGTATGCATTGCCCAGAAACAGGGGCCGATCTCGAATTCACTGGCGTCGGGGGATAAGGCCACAAAAACACTGGTAACTTGCCTCCATCCCAGTTGGTTCTCTGTGAAAAGTAGACCAGCGTAAAGAGAAGAGCATGCCAAGAGTGCTGCAAGAAGCACATCCGCCCCTATTGCCACGGGGATCCGAAATAGGGACTTGCGCGAGATGGCCCACCTGAGCAAATAGATAGTCGCGACGAGGGTCACCCCGTCGAAGAACACGTTCGAGAACAGCATTTGATACGTTTGGGGGATCCATGCCGTCGGGTCAGCAATGTGTCCTAAGAAGAGCGCAAGAAGTGTAACGGTGAAACTGGCAGAGACGCCGGATCCAAAGAGAACGAGCATCTCATTTCGTTTCACCTTTGCGCCCGCGTCATCGGATACCGTCTTTCCAATATACTCTAGGAAGACCCAGACGGCCATAATCAGGATGATTACACCGAAGGAATACACGGGGATCAGGAGGAGTGCCACCAGTCCAGCAAAGGCAATGTTGACATCCAGGAGAATGGGCAGCCACACTATTGCAGGCAGGCTGAGTCCGAGACCCAAATATGCCACAAAGAGAGTCCCAAGTATCCAGTGACGACCAAGCATAACAACGTCTCGATCAGCTAACGCTACCCATAGGACAGAGCAATAGGAGAGGAAGGCTCCAGCGGCCACATAAGGCCCCCCCCGTATCCAAGATCCAACCACCACGGACACGCCGCAAGCAACGAGAATGTAGCGGAAACTGACGGGGTCCTCAAATCGATCGGCTAACCATGAAGCAAGTGAGTGTACCAAATCCAGCCCCTCCCGGATGACCTTCTCTGCCATAATCGGCCACCGGGTTTCGCTCACACTGATCCACTTATTACGGAACCACATCTTGACGGGTTCGTAGTTCTTGTTCTGAGCAACCTCAAAGTAGCCCAGCAGGGCTGCCCCGATTGCGAACAAGCCTGCCATGACTTTGAGAATGTTGCTAATCAAGCTAAGGCTGCTTGCGTCCATATTGTCCCTTCGGATAGGTCTTTGCGTGTGGGTTCATCGAGAATTGAATCTGGGATTTCCCAGGCGCTTTGTTGCTGCGTGTAGCGTTCTGTGTTTATCGTACTGACTCCTCCCTAGCGGAGTTAACATAAGATATATTATACGTACCCCTGTCATTATACCTCGTTTCCGTCACTATTCTGCCGTACCCGCGATCTATAGCGCTTTACGGTGGCAAGCAGCCTACGCAAGTACGCACACCTGTGTCCCGGGCAGGAACTGGCGCCTCTGACCCCATAGCCCAACATTCGCCCCAGGGTACCAGAGATCGCGTGGCCACATCCGCCATCAGAATGTCTTGTGCGATTAACTCTGTGGCCGGCGTCTGGACAAGAAGCCGCAATTACATGGTCTCCGGGTGCTGAATCAGCGCGCACGACGATGCAAGTGTGAAGGCGCCGCAACACTATGAAACATATGTACCATACACTGCCGTATATTTTAGCTTGCGCAGGTTCGGCAGCGGCTAGGCCTGGCAGAACGGCCGCCGAGATATTCAGGTATTTAGGCTAGGGTGAGGAGACTCAGGGAGCACACCGGGCTACGCCCTCTCCCTTACTTTGACGGGCTCCAGTGGGAGGCGATGGTTGCCGGCTTGCAGCGGTGATGGAACCTTCTTGACAGTGCTCAAGTCTGACTGAACAGTGTCACGAACCAACACCAGCTTGTCGGGAGATGATCATCAATGTCCTTGCCCAAGAGTGCAGACCGAGTTCGCGCCAATCACATGGCCGCCGGTATTATTGCCGTCGCCACACTTGTGCTTGTCTGGAGCATGCTCAGCCCAGCTACCGGGCAGGAGCCGCGGCTCAATCCGCTGGGCATCGAGATCATCGGCCCTACCGAACTGCTCACGGGCAGCCGCGCTGCCCTGCGCGTGGTGGTCACCGACCACCAACAGCGCGTACCGGCCGCAGGCGCGCTGGTCTCGATCCGCCTGGCGGCCCCCGACAGTGAGCGCACCAGGCAGCTCTTCTTCGGACGAACCGATGACAAGGGTACACTGCAGGCCGGCTTCAGCATCCCCAAACTCGAACCGGGCAGCTACGACCTGGTTGTCCGCGCCCAGTACAACAACTACCGCGACTCGATTACGCAAAGGATCACCCTCAAACGAGTCTACCAGGTCCTGCTGACGACCGACAAACCCATCTACCAGCCCGGCCAGCTCATGCACCTGCGCGCACTGGCCCTGCGCCGTCCCAATCTCCACGCAGTCAAGGATACTCCGCTGACCCTGGAAGTCGCTGACGCCAAGGGCAACAAGGTCTTCAAGCAGACGCAAAAGACCAACGAGTTCGGCATAGTCGGCATTGACTTCCAACTAGCTGATGAAGTCAACATGGGCCGCTACACCATCCGTGCAATCATCGAGGACCAAGAGACCGAAAAGAATGTCACCGTCAAGCGCTACGTCCTGCCTAAGTTCAAGGTCACGCTGACCACGGACCGCGACTACTACCTCCCCGGTGAGCCGGTCGAAGGCACCGTCCAGGCCGACTATTTCTTCGGCAAACCGGTGGCGGGCGGCGAAGTGCAGATTACGGTGAAAACCTTCGACGTTGACTATACCGAGATCGCCCAGATTGAAGGCAATACCGATGAGCAGGGCACTTTCGACTTCGAAGTCAAGCTCCCCACCAGCTTCGTCGGCCAGCCGCTGGAGCAGGGCAATGCCTTCCTGGAGTTTGAGGTCAATGTCACCGATGCTGCCGAACACACCGAGAAGATTATCAAGACCTCCACGGTCGCAGCATCCCACATAATAATCAACGCGGTTCCTGAGTCCGGTAACCTCGTGCCCAATCTGGAAAATCGTGTCTACATTATGACCACCAAGCCCGACGGCACACCGGTCAGCGCCACAGTCGAGTCAATGGAGCTACGGGACGCCGGCGGCGAGCCGATTGAGTTGACCGAGATGCCCCAGCGCACCGACGAGATGGGCATGGGCACGGTCACTTTCATCGTTGCTGAGACGCCCGCTGAAGCAAGTGGTGGTCGGCTTGGGCGGCCGATGTTCTTTGAGCGCCAGGGGCCTGCCTCTCCCCCACTCTCGGCCCCGGTTACACTCACGATTCGGGCCCGCACTGCTAACGGCTTTACCACTGAGAGGCAGATTGAGCTACCCACCGAGAGCCAGCCAACGGGGGGCAACATCCTCCTGCGCAGTGACGCCGCGCTCTACCGTGTGGGTGACAACATCCTGGCCACAGCTCTGACCGTTCCCGCCGAACGGGGCACGATCTATTTCGATGTCGTCAAGGACCGCCAGACGATGCTGACGCGCGCCGCAGACGTGCGGGCCGGTCGTGCCGAAATAAGCATCCCGCTCAGCCAGGAGCTGGGCGGCACGATCTACCTGAGCGCCTACCGGATTATGCCCAACGGCCAGATTGTGCGCGATACCCGCCCGCTGTACGTCGAGCCGGCGGCAGACCTCAATATCGGTATTGATGCCGACAAGGATACCTATCTACCCGGCGGCGAGGCCACCCTGAACTTTACGGTGACCAACAGTGACGGTGAGCCGGTGGCGGCAGCGCTGGGTATCAATGTGGTGGACGAGGCCGTCTTTGCCCTCCAGGAACTGCAGCCAGGGATGGAGAAGGTCTACTTCTACCTCGAGCGGGAGCTGATGAAGCCCCGCTTCGAGATTCACGGGTTGGAGCTGCCCGGTATCATCATACCGCTCCCCGGAGCAGTCGTGCCTCTGACCGAGGATGCCCGCAAGCAGCAGGCGGCGCAGTTCCTCTTTGCGGCTGTGGACGTGCCCGAGCCGGATGTCTTCCAGGTGGACAGCTATGCCGAGCGCCTGGCTGCGGCGCGCGAAGAGTGGGCCGAGCAACTTCGCCCTCTGGTCGAGCACATCGCAACAGCGCTGCGCAAGTATATCAATGAGCACGACAACCAGGCGCCACCTGCGGACACGGCGGTGCGCGATCTGCTCAACAGCGGGCTACTCAGGCAACAGGAACTCAACGATCCCTGGGGCAATCGCCTCACACTTACGCCGGCGAATGATCCGGCGTGGGCGCTTATTGTCTTCTCCGCCGGACCAGATGGCAAGAAAGACACCGAAGACGACTTCTACTTCAATACGCAGTTTCCTCAGCAAGCGTTTGACGACAAGGATAGCGCGCGGCAGCCGATGGTTTTCATGGATTTCGGGATGGCCAGAGGAGTACCACGGCCCATGGCGGCCGGGATGGGCGGCGCCATGGCCGAGGCCATCAGAATGAAGGCTATGCCTGCCCTTCGTCCGCCGGCTGAAGAGGCAGAAATGCGCGACGGTGGCGCAATGCCGGACAAGAAGACAGTGCGCATTCGCGAGTACTTCCCCGAGACGCTCTTCTTCGAGCCGGCGCTAATCACCGGCGGCGACGGCAAGGCCACACTCACTATGCCGATGGCCGACTCGATAACCACCTGGCGGCTGGCGGCGCTGGCCAATAGCGCGATCGGCCAACTCGGCTCGACGACCAAGGGCCTGCGCTGCTTCCAGGACTTCTTCGTAGACATTGACCTGCCGGTGGCGCTCACCCAGAACGACCAGGTCTCGATACCGGTGGCTGTCTACAACTACCTGCCGACCAATCAGAAGGTCCGCATCGAGCTGAGCGAAGCCGACTGGTTCAAGCTCACTGGCGATGAGGCCTACGAGCTTACCATTGCGCCGAACGAGGTGACGGTGCGCTACTTCACGATCACCGCCAAGGAACTCGGTGCGCATAAGCTGACGGTGCACGGCCTGGGCAGCAAGATGAGCGATGCCATCTCCCGCGACATCCGCATCGAGCCTGACGGTAAGAAGATCGAAGAGACCGTCAACGACCGGCTCAGCGAGGACATCGTGCACACGATGACCATCCCCGAAGGGGCCATTGACGACGCCTCCAAGATTCTGGTCAAGATCTATCCGGGCATCTTCTCCCAGGCCGTCGAGGGCCTTGACAGCATGCTGCGGATGCCCTTCGGCTGCTTCGAGCAGACCTCGTCGGTGACTTATCCGAACGTGTTGGTCATGGACTATATGAAGTCCACGAACCAGGTCAACCCCGAAATCCAGATGAAAGCCGAGGGCTTCATTAACACTGGCTACCAGCACCTGGTCTCCTACGAGGTCGCCGGCGGCGGGTTCTCGTGGTTCGGCGACCCGCCCGCCAACAAGATTCTCACCGCCTACGGCTTGATGCTGTTCCACGATATGGATGCCGTCCATCCCGTGGATGCTAATGTTATCTCTCGTACTCAGCAGTGGCTGATAAGTCAACAGGAGAATGACGGAAGCTGGAAACCGGATGAGGCGTACCTGCACCAGGAGAGTTGGAAGCGCATCCAGGCCAAGGACCTCCCCCCCACTGCATATGCAACCTGGGGCCTGGCGTGGTCGGAGTACAAAGGCGCTGAACTGGATAAGGCGGTCAGTTTCGTTCGCGATCACGCGGCGGAAGCTAAAGACCCTTATGTGCTCAGCATCGTGGGCAATGCGCTGGTCGCAGCGGATGTGCTTCAGGGCGACAGTCTGGATGACCGCACTATCGAGGTGCTCGACCGACTCCGCGATATGGCCAAGACCGAGGGCGAGAAGATGTGGTGGGAGAGCGAAATCAGCGGTATTACCCACTCCAGCGGCAAGTCAGCCGATCTGGAAGCTACCGGCATGGCCGCCATTGCCTTCATCAAGTCGGGCCGCTATCCGCAGGTCGCCAGCCGCGTGCTGAACTACCTAATCTCCCAGAAGGACGCCAACGGCACCTGGCACTCGACGAATGCAACTGTGCTGGCGCTGCGAGCACTGTTGCTTGCCCAGAAAGGCGCAACGACCCAAGTAGACGCACACGTCGCAGTATTGGTCAACGGTAAACAGGCCGCGAATTTCAGGATCACCCAGGCTGACGCCGACGTGCTCCGCCAGGTGGACTGCCAGCAATGGACCGAAGAGGGCGAAAATGAGATCGAGATTCGCTTCGAGGGCGAGGGCACCACGCTCTACCAGATCGTCAGTCGCTACTACCTGCCCTGGAAACAGATCCGCCCACCGGCCCAGGAAGTCCTCGACATCACCGTGGACTACGACAAGACCAAGCTAGTCCAGGACGACATCGTCACCGCCAACGTCACGGTCCGCAACAATACACCCGGCACGACCAGCATGATCATCGTGGACCTGGGCATCCCGCCCGGCTTCCAGGTGCAGAGCGGCGACCTGGCCGAGCTGGTCGGCAGCAATATCATTGACAAGTTCAAGATGACCGGTCGGCAGATTATCGTCTACCTGGAGAAGCTGACGCCGAAGCAGACAGTCAAGTTCAGCTACCGGCTCAAGGCCAAGTTTCCCATCAAGGCCAAGACGCCGAAGAGCACTGTCTACGAATACTACAACCCGGACAACCGCGCCGACGCCAAGCCCGTCGAGATAGAGGTCGTAGGCGGGTAACGACAAAAGGGAAGAAGACGGCATTGCGGAGAAACCCCTTTCTGAAGAAAGTGGCTTTCCCCGCACCCCTTCCGCAAAGACTTTTGTATTGCGCAGTGGACTGGGCAACAAGCCCAGCCCACTGCCGAGAGCAACAATAGCCGGTAAATGCCGGGGCGGATGTTGCCTGCAACATCCGCCGGTTGTTTCGTTGTTCAGTGGGACGGCATCCTGCCTATGCCCCTCGGCAATGTCAACACTGGCGGGAAGCCGAGGCCGCCGATCTGCACACAGAAGGATTGCTCCAGGAACTCGGAGAATAGAAATCCCACGATATGACGACTTTGACCATCACGTTCCCTATCCTGCACTATTCACGAAGATAAAGGGGATGAGCATTGGGAAGACGTGCAGGCGCTCCTCAAGAGGCAACGGCGGCAGTTCACAGTCCGTTCTGAGCAGCGACACGATGCAACTATCAACTGCCCTACTCAACTTTCAAAGTTTTTGCCGGAAGGGTGTGGAAAACCGGCTTTTTTTCCTAAAAAGCGGGTTTCCCACAAGCCGTTCATGAATAATCCGGGATAGGAGGGATGGTAATGTACGACATAGTAACTTTTGGTGAGGCGATGATTCGGCTCACACCGCCGGACAAGAAGCGTTTGGAGCAGACTGACAGCTTTGACGCAGTCGCCGGCGGTGGCGAGTTCAACGTGGCCGTCGGTGGCGCCCGCCTGGGCCTGACCACGGCCTGGGTCTCGGCGCTGCCCAACAATCCGCTGGGCTGTCTCGTGCGCAACAAGGCCCGCGAGCAGGGCGTCTACACCGACCACATCGTCTGGCACGAGGGCGAGCGCGTGGGGCTGTACTTCCTGGAGGTGGGCAGTGCGCCCCGGCCTAACTCGGTGATGTACGACCGCGCCCACTCGGCGATCTCTAACCTCAAGCCCGGCGAGGTGGATTGGGACAAGATCTTCGCGGGCAGCAAGATATTCCATACCTCAGGCATCACGCCAGCGCTGTCAGAGAACTGTGCGGAGGTCACCGCCAACGCCCTCGCCGCGGCAAAGGACAACGGCCTGTTTGTCAGCTACGACCTCAACTACCGCAAGCGCCTGTGGACTCTGGAAGAGGCGGCCGTTGCTCAAGAGCCGATGATGGCGAACGTGGACCTGCTCATCACCACCGAAGACGACGCCAATGAAGTCTTCGGCCACCAGGGCGAACCGGGTGACGTCGCCCGCGAGCTTAAAGAGCGCTTCGACCTGACCGCTTGCGCCATTACCGTGCGGCGCATTGATACGGTCTGGACCGGCGGCTGGACCTCTATTCTCTACGCTGACAAGCTCTACGAGGACATCACCTACGACCTGGAGAATGCCGACCGCGTGGGCGGCGGCGACGCCTTCTCGGCAGGCTGCCTGTTCGGCTGGTTGACGTTCGGCGACTGGGAGCAGGCGCTCAAGTACGGCGACGCTTTCAGCGCGATCAAGCACTCCATCCCCGGCGACTACCACTGGGGCACCCGTGAAGAAACCGAACGCATAATGAAGTCGGCCGGAGAAAAGCTCCGCTTTAAGATCCAGCGGTAGGCGAAGGAAAGTGCGAAACAGCATTTGCGCAAAGCACGCTTTTGACAAAGGCCGGTTCGCGCTTTGGTGAACTCATCGAAGAGCGTGCCCTTCGGGCAGAAACTCTGAAAGGAAGCCATGCCATGGCAACGAGAATTGAAACCCTGGACAAGATCCTGTCCACGGGCATCACCGCAGTGATCCGCGCCCGGAGCAGCGACCACCTGGCGCAAGTGGCTGACGCACTGCGCGAAGGCGGCGTGGAGTGCATCGAGGTCACCATGACCACGCCTGATGCGCTGAGAGTCATCGAAGAGACCGCTACGCGCTTCGCCGGTCAGGACGTAAGTATAGGGGTGGGCTCGGTGCTCGACGCCGAAACAGCCCGGGCGGCAATCCTAGCGGGCGCCGAGTTTGTGGTCAGCCCGATACTGGACATCCCCATGGTCCAGATGGCCCACCGTTACGATAAGGTGGCGGTGCCCGGCACCTTCACACCCACCGAGATTGTGACCGCCTGGACCGCTGGCGCTGACCTCATCAAGGTCTTCCCCGCCGGGCGCGTGGGCCCCGCCTTCTTCAAGGACATACTCGGTCCGCTACCCCAGGTGCGCTTGGTTCCCACCGGTGGCGTGAACCTCGATACCGCCGCCGAATTCATCAAGAACGGAGCGGCGGCACTCTGCGTAGGCAGTGCGATGATGCCTAAGGACGCTATGGCCGCCGGCGACTTCGCTAAGATCACCGGCCTGGCGCGCCGCTTCGTGGAGATCGTCAAAGAGGCCCGCGCGGAGATGTAACCACGACCCGACTGGACCCTGGCGCGCTCGGGCCGTGCCCGCAGTGGTCGTGCACTATCGCCCGCCGATGATGATCACCGCGATGACGAATAGAACTATGCCCAGCAGGAGCAGGCATTCAAATAGCCCAGGCAGCCTAATGCCAGATCTGCGTCGAGATATCGTCTCAGCGCTGCCCCTGTGGTCTTGCCCGGCCAGCTCATCCTTCTCTCCGCCTATCGCTTTATTGATGGCGGCCACCAGTTCAGATGCATCGAAGGGCTTCTTCAAGAAGCCTCTCAACCTGGGCTTAAGTCGTCTGCCGGTGGGTTCATCCACCAGGTACGAATAGCCGGTGAACAACACTATCTTGGCCTGCGGATCAATCTCCAGCAAGCAGTCGACCAGTTCCTCGCCGCGCAAGCCAGGCAAGATCCAATCCAGGACAACTACGCTGATCGTATTGTGGTCAATACGAAATGTCCGTGTGGCCTCTTCCCCATCCCGAGCCAGCAGTACACGATAGCCGGCCTTTACAAGTATCTCACGACATACGGTGAGCATCCTGATATCGTCGTCTACCACCAAGACAGTCCGCTGTCCGTCCATTGTCGTACCCCCCTGCAATTCAATGGGCCATCCACCACACTAGCTGCCTGCTCGATCAGCTCCGCTTCGGCCTTCGTGAGCATGGAGGCCTCGGGTACGTTTTCGCCAACTCAAACTCGAGGAATCTTCCTCGGTACGTCCACATGGCGAAGCTCTCGCTATTCAGTCATTATCAACCACTTCGTTGTCAGAGATGCCCTGGGTACTTAGGGGATACAGTTTCCTAAAGCAGTCTGGGCAAATGCCATGACTGAACTCGGCACCTGATCGCTGGCCGATATATGCCTCCAGTTCTTGCCAGTGTCCCTCGTCATCTCTGATCTTCTTGCAGTTAGCGCAGATTGGCAGAATACCGCGCAGCACGCTGATCTCCTCAAGTGCCTCCTGCTGCCGAGCCATGACTCTACACACGAGTATGCCGAATACGAGGAAGCACACTAGCACCAAGGAGCGCGTGTAGAGGTCATGCCGGGGCACGTTAATAATCAGCAGGTCCCAGAATGTCGCCGTGTGGATGAAGAAGTAAGTCAGGACAGAGTCAACCATCCATGTAACCAGCCCCAGAATCAAGGCAGCAGTCACGACCTTATCCTCGGGTCTCACAATACCACCTCCACGCGATACCAGCTCTCTTGAGAGAGCTACTAGTCGAGAGTTGCACGCCACGGCCGGTTCGGACGCATTGGCTGGGACAGGAGGCAGGTAAGTCGCCGATACACCTCACATTGTCCCGGAGCAGCAGCATAGCGTGGCCTATTCTGCAGCCATCGCTGTGACTATATCCGCCCGGCTCACGATTCCCACCAGGCGCCCTGCATCGTCAATTACAGGGACTCGCTTGATGTTCCTCTCCGCCAGACTCTTGATAACCTCGCTAAGAGGGCTATCTGGCCGCACCGCCACCACATCACGGCTCATAACCGATTCCACGGGGGCACTCAAGGGGGCGGTGAGGATATCAGCCTCGCTGATTATGCCCACTACCTTGTTCAACAGGCCGGGCACCTCGCCCTCGGTCACGACCGGCATGCCGCTGATGCGGTTGCTGCTGAGAAGCTTAGCAACTTCCCCAACCGTCGCCGAAGGGGTAATAGTCACAACCCTGGCCGTCATAATATCATTGGCTGTCTTTCCCATTGTACCTGCTCCTTGCCCAACGCTGCCACTGGGCTCCTGGGTTGCCCCGTTTGTTGTCCGGCCTCCAGCCAATACTTTGGTGAGGCCTTCTGCTCACCATTAGATTCTTTTATCCAGACAGCAATTCCTGCTCATACCTGCTGTATACCCGGCCCCAGCGCCTTTCCTAAGTACCGGAACTAGGGTAACCCTCGTCCTATATCTGCGCTCCCACAGTAGCGCGACAGACGACGATTCACTGCTGGGCCGGCTCCAAGCCGGCGGTGAGGACATCATCCACGCTGTCCACGAAGACGAAGCCGATGCCCTCGCGTAGGTCCTCCTCCATGTCCAGAACCGCGCCTTCGTTCTCGGCAGGCAGGATGACTGTATGCAGCCCGGCGCGCTTAGCCGCGAGCACCTTCTCCTTGATCCCGCCGACGGGCAGGACCTTACCACGCAGGGTGATCTCACCAGTCATCGCCACATCACCCTTGGCCAGCCGCCCGCTCAACAGCGAAGCAAGGGCGGCAGCCATCGCCACGCCGGCGGAGGGACCGTCTTTCGGAGTCGCCCCGCTGGGCACGTGTAGGTGGATGTCGCTCTTCTCGTAGAAGTCGCGCTCGATGCCGATGGCTTGCGCGTTAGCACGCACCCAACTGAGCGCAGCCTGGGCCGACTCCTGCATCACATCGCCCAGTTGGCCGGTGAGTGTTAGCGTCTTTTTCCCGGGCATTCGGGAGGCTTCGACAAACAGGATTTCGCCACCGGCCTCGGTCCACGCCAATCCGGTGGCCACCCCCGGCACCGTGATCCGCTCTGCAGCCTCGTGGAAGAACTGCTGATGCCCCAGGAACTCCTCCAGGTCGTCTCGTTTCACCGAAACAAGCCCGGTCTCTCCGGCGGCGACCCGGCGGGCCACCTTGCGGCAGATTGTCCCGATAGCACGCTCCAGGTTGCGGACGCCGGCTTCGCGGGTGTAATTGCTAATGATGCGACGTAGCGCTCCCTTCGTGATGCGCAGCTCACGGGCCCGTAACCCATGCTCCGCACGCTGCCGCGGTACTAGGTAGCGCGTAGCGATGTGCATCTTGTCTTCATCGCTATAGCCGGGCAGGCGCAGAATTTCCATACGGTCAAGCAGTGCCGGCGGAATGGTCGCAGTGACGTTGCCGGTGGTAATGAACATAACCCGCGACAGATCGAAGGGAATCTCCAGGTAGTGATCCGAGAAGGTATCATTCTGAGCGGGGTCGAGCACCTCCAGAAGCGCCGCGGACGGATCGCCGCGGAAGTCGGCGCCAATCTTGTCTACCTCGTCGAGCATAAAGACGGGATTGCTGGTGCCCACCGTGCGCAGGCCCTGGATTATACGTCCGGGCAGCGCCCCGACGTAAGTACGGCGGTGGCCGCGGATCTCAGCTTCGTCCCGTACCCCGCCCAGCGAGATGCGAATGAATTCGCGCCCGGTAGCCCGGGCGATACTTTGGCCCAGCGAAGTCTTGCCTACTCCGGGTGGCCCAATAAAGCACAGTATCGGACCTTTTAGGTCAGGCTTAATCTGCCGGACGGCGAGGTATTCGACGATGCGGTCTTTGACGTCGTTGAGATCGTAGTGGTCCTTGTCGAGCACACACTGGGCTTGCTCGACGTCAATGTGCTCCTCCGACCTCTCCAGCCAGGGGAGTTCAAGGATCCATTCCAGATAGGTGCGTACCACGCTGTACTCAGCGGCTGCCGGGTTCATCCGCGCCAGCCGATCCAGTTCTCGCTCGGCGACTTCGCGTCCCCCCTCGGTCAGCTCCGCCTCCGCCAGGCGCTGGCGCAGCTCGGCGATCTCCTCTCCTTCACCCTCCTCGCCCAACTGCTTCTGAATAGCTTTGAGCTGCTCACGCAGGTAGTAGTCACGCTGGGTCTTCTCGATCTCTTCCTGAATGTCGGTGGAAAGGCGATGGGCAGCTTGCAGGCGGATGAGCTGTTCGTGAGCTGCCTTGTGGACCAGCGCTAGCCGCTGGCGCACGTCCACGGACTCCAGGATTTCCTGCCGGGCGGAGAGGCTCACCTCTAGCGCCGAGACGACCAGGTCGCCGAGCATAGAGATATCGGGGACATTGAGCGCCTGCACAAAAGCCTCCTCCGGCAGGGCTGGCGAAAGCTCCACAATCTCCTCGAAGGTATTAAGCAGGCTCTGCTTAAGCGCCTGGATCTCTTCGTCAGATTCGTCCACCTCGATATCCTCCAAGACCGTCACCCGCGCCACCTGGTACGGCTCGGTCGCGATAAATTCATCAATGCGAATCCGCACCACACCGCGAATCAGGATGCGGCGAGTTTCGTCAGGCATCTGGAGCATCTTATGAAGCTGCGTCGCACAGCCGATCCGGTGCAGCGGTGGCTGTTCGCCGATAGCTTCTTCGCTCTCCGGCTGTCGGGTCACGCAGCCGAGGAAGCGATCGCCCGCCACCACAGCATTGACCAACTCCGCATCGGTTTCCCGCACGACCAGGGGCACGATCATATGGGGAAAAATGACCATATCGTCTATCGTAAGAATTGGCAGCTCGGCAGGTAGACTGGCTTCGAGTATAGTACCATCGGGTTCCATCAAATCACTCCGTGAGTAGCTGGGGACTATTCAATCGGCATCGAATGAGAAGGGTTGGCGTGGGATTGCACCTTTGGGAAGGTGACGACCAGGAAGCCGTCACTGTAATGGGCCGACGCCTTGGCCTCGTCTATCTCCGCAGGTAAGCGAATCTGGCGACTGAACGGGCCACACTCAATCTCCATGCTCTGATACTTGCGCGGTTGGCCGGCGGCGGGGTCACTGCGCTGGCCGCTTATGGTCACCAGACGCTCCCGGCTCATTATCGCAATATTGACGCCACTAGGGTCAATACCCGCGATCTCCATACGCACCAGCACTTCGCTGTCGGTCTCGTAGACGTCCACCGGCGGAGCAAAACTGGGGTCCGGCGGTCGCAGTACCGACTTCTGCACGGAGAAGACCGAGACCGCCCGCCAGCCGCCGCGGGCGTCCTGCGACGTTCCCCGACTCAATCTAGGCATTAGAAAGGTGAAAGACATCCCCTGTTCTCCCCGGTGAGTGACATTAATTGTTAGTTTCGCGCGATATAGAGTGAGACGCGGCTTATAACTCAATTATAACGGGTGACGCCGGTTGCTGCAAGGCGAGCTGGCAGAAGGTTTCCGACCTCCCCCCGTCGAATAATTGGTTGATGCGAACGACCACACCGATATTCTGGGCTGCACTTACGGTACTGCTCGGCGGCTGGGCGGGAGCTGCCCCGCCAGTGGGCGAAGATGGGTCTGCCGAGCTTGGCGCCGAGCGCACTGTAATAGAAGAGCTGGGCATCTCTCTGGAACTGCCGCAGGGCTGGCGTATCCGCAAGGTCAGCACAAGTGCGGTGCTGCTCATCCCCAGCGATGAACGCGTGCGGTCAGTGGAGATCGTTACCTGGACCACACCGGCACCAGAACGCACTTGTGAACTGGCCGTGACCGGCCATGAGAAGCTGTTGGCGCATAGATGGCGGTATGAACGACGAACTCTCGAGCCGTTCACGACCGCAGCCGGCTGGCCAGGGCTGGCCGTAACCGGGACTATTGCCACTGACGACGCTACCACATACACCGCTCTATTTGCCGCTTATGTGTTGCCCGAAGGCTACCTGCTGATCGGCACTTTCTACCGGCCCGAGCCCGAGCAGTCGGTAGTACCAGCCATATTCGGCCCGCTGATCGCGAGCATAGGCCCAGCCTCGTTGCTCGAAGCCGCTTCACCAACATCGCCGCCGTTATCTGTCCGGGGGCCACAAACCGATAGACCATCTACCGTGCCTCCCCTGACAGAGCTACCTGAACCAGCGCAACCACCACTATCCCTGCAGCCGCAAGCGCCAACCCGACTCGGTCAGTCCAGCACGATGGTGGAGCCGCGCCCTGCACCCGTTGTTCTGCCCCCAGAAACCGACAGACCGGCAACGGCCGCCTTCCCACCCCAACCAGGCATAGCACCTGAGCTGCAGGCTCCGGCCCAGCCCGCTGTAGCCGTCCGCTCTGCCGAGCCGTCTCGCCGGGCTTCTCTGGTATTGCAACCGCGACTTGTCGCGCCGGCCCTCACGGGTAGGTTGAACACTACCCCGGTCCTACTGCAACCGGCCGCGCCAGCGGGCCTCCAAGTTGCGACGAAGCCGGAGACATCGCTTCGCTCGGATCAGCCGGCTCGCGCCCCTGCTCTCGTGCCGCCACCACCCCGAGTCCCCACCTCACCACGGCCCATCCCGGCACCGCTAGTAGATAGACCGGGAACTCCTCCGGAGCCCCTGCAACCGCGCCAACCAGTCTCGCCTTCTGCACCGCCCGGACCCCCGGTGCCAACCGAGGCAGATCAGCCCCTCGCGACTCCTCAGTGGCCGCAAGCCCTCGGGCCAGCCGGGCCTACCCTGCCGACGCTCGCCGAAGAGGAATGGGTCGAACGGGCTCTCTCGGAGGGCCTGACGGCGAAGCTGCCAGCGCGATGGGCAGCACAACTGGCCAGAGGCGTCTTTCACGGCTACGACCCGGCCCGCCCCCAGGGCATTGTGGTCTGTCCGCTGGTGCCTCTGCCCGTTGGCAAGGGTGAGCAGACTACGCAGACTACTGACACACAAACAGTGCTGGCCTACTGTCAGGAACTGATTGGCGCTACGCTCAGTGGGACGCGGGAGCGCCACGTTCGACGCGGCAATACAGAGTTTGATATCATAACAGGTCGTATGCGCCTCGGGACAACAGACAATGTGAGCACGATCGTAGTGGTTGCCCGCGCAGCAGAGGTGGTCATGTTCAGCGCGGCCTATGCTGCAGAAGCTCAATTCGAACGGGTTCTGCCACACCTACGGCGCATACTGGCCAGTGTGTCAATAGCGCGGCTGACAGCAGCCGTGCCGGAGCTGCTGCGCGAGCTGACCCAGACGTGGACTTCGCCGGATGGGCAACTGACGCTGGAGCTTCCTGCGGGCTGGCAGGCACGTGGCGGTGTTAGCGAGTACCATGGCCACATCGCTATAGATTTCGAAGGGTACTTCGCCGGCCCCCCCCGTCTGTGGTTGGCTTGGCAGCAGCCTCATACGCCGTTCTTCCGGGAGCTTACTCCGTTACTGCGCGGGTACGGCCGCCTACCTGGACAACCTTACCAAGAGCGGGCCGCGGAAAGTCCCTTGCTGATAATGTCGAGATTGCCGCCGGCGCAGTTCGTGACCCAGTACTTGATCACGCGCGCGCCCCCCTCCTGGGAACAGCCCCAGGTCAGCCGCGAGGTGTCCTACGCATCAGCGCTCAATCTCCTCGAGGGCAGGGCAGCATCGGGGACCATGCTTGAGATCGAGGGCAGGTCTGTAGCGGGGCCGTTCACCGCAACATATCTCTTGGGCATGGCCGACCTGCCGATCGTCGAGGGAAGCTTCCGCTGGCAGACCGCCTATCTGATGTGGGCGGGGCCCAGCGATTTCAAGTGGGCGGCCCAGCGTGCGCTCCACACCGTAGTCAGCAGTGCACAGGTCAACGCAGTGGGAGCCGATGCGGCGGAATTGACTAAGCTCGTCATTAGCGCGCAAGATGCACTGCCGCAGACAGAGGAATTGGCCCCGCCCAGGCTGGTGCCCTTACTTGCGCCTGCTTTCCGCCCACAGGCGGCCGGGACAATCCGGGTGCCTGGTTCGCTGCTCTCATACTGGCAGGCGACCAGCGATTAGCCGAAGCAGGCCCGTCATCTTGCCCAGTATCCTTCACAGAGGCCGGCATCTCTTGGGCAATATGACGGACTCAGACCAGGGCGTGGGCTTGAGAAAGACAGTCAACGATAAAGGAGGGCGTCTATGGGACAAAGCCTAGTCGAGTGTGAACACTGTGGGGGTAAGCGCACCTGTACGGCCAGCGGCGGCCGCAGTTGCCGCGACTGCCTGGCCGCTGCGGGACGCAGTATTCGCCAGTGGGGCACCGTGCGGTGCTCCTACTGTGGCGGTACGGGCAAAGTCTGGGTAGAAGTCGAAGATGATGACGAAGAGGGCTCTGCCAACCAGGAAGACTAGAGAGTATCGAGCTATCCTTGGGAATGGCAAGCAATACTTCCTGGTGGATGCTGTATCTAAACACTTGACCTGCCGGGCTCAGTATGCTTGACTCTCCGGCAGGTGCCGAGTGGGATTAGCCATTTGGCAACGCTCTGAGCACCTAATCCGGCTGTCAATTGATACCAGACCCAGAAGCGAGGGTAGCTCACAGCCGGATTGACAGTCGGTCAGCGATTACCAAGCCCAGCAGCTCGCGGACGGCGTTAATGTCACTCTAACGTATGCCCGGCAGGAAGTCTCCAAGGAGGCTACTATCAGGAAGAACGGCTGGCTGGACGACGTGCAACTGCTCGTCGCGGTGTCGTCGTTCCGTTCTAACTAAGGGACGCAACAGCCGACGGAACCGATTCGGGGCATGGGTAACCAGGTCCCCGTTTTCTTTGTCACCACTGTTCCCTGGCTCTCTTGGCATCCCGCTACGGTTCTTTACACAGGTGAACCGTTGTGCTATAATCCTCCCAGTGCTTGGGCGCTTAGTTCAGAGGGAGAACGCCACCTTGACACGGTGGAGGTCGGAGGTTCAAGTCCTCCAGCGCCCACCACTTGTTTGGATCAGTCCAGGGAACTACCTGTCATTCGATTGCCAAGCTGTACGCCGTCAGGATAACCCCTTCCCCTAAGTTCCAGTCTGCACGGAGGCACCATGGCACAAATCACCGTCACGTTACCCGATGGCTCCACGATCCAGGTGCCTACCGGCACCACCGCTGGCCAGGTAGCCAAGGAGATTGGTCCCGGGCTGGCTCGCGACGCTGTGGCCGCTCAGATTAACGATCAGATCGTTGACTTATCCACACCAATAGATAGCGACGCTGAGCTGACCATCTTAACTGTAGATAGTCCCGAAGGCCTGGAAATCTACCGCCACTCAGCAGCACACATAATGGCTGACGCCGTCGTCTGCCTCTTCCCCGACGCCAAGCCCACTATCGGCCCATCCATCGCGGATGGCTTCTACTACGACTTCGATGTGGACGAAGCGTTCACCCAGGACGATCTGGTGCGGATCGAGGCCGAGATGGAGAGCATCATTGAGGCGGACTTACCGTTCGAGCGCCGGGAGGTATCAGCAGCCGACGCTCGGACCTTGTTCGAAGCTCAGGATAACCCGTACAAGGTCGAGCTGATTGACGATTTGGTCGAGCAGGGCGAAGAGACCATCTCGCTGTATCAGCACGGCCAATTCACCGACCTGTGCCGTGGCCCTCATCTGCCCTCCACCGGGAAGATCGTCGCCGTCAAGCTCCTGTCAGTGGCGGGTGCATACTGGCGGGGCCGAGAAACCAACCCGATGCTTCAGCGCATCTACGGGACCGCATATCCTGCCCCGAAGATGCTCGAGGAGCACCTCCAGCGCATCGAGGAAGCCAAACAGCGCGATCACCGCAAACTCGGCCGCGATCTAAAGCTATTCAGCTTCTTTGAGGAGGCCGGCGCCGGGCTGGTCTACTATCATCCCAACGGCGCTATGCTACGCCAACTGGTCACCGACTTCACCATCAGAGAGCATCTCAGGCGCGGCTACCAACTAGTGCGTACGCCCCATCTCATCAAGAGCACCATCTGGGAGATATCCGGGCACGCCCAGCAAGACTACCCCATGTACTACACCGATGTAGAGGGCCAGTCCTACGGCATCAAGCCAATGAACTGTCCTGGCCACATCCTGATCTACAATTCCGAGACGCGCTCCTACCGCGATCTGCCCATCCGCTACTTCGAGCTGGGCACCGTCTACCGCCATGAACGCAGCGGTGTGCTGCACGGCTTGCTGCGGGTGCGCGGCTTCACCCAGGACGATGCCCACATCTTCTGCACGCCCGAGCAGCTCACCGATGAGATCATCGGGGTTATTGACTTCTCCCAGGATATGCTCAGCACGTTCGGCTTCGACGAGTACGAGATCTTCCTGGCGACCAGGCCGGATAAGGCGATAGGCACCGCCGAGATGTGGGAGCAAGCCACCCAAGCGCTTGCGGATGCTCTTGAGCAGTGCGAGTTGGATTACCAGGTGGTGCCCAAAGACGGCGCCTTCTATGGGCCCAAGATTGACATCGCCCTCAAAGACGCCCTGGGCCGGCTGTGGGACGGCCCGACTATCCAGTGCGATTTTGCCATGCCCGAACGCTTTGATATCACCTATGTCGGCACCGATGGCCAGGAGCATCGCCCGGTCATGATTCACCGCGTCGTCCTGGCAGGCATCGAGCGCTTCCTGGGGGCCATGATCGAGAATTATGCGGGCAACTTCCCCATGTGGCTGGCCCCGGTGCAAGTCCGCGTCCTCCCCATCACCGACCGGAACGTTGATTACGCCAGGCAGGTCGCTCAGGAACTCCGCGACCACGACATGCGCGTAGAGATAGACGAGGCTTCGGCTACACTTCAAGCCAAGATCCGCGATGCTGAGCTGATGAAGATTCCGCATATGCTGGTGGTCGGCGACCGCGAGCAGGAGTCGGGGCAGGTGGCCGTCCGCAGCCGTGAGGACGGCGACCTCGGCCCCCGGCCGCTGGATGAGTTCATCGAGCAGGTCCGCGCCGAGGCGGCACTGCCGCACACGAGCACGTAGACAAGACGCTCACGCCGCCTTGAGAAAGACTCAATAGGTCTGCCCCTCGCCTCCTTGATCTTCCGCTTTCATGGAGCGAGCCTTTTCCAAGAGTTCTTCGGTGGGTCTGTGGGTCTTGATGAACTTGCTGATGATTGTGCCGCAGAAGTCCTCCACTGGCTCATATCGCCCGGCTTCAAGGAGCTTGCGCGCCAAATGCAGGGGCATCCCCTGCGTAGTGGTGTGGCAGCAGGGCTCGACCGAGACTGCGCTCAGCAGGTGCTTGCTGGCGGTCTCGACATCGTGGTCCTGCTCCAATGCTATGCGGCCCAGCATCAGGTAGGCGTAGGCCGCGTAATGGCCCGGACCGCCGTCGAAACCCTCGTGGTCCGCCGCAATGACCTCCTGGAGAGCATTTCTCGCGTCCTCGATTCTATCTGCCTCGCGTAGGCATGTAGCGTAAGACAAGTAAAGGCCCGGCTTAGAGACTTCTTCGACGTGTGGCAGCGCGGCCTCGCAGGCGACAAGGGCTTCCTCGTATCGCTCCAGTGCCATGAGCAGATCTGCTAACTGCTCCGAGTAAAATGCAGGATAGAAGTCTTCTCCCTCCGCAGCGGCGATGGCGCGACGGTAGTAGGCGATGGCCTTTTCAGCGCGTTCGTGGTTAATCTCCACGGGAATCTGGTAATCAGACGGCAGACCGTAATACTGAAGCCACCTCTCGCGGTCCACCGCCTGCTCGCATTTCGGGGGGATGGCATTGTGCTCACAGGTCATCGCTAAGACCCAGAAGAAGTGGTGGTCATCAGTGTACTGTTCGATTTGAGCTTCCAACACGTCTGTAACCCGCTCCCGGTACTCTGGGTCCAGGTAGAACAATGTGATGTTCGTGAAAAACAGTTCGTCGCTGTTGGGATGCCATCGGGCCATCTCAAAAGTATGAGCCTTCAGCTTTTGATCATCTGGCTCTCTGAAGCTGTACCACACCAGCGCAGCTTCGCGGCGGGCCAAATCGTCCGGGTGCGCTGCAAGGTAGGGCTCGAAAGCCTCCGGCTTCTGCTCCTTTTCCGGAAGCATCCCGAACCAAACCTGCTCTCCCGCGTTCCGGGGAACCGTCTTGACAAGCACGGCACTTCCAACCACCACCAGCACAAGGGGGACTACAACGAACAATACTACCTGATATCGCGGCCTTTTCTTACCCGTCACCGTCACCATCTTGCTCTTCGCCGGGAAGAACAACTGTCGGCGCGTTGCTAGTAGCCAGATGATGAGGCCATAGAAGGCAGCTGTGACGAGGCTTGCTGTCAGCGAAACTTCGGCTATCCCAAGGTTCACCGTCAAGAAGACGTGCCAGAGAGAATATGCTGCGAGCCATATGACAGCACACCACCACCCCCAGGAGCGCAACCTCGCTGCGGCGACAGCCGTGACGATTCCAAACAACCCATGAAGACCAAACAGGGGTGCGTATGGAACCAGGCGCTGCATCATGTGCGCAAACTGGTGAGCGCCCGGCGAAAGCTGCTGAAAGTACTGGGGATACTCTGTATACCCCTGCGCCATCCAAGGTACCAACCAAACCCAAGCCAGGGATATCAAACTGAGCAGGCCAATGACAACGCTCATCACATACACCGGCCAGACGGACGGCTTAGCCTTGCCCTCGTCAGTGTCTCTAAGCGTGTTCATCTGTTCTCACCACCTCCCGATTTGCCGGTGAGTAACTTCCCCGCCGACTCCATACTGACCTCTGCCAGCGAGTCTGCCACGAGGTCAGGGGCGGCTCACCCAGACCGCTGAAGGTGATATAGTCGGCCTGCCCGTCCTGCTTGACCCACCGGCGCAGCTCGCCGAGTATCTCCCCGGCATCAACGTATGGCCGCCGCTCTAGCGTCTTATTCGTAGTCCGGCCTAGTTGGCAGTATATACAGTCAAAACTGCATATATTGTGCGGCACCAGGTCCACACCCAACGATCGCCCCAGCCGGCGTGAGGGAACTGGCCCGTACAGATGCTGCCACTTAGCTTGCCCCATAGCAGTCTCCTGGGCGTAGAAGACGTATTACTTCACCGTGGGCTCAATTCGGGCCCTGCCTTCAGCACCATATCCCCAATCTTAACCCCGAGCTCTCGCGCCACCACCTCACACTTGGCCACCAGCAGGTAGAACAGTGGGCCCGATGCCTCAGAATATGCTTCGTAGTTGGCCTGCCCCTTCGAGATGATAAGATCTGCCGAAGCCCAGGCTGCTTCGCGCTCAGCATTGGTGCCTGGATACATCGGCACCGGCAGGATGCGGATCGCCTCATCAAAATCAGCTGTCTCGGCATCGGCCACCATCGCATCATTGATAAACGGCTCATCTTTCACGGTAAGTGTGACCTCAGATGCCGAAAACTGCTCAATCAATACCCGATCGAAGATAATTTCGCCGGCATTGTCTGCCAGGTACAGTATCCTCGAAGCCTTGCTTACCTTTTCCGCAAAGGCGCGAAAGTCATCCACCACGAAAGCCGTCTGCATAATACGGTCGAGTGTGCCCTCCAGATCGAGACGATTCGGCACGCCGAAGTCAATGATGTTGCCAGCGATAGCGATCCTGGTAGCTACATTGAGCGGGTCATCGGCGCCGGCTACAATCTGCTTCATTGCCGGGTACTTAGCCAGAGCGTAGGCATTAGATTGCTGTTTGATCTCCTCGTAGGGATCGTTAATTTCCGTGACCTCGCGCACAGCGCAGTAGACCGCTTGGCTCAGCTCCACCGGCGTTACGCCCAGCTTCGCTAGGGACAGCCGGCGTAGAGCTTCACGGATAACACGCTCCTGGAGCAAGGGATCAGCGGTGGCAATACGCGCGGCCTCCACGGCCTGCCGCGCGAAACACGGTACACATTCAAACTTGGCTTGCATACATACATTACCCCTGTCTGTGCCACTAACCCGGCCTTACCAGCACACTGAATGGCCTGGGCAGCGGCCTGTATCTGGCTAGTGGGGCAGCCTGGCGACGATTCCCCTCAATGCCTCCCACACCGCCTCCGGGACGACGTCAGGTCCCAGGGGGATGCCCTGGTCAGTAGCTTCAACCACAGCTGGAGCACCTCGTGGACCCGGCCACAGTGTAGGCATTCGTACTCGTACAACGGCACAGTCCTGTCCTCCTCGCTCTTGACTCTTGTCACTAAGCGCTGAGCAATTGGCTTAGTCTATCCCACGCTTTGCGGATGCCCTCAGTTACTGGCCCATCTCGGTACTCGACCAGCGGCATCTGCTCGGCCATTGCTTCAGTGACCGACTCGTCATATGGCAATTCTGCGACTAATTCCAGGCCGTTTTGCGCGCAATAGTCACGGATCTGCTGTGTGTTTGTAGCGTTGATGTCAGCCTTGTTGATCATTACCGTAACAGTAGTCTAAAACTGCTTGCAGAGCTGGACAATCCGTTCCATGTCGTGAATTCCGGAGAGAGTCGGCTCGGTGACGACCAGCGCCAGATCGGTATCCGTGATGGCCGCGACGGCGGTGCAACCAATGCCCGGAGCGCCGTCAATCAGCACCAGAGGAATTCCCCCCTCGATCGCTGCATCCTCGGCTTTCTGGCGTACCATCGTGACCAGTCGCACCGTCTCTTTCGTATCTCAATTGCGTCCGGCAAACGGGCGCGTATCCGCGTGAGTTCGTCTTCGTCCTGGGCGAAGCTGAAGCCACCGACGGTCATAGCCACCGGATGGGTATGGCGTCCCGCCACCGCCACGCACAGATCATAAGAGAGTGCATTGGGCGGGGATTCGGCAACGACCGCCGGATCTCTCTATCAACTCTGCAAATTCTAGCCAATTGGCCAGGATATTGGCCAAGCTTGCAGTGGTTGTTGGATGCAGTTCCTTGCCTTTTCTCGTGTTGATTTCCGACACCACTTGGCGAGCTGAGACCCACTGAGGCTCAGCAGTCGCTACTGTTTCGTAGAAATAAGCGACCACTGGGACATCCAGAATCCGCTTCCGGACAATTGCCCTCTGGTTGTTGACCTCGCTATCTGCGAACAGCTCTCCATCCGCAGTCAGACGCCGACGACCATCCACGAGTCTCTCACACAATCCCATTAGGCGTGCATCGACCAATGATTTCTCAACCATCGTCTCCGATCGGCTAATACTCACAGCAATCTGCTCCTTGCTCATGGGTCCCTTATTGCGTAGTTGCTTGATCAGTCGGCGCGTACCACTGATGTAGCCCTCAGGCTGTTGCGCACCGGATTGTGCACCGATCAAGTACCTAGCAATAGGCAGGCCGCGGAGTTGGATAGGTCCGTCACCGGTCGCGCCAACTGAGTTCAGCCAGGCTACCATTGTGCTCGCATATCTTTCCCACGTCCTTTGTTGGGCAGCGACCGCCGGGAATTCCCCTTGGAGTATTGCGATAACATCCCCTAGGGTCCGAAGTTGTGCTTCATCCCAGAGTTCGAGTATTCGCTTAGTACAAGTATTCCGGACAAGTCGCTGTCTAATTGCTGCACTCAAGTCATCCTCGGTTGCAATGATGCCGATATCAGAAGGAAGCCAAACATCGTCTCCTGCGTAATCGACGACACCTATGGCCCGAAGGTCGCGCAGGTAGTTGGATAGAGAGCCTGGCGCCACGGCTAGGTCGGACGCCAGTTGCTCTATTGAGGCCTTATCACTCCCCGCAGCCAGTCGCTCGATCGCCTTGAGCGCTCTCCGAGGTCGAGTGCGAAGCAAATACACTTCATCAATCGGTAGACGGTCTGTGCGGAGGAACTCGGCGAAGATGTCGTGATATACGTTGTACACATCTCCTTCCCGCAATAACAGCCGCATGTCGACGAATTTGTTGAGGAGCTGACCGATGTCCCGTCCTGGGAACCGCTCCGCCAACGTGCGCGAATCCGCAGGCATCACAGAGGCTAACTTACGTAACGAATCCTTTTCATCCTCGTCCAAGCTTTGGATATCAGCCTCGAACAGATTGCGGAGGTCAAGTTGTCGTTCCACGAGTTCTCGCTGCCCAGCGCCGTCGGCGATCTGCTGGTTGATGTGCCAACAGACCTTCTTGAGCAACCAGGGGTAGCCTCTGCTAAACTCGCGGACCTCCTGCTCTAAGGCGGTCATTAGTCCTGCGTTGATTCTGGCCTCGAGTGCTCGAAGCAATACATTGGTCTCATCTGGACCGAACTGCTTGACGGGCACTGATCGAGCCCTCTTCCGGAGTGCTTCGCGAACGAAGGCAATCTCTTCGTCTTGCCACCAGAAGTCTGTCTTCCAAGCAAAGCCGAGGACTAGATTCGCTTGGGACTCCTCGACCGCCAGCGCCATCTCCAGCGTGGCTTCCGCAAGTGACAAATCGTGCAGCACCGCCTCGAACTGGTCAAAGAACAGCACGGGGGTAATGCCGCACTCCCGCGCTCTTTCGCCTACGTCGTATAAACCCTCCGGAAGAGACAGGGTGCCACCAACCGACACGCCAGCGAAAGCCTCACCCGTCTGAGCATCCTCGTCAAGAGTCTCAATGAGCCGCAAGACGGAAGCTGTAAGAAACCCCCGACTCTGGCCAGACACACCGCTTACTGATATGCCACGAGCACCGTCTTGATGCGCCTCCTTCAACATCTTGAGGATCAAGGAACTCTTGCCGATACCAGAGAGTCCGGTCACAATGCACAGACGCTCAGCACTTTCCCCGGAACGCACTTGCCTCACCAGAGAACGGAAAGCTTCCACTTCCTCATTGCGCCCTGCGAAGCAGTCTGGAGGAGCCGGAAACTTGTAGTCGAACCAGCCTTTTCCCGGGGTCACCACGTGCGCCCGGGCGGCGGTCGCCCGGTCAGGGGGCTGGGGGGCCATTGTCTCTGGAGGTTCATTGAGCATCGCCAATTCGGCGAGGTCTGAACTGTTCTCGCGTAACCCCCTAGAAATGGTGGCCAACAGGTCATCTTCAACGATAAGCTGACCAGTTGGAGCCAGGATGTAGAACCCAGAAGGGGTGCGCTCACCCTCGTCGAGGACCAATAGGGCCCAGTGTGCCCCTTTTTCGCCGTATAGGAGGCGCACCTCACCAACCTTGCCGGTCCCGCGTTCCTCCACCAGTGCTGTGACCGTCTCTGGCGAGTGCCAGTCTGCCTGTTCGCACAATGCTCGGATCAGATCTGCCTCTTCGCAAAGCCTAACACGCTTCGTAGCCTCATCGAGAAGTTCCGACCGGTAGTAATCCCAGGCCTTGCCACTGAACCCCGGAATCGCAACAAAGAGGCCGTGTGCGCGCGGATCTCTGTCTGCCTGATTTAGTACGTCCATTGCCAGTTCCTTCAAGGGGCCTGGGGAGACTGCTTCGTGTTGACACTTGCATGAAACGATTAGCTCTGCTCGGGTCAGACCCGCTCGTCCCACCACGTCCAACTCGGTACCGGTACGTTCTACATTTAATTCAACGTCCGGGTAGCCTGAAGCCTTAAGGTATTCCGCGACCAACTGCTCGAGCAAATGGCCCTTGGCGTTGTCGCGCGCCTTCTTACTCTTGCCCCGGGGAAGGAACTCAATCCGCGCTGCTTCCATCGTATGCCCTCCGTTGCGCACGTTGTGAGCATCAGCTGGCGTGTAGCCAGCTAAAGAGGCCTATCTGCCACGCTTCTGCTACACATGTTACCATTTCTCGCAGCATTGATCCAGCCTTTCCCAGCTCATTCGATGTGGCCGTTACCACGATGGTAGATGCCATCAACCCCAGCGAGATGCAGGGGCCTCAAGCTGAACTCGTGGTGGAAGCATTGGAGGTGTTGGCGCCAGCATTGCAGAGCCATCACAAGGACCCGATAAGGACGGCCGACAATCGTGCTCAACAAGGCGGATGGGACTCGGTGAGTACAAGCATTGAGAAGCTATTGACGCAATGTCCTAGATGAGTCAGAGCAGGTCCTCGCGCTCCGCAGGCGAGGCAGTTGCCCGGGACTGTGCCCGGGGCTCGATATCCGTTCTCGTCCGCTCACTGCCCCGTTTTCAACGTCAATCAAGGCGTAGTACTCACAGCGGCCAAAATGTGTGGCGACCTCTTCTCCATCAGCCGATATGGCGTAGCGCATGGCAGGTTTCCTCTCCTACGGACTTGGCTGCGTAATGAGCAGCCTAACAGATCACGACTTGTCATCAATGCCTACCGACCGGCACATATCCACGAAGTTGCCCAGTGCCTGGACCCGCTGGCCAATGACCGCGACCCAACCAGCCAAACGCTGTCTGCCGGCGGGCGTGAGTTGATAAACGCGGCGAGCTGGCCCGCTGCCGGAGGTATCCCAGTTCGAGATCACGCAGCCGTCGGCTTCCAGCCCGCGTAGACAGCGATAGATAGCGCCGGGGTCAACGAGCGTCTCGGCCAGCCCCAGACCGTTCACCGCCACGGATAGCTCGTAGCCGTGGATAGCTGTGCCACTGGCCAGCAAGTAAAGAACGCTGGGCTCAATCATCCGAGAGAGTCGTCTTGGTATCTGTCCACGTCCCGCTCTCCTAGCATGACCTTGTGGGCCGGCTCTTCGTCTCATAATCTCACCTATATGCTATCTACACTTATAGTATATCGTACTATATATGCTTTGTAAGCCCCTGGGCGCCAAAGTTTTTCCGGGCCACCCCAAACGGTGACTTACACCGGCTCCAGAGACGCAACCAGCGTTCCCAATGCGGAACAATATTGCCTCCCTTCGGCGTTAGCTAGTGGTGGAGTTGCACTACGATTCCCCACTACAAGCTCTGGGCTGCAGGTAGATTGTCAGATGAGTGAATTGAATGGACAACAGCCACGTCCCTACGGCTGGAGAACGCTGATTGTCGACTGGTGGCAACGCGCCGACGTAGGCACCGACATCCAACGGATAGCGGCGTTAGTTCTGCTGGCTCTGGGCGTAGGTCTGCTTTTCAACGTGTGCCGCATCTGGCCGCAGGAGCGCCGCATAGCGGTCATCCCCCAGGCTCAGCCTGAGGCGAGGTCCATTAGCATGGCCGAGGCCTACCGTCTGGCCACCAGTGGTGAAGCCCTGGTGGTATGCGCGGAGGAGCCAGAGTGGTACGAGGAGCAGCACATTGCAGGCGCCGTCAATCTACCCGACAACGAAGATGGCGACTTTGAGCAGTACTGGACGGATTTCACCGGCAAAGTCCCCCAGGACCAAATCCTGATTCTCTACTGCGAACCGGGCTGCATGTCCAAGGAGGGCGTGGCCGAACAGTTGCTCGATCTCGGCTACCGCGATGTTAGACTGATGAACGAGGGCCCGGAGCAGTGGGAAGCAGCGGGCCACGCGATAGTGCACGGGCCTGCCGCTGGCTCCATGGTCGAGGAGTGACTTGTATGTCCCAGCCAGGCAGTCGAGTTAGCCAGGCCGTCCGCAATCCCGCTCTGTTATTCCTCTTGCGGCTGGTTATCGCAGGTATATTCATCTACGCCAGTTGGGAGAAGATCCTTTACTCCGAGGCCTTCATCGAGATCATTAAGGGTTACGGGCTCGAGCCAGTGGTCAACGAGTCGGTGGTTCTCCTGATAGCAATCTGGCTGCCGTGGGCCGAACTAGCCGGAGGCCTGGCCCTGCTAGTCGGCATCTGGCCGCGGGCCATGGGGCTGTTGTTCACCTTCCTCACGGTGATGTTCATCGTCGGCCTGGCCCAAGCCATCCTGCGAGGCATAGACATCCGTTGCGGCTGTTTCACCCTCTCACCCGAGGCTGCTACACGCGACTGGATATCACTGTGGCAGGAGGCGTTGCTGCTGCTGGGTTGCTTGTGGGTGTGGATCGGGCACTGGCCGCAGTTCCGGCCTGGCGTTCCCCTCAGCAAGCTTGACTCGAGTGTCTAGCTGGCAGCGACGCAGTGGTCAGGCGAAATAGTCGCGGAGGGGCTTGTTACGTCGGGGCTGCCGCAATTTATTGAGGGCCTTCGCTTCAATCTGCCGGATGCGCTCGCGCGTTACCTCGAAGATATGCCCGACCTCCTCCAGCGTGCGCGGGTAGCCATCTTCCAGGCCGAACCGCAACTTCAGCACCTCGCGCTCGCGCTCGGTGAGCTGGCCCAGCAGCCTATCGAGCTGCTCGCGCAGAGCCATATTGGACGCCACATCCACCGGCGTCTCATCTTCCTCATCGGGTACGAAGTCGCCTAGATGGCTGTCGTTTTCTTCACCGACCGGTGCTTCCAGCGAAAGCGGCTTGGGCGCAATTCGCTTAATCTCGGCGACACGCTCCATCGGCATATCTATCTCGGCGGCTACGTCCTCCAGGGTAGGCTCGCGGCCAAGCTCCTGAAGCAGCTCGCGCGACGCCTTGACCAGGCGATTGATCGTCTCAACCATGTGGACAGGCACGCGGATGATCCGGCTTTGATCGGCAATGGCACGGGAGATGGCCTGGCGTATCCACCAGGTAGCATAGGTGCTGAACTTGTAGCCTTTGCGGTAGTCGAATTTCTCAACCGCCCTCATCAGCCCAACATTGCCCTCTTGAATCAGGTCAAGAAAGCTCATCGCGGAGCGGCCAGTATACTTGCGCGCGATGCTGACCACCAAGCGCAGGTTCGCTTCGGTTAGCGACTGCACGGCATCTTCGTCTCTGACGCGCAGGCTCGCGCCATCAACACTCCCGGCACTGACTTGTCGGCTCAAGACGACCTCAACCGGTCTACTCAGTCCAACGTTCTGCTCCCCGTCCACAGGAAAGGCCGCTTGCACCGCCAGCGTGGCTGGATCGGCGGCCGTGGTGAAATCAATCTTGAATGGCTCCTGTAGCGGATACCCACTCGCCCCCATAATGCCCTTCTTACCCGCTTCCAGCGTCAGGGTGTAGATCATTTGTCTGGTTAACGGATCGGCGGGGATGAAGCGTACCTCGCGGCGTTCATCGTCGTAGTGGACCTCCCCGGCTACCGGATGGTTCATGGCATCATGCACTCGCACAGTCCGGGCCCCTACCGAACGCGGGACCAGGCGGCGGTCAAACGTGATAACCACGGGGCGAGCTACGTCGAAATCCGTGGCCCCATCTTCAGGATCAGTCTTCACGACGCGCGGTGCCGCCTTGGCACTGGTTGTGCGAAAACTGAACTTATGATTCTTGGCCAGCCGCCGGCCCTCTTCTGCCGTGGCGACGCCTTCGGCCCTCGCGCGAACCGTCGCCGTGAACTTATTGCGATGCTTGAGCGACTTGGCTGGCCGGAAGCGCGCACGCCACGGCTGCATCTCGTCGAGGCTGACGGTGCCTGCTACTTCGCGGCCCTTGCCGTCCACTACTGTTACGACACCGGCGCGGACCGAATCGGCCGCCAGCACATCGCTGAACTCGATGACAATGTCGCGATCAACTTCAACATCCCGTTTCCCGTGCTCGGGCAGGCTGCCGGTGACAGTTAAAGGCGCACTACCGTTGGCGGTGCGGAACGTCCAGAGGATGTCCCGGGCCATCGGCTTAGCCGCGACGTCGCGTATGCCGTGCTCCCCGCCTCGCACGGCCACGGTATACTCGCGATCCGGGTCGCGCGCCTCCTCGGGCTCGAACCGCAGACAATTGCGCAAGCGATCGTAGACCACCCGTCCGTTGCCCTTCTGGACGCGACGTGCTATTTCGACCTCCTCGCTGGGGCTGAGCAGAGGGACCTGACCGATGCTGCGCAAGTACATCCGCACCGAGTCGTCTACCGGCACAGATTCGACGTCTTTTTCGTCCTCCAGATCGGCCTCGGCTTCCTCGGTGGCAGATTCTCCGTCGGAGCTGACATTTATGCCCGCCTTGTGCAGAATCCGGTATATATCCTCAATATCGGAGGTATCCAGGAATTCGCACTCCCCGAGCACTTCCTGGATATCTTCGTAGGTTAGATAGCCCTGTTCCTGGCCCTTGCCAACAAGCTGCTGAACCTGTTTGAGCTCGCTGATCTCGACTGCCTCGCCCTCGGGCAACTACCTTCAACTCCTTTCGTCATTCTGCTCCGCGTTGTTCTGCTGCCCGGATAAGTCCTCCGGACTCTCTACCCGGTTCGTCCCCTGGATAGCTCCTGGACCTTCGAGAAAATCAAACTGGCCTTTGCCATGGAATCTAGCCGCCAGAGCAACGTACCGCTGATAGTCCGGATGATCGTGTGTGAATTCGTCGGACTTCATCAATTCAGCGATGCGCTGTTGTAACTTCTGGAAGTCCTCGACGCTATTCTCCTCAGTGACGAGGGGGCTTTCTGCGGATTGCAGCTCGTATTCCTCGCGTAGGCCTGTAACCCGCCGGTGCTTGCGCAGCTTTCGAGCACTGGCCTCAAGGAGCTCGTTCGTCAGATCATCAGGTGGCTCCGCAAGTAAGAGTTCCACGGCCCGACGGTAAGTACCTTCCTGCGCTGAGAGCTCATCGGGCACGCGCTGCGGCTCGTACTCACCATTCACCTGAAGCTGCGCCCCAATCGCTCGGGCAATAGCCTGGTGCTCAGGCGTCAGGAAATCATCCGGACACAATACCGCGAATACCCTTTCGGCAAAGTCTCTGCTCTCTAAAGCCGCGCACAACAACTCTCGTTCCAGCCTCTCTAATATCGCGCCGCGGTATTCGACGTCCTGAACGATAGTCTCGGTGACAAAGCTGCGGTCCCGCCGGCCACTGCCCGCCGTCTTAGCCCGCCGGCGCTGGCCTTTGCTGGTGCGCCGCTGCATCTCCATGCGCAGGGCTGCCTGCATGCCTCCTACCCGCTCCGGCTGCCCCTGAGCCCAGCGGTCGGCTGCCCGCACCACGAACTCCTCGCGGCGGGTCCGATCTGGTATGTGCCGCAGTACATCTACCGCCTCCCGTGCTGCTCGCGCCAGTCCCTCGGAGCCACCGTCTCGATGACCGCCAAAGACCATCTCCAGGCGATACTCAACCAGGTCCACGGCCTGCTGGGCAAGCTGCTGAAACTGCTCGACGCCGTGTGCACGGATGGACTGATCCGGATCAATGCCCTGGGGCAAGAGCATTACCCGGGCCTCGAGTGTGCTGCCCTCGAACAAGTCAATGTTGCGCAGCGCCGCCGCCATCCCCGCCGCATCCGCGTCGAAGCAGAGGATAACTCGCTCAACGTACCGCCGCAGTAGCAACAGATGGTCAGCGGTCATCGCCGTGCCCAATGTTGCCACTGCGTTCTTGAGACCAGCTTGGTGCAGGGCCAAGACGTCCGTGTACCCTTCAACCACTATCGCAGACTTCGCCGCGACCAGCGCCTGCCGACCGTGGGCCAGCGCATACAGATTGCGACTCTTGCTAAACAGCGGCGTGTCCGGCGAATTGAGGTACTTCGCCGATTCAGCCGGATCCATCGCCCGTCCCCCAAAGCCGATCACCGCCCCCGCCGCATCGCTAATCGGAAACATTATCCGGTTGCGAAAGACGTCGTAATCGCTGCCCCGTTCGCTGCGTTTGACCAGTCCGGCTTCTCGCATCAGTTGAGCTGCAAGCCCCTTGCTGGACAAGAACTTCAGCAGCTCGTCCCACGCCTCCACAGCGAAACCCAAGCGGAATCCTGTGATCGTTTCATCAGAGAAGCCACGTTTATACAAGTAATCGAGTGCGGCTTTGCCGCCGGTGCTGCGCAGATTGTCCTCAAAGTGGCACGTCGCCGACTCCACGGCGCGGCGCAGCAGCTTGCTGCGCTCAACCCGTGCCTGCTCCCCCGGTTCAATCCGCCAAGTCAAGCCACAGCGTTCGGCGAGCCGCTCACCAGCTTCCGAGAAGCTAATCCCTTCGATCTGTTGCAGGAACGAGAACAAGTCTCCGCCCGCCCCACAGCCGAAGCAGTGCCACAGGCCCGCCGCTGGATCAACGGACAACGATGGAGTCTTCTCCTGATGGAAAGGACACAGTGCCTTGAACCGCCGCCCGGCTCGCCTCACAGGAATGTACTGGGAGATAAGCTCGACGATGTCAATCCGTCGCTTGATTTCTTCTTTGGTGTCTTCGATAGGCATTGCTGAGAATGACGCTGGTTAGTTTGCGAGAAAGGTGCTCTGGACAGTAGTTTCGTCGCGAAGGGCAAAAGGCCTTCCGGCGAAGGGAAGTTTTCGCGGTGCAGCACAAATGCGCGGGAACATCCGCAGAGGAGCATTTCCCCGCCCCCAGTACCTTCAGAGAAGGGGAATGCCGGCCAGCTCATTATGGGGCCAAAGAGAAACGGCCCCGCCGACAGGAGCCCTGTCCTGGACGAGGCCGCTTGCTGGTTTGACTACAGGTCCGGGGATGATCAGTCCCAGATATGCATCCTTACAATCCGGAAATCGTGTAGGGTGAAGTCAATATTGTTGCCGTTCTCCGTATAGCGCATAATACAATCCCGGCTGAAAGTCTTGGAACTACTCTGGAAGCTGACTGTGGCTCCTGCAACGCTGCCCGCCAGTCCGCTGGCCTGGTAGGTGATCGTGTCATCGGGCCAGCCATAGCGCTGGAGCACGCGTGCGTAATGGTCGCCCATCTTGAGGTATTTGTGCGGCTCCCACATCGCACTGCGCGCATAACTGCATTCATCGGCGGCAACTGCAATGGCCTGAACATAGCCGTCCAAGTCCAGCAGGAATCCCAGCGTCACTCCCCCGCGCTGGTAGAGCCACATCATCTCACCAGGCGCGGTGTCAATGTATATCGGCAAGGCCCAATTGGGCACCACACCGGCAGGTGCGCCTACCGCCGCCGCGCCCGGAGCGCCCATTTCCCCTGGCGCTCCGGGGAATGCGCCCGGCCCCATCCTCCTCATCTCCTCCTCCATCAACAACGGGTCCATCATCATCTCGGCCACCCCACCAACTACTCCAGCTATACCTGCCTCCTCTGGTGTTGCACCTGCAAAACCAGCTAGTGCTCCCGCCCCACGCGCGGCAGCCATGGCGCGGTCCATTGTACCCAGACCAGGTGCCGCGACGGGAAAGGCCGGCCCTGCTGGACCCGTCACTATTCCGTCCGGCGGGCCATAGAGTTCCAGAAGCGCAACGGCATGCTCATTCAACCGAACGCCCGCGAGCTGCCGCTCCTTGGCGTACGCGCTTCCCCCAGTCAGAAGAACTACGCTAATAAGTGCCACTGCTACCAGGATTGCTCGGCTATAGCTCGCCCGTGTCATAATGCGGCCTCCCTATTGCCCATTCGTATAGTATCTGTGCCTCTGATGCCGTGACTTCTGCTGCTGATAGCACGTCAACAGTTGCAGCTGGGTTACACTCTTCCGCGAGTAGTATACCCATATTCGCGAAATTTTTCAACCCCCTCACCTCAACCGGACCAGTAACGGCGCCCCCCGACCTGCTCAACCAGGCTAGCCAGGTAATCAGCCTGCTCGCGCAGAAGCTGCTTGCGCTCGCCCTTATTGCACCTGGCCAGCGACTCATCTTCGATGTGCAGTCCGCCCTGGTAGCCCGCCTCCGTGAGCATAGCAACGATCTTCTCGTGATCAATGTCGCCCTGGTGAATCGGGACAACGTACTGACCGTATCTCCACCCCAACCGTCGGCGCCGCTCCCGGTACTTCGGTGGATACTCTATATTCTTGCAATGCACGTGGCAAACGCGAGCAGCCACTGCCTCGATCGTCTGGTAAACGCGACTGAGCGGATGGCCGGCCCAGTAGAAGTTCGCAGTGTCGAGGGTTATGCCTAAGCGAGGCGAGTCAATCCGCGCCAGAAGAGCAGCCAGCCAGTTGGGGTCATTGCCCTGATGGCCGTGGTTCTCGACAGCCAGCGGTACTGTGCCACCGTCGCTCTGTGCTAATATCTCCTCGACCGCCGTGCCAAAGATATCCACGCGTTGAGTCACCGATAGCGTCCGTTGACCGCTCATCGCCGCATCAAGCCGCACGGCCTCCACGCCCATCAACTCGGCAGCCGTCAGCGCTCGCACTGCCCATTCAATTTCGGCCGCTCGATTCTCTGCATTGAAATTGTTGGCTAGCAATAGCGCCGATATATGGATGCCAAGTCTCGCGTAGTACTCGCTAGCCTCGGTTGCTGCTAGCTCATTTGCTATGGACAACTCCCAGTTCCCGATGGGCTTATCGGGCGCTGGAATCAGCATGTTGCGCTCGACTGCCAACTCGACGCTATCCAGCTCCAGGTCGTCCATCGCCTCGGCGATATTGTTGTAGCCCGCCTGGAAGATGCAAACGTCTCGAATGCCTACATACATCTCGGCTTTTCACCTGCTGTGGCGTAGACTCCCTATGGCGGACTATTCGCTGCCCGCTCCACTTTCACCTGTCGGCGACCTGTCATAACTCCGCTACCCTTCGCCGCGTGCGTCGCGAAGCTTGACGCAGGTACACCGCTGCACGTATAATTGGCTTAAGAGTGTCACGCACGATGACCGCAGCCCGACCGAGCCTTTTCGTCTTAGTACTAATTCTCGTCCCGCCTCGTACGGTGCCGTGGAGCAGTCCGAGAAGGTGTCGGAGCCGGGTGCAACGAACATCAGTTAGAAATGTCTGTATTCAATAAGAAGGCTCGCGTATTCGCGAAAGGAGTCTAACCCGATGTCTAAGTCGAGTCTGTTGCTAGGTATATTGGTCGTAGCTGTGCTGGCGGCACCGGTGGTTCTGGGAGGATGCGGCGGAGGCGCAGACACCGTATTGTTTTTTAACGTGGTCGAACGACCCTCGTGGTCCCTAGGCGACCGCTTGGCCTTCGCCTCCTACGGTGGCGATGGGCTGCCCTACATCTGGAGCGTAGATTCCAGCGGCGGGGGCCCAGCCTCCCTGACCCCGACCACCGGCGACGACGGCTGGCATCCGGCCTACAGTCCCGACGACACCGAGCTTGCCTTCGTCTCCGGACGGGGACTCAGCCCGGCTCTTTACATCATGGACGCGGCCAACGGCGACCGGGAGGGCACTGACAAGGTTACCGACGACGATGACACCGGCGGTGACATGCAGCCGAGCTGGAAGCCCGATGGGATCGGACTTATCTACACCAGCACCCGTCGCAGCAACAACCACGACATTCGTACCATTGACGCCGATGGTACCAATGTCAATAACTGCTTTCTCGATAGTGATGACGACGAGCAGTGGGCGAGCTACAATCCTACTGACGACGATGAAATAGCCTTGCAGTCAGATCGAGACAAGGACAACGATGAGGACACCGACATATTCACTTACGAGATCTCGACGACCACATTCACTAAGATTGCGGACAGCCCATACAGCGACGGAGCACCGGCGTGGAATCTCGACGGCGATAAGATCGCGTTCCATTCCGACCGTCGGGGCAACTTTGATATCTGGGTCTGTGATCTGGCTGATCCCGGCAACCCTTCCGCCGTGACCAGCGGCTCCTACGAGGATGGCTACCCGGTGTGGAATTCCGACGGGACCCGCATAGCCTTCTGGCGGGACGGCCAGCTCTATTCCGTGGCCGCCGACGGCACCGACGAGCAACGCATAACCCGTCGGTACTAATAGTGCGGCTGCCGCTCTCAGCTAGTTACGCCTCAGGCAGGGCCGGACGCAGCGAATACACGCAACAACAAGGTGCCTGTAACCGTGGCCGAGACACCCTGTGCCTCGGCCACTCATTCTTCGTACGACCGGGCAATGATACCACTCCGCGATAACATCCGGTCCACGCGCTACCCGCTGGTCAACACCGCGATCATTGCTACCTGCGTTGTTGTCTTTCTCTATCAGTGGCTTGACCCTCAGGTAATGGCAGCCTATGCCTTTCGTCCTGCGTACCTGGCATCGTTGAGTACTCTCGGAGATGCCGACGCCGCAACGGCGGGTGGCAGCCTGGTACTGTCAATGTTCATGCACGGTGGCCTGCTCCATCTGGGCTTTAATATGCTCTTCCTATGGGTGTTCGGCGACAACGTCGAGGATCGCATGGGCCATCTGCGCTACCTCATCTTCTATCTGCTCTGCGGTATCCTGGCCACGCTGGCCCACAGCGCGATATCGTTCCTGAGTGTGCCGATTAGCGGGGTCGCGGGGTTGCAGATCGGACTGATTGGAGCCAGCGGCGCCATCGCTGGCGTACTGGGAGCCTACTACAAGCTCTTCAAGGGGGCGTACATCCGCACGCTGGTACCCATATTCATCATTTTCACCACAGTGGACTTGCCCGCGGGCCTGTTCATCATAATCTGGTTCGCCCTACAGCTTCTTTACGGGCTGGGCTCACTGGGCAGCGTCGGTGGGGGCATCGCTTTCTGGGCGCATATCGGCGGTTTCGTGGCGGGTGTCTATCTGGTGCGCCTATTTGTCCGAGGCACTCGACCTCCCCGCGCCCCCCGCATCCTCCACGTCGATTTCCACTGACCCGCCAGCTGATCACGATGGATTCCTACTCCGTGGCACAGGCTTGCGGCCTGCGTGCTCCTTAGCGTTGTCATACCGTCCCCACGGGGAGAGAGCCCCGGGGGCGTGCGGCCTTCATTCCTCATTCTCGACCGTCTGTTTTCCGAACACCCGCCGCAGGTGCCACTGCCCGATAAGAGCCACCGCGCGCAGACGCACCCCCAGCCAGATGAGCCAGCGGCTGCCGAACCAGCGGCTCCAGTGCTTGCTGTACAGACGATACATGCTCTGGTGCGTGTGCCGGATCGTGCTGATTTCGGCTTGCCGGCTGCTGCGACCAATGGCATGGACGATCTGCGGGCTCGGCGTATACAGGACCTGCCAGCCGGCCTTGTGCGCCCGCAAGCAGTAGTCAACGTCCTCGGAACCCCAGAAGAAATCCTCGTCTAGCAGGCCAATCTCCTCGACCAACTCCGCGCGGATGAGCATGGCCGCCCCCGAAATCCAGTCCACCTCCCGCACTTCAGCGTGGTCCCAGTCCGTCATCAGATAATGACGGACGCTCTTGACTCCGGGGCTGAGCAGTTCGAGAAGGGTATGGCGAAAGATGGCGGCAACCGGTGTAGGAAACCGTCGGCAAGAATACTGGAGTCGGCCATCGGGGTACAGCAGTTTCGGGCCGATGACGCCAGCTTGCGGATGGGCCGCGGCGAAGCTGACCAGCTCATCCAGCCCCCCGGGCGGGACGACAGTGTCAGGGTTAAGCAGGAAGTAGTACCGTCCGCAGCCTGTGCTGATCGCCTGATTCGAGGCGGCCGCAAAGCCCCGATTACTGTCGTTTGCCAACAGCTTGACTTGGGGGAACTGGTGCGGCAGCCGTGCGAGCGTCGCATCCGTAGAGCTGTTGTCCACGACGATGACTTCGAAGCTCGCCCGGTTCTCGCCCTGATAAAGGGACTCCAGGCAAGCCCGCAACTCGTCCCAGACGTTCCAGCTCACGATGCAGACGCTCAGGTCAGTCGCTGCTATCCGCCTCACCACCCTCGGCCTCAGGCTCCTCGGCTTCATCGACCAGCATAATTGGGATGCCGTTTCTGATCGGGTAGCGCCGGCCGCACTGCTGGCAGACTATGCGATCATCCTGCAGTTCAATCGCACCCTTGCAGGCCGGACAGGCCAGTATCTCCAGAAGCTTTTCGTCTATCACTGTTGACCTCCTTAGCATTGGCGAGACACTTGGGGAAACTCGGTGCAGCCCAGGCTGCAACAAGAGAATTCGCCGGAGGCTGCCTCAATTCCTGCCGGCTGGCATCCCGCCAGCGCAGGCGGAGCCTTGCTTTTCGAGAATAGGTACATATGTTATGGTGAATTTCTACGCGCGAGGTCCCAACTCAAGCGACTCAGTCGGAGGACAATACCGTGGACAGTCCCAGTCAGTCTGAAGTGTTTGACCCCAGCGCCTTTTCGATACGGATGGACAGTTAGCTAAGGTGTAGTCTAGGGGCGGTGGTGAGGGCGCCTTCCCGGCATCTCGCTCACGCACTACGTACAAGAACGGGCCACGCCGGGTAGACGCGGCCCATTCGCTACTCTTTGGTCCAGTTAGGGGCTACTCCGTGCTGTCTCCCCCACCCTCGGGCGGGCCGCTGGGTGGAGGGGCCTGTGCTGGCGACTCGGTCGCCTGCCCACATTCGGCGCAGAACTTGGCTCCGGCCGGGAGCTCCGTGCCACAGTTCGCACATGCGCCGGCAGTCATCGGCTGGCCGCACTGGGGGCAGAACTTCGCCCCGGCTGGCGTCTGAGCCTGACAGTTCGGACAGATTGGCCCGGGCGGCGGAGCGGCAGCGGATCCCGCAGGCTGGGCGCCCTGCTGCTGACCGGTAAAGGCGCCGGTCATAGCCCCGACCATGGCTGCGCCCATACCCACGCCAGCCCCCAGACCTGCACCAGCCGCGGCCGGGCCACCAGCGGCGCCCCCAGCGCCGGCCTGGGGCATGTCGCGGATGGCTCGGGCGGTTTCGTAGCGCATAAAGCGATCCATATCACCGACCGCCTCCATGCCGCCGCGCTCGTCTATCATCTCGGCAAGCTCATCAGGAGGGACAACGGCATTGATTATGAAGTCCACCAGCTCGACACCGTAGCGGTCGAAGTCCTCAATAAGCCGGGAGCGGACCGCCACAGAGAGCTCTTCGTACATCTGGGGCAGGTCCAGGATAGTCTCGACCTGCTCGCCAAGCGTATCATTGAAGCGCGCGACGATGAAGTCCCGCAGCCACGATCCAACGTCGTCAGTAGTGTAGTTGTGTTCAGTGCCCACGACTATGTTGACAAAGAGTTGTGGGGCGCTGATACGCATGGTGTAAAGACCGTGGGCGCGCAGCCGGATCATCTTGAACTCGGAATCGCGGAAGGGCACCGGCTGGGGTGTGCCCCACTTCATATCGGTGAAGGTCCGCATATTGACGAAGTAGACCTCAGCCTGGAAGGGCGTAGTGCCCTCGAACGGAATGTTGATCACGCTTTGAAGCAGGGGCAGGTTCAGGGCGGTGAGGGTGTGCCTACCCGGACCAAACGTATCGAGGGCTTGCCCGTCACGGAAGAAGATCGCGGCCTGACTTTCGCGGACCGTAAGCTGGGCACCGATGCTGACATCGCCCGACCCTTCTTCCGGCACCCGATGAACAATCTCTTTACCAGTTACATCTCGCCATTCAAGTACTTGGATGCCACGCATGGCCAATTACCTCCGTTTTCAGGATTCGTGGGCAGTAAATGGGCACATCACTCCGGTACCAGCCGGGCCGTTATCTCATCACGCTTCTCGACGGCCTCGGCCAGATAGTCAATGGCTGACAGGGCTTCGGAGATGCGCTCGCCGACGTTCTCCTGGGTTGCTTCGGTCAGGCTCTGGACAGCGTGCCCAACCTGGACGATCTGTTCCCGCATAGCCAGATCGTAGTCGTACAACGAGTTTAGCTCCGATTCTTTAACTTTGGCTGCGTCGAACCATCCGGTGTAGCCGTAGTCAGCAAAGCGGAGCTTGTCGCGGGCCTCGCCAAGCTGGCGGCGGACACGATCGAGGTCATCTAGCAGCGCCAGGCCTTGCTGGCGCGTCCAGCGACCGAGGAACTCGTTTATGTCCTCGCGAATATCGTCGAGCATGCCCACCAAGTGGTCGCGCAGCATCTGGTCGGCCTTACGGCGGATCTGTCGCTCTCGGTATCCGGCAAAGCCGGGGATGTAAGCGGCCAGCCGCTGCAAGGAACCTTCGTCTTCGGTTATGCGCTTGCGCAGATCGGGCATAGGCATTCCTCCTGTAGACATATCAACGGATTGCATTTGCCACCACTATCTGTTAATTCGCTGTCTGCGAGGTCTTTCCTGCATCTTCAGGACCAGACTTCGCCCGGTGCGGCGGAGAAGACGTCGCCGGTGGAGGATGGCTGCTAGAAGCGCTTCAGGACCCCGAGGTCAGCCGCCTCGATGCCCCGTTCCTGGGTAAGACGCTCTGGCAGGTCTCACGCGATGAGGAAGGAACTATTCGATCAGGTCTACCGGCACATCTCTGAGCAACGAATTGTACCGAAGGCAGGAGACTGATATGCCCAAGATTGCGATGATCGGGGCGGGGTCTATTGGCTTTGCCCAGAAGCTCATGAGCGACATTCTCAGCTTCGAAGCGCTGCGGCACAGCCACTTTGCACTGATGGATATTGATGAGGAACGGCTGCATGTCACCCGGCAGGTCACGGAGAAGCTAATTGAACAGGAAGGCTTGCCCGCCAGTATAAGCGCTACCACGAACCGCCAGGAAGCGCTCGATGGTGCCAACTATGCCATCTGTATGATTCTGGCCAACGGCATCGAGCCGTTCGAGAACGAGATCAATATTCCGTTCAAATACGGTATCACCCAACCGGTGGGCGATACGCTGTGCGTCGGTGGCATCTTCCGGGCACTGCGCACAATTCCCATACTGGTGGATATTTGCCGCGATATGGAAGAGATCTGCCCGGAGGCCTGGATGCTGAACTACACCAACCCGATGCCGATGGTCACTTGGGCATGCAACGTTGCTACAGACATCAAGTTCATAGGCTTGTGCCACGGGGTACAGGGCACCGCGGGCGAGATGGCCAGGTTCATTGGGATGGCGTCGGAGGATGTGCGCTACTGGGTAGCGGGGATCAATCACCTAGCGTGGTTTCTGCGCTTCGAGAATACGGCCGGGGAAGACCTCTACCCGCTGTTCTGGCAGACACTGGAACAGAAGGGCCCGCCCGAGGGCGACAAATACCGCTTCGATTTCGCCCGGCATATCGGCTACTTCATGACCGAGAGCAGCGGCCATTTCTCCGAGTACATTCCGTACTACCGCACCAGCGAAGCAGCGATGGCCGAGATGGACTGGGAGGGCTTTGCCGGGAGACATGGCAACCTCCTGGAGCAGTATCACACCCATTGGAAACCCCACGCCGAGAAGGCTTTTCGGCAGATCCGGGGCGAGGACCCGATTCCCTTCGGCAAGCGCAGTGCCGAGTACGCCTCCAATATCATCAACTCGTTGGAAACGAACGAGCTTTTCCGGCTGAATGGCAACGTTATGAACCACGGGCTGATCACCAATCTGCCCGAGGGCTGCTGCGTCGAGGTGCCGTGCTTCGTAGACAGCCTGGGCCTTCACCCGTGCATCGTCGGGGCACTGCCGCCCCAGTGCGCGGCCCTTGACATCACCAACATCAATGTGCAAACCCTTGCGGTGCAAGCGGCGCTGGAAGGCGACTGCGAGAAGGCCTACCATGCGGTCCTCCTGGATCCGCTCACCGCCGCAGTGCTCACGCCCAAAGAGATCCGGACGATGTTTGACGAACTCTTCGCAGCGAACCGGCAGTGGATGCCACAGTTCTGAACGGTGGGCAGTGGGCAGTACAGAGCCAGACGGAGACGATAAGATATGAAACTGAATGCAAAATGGATCTGGGCGGCGGAGGAATACGCAAATGCTTATTGCTATATGCGGCGGCAATTCATGGTCGCGGATGTTGCCTACCAGGCAACGTTCCGGATTGCCGCCCAATCATTGACGGTATTGCCGCACAACCAGTATACTGGCAGTGTACAGTGCAGATGGCGGCGGGTAGACATAAGTGGATTGTGAGTTGGGTGAAGCGGGGAGGAGAGGATGGCGTATGCGCTCGTGCTGGGTCAAGGCAATCGCTATAGTCCTGCTTGCCGTGGTGCTGCTGGCGGGGATCTGGCTCTACTTTAATATCAAGTACCAGCGCATGATTGACGCGGAGCTGGCCCGCATCCGCGCCGAGGGCTGGCCAGTGACGGCCGCCGAGTGCGCCCCCGAGCCCGTCCCCAACGAACAAAACGCGGCGGTCCTGTACCAGCAGGTCTTTCAGATTGACTTCGACGCTCCGGACCCCGGGGCAGGAAGCGATCTGCTGCCAGACATAGATTACGATCTCATCAAGGCGCTCCGCGAGGAGCCAACTGCCGAGATTGAGAGGCAAGTACAGACCCTGCTGACCGACCCTGAAACTACCAAAGCCCTCCAGATTCTGCGGCAGGCGTCGGAGCGTCCGTACAGCGTCTTCCCAATACATTGGGAGGAGGGCGTGGCACTCGCATTTCCGCACTACGCCAGATTCAGGGCGGCGTGCATGCTTGTAAGTCTTCGGGCCCTGGCTTCCGCCAGGGAGCAGCGAATTGGTGAGGCGCTGGATTGGTGTCGGGTCGGCCTACGTATGTCTGAGCACGTCGCCGCCGAGCATACCTTGATAGCACAACTGGTCAGCATGGCAATGAATTCGATCATCATCGTCGAGCCCAAGCGGTTCCTCGACACGGCCGCTGTCTCCCCGCAGGATGCCCGGCAGATGGAATTCTATCTACGCCAGATTGACCTCAATGAGCCATTCACAAACGCATTGGCAATGGAGCGAGCGATGTATCTGACCTGCGAATGGACTGTCAGCCCAATTGTACTATGGCGCGAAGTGTGGGGCGATGTCATCAAGGTGTGGCCCGATGATCCAGTTGATGCAGTCACAATCGCGATCTACTGGACCGGCGTAGGGCGCCCCATTCGCAAACGCCATATCCTTCAGTATCTGCCGGTAATGCGCCAGATAATCAAACTCAGCAGACAACCTTATCGGCAGGCAAGAGCAGGATACGCCGCACAGGAGGAAGCATTGGCCGACATTCCCGCAAGCCAGGTGCTGCTCAGCAAGGGACAAGCCAAAGCCGAAGCGCTTGCTGCGGCACACCGCGACCAGAGCATGGCCGAAATCGGCCTCTTCCGCGTGGTGTTGGGGCTGAAGGCGTACAAGTACGAGCGTGGTGTCTATCCCGACAGTCTGGAAAAGCTCAAAGAGACGCTGGACTGGCAACTGCCGGAGGACCCGTTTACTGGTAATGACTTCGTCTACCGGCGCCAGGCAGACGGTTTCAAGCTCTACAGTTGGGGCTCGGACCTTGAGGACGACGGCGGCATAGGACCCCTCGAGCCACCGCAGAAGCTGTGGTGGGGTGAGGCCGACATCATCTGGGAGTGCAGCCGGTAGCGCGCGGGCGGGCAGAACTGAAATCTGAGTTGGCTGAACCAGGGAGGAGAGGATGGCGCATGCGTTCGTGCTGGGTCAAGGCAATCACTGTAGTCCTGCTTGCCGTGTTGCTGCTGGCGGGGGTCTGGCTCTACTTCGACATCAAGTATCAGCGCATGATTGATGTGGAGCTGGCCCGCATCCGCGCCGAGGGCTGGCCGACTACACTGGCGGAAGGCGCTCCGAAGCCCGTTTCCGACGAGCAAAACGCGGCGGTGCTTTACCAGCAGGTCTTTCAGATTGACTTCGACGCTCCGGACCCCTGGGCAGGCAGCGATCTACTGCCAGACATAGATTACGATCTCATGAAGGCGTTTCGCGAGCAGCCAACGTCCGAGATTAAGAAGCAAGTGCGCACCCTCCTGACCAATCCCGAAACTGCGAAACTCCTCAATATTCTGCGGCAGGCGTCGGAACGTCCGCACAGTGTCTTCCCCGTACAATGGGAGCAATGGCCGGGAACATTTGTGCCCCATTATGGTAAGTTCCGGAAGGCCTGCTACCTCATCAGCCTACGGGCCCTGGCTTCAGCACGCGCGGGGAGGATCGGGGAAGCGCTGGATTGGTGCCGGGTCGGGCTGCGTATGTCCGAGCACGTGGCCGCCGAGAACACCTTGATAGGACAACTGGTCAGCATCGCGATGAATTCGATCATCGTCGCCGAGCCCAGGCGATTCCTGAACACAGCCGCCGTCTCCCCGCAGGATGCCCGGCGGATGGAAGTCTATCTGCGCCAGATTGACCTGTATGCCCACTTCACTAAGGCGATGATCATGGAGCGAGCGCTGGGCCTGGCCGAATTTCGAGTGCATCACGATAACCCAACGACCTGCTACAATATCTTCTGTCCAGACTATCGAAATACTATAGGAGACTTCGGAGAGTTGTTTGAAATGCTTTCGGGGTGTCCAGATTTTCTCTCTGAGTTTACCGTGAAAATATACTGTAGTCCGTTCGCCTGGCCCTTACAGAAAGTGGACCAGCTTTACTACCTCACGATGATGCGGGAGCAGATCGAGTTCAGCAAGCAACCTTATCACCTCGTAAAGACACGTTACGATGCGCAGCAGCAAGCCCTGGAAGAGATGGCCAGCTACCAGGTGCCAGCGACTAGAATATTGACCCCTGTCTACGGACGTGCTGCAGCCAAGCGGGGCTACAGTATCGCCGGAATCGGCCTCTTCCGGGTGGTGTTGGCGTTGAAGGCGTACAAGTACGAGCGTGGTGCCTATCCCGACAGCCTGGAAAAGCTCAAAGAGACGCTGGACTGGCAACTGCCTGACGACCCGTTTACTGGTAATGACTTCGTCTACCGGCGCCAGGCAGAAGGTTTCAAGCTCTACAGTTGGGGCCCGGATCTGGAAGATGACGGCGGCATGCCCGAGCAGGACGAACGGGGCAAGTGGCGTGGTCTTGAGTCAGACATCGTCTGGGAGTGCAGCCGGTAGCGCGCGGGCGCATCGGGCAGAAGGCCGGTGCGGCTGCCGAAATCCGCCGTCACCTGCGAGATGTCAATCATGACTGTGCCCCTCACCTCGAATGCTGCTCAGAACTTCCCATAGTTGTGGGCCTCGTCGTACATCGCGATTATGTTATCCACGGGCGTGACCGCCTGGAGATTATGACAGGGAGCCAGGATGTAGCCGGTGCCGTCGCTGGCCAGTGCATCAATCGCGTGGCGTACCTCGGCGCGGACCTCCTCGGGGCTGCGGAAGGGGAGTACATCCTGATTGTCAATAGCGCCGTGGAAGCAGATATACTGGCCGAAATCGCGCTTCAGCCCCTCCATCTCCATCCCTGGACACTGGGTCTGGATAGGGTTGAGGATGTCAATGCCCACCTCCACAAGATCGGGCAGCAGGGGCCGGATGGCCCCGTCGTCGTGATGGAAGACCTTAATGCCGAAGCTGTGACATAGGTCAATGAAGCGCTGCATCTGCGGGCGATAGAAGGTATGGAATGTCTCCGGGCTGATCAACAGGCCGGTCTGACTGCCAAAGTCATCAGTGACCTGGGCGGTGTCAATCAGCCCCTGGCAGGTCTCGAATATGCGCAGGTGGTACTCATAGAAAAAGTCGCTGATGCGGGCGATGATGTGGTGAGTCAGCTCGGCATCATCGTAGGGATCCACCAGTGACTGCTCCAGGCCCCGCAGGAGGTTGTGATGAGACTGTTGCGAAAGTTACATTCGCATTATAGCAGAGGGGGGGCTTGCTGTCAAGTGGGCGATGTGCTAGAATCATCGGTAGTAATTGAACCATTATTCTGTAGCAATGGTGATTGAGCTTATGCAAGGCGAACACAGCAATCAAAGCAGCTTCTTTAGCATGATCTATGAAGAGTT
>JAUVXR010000046.1 GCA_030603495.1 bacterium
GTGAGGGCCATCTTGCCATTCAAACGCTTCGATCACCTGCTCGTCCCGACTGGGCGGGTGCACCCCCATATACGTCAGCAGCCGGTTCCCTCGCGGTTCCAGGGCCTGATATAGATCCGCGATCAGATCGCGCTCCGAGCATTTGCTGGGTCTTCTGCCCACTATTTCGTCATAGGTTTGGTTGGGCGCGCAGAAAAAGCCGGAAAGTTGACCCACGGTGATGAATAAGTATCGGGCACCGATCTCCTCCAGTTGCTCGGCGAGGCCGTCCGCATCGAAACTATTGACCACCTCGTTCCATCTGCTGGGATCATCATCGTCCGCCACGCCAACTATGGGGGACGTGTAATGAAAGAATACTCCCCAGCCCGCTTCCTTGAACCACTGTGTACGTTGTCTGGTTACTCCGAATACCTGTGAGCTAGTAGCCGAACTTGCGGGGCAGTTCATTGTACAATATCATCGCTTCTTCATAAATTGTGGGCTGGTTACAGCCCCAGGCGTCTCATACTTCGCCCCGGCATCTCGTAAAACCTTTGCATAGGATATCATTCCCTGCCAACATGATTGTTCCTTCCAGATAGAGCACATTAACCTGTCAACTCAGCTATCAGGAGCGTTCTGAGAGCACTTTGTGCCCAATTTGGTGGTCCTAACCGGCTGTTGAACGGTTCGAAGGCATACTGGTGGCATACCCATATTATGACCGAGTATGCCTCTTGCAATCATAAGCCGACCCTCTGTAAATGGCGGTCGAAAAGTGCCGCGGTAACCTCGGGCAGGTCATGGTGGCGCAGGACGTTGGGCAGCAGCAGCGTTTGGTTCCAACTGTACGCCATGTCGGTTGCCATCCCGAGATAGCTTATGGGAGTATTCTCCACAATGAGCCTGGCGACACCTGCATCAAGTAGGCCGGCATACAAGACCCAGACACCGCCCTGGCCTTTGCCCCAGAGGGCGATGCGGTTCGAGTTCACGTCGGGGCGGCTCCTCACATATCCCAGCACGCAGAGCACATCAATAACGCGCATCCCTAAGACGGGTTTGCTCAGCACAAAGCTACTCCAAGCAACGAATCGTTCCTCAACGCAGTGTGAGCGGCGTTTATCACGTAGGTCACAGTGCTGTCCCACTACTCTACCAGACAGGTTCGATTTTCACCGCACACACCTTGAACTCGGGGATTTTGGCTACGGGGTCCAGCGCTGCGATTGTCAGACGGTTGGCAGGCGCCTCGCGGTAGTGGAAAGCCAGGAAGAGTGTCCCCGGTGTCACGCGGTCCGTCACCACGGCGTTAATCTCGATCTCGCCGCGCCGGGAGCTAACCCGTACCGGCTGGCCGTCGGCAATACCGAGACGTTCGGCGTCCTGGGGATTGATCTCAATCACCCCCACCGATACCAGAGCGCCAAGCACCTCGGAGCGTCGGGACATTGTCCCGGTATGGAAGTGCTGAAGGATCCTGCCGGTAGAGAGCGCGAAGGGGTAGTCGTCGTCGGGGAGTTCCTGAGCCGGGATGAATTCCACTGCGTGAAACTTACCCAGACCTCGCGTGAACCTCCCTACGTGCAGAATCGGCGTTCCGGGATGATCTCGATCCGGGCACGGCCACTGCAGGGAGCCTTGCTCAAGGCGGTCGTAGGTGATCCCCTTGTACGAAGGGGTGAGAAAGGCAATCTCGTCCTGGATAGCTGCCGCGCCAGAGTAGGACATCTCGGAGCCCATGCGCCGTGCCAGCTCACAGATAATTTGCCAGTCGCCCCGTGCTTCGCCAGGCGGCTCAAGCGCCTTGCGCACGCGCTGCACGCGCCGCTCGGTATTGGTGAAGGTGCCCTCCTTTTCGGCGAAGCTTGTGGCCGGCAGGACAACGTCGGCCAGTTGTGCCGTCTCGGTGAGGAAGATGTCCTGGACAATGAGCAGGCCTAGCTTCTTAAGGGCCTCCTCGACGTGACTCTGGTGCGGGTCGCTGAGCATGGGATTCTCACCCATAACGTAGAGCGCTTTGACCGCGCCTTTGGCTGCCGCATTGATCATCTCCACCACGGTGAGACCGGATGAGGCAGGTAACGAGCTCCCCCACACCACTTCGAACTTCGCCCGCGCCTCGTCGTCGTCCACTTTCTGATACCCGGGGAAGACGTTGGGCAGCCCTCCCATGTCGCACGCGCCCTGCACGTTATTCTGCCCCCGCAGCGGATTGACACCCGCACCGCGTTTGCCCAGATTCCCGGTGAGCAGGGCCAGGTTCGCCAGGGACAGCACATTGTCCGTGCCGGTGGTGTGTTGGGTGATGCCCATCGAGTATATGATGGCGGCCGCCGGTGCCTGGGCGTAGAGACGTGCTGCGCGGATAATGTCCTCCGCAGCCACCCCCGTGATCCTCTCCGCTAGTTCCGGGGTGTATGGCTCGACGCTAGCCCGGAACTCCGCGAAGCCCTCGGTACGCTCGGCGATGAACTGCTCATCCTCCAGCCCCTCACTCAAGATGACATTCATTAGGCCGTTAACGAGCGCGACATCAGTGCCGTGCCTCTGGCGCAGGTGGACCGCTGCGTACTCCGTCAGTTCGATAGTGCGAGGATCGGCTACGATGAGTGGGACTCCTCGCTGAGCGGCACGCTTGATAGCTGCACCAATGATCGGGTGACATTCGGTGGTGTTTGAGCCGATCACGAAGATGGTAGTGGCCTGGTCAAGATCCTCGATAGAGTTAGTCATAGCGCCGCTGCCAAAAGCCTGCGCCAGGCCGGCTACGGTTGAGGCGTGGCACAGCCGCGCACAGTGGTCAACATTGTTGGTGCCAATCACCGCGCGCATGAACTTCTGCATGATGTAGTTCTCTTCGTTGGTACACTTTGCCGAGGCCAGTGCAGCGATGCTATCCGGACCGAACTCCTGCTTGATTTGTGTCAAGTGTTCGGCAACAAAGTCCAGCGCCTCATCCCAGCTTGCGGGGACAAGCTCCCCGTCGCGCCGGATGAGCGGGCCGGTCAAGCGCCCTTCATGATTGATGAAGTCAAAGCCGAACCGCCCCTTGACGCACAGCCAGCCGTGGTTGATCCCCAGCCCGGGCTGGCCCGTGACCTTCACCACCCGGTTGTCGCGGGTGTTCAATACGATGGTGCAGCCCACACCGCAATAGGGGCAGATGGTGGCGACGCGACCCAACTCCCACGTCCTGCCCTTCCCCTCCGCGCCAACAAAGGACAGCGCGCCCGTCGGGCAGACATCTATGCAGTTTCCACACTCGGTGCACCCCGATTGGTCTCGGGGGAGTCCCGGCGGCAGTCCAATGTGGGTATCGAATCCGCGCTCCTGGAAGTCAATAGCTCCGGTGACTTCAACGTTGTGGCACACCTCTACGCAGCGTCCGCACAGGATGCACTTGGTGCGATCGTAAGAGATCGCCGGACCGTCCTGAACGGGCTGTGGCGGTATCAGCTCCCCAGCGTACTCGGGAGCCTTGACGCCCAGTTCGTAAGCGTACTTCTGAAGATCGCAGTCGCCGGACTTCTCGCACGTCAAACAGTCGTGAGGATGGTTCGACAGCAGCAACTCAATGACCATCCGCCGGATCTCGCGGATTTCGTCAGTGTCAGTGCGGACCACTATGCCAGCGCTAGCAGCGTATGAGCAGGAAGGCACCAGGGTCCTGGCGCCTTCCACCTCGACCAGGCACAAGCGACAGGAACTGCTCGGCGGCAGCCCCAGGTCCGGTTCGTAGCACAGGTGGGGGATGTCTATCCCAACGCGTTCTGCGGCCAGAAAAACGGTCGTGCCGGCCGGAACGGTCACTTCGGTGTCGTCAATACTGAGAGAAACTTCGTCAGCCATAATTCTATCAGTCGTCATTTCAGATTGCATAGCGTATCCCAATCACGTCAGCGGTTGCTCAATTACTCGATAACTACTGCGCCAAACTTGCACACGTCATGGCATATTCCGCACTTAACACAGCGGTCCGTTATGATCTCGTGGGGCTGTTTCGGTTCACCTGCGATGGCGTTCTGGGGGCAGTTGCGGACGCATAGGTGGCAGCCGGTACACACTTCGGGATCAATACGGTAGGTAATGAGTTCCTGACACACCCCGGCCGGACACTTGTCGTCGTGGATATGTGCTTCGTATTCCGGCCGGAAATAGCGAATCGTTGACAACACCGGATTGGGAGCAGTCTGCCCCAGACCACATAAGGAGGTCTGCTTGATCATCTCGCCAAGTTGCTCCAGCCGATCAATATCGGCCAACCTGCCCTCGCCCCTGGTGATGGCAGTCAATATCTCCAACATCCGCCTGGTGCCCACCCGACACGGCGTACACTTGCCGCAAGATTCCTCTTGCACGAAATCAGTGAAGAAACGGGCGACATCCACCATGCAGGTGGCTTCGTCCATAACGATCAAGCCACCAGAGCCCATAATCGCGCCAATTTCTTTGAGGGAATCGTAGTCAATGGGCAGGTCGAGGTACTGTGCCGGTACGCATCCGCCGGACGGTCCGCCCATTTGCGCCGCCTTGAACTCGTGGTCTCCAGGGATGCCACCGCCAATGTCAAAGATGATCTGGCGCAGCGTCGTTCCCATGGGCACCTCGACCAGTCCGGTGTTTCTCACCTTGCCAGCCAGCGCGAATATCTTCGTGCCCCTGTTACCCTTAGTGCCGATGGCCCTGTACCACTGCTGGCCGTTGAGGATAATGAGGGGAATATTCGCAAAGGTCTCAACGTTGTTGATGTTAGTGGGTTTGCCCTTGTAGCCGCTCTGCGTCGGAAAGGGTGGCCGTGGTCTGGGCATCCCTCGCATTCCCTCCAAGGAGGCGACCAGAGCGGTCTCTTCACCGCAAACGAAGGCCCCTGCACCCTCGTGGACAGAAATGTCGAAGGAGAACTGCGACCCGAGAATATTCGCCCCCAACAGGCCTGCTTCACGGGCTTGTTGCAGGGTTATATTGACGTTGCGAACAGCCAGCGGATACTCGGCACGGACATAGATTATCCCCTTTCGCGCACCGATAGCATAGGCGGCTACAAGTATCCCTTCGATGATGGCGTGCGGACTTCCCTCTAGAAGGCTGCGATCCATGAACGCCCCGGGGTCACCTTCGTCGGCGTTGCAGATGAGATACTTATCATCGCCAGGCGACTGGCGACACAGTTCCCACTTAAGGCCTGTCGGAAAGCCAGCGCCGCCCCGGCCACGCAATTCTGACAGCTTAACCTGCTCAATTACCTCTTCCGGAGACATCTCGCAAAGAGCTTTAGCCAGCGCCCTGTAGCCGTCGCGCACAATGTAGTCATCCAGATCAGTGGGATCGAGTTCCCCATTATGTCGGAAGACCAACCGCTCTTGGAGGTTATAAAAGGGCACGTCATGTTCGTACGCGACCTTGCACCCAGAGACAGGGTCCGTATAGCACAAGTCATCGATGACTTTCCCCTGCAGTGCCGTCTGCTCAATAATGGCAGGAACGTCGTCAACTTGCACGCCCGGGTAGAAGAACCTCTCGGGAAGGACGACCACGACCGGGCCCTGTTCGCAGAAGCCGTGACAGCCAGTGCGCTTCAGTCTTATCTTGTCGCCAATGCTACGCTGCTGTATTTCGTGTTCGAAAGCTGTGTAGACTTGCGGCAATCCCAAAGCAATGCAGCCGGTGCCCCCGCACAGAGTAATAGTGCGAAGAGCATTTTCTTTACGCTGGGACAGGCGTTGCCGCCGAACGTCCAGTTCTTGAAGCGAGTCAATCCTGCTCACTAGCCCGAGTCCTCCTGATACATTTGCAGGACGCGAAGTGCCTTCCGGGGGTCCATATTGCCGTGGTAGGTAGAGTCGACCACCATAAGCGGCCCCAAGGCACAAGCTCCCAGACAGGCCACAGTCTGCAACGTGAACATCATGTCTTGGGTGGTCTGTTCTTCCTCGACACCAAGTTCGGCCTTCACAGCGTCTATCACTCTCTGCCCACCGCGCACGTAGCAGGCCGTGCCCCGGCAGCAACGGATCATGTGCCGCCCGTGCGGCTCAGTATAGAACTGGGCGTAAAAGCTGACCACGCCGTAGACGCGGCTGAGGCGGATCTTAGTGCGGCGACTGATTTCCTCCAGTGCCGGCGCCGGCAGATAACCAAACCGCGCTTGCACGTCCTGAAGTACGCTAATGAGGTTAGACTCGGACGAAACATTCAGTTCGTCAAGTAGCGCCTCTATGTCGGCCTCGGACGGTGCCTGGGCTGCTGCTTGCTGAGCGGCTATCGTTTCCGCCATACGGACAGTTCCTCCAAACAGCAGGAGACCTCGCTCGTGTACCCATCTTTTGCCATCCCGTCCTCTTTGCCCTTGAGCCGGTCTTATCGTACAAGGAGAGCCTTCTCCGGCTGACACTGCGAATCCTTCTCGAGTCCTGCCAGTCAAGCAGGAATAGCCCCGCAGGAGGACAGCCATTTGGATAGATGGGTTTTGTAAGTCAGCTTTGGCGACAGTGGCTCTACCAGCCTGGTCCCGCCGGCGAGGCCCAACGTCCGCATGGCATCTGGTAGGGACTGTTAACGGTCGCGGACCAAAAAGACATAAGCTGCGCCGGTCCAGCCGTAGTCTCGAATGACCCCAATATTCGGTGCCGCCAGCCGGTTTCTTGCAGGAAAAATACTGGAGAACGGCGAAACAAGCTCCAAGCACAACTTCGCACTCGTTGGCCGACCTGATAGATAGCGTTCAGAGTCCTTCAGATACATAACTTGCGAGGCGAAATACAGGGACTATGAGTAACTCTGCTGAAGGGAGGCATTTGCAGTGCCCAAATATCTCTTAGCTCTTGTACTGGCTGTGGTAATTGCATTTCCTGTCGTGCCCGGTCGTGCTGATCCGCCCCCGGTCATTGCCACCAAGGCGGCAGCTGCACCCTCTGTGGACGGCAACCTTGATGAGGCAATGTGGCGCGACGGCCCGTGGTATACCGATTTCACACTGCTGGGGGAGGGCCGTAAGCTTGCCGAGGCCCAGACGCGGTTTAAGGTCGCTTTCGACGATAGTCACCTCTATTTCGCGGTCCAGTGCTTCGAACCAAATATGGACAAGCTTGTAGCACGCCACACTCAGCGCGATAGCAGGATCTTCCTCGACGACTGTGTAGAAATAATGGTTGACCCTACTGGCGATTGTACCGAGTATTACCACTTCATCGTCAACGTCATTGGTACGCTCTACGACGCGCAGAATCGGCAGGGCGGTAACGTACGCACGGTGGAGTGGGATTGCAACTTCCGAGCGGCGACCGCGCGGGGTGAGGAATCGTGGACGGTGGAAGTCGCTATCCCCTTTGTGGAGCTGGGGCTGACCAGCCGGTCGCGCGGCGATTGGGCGCTTAATGTGGCGCGAGAGCGGTATGCGAGGAAAGAATTATCCAGCTTTACCGAGGGTCGCGGCGGGTTTCATCAACCCACGCTATATACGGCCTTCCAGCTTCCTGGCGCTGATTTGGACCGCTATATGTGGACGGTCCGCGCGCCCTTTGAGGTGTCTGTCCACATGGAGGAAGACCAGTTGGTCTACTCGGCCAAGACCCACATTACCAACGACACGGGCCGGTTTTGGTTCGTGCAGCTTCATCCGGAACTGATTGTCGGTAAACAAAGTAGTTCCGGGAAACCGGCGAACCAGGGATTGGACAGCAAGCAGGGGCGGGAGGTGCCCTTCAGCATTAGCGTACGGGAGCAGGGACCGCAAGTGCTGCGCCTGCGCCTGGTTGACCGCCGCGATCCTGCGCGTGTGCTGTATGTGAAGTCTGTTCCATTGCTTGTCACTTACACATCACTGGCCATAGATATCACCAGGCCCTGCTACCGTGATTGCATCTATGCCACGCAGAAGCTGGACAATATTGAGCTGACGGCTACCTCAGCGCTCCGCGAAAAAGAGTTGTCGGGTCGCTGGCTGACAGCCGAGGTGTACATGCAGAACGAGGAAGATGAGGCGGACGCAAGGCCCGTGGCGCAAGCCAAGCCGGTGACAGCTGCCAAGCAAGTCAAGCTGGCAATTCCCGCCGCGGATCTGAAGGTGGGAGATTATCAGCTCGTTGTCAAACTCGTCGAGGCCGACGGCGAGGCTTTGCATACGGCTCGCAAGCGGCTAAGGAAGCTGCCACCTGCGCCAAACGGTCATGAATGGCGCGTTAACGAGAATAACGTGCTCCTCCACAACGGCGAGTCCTTCTTGCCCTTCGGCTGGTTCAGTCAGGGCATCGGGGAACTCGACCCCGCCGACGGCTACACAGCCATGCAGTCGTACGCCCGCGAGTGGTTTCCCACAGAGACAGTCCGGGGATGGTTAGATGAGGTGGCCGCGAAGAATACATATGTGGCTTTTCCACCTTATAGCCCCGAGTTCATGAACCGCGGGGAGGTCCTCAAGCAGCCCATGAATGACGAGGAGCGCGCGTTGCTCAGGCAGCGGGTGAGCGAACTGATGGACCATCCGGCAGTGCTGGGCTGGTATATGTTCGACGAGCCGGAGCTGAAACCCGTCTTGCCGCAACGGGCTCAAGAGTTATACGAGGTGATCCGGGACACCGATCCCTATCATCCCTGCATTATGCTCAATGACACCATCAAGGGCATCTACACGTACGCGCGCGGCGGAGACATCCTGATGCCTGATCCGTATCCTTTGTTTCTGAAGGGTGACCTGGCGGCTACACCCATTGAAAAGACAAGCAAGTTCATGGAGGCGGTCAGGGATGCCACCGGTGGGCGCAAGCCCGCCTGGATCACGCCGCAAGGCTTCAACTACGGCGACTACGGCCGGGCCGGCAATCGCTGTCCTAACTTTGTCGAGCTGCGCAATCAGCTCTACCAGGCGGTAGTGCATGGCGCCAAGGGATTCCTATGGTATACCTACGGCCAAATCCACAACTATCCAGACTTGAAGCTTGGCATGCCCTTTCTGGCACGGGAGGTAAGAGACCTCAAGGCAGCCATATTGGCTGACGACGAGCCAGAGGCCGTGACCGTCAAGGCGCCTAAACCCGGGCACATTCATGCCGCTGTGCGCCGTGCAGGTGGTGAGTTTTTCTTGCTGGCCGTAAACACCGCCACCGAGCCACAGGAAGTGACCTTTGTCGTCAAAGGAGCGCCCAAAAGTCTCTACGTGGTTTCAGAGGGCCGAAAGGTTAGCCCGCAAGACGGAAGGTTCACCGACCAATTCGACCTCTACACTACACACCTCTACACCACTGACGCGGCGCTGGCCGAACGCGAGAGTCTGGCAGCGGCGCAGGCCAAAATTGACCAGGCCGAGGCCGCCCGCAAAAAGCCAGGCAATCTGGCCTTCGAGGACAGCGGCGTACGGGTGGTCGTTTCCGGCAATGGATCTGGCAGCACGCCAAACCGGGTCGTGGACGGCATTACGGCCCATATGCGATGGACGGCGCGCGAGCCGGGGCCAGGTGACTGGCTGCAACTCATCTGGCCGGAGCAAGTACAGCTCGGCCGGGTTGTCATCTGTACAACTAGCATTGATGAGTGCGAGATCCAAATCCCCGGCGAGACGGAAGATGAATGGGTGACAGTGGGCAAAGTCACCCCTGGGCCCCAGCCGCTTGTGGCCACCTTCGAACCTCTCAAGACCCAAACGCTGCGGATAATAGTCACTAAACTCCGCGAGGGGCAGGATCATAGCGCAATTCAGGAGGTGGAGGCGTATGCCAAATAATTATGCAAGGCATTCGCCGAGGGCAGCTAGCAGTCGTTCCCTTTTTGCTGTAGCTCTGTGTCTGCTCATGGCGGCAAGTTTCCCTCTTACTGCTGCACCCGAGCCGATCGCGCACTGGCCGATGGAAAAGATAGAAGACGGTGTTGTGTCCGACATCACTGGTCATGGCCACGACGCGACCGCTCATGGCAAAGACAACGAACTGCCCCAGATAGTGGATGGTATCACGGGCCATGCTTTGCGTTTTTCGGCCAAAAGTCAGCAGTACTTGCAAGTGAACAAGTTCGCTGACCTGGCCGCGCCGGAGGCTTTCACGATCATGGCGTGGATACAGCCGCTTTCGCGCAACGCGGCCTATGAAATCATCTGCGGCAAGGGCGACAGGAGTGGGAAGGGGCCCTGGCCGGGGTGGCGATTTCGCTATTTCTGGACACGAGCGCTCTTCCAATTCGGTACAGCCGACGGCAAGGAGCCATCGGCTAGCACCGCGAGCTGGACAGTGGAGGCTGGCTTTTGGAGCCATGTGGCAGCCACCTACGATGGCAAGAATCTGTCCCTTTACGTTAACTGCGACTTGCTGGTCACTAGAGAGATAGACGAGCGGATTATGCCGAGCCAGCGGGGCTTCATCATCGCGAACTATATAGGTCGCAAGGACGCTTATGCTTTCGATGGTATCATTGACGAACTGAAGGTTTTCGGGAAGGTGCTTACGGAAAAGGAGATTTTCGCCGAGGCAACTCGCGGCATGGTGCAGTGATTGGGACCAACAAATTCGAGTACCAGTGGGCCGGCTATGATCTACAAGAGGCACAGATAAGCCGGCACAGGAAGACAGGAAGGAGACAACCGAGGCTGGCACACCTCTAGTCAACTGTGGATGTCTGGAACAATCATTGGAGTCGCGGTGCAGTTGATCGGGTCGAAATTCTGGCACCACAGATAAATGATGTCGTCGAGAAAGCGCGTGCCCCTGTTTGAGAAGGGTATCTGGCAATACATGTTAAGGGGGCGGGAAGACTACCTGGAGCACGAGGCGGCCAGGCCCGTGCCTTTTCAGGAGACCAGCGTACCGCAGATCGCGGACGGCTCGCTGGTGGGAGATCTTACCAGTATTGACTGGTCGCAGGCTTGCATCCTGGGTAACTGGAGGTCACTGAAGGGGGAGGCCACCGAGCGCCAGATCGAGGGCAGGCTCCTACACGATGGCAGTTACCTGTGCGTGCAACTGCAGGAGATGCTTGATCCCACCCAACTGATGACGCTCCGCTCGAGGTGCACGAAGCATTCTATACTGCCCTCCTACTGGCCTGGTACATGGCCGCGATATCGCGGCAACCGAACCTCAGGCAGGAGGTTAGGGTGGCCCAGTCGAGGAATCCCCATACATCCGCAGGGAGGAGACAGCAATGACCCACAAGCAACGGATTTTGGCGGCGTGTCGGGGGGATGTGCCCGATCGCATTCCGTGGATTCCGCGCCTGGACCTGTGGTACAACGCCCACCGGCAGGCGGGCACGTTGCCGGAGCGCTTCGCCAGCGCGACGCTCCGCGAGATTACCGAGCAGTTGGGCGTCGGCTACCACGCAGTTGTCCCGAACTTCCTCGACGTGCGCTCTGCTGAGGATACCGTTGACCGCGGGCTGGGGATATACCGCCTGAAGGAGATGCCTTTCGAGACAGTCCTGCACGACGTCGAGCGCGAGGTAACGGTAACCGGTGATCGCACGCGCGTTGTCTATCACACGCCCGTAGGTTCGGTAGCCTGCGAGTTCGGCTATACTGCCGAAATGCGCGTGGCCGGGGCTTCAATTTCGTGGCTGCATGAGCCGGTGCTCAAGCGTACGGAAGACTACTCGGTCCTTGAGCACATCTTCGCGAACCTGGAAGTGGTCCGCAGCGACGCCGACTACCGGGCCTGGCAGCAGTGGGTCGGGGAGGCCGGTGTGGCCGTCGCCTTCGGGAGCCTGGCCGCTTCGCCGATCCACCACATCATGCGCGACCTGATGACCATGACCGAGTTCTTTCTGGAGGTGCACGATCATCTCGACCAAGTGCTGAGCCTCGCCAAGAGCATGGAACCGTGGTTCGAGCAGATGGTCGCCGCGCTGACCGAAAGCACCGCAGAAGTCATCTTCATGGGAGCCAACTACGACGAGACCATCACCTACCCACCTTTCTTTGAGGAGCACTT
>JAUVXR010000020.1 GCA_030603495.1 bacterium
CTCAAACCCGCTGATGTGGTGCAGGTAGTTGTGACGGATGATCGTACCACGCTGCGTCCAGTCACGCATACTGTAGATGGCGCCGGCATCATTGGACTCGTAGCACACGCTATGGATCTCGTTGAACTCGATAACGTGGTCGTTCCCGAAAAAGCCTATCCCCATGTGAGGAGCATTGTGGATCAGATTGTGCGCAGCACGGTTGCCAACTCCCCGCAGCGTGATGCCCGGGCGGTAAACGTGGTTCCGCGGCTATAGTGGTGGATGTGGTTGTTCTCAGCGTAATGGCCGGCTGGTGTGAGCGTTCGGCGGTCTCCGCCCCTCAAGATGATGCCGCCGTCGCCCATGTAGTAGATGTCATATCCGACAACGCCATGTACCTGGCCCCCGGATACTTCCACGGCCCATCTTCCGCAGTTGCGAATCGTGCACCCCGCCACCAGGTTCCCCTCGCCACCTCTTATGGTCACCGCCGCTCCCCGCGCCGCCTCAAGCATCAGCCCGCGCACTGTCAGGTGAGAGCAGTTGTTCATCGTCAATAGGGTTGGCAGGACTGACACCACCGCCGTGCCTTCCTCGAGGGGCGCCGGCGGCCAGAAGTAAAGAACTCCCGTCTCGCGGTCCAAATACCACTCCCCCGGCATGTCCAGCTCTGCCAGAACATCGAAGGCATAGTACCACTGGCCCTTGCGGTAGCCGTAGGAATGGTAGGGTTGGACCAACGAGATGATGCGGTTTTCGGTGTCAATGGATTCGACCTTCTGGCGCTGGTCGGCCCAGTCCCAGAACCAGTAGCCGTGTAGCCAGACGTCAGTCTCCTTGCCCCATCGCTGGGGACGGTCGCCCTCGTAGACGAACTTGCCGATCTTGTCACCCTTGGTGCCGCGGACGTTGATCGGTTCGCCACCCACCACATCCACAATATTAACAAAGCCCTCGTTGGGCCAGCGCGCCAGCGTCATTGGCTTATCCTGGAAGAAAAGCTCCAGCCGATTGCTTGCGGTTGTCACTTCACCAGAGTCGGCGCCGCTGAAAAGCAGCTCTAGCCAATTGCCTGTGGCTATCATTTCACCAAAGTCGGTGATGCCCAGGGCCTTCAGGTCAGCTTGCAACACGTTGCCTCGGGCGGCTTCATCGAGCCGACTGAGAACGGCTGGATCCGTGATCGGTGTGAAGCTACTAACCTCTCGCCCGCCGGTCAGGCGTACTTCCTCGCCAGGATAGGCCCGATACACTATCGGCGCTGTCTCTGTACCGCTGTCTTCTTCCGTGAGGCGGAAAGTCCGGTCCCGGGGGTAGGTCCCGGCGCGCAGCCAGACTGTAGCCCCGCTTGTCAGCAATCCGTCACGCTTGAGCGCGCGAATGCGTTGTCGTGCTCGCTCGAGGCTTTTGAAAGGCTTTACTCTGGTTCCGGGATTATTGTCAGAGCCTTCCGTAGAAACGAATAGCTCCCACTCAGCTTCAGCGGATGCACCTGTTGCCCCGACAGCGATCACGACCAGAACAAGCAGAATCTTCCCAAGCATTTTCGTCTTCTCATTCCTCCATGTGTTCGACCAATAATTCGGGCGGCGACGGCACTGTTACCCGGCGCCGGGCCCTGTTGGTCTTAGCCTACAACCTGGGCCAGCTCCTGGGGCGCTTAGCCCTGCCGAAGAGCATGCGCCCGTGGTCCCTGCGCAGCATCCAGGCTAAGCTGATCAAGATCGGGGCGAAAGTCATTCACCATGCTCGACACACAATCCTCCGGAGGGCGGAGGTGGCGCCGCAGTTGCGCCGTAATCCTCCGCGATCTGTAAGACGGGCAATCCGTGTAGATCTCATCGATCCGCGCTAAACGCTCTTTCTTTCCTTTTGGATTTCTCTTAAGAGCGCATCTGCTGCCTGGGACGTCTTCACCCTCTTGATGACCTCCCCCTGCCGGAAGATGACGGCGTAGTCGCCGCCGCAGGCCAGGCCGATGTCCGCCTCTCTCGCCTCGCCCGGGCCGTTGACCTCGCAGCCCATCACCGCCACCACAATCGGCGCATCAATCTCCTGCAGCGCCTCCTGGATCTCCTCGGCAATCGCGCGCAGGTCCACCTTGCACCGCCCGCAGGTGGGGCAGGAGACCAGCGTTGGGCCGGAGATCATCCCCAGCGACTGCAAAATCGTCCGGCCCGCCCGCACTTCCTCGACGGGATCGTCGGTCAGCGAGACACGGATGGTATCGCCGATGCCCTCGGCCAGCAGCAGCCCCAGGCCCACCGCGGACTTCGCTATCCCGCTGGAGCCAAAGCCGGCCTCGGTGATGCCCAGGTGCAGCGGGACGTCGGACTCGCGGGCGAAGAGGCGGTTGGCGGCAACGGTGGTGGGCACGTCGGAGGCTTTGATGGAGATGACGATGTCACGGAAGCCCAGCGCCTCGGCGCGCTCGACGCTGCGCAGCGCGCTTTCGCAGAGAGCTGCGGCGGTGGGGTGACCGTACTTTTCGAGCAGGTCCTTCTCCAGCGAGCCGGCGTTGACGCCTAGGCGGACGGGAATGTCCGCTTCGGCGGCGGCCTCCAGCACCACCCCGAGGCGGTGGTCGTCGCCGATATTGCCCGGATTGATGCGGATTTTGGCCGCGCCGCGCTCGATGGCAGCAATGGCCAGCTTGTAGTCGAAGTGGATGTCGGCGACGATCGGCACCGGGCTGGCGGCAACTACCTCGGCGAACCCGTCTAGCGCCTTCTTCGCCGGGACCGCGATGCGCACAATCTGCGCCCCGGCAGCGGCAGCAGCGCAGACCTGGGCGAGGGTGGCCTCAGCGTCGGCGGTGTCGGTCTTGGTCATCGTCTGGACCGATACCGGCGCATCGGCCCCGATCTGCACCTCGCCCACGCGCACTGGGCGGCTGGGTCGGCGCTGGGGCGGAAAAGTTGTCGCACGCGGGGCTTCAGCCATAAGCCTAATCAGAAAGGTTCAGAAAGGCATTTTGCGGAAAACCCGCTTTTTGGAAAAAAGCCGGTTTTCCGCGCCTTTCCGGTAAAAACTTCGAAAGTTGAGTGATGTAACCGATAATTGCATCGTATCCTTCGTGACGCAGAACTCTACATTAGTGTTGATGGCTGTCTACGACAACTTCGACGTTTCTAGGACATTCCTTCCCTCTTTATTGGCAATGAGCTGAGCTAAGGCGTCCCGTACATGATCAGATTAGAGATATCTTTGGCCATCAGCCAGGCGAATAAGAGTATTATCAGGAAGACGCCAGCCAGGCGGATGATTATCTCCGGCCGGGCGCGGATGCGCCTGCGGATGATCCCCTCGTAGCCAATCAGCACGATATGGAAGCCGTCGAAGGGCGGAAAGGGAAGGAGGTTGATAACCGCGAGGTTGGCGCTGATGAGACCGCCGAGCGACAGCACTGCCGCCCAGCCCGCTTCGGCGCGTTCGGCGGTCATCGCCATAATCCCGATAGGGCCGGCGGGCTCGGCGGCGATCTTGCCGGCGATCATACCGCGCACCGACTCAACGACCATAATTACGGAGCCCACCGACTGCACTGCCCCAATCGTTAGGCCTTCGAGCAGGCCAGCTCTTCGCGTGCGCGGAGTGAGCAGGACGCCGATGCGGCCGAGCTTGCGGTGGGGCGCATCGAGCTGCCCTTCTGGTGTTACCGTCTCCATGCGGCCCCAGACCTCGCCGGGGTGGACGGTCAGGGTGATTTCGCGCTCACCACGGACTACCGAGACGTCCATCTTTGTATTGGGGTGCAGTGACAGGTAGCGAACTACGCTGGCCTGGTCGAGCGGCTCAAAGGTCAAGCCGAGCTGCTGGCGCGCCACGGTGGCGGCCTGCTCGGGGCTGACTTGGCCCCCCGCTGTTACCTGCGGAAGTTGGATGGTAACCAGCGAGTCGGCGATGCTGCTGGCATTTGTATCTATCGCCCCGATCCTGACCGGTTGGCTCTGTGTGTCGCGTAGAATCTCGACTAGCTGCTGAGGGACAGCGATATCCTGCCCGTTGGCGGTGAGTATGAAGTAACCGGGTTGGAAGCCAGCCTGTTCCGCGGGTGAGCCTGGCGCTACCTCCTCTATGGCCAGGTTATGCTGGTTACCGTCCACTGCGACGATCTCGTCGGCGACCTGGAATCCGGCTACCTCCGCCGGCTCACCGGGCATCACCTTGCCGATGATGGTAACCCGGCTGTCGGGGATGGCCACGCCGTGGAATACTGCAATGACCCAGAACAGGACCGTCGCCAGCACCACGTTCATAAAGACGCCGGCAAATATGGTCACGAACCGCTGCCAGCGCGGGCGGGTATGGAAACCGTCGGGCACGTCCTCCTGACCGGGTTCCATTCCCGCGATGTTCACTAGTCCCCCGAAGGGGATGGCTCGGATGGCGTAGACTGTCTCACCCCACTTCTTGCCAAAGAGCATCGGCCCCAGCCCGAAGGCGAACTCGTGTACGCGCATGCGCGAGAGCTTGGCCCCGATGAAATGGCCCAGTTCGTGGCTGTAGATACACAGCCCCAGGATGAAGACGATCCAGAAAACGCTATTTGCGTAGCTGCCAAGCTGCTCCAGCACTGCGTGAATTGGAGACGGCAAGAGAGACTACCTCCTATTAGCGGCCAGGGCCGTTACATATTCCCTGGCCCATGTATCGGCTGCTTGGACGTCGGCTAAGTCGCCTATTGGGTGGGGTTCGTGCTCTTGCAGGGCTTGGTCAATGAATCGAGCCATATCGGCAAAGCCAATCTTACTGGCCAAGAACAGTTTGACCGCGATCTCGTCGGCTGCGTTGAGCACTGCCGGATAGCTCTGCCCGCTGCGCCCCGCCTGGTAGGCCAGGCGCAGGCAGGGAAATTTGTCCGTATCGGGTGCTGCAAAAGTCAAGGAGCCGGTGGCAGCGAGGTCGGGCCGCTCCAGGTCACTGGGTACGCGCTCGGGATAGAATAGGGCGTACTGTATCGGCAGGCGCATGTCGGGCAGGCCGAGCTGGGCCAGCAGGCTGCCGTCGCGGAACTGGACCAACGAATGGATGATGCTTTGATGGTGGATGACTACCTCAATCTGGTCGAACTCGAGTCCGAACAGCCATTTCAGCTCGAATATCTCGAAGCCCTTGTTCATCAGGGTCGCCGAATCAACGGTCACCTTCGGTCCCATCTGCCAGGTGGGGTGCTTGAGCGCCTGGTTGGCAGTGACAGCACTGAGTTGCTCTTTGGTATAACTGGCAAAGGGCCCACCCGAGGCAGTCAGCAGGACCTTCTCGATACTGCTGGGCTGCTCGCCCTGCATACACTGGAAGACAGCCGATATCTCGCTATCAATGGGCAGAAGCTGGGCACCGGCGCGGCGAGCAGCCGTGGTGACTAGCTCGCCGGCGGCGACCAGCGGCTCCTTGTTGGCCAGGGCGACGTCGCAGCGCTGCTCCAGAGCAGTCATTACCGGCACCAGCCCAGCAACGCCGGAGATTGCTGCCACCACCAGGTCAGGCCGGCTATTCCTGACCAGGTTGTCGAGACCATCCGGGCCGGCATAGACCTCGAGCGCGGCGGCGACATCTCGCAGCTCTCCTGCGGCCCGCTCGTCGGCCACGGCAACATCAGTGACCGCGAATTGCTCAGCCTGCTCGGCGAGCAGTCGCCAGTTGTGATTGGCGGCCAGCCCAGCTACTACGAGCTTGTCCGGGTGATTCTGGACGATGTCGAGTGTCTGACGGCCTATCGAGCCGGTTGAACCTAGGATTAAGATGCGTTTTCGATACATAGTTACCGGTACAGTTATTGGCTTCCCAGGTACGGTGGGGTAGGCTTCAGAATACTGTCTGCGGGGAGGCTTGTCAAGCCGGGCACGGCGCTCGCGGAGAAGGAAAATCCCTGTTCGTATTGAATGTTACGAAGGAAACGAATTCCGGCGCAGATTCATCTACTGATACCCATCAGCCCACCTCACCTGCCGATGAAGGAGCAGACGAATGATCAAATCTGCATTTCCAACTCGACCGATCAAGCTGCTGATACTCGACGTGGACGGCACGCTCACCGACGGTGGACTGTATTTCGCTGCGCAGGGCCTGGCGATGAAACGCTTCGATGTCCACGATGGCCTGGGGTTGGTGCGCCTACAAGAAGCCGGAGTAGAGGTCGCGTTGGTCAGCGCAGACGCCTCGCCGATTACGCGGGCGCGGGCGGACAAGCTGGGTATCCGGGCGGTCTTCACTGGTTGTGGCGACAAGGCGGACGTTGTGCAGCGGCTGCTCGAGGAGCGTGACTTGACTGCGGAGCAGGCCGTGTATATGGGCGACGACGTTACTGACCTGGCGGCAATGAGCAAGGTCGGCAATTCCGCTGCGCCGGCCAGCGCAATGGCGGAGGTGTGCGAAGCAGCGGACTACGTCACGACGAAAACCGGCGGGCATGGTGCAGTGCGGGAAGTCTGTGACCTGATTATCGCGCGGCTTGCCGGAGACTAACCCCCGCCTCAGAAGAACCAGTTGAGCATCCAGTAGGAGAACGCCGCCAGTAAGGCAGTAATAGGTAGGGTCAGGACCCAGGCCAGGATGATCTGCCCGGCCACTCGCCAGCGCACCGCCCGCAGTGTTCGCGAGACTCCCACTCCCATAATCGCCGAGGAGATGATGTGGGTAGTGCTGATGGGCGCGCCAATATGGGTGCAGGCCTGGATCACTAGGGCGCCGGAAGTCTCGGCGGCGAAGCCATGGATGGGCTTGAGCGTGATGAGATTGCGCCCCAGGGTCTTGATGATCCGCCAACCTCCGGCTGCCGTCCCTAACGCCAGGGCGGCCGCGGAGATGACCTTGACCCAGATCGGTATATGGAAGCTCCCGAGGTAGCCGCCCGAAACCAGGGCCATAGTTATGATGCCCATGGCATTCTGGGCATCGTTGCTGCCGTGACTGAAGGCCATAAAGCTGGCCGACAGTAGTTGGAGGCGGCGGAAGTAGCGGTTGAGGATGCTGGGGGTGCTACGCGCGAAGATGTGCATCAGGATGATCATGAGCAGGAAGCCGACTAGTAAGCCGAATATCGGGGATAGCAACAAGGCCAGGAAGATCTTCTTCAGACCGGCGAAGTTGAAGATGCCGTAGTTGTAACTCCAGCCCAGCACGCCGCCCCCGGCGGTCAACTGGATGCTGGCGGCGCTGGCGGCGCCGATGATGGCGCCGATGATGGTGTGTGAGCAGCTCGTGGGCAGGCCCAGACGCCAGGTGATGAATAGCCAGATGACTGTGCCGACCAAGGCGGCGAGAATCATCTGCTCGTTCACGAAATCCGTGGGCACTATTTCCTTACCAATGGTGGTGGCGACGGCCTCGTTGACCATGGCACCCGCCAGATTCAAACCGGCGGCCAGGAGTATCGCGTGGGGGATGCTGAGCGCTCGCGTCAGCACACTGGTGGCGATGGCGTTGGCGGCATCGTGAAAGCCCGTCATAAAGTTGAAGGTCAGGCCACCGATGACGATGAGGACGATGGGGGTTCTACGCATTCTTGGTTATCACTTGCTCAATCAGGTTAGCGGCATCCTCGCACCGATCCATCGCCTCTTCGATGAACTCGTAGATCTCTTTCCACTTGATGATCTCGCGGGCATCCTCCTCGTACTCAAACAGTTCACCAAGCGCCTTTTTCAGCGCGACATCTCCCTCGTTCTCCAGCGTGTTTATCTGCCGGCAGTAGCGGTTATCACCGGGCTGCATCCGAGGCAGTTCGCGGATATTCTCGTGTAGCGCCTGGGTGGCACTAAGCAACAGTTCGGACATATCCTGCACATGTTCGGTGGGCGCGACTATCCTGAAGGACTGGAACCGGTCAATTGTGCCCTTGATCATGTCAGTGATATCGTCAAGGCACTCCACCAGGCGGTAGATGTCCTCGCGGTCGAACAGCGCCGGGGTCACGAAGGTGGTGTTGAGTTTACGCACTACCTCGTGGACGATCTCGTCTGCCTCATGCTCGATCTTGTCAATATCCTCGACCGCCACCTCGAGGCGCTTGTAGTTATTCATCAGGTTGTGCAGACACCGGGCCGCTTCGACGGCCTTATCGCTGGCCAGGAGAAACAGTCCGAAGAAGTCTTCCTCCTGGGGCAGGAAGGCACGCATCACCCGCTGCAGGCGGCTGAGCACGGTGCGTTGGGACGTCTCCATGAGAATCCTCCGTTGCTCTCGTGGCGGCTCCGCTCTCTATTACCTTCAGCCTTCTCCTTTCGTGCCCCATCTTCCTTCCTCATGTCGGCAAAAGACGGGTTAATCTTGGCTCATCATATCCCCCCGTAACCGGGTTTTTCCCCCTGAGCCTTCTGATGGCGGGCGAAATGTGGTATCTTGGTTACTGAGGCCGGACGGCGATGCACTTAGGAGGACTAGATGGTGGGAACCAACAAGCCCATCAAGAACAATAAGCTGAACGAGTTGACCGGCACCGAGTGGCTCAAGTTCCAGAAGAGCTGGTTCATCCACAATCCGCCACCGCGCGGGGACGATACGCTAGTCCATCCGGCGAAATTCCCGGAGGACCTCTGCCAGGAGTTTATCGGGTTCTTCACCAAGCCGGGCCAACTGGTGCTCGACCCGATGGCGGGCACAGGCAGTGCCCTGATTGCGGCGGTACGGGCCGGACGCCGAGCTGTGGGCGTTGAGCTGAATCCCACTTATGCCGAGCTAGCTCAGAGCCGGCTGGAGGCGGAGGACGGCGGCGAGGCTGCCCGCATGATTTGTGCCGACGCCCGTGACATCGCTACGCTGGGACTGGAGCCAGCCGACTACGTAATCACTAGTCCGCCGTACTGGGATATGCTGCGCCGGGACGGCTTCGAGACTCAGCAAGAGCGGCGCGATGCCTCCGACCGGGATGTCTACTACTCGGCCAGCAACGGCGACCTGGGCAATATCACTGATTACGAGCAGTTCCTTGATGAACTGGTGGCGATATACTGCGAGGTGGCTGCGCAGATGCGTCCTAAGGCCTACGCTACAATAATCGTCAAGAACATTAAGAAGGGCGGCTGTATCTATCCGCTGGCCTGGGATCTGGCCCGGCGGCTGTCTGCGTTTCTTGCGCTCAAGGATGAGAAGATCTGGTGCCAGGACAACCAGCGCCTCGCCCCCTACGGCATGGGCAGCGCCTGGGTCTCTAACACTATGCACCACTACTGCCTCAACTTCCGGCGGGAGTGAAGGCGGGTAACGGCGGACAACGGCAGATGCGGGGACCCCGCTTTTTGAAAAAAGCCGGTTCCCCACACCCCTCCGGCAAAAACTTTCACTGTGGGGGCAGTGTCTGCAGCCTGATGCCTGTCGCGACCAGCCTTCGCCTCTGAAGCCAGGAATGACGCTCCTACCGTTGGGGGGCCGGCGGTGGCTCTTCGCGTATAATCACGGTGCGCATGGGGAAGGAGATCTCGATACCCTCCTCATTGAAGCGGCGGAAGAGCGCCTTCATGAATTCGTGCTCGAGCAGGAATCTCTGCGTGGGGTCTGTGACGCGCAGGACGGTCACGAAGGTGATGTTGGAATCGGCGAATTCCTTGAAGCGCACCACCGGCTCCCACTCTCGGTTGGTGCCCTCGACGCGATTCTGCACCGCTTGCCCAACTTCCTTCGCAATGCGTTCCACCTCGTCGAGATCGCTGTGGTAAGCCACCCCGCACCGGATGTAGACCGACATCTCGGGGACGGGCTGGTGCCAGTTAATGATTACGCTGTCGGCCAGCTTGGAGTTCGGGACTATCACCAGGTTATTGTTAAATGGCCGAATACGCGTGGCGCGCCAGCCGATCTCCTGGACAAAGCCCTCCTGGCCGCTGTCCAGTTGGATGTAGTCTCCGGGCCGGATAGGCTGATCGAGCATGAGATAGAAACCAGAAAAGAAGTTGCTCAGGGTGTCCTGCATAGCCAGCGCAACAGCCAGGCCGACGATACCGAGGCTGGCGAGCAGCGGGGTTATCTCCAAGTTGAGTTGACTAGCGATGAGCAGCGCGGCTACCACGATAATCACGATGTTGATAATCTTGCGTAGGCCGCCGACGTATGCAGCCCGCGGATCATGGGCCTCGCGTAGGTTTTGGTGGTGGCCTCGCATGGCCGTATTGAATACGCGCAGACCTGCATAGACAAAGGCAAGGGTCAGCGCAATAGCCAGAGCCACAGTGACCTTGTCCGTGGACTCTTCAGACATCTCGAACTGGATGATCGTCGCGTATATGCCGACTACAGCGATTATCCAGCACAACGGGGCGACAAGCAGGCGCCAGTAGGTCAACTTGATTTCGACCGGCGTCATCCGGTCGATGCGATTGATGACCCTGGGCACTACCAGCAGTACGACCACGATCAACCCGCCGGTAACTCCCAGAGGAATGGCCAGGTCAATCCAGTGGCTGGCGACGAATTCCGCAAGTTGCGGCATCTTTGCTCACTCCTTTCGATCTATGTATGCTATATTACCCGCATAGCGAACATTTGGCAAAAGACCTGGCAGCTAGAGATGTCAGCTAAGGTGCTCGTTGGAGGTATGGCTGAAGCACTTGGCTGGGCATCTTTAGGCAGCAAGTCAGGAAATCCACTGAACAAAACCCAACTGGACTGTGTCTATCAGTACGTAATCCGCCCAATAATAGGAGCCAGCGCCGGCTCCTGACGGGCAAATCTCACGGAAACGAGGAGGACGGAAATGAAGACGAAGGTACTGTTAGTGACGATGGTGACCGTAGTGGCCATGGTGGCCAGCATCGGAGCGTGGGCACACGAGGAGGGCTCCGATTCGTGTGAAGGGGAAGGCTCCACCTACGCGAAGCACGCTCGTATGCCTATGCTCACGCCTGAACAGCGTGAGGAAGTGAAGGCGAAGGTCGCGGAGATGGAGGAAGCTGGTGCCCGCCCCGAGGAGGTCCGCGAGGCTGTAGCCGACATGCTCAAGGCCTGGGGTATCGAGCGCCCGCAGCGGGGTGCCAACACAGGCGACCGCGTAGGTATACTCCAGCAGCTTACACCCGAGCAGCGCGAACAGCTCCAGGGCAAGACTGCTGAACTGCGCGAGCAGGGCGCCACCCCTCAGGAGATTCGCGAGGCCGTCGGCGATCTGCTGCAAGGCTGGGGCATTCAGCCTGGGGCTGGCCAGGGCGGTCAGCAGGCTGCGCCGCCCCGTTGGGGACAGCGAGGAATGGGCATGATGCAGCAGGGACAACGAGGAATGGGCATGATGCAGCAGCGGGGTCAGCAAGCTGCACCGTCGCGCTGGGGCCAGCAAGGGCCAGCTCCCCAGTGGGGCCAGCAAGCTGCGCCGCATCGTTGGGGCCAGCAGGCTCCGCCTTCCCAGTGGGGGCAGCAAGTCGCACCGTCGCGCTGGGGTCAGCGAGGAATGGGCATGATGCAGCAGCAGCGGGGCCAGCAAGCTGCACCGCATCGTTGGGGCCAGCAGGCTCCGCCGCCCTATTGGGGGCAGCAAGCCGCACCGCCGCATTGGGGACAGCAAGCTGGGCCGCCCCGCTGGGGGCAGCCAGCGTCACCTCCGCAGTGGGGTCAGCAAGGTCCACCTCCGCAGTGGGGACAGCAACAACAGGCCTGGCGTGGTCAACAGGGCCGCTATGGTCAGCAGGCCCAGCGCTCTGGGTGGCAGATGATGATGCAGCGTCTGACGCCTGAGCAGCGCGAAGAAGTTCGCGCCACGGTCAAAGAGCTGCACGAGGAGGGCGTTGAGCCCCAGGAGATCCGCGAGGCTCTCCGCGACTTGCTGGAGGGATGGGGCATCGCCCCCAAGCCGTAGGAGTAGCGCGCCTCAGTTAAGACCAGAGCAAATCAATAGCGGGGGAGAAATGCCACCCAGATGGCATTTCTCCCCCGTTTGGTTTGCCTGTACAGTGCACGACCGCCACACCCCCACCGCGCATATCACAACCATCCGCCTGCGCCCCAAAACAAAGGATACGAAGCGGTTGTGGCATACTGATTATCACTCCCTGCGGACGATGTATCGGCCTGCCGGTGGGCGTTGTACCACAGGTCCAGGCCCGGCGGGCGGCGTTTATCGTATCATGACCAGTAACATCTTGAACTGGCGAGGGGCACTGACCGCGTGCGGCTGGTGGGCGGGCATGATGAGCATCTTACCCGCCGGCACGGTGAATAACTCGCCGGCGATGGTAATCTGGGCCTCGCCGTCCACCACATACACCAAGGCGTCGAAGGGCGCGGTGTGCTCGCTTAGTCCCTGCCCCTGGGCAAAGGAGAACAGGGTGACGGTGCCGGCTTCCTTATCAATCACGGTCCGGCTGACCACACTGCCCTCCTGATACTCCACCAGCCCCGCCAGTTCCACCACGCGCCCAATCAGCGCGCCCGAGTCTGCTCTAGTTCTATCCTCACTCATCATCGCTTGCTCCTCTTTGTTTCATGCAATGCACTAATTCCCACCACGGCGCAGGTCGCAGTCATCCGGATGCGCCCCGAAACAAAGGATGCGAAGGGGGGTTGCCATGTCAATCTCTCTCCTCTGTTGGCCGGCTCAGGGTGACCCCCGTTATCCAGCTTCCCTTGCGCTCGGTCAGCCCGGCGCGCTCGGCAATTAGTGCAAATAGCCGCCGGCCACCGATGATGCCGCCAGGGAAACCGATCTTCCCTTGTGCAGTGCGTAGCTGCGGCAGCCACAGGAAAGCCAGAGTGTACATGTCGTGCCATGCCAGCTCGTGGGGATCACCACGTTTGTCGGCTATACGCAGTTTGTCTGCACCCACTTCTGCACGCCAGTTGCGGACGCGATGGTAGGTGGCCCGAAGATCCCACACCGAGACTACAATGAAGCCAACGCACATCGCCACGCAGAGCAGCACGGTCCAAATGCTTTTGGCGCTGAGTGGTTCGGCAGGCCAGTCACGCAAGCGCGCGGCAAATGTCGCTTGCCACAGCATCCCCAAGACGATGACTATCATTGCACCAAAGACTGCTACCACAAGCCAGCTCCCAACAACGGCAAGCACGCGCCACCAGGTCCACCCGCAGCGGAAGACAAGTTGTTCCTGATTCTCGCTCATCTCGCTCACTCCCTTGCGCAGACTCCCTGCTACTCTTTCTTGTGCTGCTGTGTCGGAAGGGGTTCGTCCACGCCAAACGTTCTCACTGAGCCGTCGGCGAAGAGGATCATTATCGCGTTACGGTGGTTCGCGTCGATCACAAGACCTCGGTCAGGCGGTGGATCGCTAGAGCGCGGCGGGACGTAGAAGTAGTACTCATTGTCAAGCGGACAGCGCAGCACTTCGTCGTCTCTCTTTGTGTAGGTCTCGATGAGGTCCTCCAGCCGCTCCGGGAATCTGCCCTCGTGGTCTTCCCGATACATCTGGAGAGCGAGACCGATGGTCTCCAGATTGACTCGGCACTCAACGGCCTGTATGGCCTTATCTCGCGCTTTGGCCATCACCGGGGCAAAGAAGGCAGCCGGGCCCGCCGCGGTCACGACCGCCACCATCAGCGCGAGCGCGAGACGCCGGCGCCCCGGCAGCTTCGGCGTCCACGACCGTAGCAGGAACGCCCACAGTCCCAACGTGAGACCAGTCGTAAGCGCTGTGAACCACGCAGGGAAATCCAATAACCCTGGCCCCATCTCGATGCCCCGCGATCGCGCCAGCCAGGCCAGCGGGATCGTTGCGATCATCATTGCCGTGGTACTCACACATACCAGCAGCGGCACAGTGACCCACGCCAGCACCCACGCGAGCAGCATCCACCAAAACCTCACCATTATCGTCCGCCGCAGCAACAGCCACAGGCAGAAAAGCAGCACCAGGCAGGTGGGCCCGGTCGTCCGGCTCAAGGTATATAGAAGCTCACTGTCCATCCCACATCACTCCCGCTTGTTATAGCGCTACGTCGGCCTTTCTCCGATATACCCCGCTGCTCCTCCAGCTTCATTGGCGCTTTGATCGGCGACGTGGTGTGTGTCTTACTACTCATCAGCAGGCAACTCCAACAGCCCCTGGCGCAAGAGCTTGCGGGCGATTTGATATACGTCGCGGGACTTGCCCTCCGTTCGCATCCCCACGGCCAGCACAAACACCGTATCGCTCTCATCGTCTATCAGGTATATGATCCGGTAGCGCGACCAGTGCAGCGACCGGTAGCCGCCCAGGTTACCCTTCAGCGGCCTGCCCCGTAACTGCGGCTCATCGGCCAATTCGTCCGCAGCATCCAGCAGCTTCGCCTGTATTGTCCGGTCGGCAATGTCTTGCAATAGGCCAACGGCAGTCTCTGTCCACCTGACCTGGTAGGCCGCCATCACAGGGCCAGCCGCTCTCTGACTTCGTCAGCGCTGTATGTCCTACCCGCCTCAATGTCGGCCAGGCTGGCCTGCAACGCCGCCATCAGGTCCCGATCGCCAAGCACCAGGAGCGTTTCGATGATGCTCTCGTAAAGCTCCCAGTTCATAATGGCCAGCACCGGCTCACCGCGCCGCGTCACTTCAAAGGTGGTATTGGGCTCGTCAGCCAGGCGCTCGCCCAGTTGCATCAACTGATTTCGGGCCTCGCTGATAGAAATCGCTTTGGGGGCAGGAGTGACCGCCTCTGCGTCAGAAATCATCTGTTTCATTGCTCCTTTCGTACATTTAATTGTACATTATAATGTACGGCTTGTCAAGGAGTTTCTTTAGCCCCTACTCTGTCTTATCCCGCAACTCCTTCAACTTCATCAGCGCCTCGATCGGCGACATTGTGTCGAGGTCGAGCGATTTTAGCTCCTCCACGATCGGGTCCGGGGCGGCGGCGAAGAGGTGTAGTTGGGTGGAGGGGGCGATCTTCTGGGTGGCTTCGGCAGACGGCGCGACGGCGATCTCCTCCTGCTCCAGGCGGCGCAGTACCTCCAGCGCCCGCTCGATGACCTCCCCGGGCAGCCCGGCCAGCCGCGCCACCTGTATCCCGTAGCTCCGGTCGGTTCCTCCTGGCATTATCTTGCGCAGGAAGATGATCTCCTCGCCCTGCTCCTTGACCGCGATGCGGTAGTTCTTCACGCGCGGCAGAATCTGCTCCAGCTCGTTGAGATGATGGTAGTGGGTGGCGAAGAGGGTCTTGGCGCCGAGGCGGTTGACGATATACTCGCTGACCGCCCAGGCCAGCGACATCCCGTCCCAGGTCGAGGTACCCCGGCCAATCTCGTCGAGAATAACCAGGCTACGATCGGTGGCGTTGTGCAGGATATTGGCGGTCTCGACCATCTCGACCATAAAGGTCGAGCGGCCCGCGGAAAGCTCGTCGGCAGCGCCGACGCGGGTGAAGATGCGGTCCACCACGCCGAGCTGAGCACTCTTGGCTGGCACGAAGCTGCCCATCTGCGCCATAAGCGAGATCAGCGCGACCTGGCGTAGGTAGGTGGACTTGCCCGCCATATTCGGGCCGGTGATGATGAGTAGTTGCTCCTCGGTGCAGTCGAGGTGGGCGTCGTTGGGTACGAACGGGTCGTCGGGCTGGGTGACCTCGACGACGGGGTGGCGACCGGCGGAGATAAGGATACGGGCGGAGTTGTCTACCTGCGGGCGGCAGTAGTTATGCTCGATAGCGGCATCGGCGAGGCTGCACAGGACATCCAGCGCCGCCAGCGCCCGAGCCGTCGCCAATATTCGGGCCGAGTGCTCGGCAATCTGCTCGCGCACCTCGCAGAAGAGGTCGTATTCTAGCTCCTGGCTGCGCTCCTCGGCACCCAGGACCTTGGCCTCCTGCTCTTTGAGCGCCGGAGTGATAAAGCGCTCGGCATTGGTCAGCGTCTGCTTGCGCTCGTAGTCGTCGGGGGCGAGGTGGAGGTTGGTCTTCGTGACCTCGATGTAGTAGCCGAAGACCTTATTGAAGCCGACCTTCAGCGACTTGATGCCGGTGCGGGTGCGCTCGCGGTCCTGCAGCTCGGCGATCCACTGCCGCCCTCCCGCCGCCGCATCGCGCAGCTCGTCAAGCTCAGCCGAATAGCCGGGCTTGATCAGCTTCCCCTCGGTGATGACTACCGGCGGATCGTCGGTTATTGCCTGGTCAATGAGCGCGGCTGTATCCTCGAGCGGGTCAATCTGCCCGCTCAAGTCTTTGAGCATGTCCGCCTGCGCCTCACTGAGTACCTCCAGCAGCGCGGGCAGCTTCTGCAGAGAATTACCCAATGCGCATAGGTCGCGGGCGTTGGCCGTGCCGGTTGCCACACGGCTGGTCAGCCGCTCCAGGTCATAGACGTCGCGGAGCTGCTCGCCCAGCCCCTCGGCGAGCAGGCGGTCGTCCACCAGGTTCTGTACCGCGTCGAGCCGGCAGTTGATCTGAGTTGTATCCAGCAGCGGCTGGAGCAGCCAGGTGCGCAGCAGCCGCTTGCCCATCGGCGTGTGCGTCTTGTCCAGCAGCCACAGTAGGCTGCCCCGAGTGGCACTATCGCGTGCGGTGCGCTCCAGCTCGAGGTTGCGCCGTGTGGTCGGGTCAATAAGCATAAACTGCTGCGTGCTGTAGGTGGTTAGCCCGGTGAGGTGGGGGAGAGCATCGAGTAGATTCTCCTGCAGGTAGCGCAGGGCCAGGGCGGCCGCAGCCTGGGCTGCGGGTAGCTCCGCACAGCCAAAGCCGGTCAGGCTGGCCACTGCAAAGAACTCCTGGAGCTGCTCAGCGGGCGAGCGGAACTCCAAATCGTCCTGCGCTACCGTGGTCACCTGTGCCTGGCTGACCTCGTGCAGCGTCGCCCGCAGCGTTTCGTCTTCCGCCAAGCCCTCGGGGAGTAGAATCTCGGTAGGCTGGAGTCGCGCGATTTCGTCCACCACTGCTTGCATCTCGGGCGCCAGTTGCTGGCTGGCGGCGCCGAGCAGGGGAGGCTTGTCATCATTGGCAGCCGGTGGGGCGGCTGGCTGAGGTTCGGTGATCAGGAAGTCGCCGGTGGAGACATCCACCACTGCCACGCCGTAATTGTCACCGCTTCTGGCGACCGCGGCAAGGAAGTTGTGTTGGGCGCTGTCCAGAAGTTCATCCTCCAGCAGCGTCCCCGGCGTGACCACGCGCGTCACCTCGCGCCGCACCAGCCCCTTGCTCTTCTTGGGGTCTTCGGTCTGCTCGACGATGGCGACCCGGTAGCTTTTGTGCACAAGCTGGGCCAGGTACTTGTCCAGGGCATGGTGCGGGACGCCGCACATGGGGATGCGCCGGTCCTGTCCGCATTCGCGACTGGTCAAGGTCAACTCCAGCTCGCGCGCGCCGGTCTCGGCGTCGTCGCCGAACATCTCATAGAAGTCGCCCAGTCGGAACATCACCAGCACATCAGGATGGTCCTGCTTAATCGCCCGCCACTGCTTGAATAGTGGGGTCAGTTTGCTTTCGGGCGGTAGGGCCACACGAATCACCGACATTCTCTTCGCCAAGATAGGCGGTGAGACCTTGGGGATATCAGTGGGCAATGGCGGATTCAGAACACATACACCGGTGTTCCGACGGAGGCGAGGTCATAGAGGACACGGGCATCGGCGCGGTGCTGGCGGATGCAGCCGTGCGAAGCGGGCCGGCCCAGGTAGCGGTACATATTCGGATAGGTGGCGTGGATACCGTGGCTGCCGCTGGAGGTTATCGCCAGGTAGTAGCGCATCACCACGTCGTACATACGGCTGTGCGGCGCCCACGACTTGTAGAAGACCTGGCCCATCTGGCCGCGACCCGGGCTGTAGGAGTCCGGCTGCATAGTGGGCGTAGAGTAGGGAGGGATAGCTGTTGAGACGATGTGCATACGCACAATTCGCCCGTCTTTGTAGTAATACAGGCGCTGTCTGCGCTTGATGACCGCCAGGCAAGTCTGGGGGACGTCAGCGAGTTCCCGGGAGCGAAAGCGCACGGTCCGCTCATACTCAGCCAGGCACTCGTCCTGGTCGTTGTAGCCGGCGAGCCTCAGGCGGAAGCTGGCCGCGTCAATCCAGGGGACCTGCCAGCGATGAGCGCCCGTCTCCGGAACCATATCGGCGATGACCTCGCCGAAGCTGCCCCGGGAGCGACCGCCGACGGGACACATACCTCCGTAGTAGTAGATACGTACTTTCGTGATCGGTCCAGTCGTCGCATAGGCAATGGTCGCCAAGCTGCCCTCCACCCATTCCTCGTCTACCGTAGGGGAGGTCAATTCTATGGAGGGGAACATCGCCGTGCGGTCTAGCAGTTCCGCGCCCAGGCCGAACTCATGGCGGGAGCAGAGCACGCTCAGGTAGTTGGGCCTATAGGCACCGTCCCGGTAGTCAGGCTGGGCCGGGCTGCTGGTAGTAGCCTCGGCGGTCGCTGACCCGCTTCCCCAGGACCCCGAGCCAGCCAGGAGTACAACCCCGACTATGCTCACCAATCGCGCGGCGCTCGAGAGGCAGCAAGTCATCACGTCTTCACCGAGACGAACTCGTCATAGGTGGTATCGCGCTGCTATATTGTGGGGGCTAGGGCTGGGCAGTCACGGTGCTCTGTGTCCGTCCACGCGCAGCCTAGCGTGGTGTTGGAGGCCCAGGTCCAGTCGCCAGTCGCTGAACCTATCCCGGAAGAATCCCATCTTATCCAGATTCAGGGCCTGACTGTAGAGTTCGGTGTAGTCTGAGACGTTGGTTATCTTCCACCCCTGGTGATGAAAGAGGACAAAAGCCAGCTGTGCCGCGAGCGGCGTACTCCCAAAAGACGAGTCCGCCTCGCGCAGGATAACATCGTGGGCGATATTACGGGCCGTTCGCGTTACCGGGTTACTTATCCATTCATACGCATAGTTCTTGCTCATATACCGGGCCAATTCCACGGCTCGGTTCTGCAGGTTGGAGTCCGTGGCTATGGCCAGCGTCAGCATCATCCGCAAAAAACGTCTTTCGATTCTGCTGTGACGAGGCAATAGCAACCATTTGCGTCGGCAGATGGCCTTGCCAAAGGCCCGCTGAGCAGCTCGACGTCCAAGCTGGGTCATGCGCAGATCGCGCGCCTGCTCTGCCGTCCACTCCTCCATCCTCTTCATAGCCTGTTCGAGCTGCTCGCTAACGCGTCGGTTTTGTAGATCAGTCGGCGTTGCTCCGCTCTCCACCTTTGGGGACAGTCCTTACAATGGCATGATGAGTTCGTCAGCTGCCTTCGCTTCCACCAGATAGTTCACCTTTGTGGGTGATGCGCTCAAAAGCCTGCTGCCCAGATTCGTAACCAAGCCGTTGGTTGTGTATTCCGACGAAGCCCGCAGCCAACGGACTTACCTGCTTTCCTCGGTCCCATCTACGGCACTTGCTTCAATTTGCTTGAGTTCCTCGGCAGTCACGTTGCGGGTGAAGCGGCATTTCGGGAACTTCGAGCAGCCCAAGAACGGCCCGCGTTTTCCGTACCGCAGGATTAGAGTCTTGCTGCACTGTTCGCACTCGAGATTGGTATCGATGGCCTTCTTCTGCGGCTTGGGTGTGCTGTCTTGGCCGAGTGTGCGGGTGTACTTGCATTGGGGGTAGCCGCTGCAGCCGACGAACTCGCCGCGGCGGCCGCTGCGCTTGAGCAGTGCTTCGCCACATTCAGGACATTTTTCCCCGATCTCTTCTGGCTCACTGCGGGGCATGATCTCCTCCAGTAGATCCTCGGTATACTTGCAGTTGGGGTAGTTCTCGCAGCCGGCGAACTTCCCGTACGTGGAGTACCGTTCGTAGAGTTGCCCACCGCACTCCGGGCAGTTCTTGCCCGCCAGGAGTTTGGGGGATGCGGCGGCAGCGTTTTCTAGCTGTGCGGCGAATCCCTCATAGAACTCCTGCAATAGTGCGACCCAGTCTCCCTGGGCTTGCTCGATTCGGTCGAGGCCCTCTTCGATATGGGCCGTGAACTCAACGTCCATAATCTCAGGGAAGCGTTCGAGTAAGAAGTCGGTAACGGTCATGCCCAGCCGCGTGGGTAGGAAAGCGCGCTTCTGCATCCGGACATACTTGCGCTGGCGCAGGGTCTCGATGATGGGCGCGTAGGTACTGGGGCGGCCGATGCCGCTTTGCTCTAGCGCAGCGACCAGACTCCCCTCATTGTAGCGTGGTGGTGGTTGGGTGAAGTGCTGCTCCGGATTGAGTTGGTGCAGCGATAGCTGTTGGCCGGCCTCCAGGGGGGGCAACTGGGGCTGCTGCTGGTCTTTAGCGTCGGGCAGCACGGCCAGGAATCCAGGAAATTTCAGTTTGGTGCTGATCACCCGCAGTTCGTATGGTCCCGCTTCGATGGTCACTGTGACCTGGTCAAAGGTGGCTGGCTTCATCTGACTGGCCACGAACTGCCGCCAGATCAGTTCGTACAACGCGGCCTGGTCCTTGCTCAGGTGCGTCTTGACCTTCGCGGGTTCGCGTAAGACCGAGGTGGGGCGGATACACTCGTGGGCCTCCTGGGCTGCCTTTACCTGCTTGCCCCTCGCCCCGGGGCCCACGTACTCTTTGCCCCAGTGATCTGCAACAAACTGCCGCGCCTCGTCCTGAGCACTCTTGGCCACGCGGGTAGAATCGGTGCGCATGTAAGTAATCAGCCCGGTGGCCTCGCCGCTGATCTCGACGCCCTCGTACAGTTGTTGGGCAACTTGCATTGTCTTGCGCGCCGAGAAATAAAGAGCGCCGGCCGCCACTCGCTGGAGTGTGGAAGTAATAAACGGTGGGTATGGCTTGCGCTGGCGGGTCTTGCGTTCGATTTCTGCAACACTGTACTGCTCTTGCTCAAGCTCCTCAACGAAGGCCTCAGCCTGCTCCTGGTTCTTCAGTAAAGCTTGTTCTTTGTCCTTAGGTAATAGCTGTTCGCCGTCTTTGGATTTGACCTCTGCCTCGAAGGTGGCTTCTGGTTGTTGCTGCGGACTGAGCGTTGTAGTGATGCTCCAATATTCCCTGGGCACAAAAGCAGCGATCTCGCGTTCCCGGTCGCAGATGAGCATCAGGGCTACTGACTGTACCCGTCCGGCACTGAGTGCCCCCTTGCCGCCGCCACCGCCGATCTTCTTCCACAGCAGCGGGCTGAGTTGGTAGCCGACGAGCCGGTCGAGAATGCGCCGGGCCTGCTGGGCATCAACGCGGTGGCGGTCAATCTCTCGTGGCTGCTCCAGTGCCGCCACGACGGCCTCCTTAGTTATCTCGTGGAACTCCAGACGCTTGACATCATCGGGCAGGTTCAGGGCCGCGGCCAGATGCCAGGCGATGGCCTCGCCCTCGCGGTCCGGATCGGAGGCCAGATATACAGTATCCACGCCAGCCAGATCTTTCTGCAGTTTCTTCAAGTGTTTGCCCTGGCGGGGAATGATCTCGTACTCGGGGGCAAAGTCGTGCTCGATGTCCACGCCTAGGTTCTTTTGCGGCAAGTCCCGGACGTGCCCCTTGGAGGACAGCAGCTTGTATTCGTCGCCCAGAATCCGGCCTAGGGTGCGTGTTTTGGTGGGAGATTCAACAATGATGGCTTTCTTGCCCAAATCATTCACCTGCGTATAACGATGCCCAATACGGGCTTAGTTCAATCGCACATAGGTATTTCCGGCAAAGCGGCGCGCCAGCCCCTTGACCTCGAGCAACATTAGTGCCGAACTGATTTGCGCAGGCGAGAGCTGGCACCGGCTGGCAATCTCGTCAACGTGCCGAGGCTCGTGGCTCAAGGCGTCGTAGACGATCTGCTCATCCCCGTGGAGCTCGACGTCTCTACGCTCGGGACGCGTCGGCACAGCCTTGAGCATGATACCCAGTCCGTCAACGACGTCTTCGGGTACTTCGACCAATTGAGCTCCGTCTTTGATCAGGGCATGGCAGCCCCGGCTGGTAGGACGGTTGATGTCGCCAGGGACGGCGAACACCTCACGCCCCTGTTCGCCCGCCAGCCGGGCCGTAATGAGCGCCCCGCTCTTGGCTGGGGCCTCCACAACTACTGTGCCCAGGCTCAGTCCGCTGATGAGCCGATTGCGGGCCGGGAAGCGCTCCCGCAGCGGCGCTGCGCCAAAGGCATACTCGGTTATCACCGCGCCCGACTGTACCAACTGCTGGCGTAGTTCCTTGTGCTGCCGGGGATAGGTGATGTCCGCTCCGCAAGCCAGTACTCCGATAGTGCGTCCGCCGGCTTCCAGCGCGGCTCTGTGCGCCTCGCCGTCAATGCCCATGGCTAGGCCGCTGACTATGGTGAAGCCCCGCTGCGCCAGGTTAGCGGCCAGGTCGCTGGCGATGGTCCGGCCATATGGCGTACACTTGCGCGTGCCTACCAGGGCGATTGCCAATTCGTCGGCCTTGGTGAAGCTGCCCTGGACGAAGAGCAGGGGAGGCGGGAGGTCTATCTCCTTCAGCAGCGGCGGGTAGGTCTCGTCGGCGATGCTGACAATATCCACCTCGTACTCCGCGCACTTGTTCTGCAACTCGGCAATGTCAACACTGCGCTGAGCAGCACGCAGCTTTTTGACGTGCGCCAGGGTAATCGGCCCTACTTCGGTGAGCTGACTGTCAGTGGCCCCGAGGATTTGGTCAGGTGACCCCAAGGCCTCCAGGAGTTGCAGTTGTCTTAAGGTGGAAAGCCCGCTGGCATTGAGCAGCAGCCAGGCATCTTTGTCGGACGGCATCTAGCGTAGCTCCGCTATTTGACGGTTGGTTCCTCACAAAACATCACAAGAGGCTGCTAGCCTCTTGCAGTGTTGTACTGGTCATGTTTTCGGGCCGGCCTCGGCCGACTACATGGCTTCTTCCCCAGCCTCGGCTTGAGCTTGCTCATCTCCTGGTTCTTTTGGCCTGGGTTGCTTGAGTTCAGCGATTTCCTGACGGTGCTGCTTGATGATATCGGCCAGCTCTTGGAGCTTGGTCTTGGCCTTGGCTACCTGTGCCTCAGCAGTGTCGGCACGGCGCTTCTGCACCGCCCATTCCCCCCAGGTGAAGATCGCCATGACCAGTGCGCCAAGCACCGCGCCGATCAGCGCCAGAAAGCCCAGCGGCATCTCCTGTACGTATCTGTTATCCAACAAGTCCAGGCCGACCACGGTAACGTACTGGCCGTTCCAGAATATGAACAGCGCACAGTAAGCGATGACCAACAGCAGGACCAGAACTTTCAGCACTGCGCTACCCATTTTGCTATTGCCCTCCCTTGTAATTGCTGACGGTAGATAGCTACTGCCAGGGCGGTGGAGCATAGCCTGGCGGGTAGCCGCCAAGCTCCATCTCCTGCCCCGGCCAGCCCATTGGATACTGGGGCACGCCCGGTATCCGGGGGGTGGTCAGCGAGTTATCCACCACGAAGTAGACCCGACAGCCGCCCTCGTTACCGTACCAATCCGTAGCTTTGACCTCCAGGGTATGTATGCCGGCCGGATAATTCTGCGCCACCGCCGCGCGGGGCTGGTACGCCCACCAAACAGTGCCCTGGGTTGCGTCGTACATTATTTGGTCTTCGGGGACAGCCTGGCCGTCCATCAGGATCTGGACGGAGTCTGGGGCCACGCCCGAGCCGGAGTCTTCCACCTCGGCGGTCACGGCCAGCGGCGGCACCCCGGGAAGTTGGATGAGGTCTTGGGCCGGTGGCGGCGGGAAAAAGGCATCACTGGATTCGTTGGGGATCGAGAAGCTGTACTGGGTGCCCGGCGTGGGGCCAGGAAATACAATAATCGAGTTACTGAACACCGGCTTCTCGTGGTCCACCGCTGCGGCAGCAAAGCCGTACAGAACGCCGTCGTCACCAACTGTGTAGACACTGCCCTGCGCAACAGCCAGGGCGGCGTCCACAAACTGGGTGTACGGATCGGTGTAGCCGGCCATGGCCCCTTCGCCTGCCGGTCCGACGCCTCCCGGTGGGAACATGCCTCCCGGTGGCATCATCCCCGGCTCTGGCATCATCCCACCCGGGTCCATCATCATCATATCCTCCTCCATCCCTGGCATGTAGCCAGGATACGCCGCTCCCCCGGGTGAGGCGGAGGGCTGCACGGGCTGGGGCAGGCGATACTCCCACAACAGCTTGCCTGTGGCAGGCGCCAGGCCCCAGACTGCGGCCGGAACGGTGTGCGCCTGGCCTGCGTTGGTTGACCCGAAGCCGGACTGGGAGGCAACTGCCGCTCCGCCCCCGCGGGCCAGCAAGACATTACCAGCCAGAACCGGTGAGGCTTGGACCGGACCGCGTGCGCCCTGCTCGGGGAAACGCCAGGTGGCCTTGCCGCGTGTTGTGTTGATGCCGTAGATTACGCCGTCGCGGCTGCCGATGAATGCCTGGCGCCCTTGCACCGCCGGGCTGCCGGTAATCAGGTCACCGGCAGTGAAGCTCCAGCGGCGGGTACCATTTTTCGCGTCGAAGCCGATGAGCTGATTGCCAGCCGATATCAGCACCTGGCCGCGATGGACCACTGGGGAGGCGAACAACTGATTGCGTCCGCGGGCAGCCTGGGCGTACCACGCTAGTTGTCCGCTGGCTTTCCTGAGGGTGTAGATATTGCCATCCTGGGAGGAGACGAATAGGAAATCCTGCCAGATGGCCGGCGTGCTTTGCACCGCTCCGCCCGTCCGGAACCGCCAAAGGAGTCTGTCGCTATCCAAGTCATAGGCGTACAGGGTCTTGTCGTCGGAGCCGAAGTAGAGCACGCCCTGGTGAATCAAGGGGGCGGACTTAACCGGGGCGTCCGAGCGATACTTCCACTTGTGGGTACCAGTCGCCGCGTCTACCGCCCAAAGCTTGCCGTCGGCGGCACCAAAGTAGATAGTATCCTCCCAAAGTACCAGTGCCGAGTGGACCTGGGTATTCAGCTCGATCTTCCAGACCTGGGACCCGGTGGCCCGCTCAACTGCGTGGAGCTTGGTACCAAGCGCAAAGTAGATGCATTCGGGGCCCACCGCTGGGGTGGAGATGGCCTTGGCCATCTCCTCAGTGTCATACCGCCAGCTTAGGGATAGAGGGAGCTCCACTGGGTCAGCAGCCACTCCGGTGTGGGCAGCATCGCACAAGTACGTCCAGCTGGCTGGTTCCTGAGATAGCCCGTTGGCCCCTGTCCCCACGACAACTATTCCGGCGATAAGACACATTGTGATAACTGTAAACCGTTTCATTGCTGGTCTCCTCTGCAAAGCTGGGTGCTCATTGTCTGCCATGATAACAGACACTGCTCCGCCGTCTCCACTGGCTGTCTCAGTTCATTAGGCTGTGCTCAGCCGCCGGTTGTTTGTTGCCCTCCACTATGACAGTGGCAGGCCTTGTGAATATATTGGCACACATCTGCTGGGCCTGCTCAGCAGATACCTTGGCTACCCGCGTAGGAAACTGCTGATAGGTTTCCAGACCTTCTGCGCCGGCCGTTCCGTAGAACATGGCCAGATAATGAGCTATGTCTGGATTACGCTGCTTGCTTAGCACGAATCGGTTTGTCACAAAGCGCTTGGCTCGCTCCAGTTCCGCATCGCTCACTCCGTCTCGAATGATGCTGCGGAGCTGCCGCCATATTTCGGCCTGCGCCGCATCCACGTCCACCTGTGAGCAGGTCACCAGTACATAGGCGTAACTGCATGCCCGCGAAGGCGTTAGCGCAGCCTGGATTGTATAGGCTAGATTCTGCTCGGCGCGTAGCGCCAGGAACAAGCGTGAGCCCATCCCCGAGCCGAGCAGTGTACTCAGCACTGCGGCGGCCGGGTAGTCGGGATCAGCCAGCGTCGGTGCCCGGCCAGCAACCACCACGACGGAATTGTCCACGCCATGCATTATCAGCCGTCGTGGCTCCTCGAGGGCCGCATGCGGCGAAAACTGTTCCGGGATATGTGCCATCTTCCCGGGCAAGAGGTCGCCGAAACAACTCTGCACCTGCGCCGTGACCTCGGTCGCCGGCAGGTCGCCGCTGACGCTCAGGACAACGGCGTTAGGCCAGAAGCTGTCCTGGTACAGCCGCCGGACCTGCCCCAGCGTTATCGCTGACATGGAGGCGATTGAGCCATGCACCGGCCAGGAGCCAGGCTGCCGCGGATACAATTCCTCCACTATCGTGCTCCGGGCCAGCGCCACCGGCCGTCGGCGCGTAGCCTGGATCGCAGTGAGCGTCTCGCGGCGGGCCGCCTCGAATCTGTCGGGACTAAGTTGCAGCTCGAAGAGCTGTTGGCGCACGAGCCTGAGGACGGAAGGGAAATCGTGGGGCAGGCATTGAACCAGCAGCTCGACATGGTCACGGGTGGCGGCACTGTCAATCTGCAAGGCCGTCGGCGGCTCACTGGCTGCGTCCGACATCTGCCGTGGGCAGCCGAGCATCGTGGCGAGCAGATGTCTGATGCCGGCCGTTAGCCGGCTTTCCCGGCTGGCAGGCACCGCGATGGAGGCGGACACTGCGACCGTCGGGGTGTGGGCATTGGGTTGAAAAAGTGCGCACAGGCCGTTATCCAACAAGATCTCCTGAGGCGCAGCAGCTGTCGCCCCCTGCTCTGCTCCGCAGTCTCCCGCACCTAAGCACCACGCAACAATGAACAAGTTGAATGCAGCCGACAGCACTTTCAAGTAGTAGTTATCCTAGCCGGCTTGGTTGCTGCCCCTCTTAATGGTGGCTGAGGCGCGCGACGGCGTCGGCGGCTAGCGGGTTGTTGGGATCAATCTCCAGGGCAGCGCTGTAGGCCACAAGGGCCTGGTGGGTGTCACCTTCGGTCTCGTAGACCTGGCCGATCTGACTGTAGACATCGGCCTCCTGTTCGTCCGTGGGGGCATTTTGTATGGCAATCTCCAGAGCCCGGCGGGACGCCCGGTACTCGCCCTTGGCCAAGTAGGCCCGGCCCACCTGCCGATATGTGTCGAAATAAGTCGGATCCAGCGCCAGTGCCATATTCAGCGATTCGATCTCTTGGTCGTAGTCTTGCGTCTCGTGGTAGCTCAGCCCGATCATATAGTACATATAGGCCCGCTGGTATGCCGTATTGGCTAGCAGGGCTTCGGGAATACGTTCGAGCGCCCTCTTGTACTGACGGCGCGCCCGGTACCACGACTCCATCTGGAAGAAGGCATTACCCAGGTTGGTATACGACTGGGCATACTTGGGGTTAACGCGAATCGCTTCCGTGAAGTAGCGGATGGCTTTCGGAGAATCGTTCATGTAGTAGGCGGCCAGGCCGGCGGCATTGAGCGCTGCGACGTCGGTCGGCGCCAGGCTCATGGCATGCTGCGCGGTCTCCAGAGCCGCCTCATAGTTCTCCTGGAGCAGTTCCGACCGTGCCATCGCCACGTACAGGTCGGCATTGGCTGGCTGTAGCTCCAGGCCCTGCTGGATCAGCCTGCTGGCCTGCTGAAGCGCAGCCAGCGCTTGGGCGCTGCCCGGCGGCAGGCGTTGAGCCTGGTCCAGATAAGTGTCGGCCATAGAGGTCATTGCGCCGACGTCGCGTGGGTCCTGGCTTAGTGCCTGGCTAAACTCAGCCAGGGCATCCTCGTAGGTGTGGGAGACGATGTTGCGGTCCGGATCCGAGGTGTAGGTGTTGGCCTGAAGGGCATAAATAGCGCCGAGCAACTCGTGCGCCGGTGCGCAGTTTGGATCAAGCTCAAGTGCCTTGTTGGCCGCTTCGATTGCGCTCTTGGTCATGGGAATAGCACTGAACAGCAAGCCTTCGTCGTAGAACATCTCGCGGACGTCCTCCAGCAGTGCCCACCCCACCTGGACATAGACGTCCGGGTCCGAGGGGTTGCCCAATTCGCCCCGGTCCAGCGCTCGCCGATAGGCGTTACGAGCATCGGTCCACTCGCGCATGCCTACGTAGGCATCGCCCACCGCCTTGTTCAGACTAGGCCATAGGCCCAGTTCCTGCGCAAAGACCTCCGCTCGGCTGTACTCCTGCGCCAGCAGCTCCTCGGTGGTCTGCTGCCGGCGCTGCTCAGGTACGGGCAGCCGTTGCAAGCGGACCTTCAAATCGCTCCATTCCTGGAGAACTGCCTTGGCCTTTTCAAACTGCTCGAGGGCTTTGTCGGGCTGGCCCAGTTGCAAGAAGACCTGCCCATAATAATAGAGGGCTTCAACGTAGTTAGGATCGTAGTAAACCGCCACCGCCAAGGTCTCGCGGGCCTGCTGAGGCTTGCCGGCTGCAATGAGGGTCTTCCCCAGGGCCACAAGAGGCTCCGCCTTCTGCGGGCCATAGAGCTTCATAATCTCTTGCTGGTAGGCGTTTATTGCCTCCTCGAACGCGCCTTGCCGGCTATAGATGTGGCCGATGTAGAGCCGCACCCCGGGCCGCTTAGGCGCCAGTTTCTCAGCTTCGCGGAAAGCCACTAGCGCCTCGGGGTACCGCTCCAGGAGGAAGTTGGCCACTCCCAGATAGTACCGGGCCGCCTCATTGTCAGGCTGGGCCGCTACGGTCGTCTGGAGCTTGCCCACCGCCCCCTGGTAGTCTCCTGTGTTCAGCGCGTTGATGCCGGCGACGAAATCAGTGTTTGGCTGGTGCTGCGCGACGACGCTGGCAGCGCACACGACCGCCAGCAGCGCCACTAGTATACTGGCCCGACTGCATCTCATGCGAGCCCGCTCCCTTTTAGCATTTGCCATTATGCCGATATACGCTTATACGCTGGACTCTATTATATTCTAAGCCGCCGGTGTTGTCAACGCACCGGGCTCTCTCCCGGTTCCCCTGAGAACAGCAATGTGATATAATGGCAGTCGTCTACCGCGGTTCCAGAGATTAGTATTGCTTCGTACTAAGAGGTAGCATAGCCTAATGTCCGACCCCGGCGATATTGGTTTGGGCCACCGTGCCCGCGTGCTGGTGCTGCCTGCAACTGAGGACGCCAAGCGCGAAATAGAGAGAATCGGCCCGGTTCCCCCCGCTCTGCACTGGCTGGCTGCTAAGGCTGGCTCCCGGGGCGTCCGTCTGGAGAGGGTCCCGGGCCGGGCTGCTGCCCTGCTCAAGCAGGAGATGCTTGCCGTAGGCGGCGACTGTGCGATCTCCCCGAACGTGGCTCGCTTTGATGATACCCCCGCTCCCGTGATATTGCTGGGCACGCGCCGGCAATATGACCGACTGATGGAAAAGCTCCAGCTTCAACCTCTGGGCTTGCGTCAGGTTGCCGACGAACTTGGCGCCTTGCTTACGCGTTATGAGCAGACTCCGCCCCCGCTCCAGCTTCCCTCGGGGGAGCTTAGCTTCGCCGAGCGCACGCTGGTTATGGGCATAATGAATATGACGCCGGATTCCTTCGCTGGCGACGGTCTGGCCGCCGACGCGGAGGCGGCTGCTGAGCAAGCCCGACAGTTCGCCGCAGGCCGTGCCGACATAATAGACATTGGCGGGCAGTCCACGCGTCCGGGCAGTGAAACGGTATCTATCGAAGAAGAGCTGCGCCGAGTAATACCGGCTTTGCGGGCTATCCGTGCGGAAGTGGACTTGCCGGTTGCCATTGATACTAGCCGGGCTGAGGTGGCCCGCGTAGCGATAGACGAGGGCGCTGAGTTGATAAATGACATCAACGCCCTGCGCGGCGAGGGTATGGCCCAGGTCGCGGCCGAGGCCGGAGTACCCGTCGTGATAATGCACATGCAGGGCACCCCGCATACTATGCAGGATAATCCGCGTTATGATGACCTCATCACTGAGATCTACGATTTCTTCGCGCAGCAGATGGAGGCAGCCGTAGCTGCCGGTGTGCCGGTGGAGCAGATTATTGTTGACCCGGGATTTGGCTTCGGCAAGACGGTTGACCATAACCTCGAAATCCTGCGCCGCCTGCGCGAACTGCGCAGCCTGGGGCGGCCTGTGCTGGTGGGCACCTCGCGCAAGTCCACTATTGGCAAGGTGCTCGACCGGCCGGTTGACCAGCGCCAGTGGGGGACAGCCGCTACCTGCGCGGTTGCCATAGCCAACGGCGCCAATATGCTCCGGGTCCACGATGTAGCCGAAATGGTGCAGGTGGCCCGGATGAGCGACGCAATTCTGCGAGGCTTTAGTTAAAGATGCGGGCGGTCGAAGACAGGCGCAAGACAAAGCTTCGCGGGGAGATCCTCAAGCAGCGCGATGCGCTCAGCGAAGCCGAGCGCCGCGACAAGAGCGATATCATCTGGAGCCGCGTGGTGCAGACCTGGGAGTACCAGCAGGCCGATTCGGTCATGCTCTATGCGGCCTTTGGTTCGGAGGTCTATACCGACCGGCTGATGCAGTCCACGCTCCAGGCGGGTAGAGGACTGATCTTGCCCAAGGTCAACCGGGCTTCGCCCGTTCTGGAATTGTATTACGTCGTCGATCCCGTGCGGCAGCTGGTTCCCACCTACTGCGGGATACCTGAGCCGATACCGGAGCTTTGTGAACCTGCACTGCTGGATGAGGTCAGTTGTGTCATCGCTCCGGGCATTGCCTTTGACCCGCTGGGGGGGCGGCTGGGCTACGGCGGCGGCTACTACGACCGACTGCTGAACTCCCTCAGCCCCGCCCAGGCCCACGTATCAATTGGGCTGGCCTACGAGCTTCAGATTGTCGAGGAGATCCCCCAGGGCTTCTTCGATGCCCGCGTGGCGGTGATGGCCACCGAACTGCGCCTGTTGGTCGAGAATCGCTGACTACTTAGTGAACGGAGGACGACTGTGCCCAGAGATTGCATCCGCATCGTGAATATGAGCTTCTACGGACATCACGGCGTCGAAGAAAGTGAGCGGGAGCTGGGAGGACGTTTCGCTGTGGATGTCGAACTATATCTGGACCTGGAACCGGCCGGCTCTACTGATGACTTAAGCAAGACGGTTGACTACAAGGCCGTCTACGAGCTGGTGCGGCAGATTGAGGGGGCCCGCAACTATAAGCTGGTCGAGGCGCTGGCCCACGATGTGGCCGAAAGTATCATAGCCCAATTCGCCGTGGACGAGGTGGTGGTCCGGGTCCGCAAGCAGAGCGTGCCGCTGGGCGGGCTGATTGACCATACCGAGGCCGAGATCCGGCGGTCCAAACCATTTTCAGAGCCAGGAGACGCCTAACATGTCCTTAGTAGCTGAGACGGTAAGAGATTACACGCAGCGGCTGGCTTCTGATCAGCCGACGCCAGGTGGGGGCAGTGCGGCGGCGGTGGTCGGCGCCCTAGCCGCAGCCTCGGCAGCCATGGCCGCTAACTTCACCATGGGCAAGAAGAAGTTCAACGAGGTCCAGGCGGATATTGAACGCATTCTGGAGGTGCTCAATACTCAGCAGCAGAGGCTGCTGGAGCTGGCTGATGCTGACGCCGACGCTTACAGCAAGGTCGGCGCGGCGTACGGTATGCCCAGGGATACTGACGAGGAGAAACAATCCCGACGCGAGGCCATCCAGGAAGCGCTGATGGCCGCTGCCGAAATGCCGATGGGCGTCGTCGAGGCTTGTGCGGCCCTTCTGGCGGCGCTGCCGGAGTTGGCCGACAAGTGCAATCCGAATCTCATCAGTGACGTGGGCGTCGGCGCCGAGTTGGGCTTGGCTGCCCTGCGCGCCGCCCAGCTCAACGTAGAGGTCAACCTGGCTCTAATCAAACACGAAGATTACAACTCACAGAAGCGTTGCCGCCTCAGCCAGTTGGCGACCGAGGCCGGCGAGGCGGCTGAGCAAGCCATTGAGAAGGTCAAAGAGGCCATTGTGGCGTAACATCATTTCCGGTGCCACTGTCACAATGGCCTTCCCCCAGTCAATTAAGACAGGCGGGACGCCTGTCCTGCCGATATAAACAAGGAGGAAAATGCAGTGAGTGCAAAGATACTCGAAGGTGGACCAATTGCTGAACAGATCGAGGCCGAAATAGTTGCCGAAATCGAAAAGATGGACCGGCCGCCGCGGCTGGTTGCGGTGCTGGTCGGCGATAACGTCGGCGCGCGTATGTACGCGAAGATGCAAGCCAAGTCGTGCGAGCAAGTCGGCATCGCCTACGAGCTGAAGGAATTCAGCGACGATATCTCCGAGGCGGACCTGCTCGGAGAAATCGAAAAGCTCAATGACGATGACTCCGTGGACGGCATGATCCTACAGATGCCGGTGCCTGAGCAGATCAACGCGCGCACCGTCCAAGCCAGCATCGCGCCGAAAAAAGACGTGGACGGCGTCAATCCAGCCAATCTAGGCCGGGTCGTTATGGGTCACCCAGAAGGTGTGCCCTGCACCGCGCAGGCGGCGGTGCGGCTGGTCGAGGAGACTGGTATTGACCTGTACGGAGCGGAAGTCGTCGTAGTCGGGCACAGCGAGATTGTGGGTAAGCCGGTCGCGCTGCTGCTGCTGGACAAGTTCGCGACGACCACGGTCTGCCACATCGGCACCAGCGACGCCGGCATGCTCGAGGAGCATACCACCAAGGCTGACATTCTCATCGTTGCTGTGGGTGTGGCCGGGCTTATCAAGGGTGATATGATCAAGCCGGGGGCGGCGGTGATTGACGTAGGCATCAACCGCGTCAAAGACCCGGAAACCGGCAAGCGCAAGACCGTCGGCGATGTGGCCTTCGATGAAGCAGTCGAGGTCGCGGGGATCATCACGCCCGTGCCGGGCGGCGTCGGGCCGATAACCACAGCGATGCTCCTGCACAGCACGCTGCTGGCGGCCAAGGCGTAACCAGGCATTCACAGAGAAAAGCATGCGCCAAGTCTCGATGCAGTAAGCGTATGTTCCAACGAAAGTTCGGAGGATAGGTAATGAAGCTAACCCAGGCATTCCAGGAACAAGACTTTGTGGTAACCGGTGAAGTCGGGCCGCCCAAGGGCGCCACCGTCGAGGAGATTATGGAAGGCGCCCGCGTCATGAAAGACTATGTGACGGCGGTCAACGTCACCGACAACCAGAGCGCGGTGATGCGGCTGGGGTCGCTGGCCGTCGCGCGGCTGCTCAAGGAAGAAGGCATCGAGCCGGTCTATCAGATGACCTGCCGCGATCGCAACCGCATCATGCTGCAATCGGACCTGCTCTCCGCGGAGGTTCTGGACATTGACAACGTGCTGATCATCACCGGCGATCACATGGCTATGGGGGACCATCCCCAGGCCAAGCCCGTCTTCGACCTGGACTCCGTGCAGCTCTTGGAGGCGGCTAAGGGGCTGAATGAGGGCCATGACATGGCGGGCAACGAGCTGGAGACGCCGACCGATCTATGCCTCGGGGCGGTAGTGACCCCGGCCAGTAGCTATCTGGACCTGCAGATTATGAAGCTGGAGAAGAAGATCGCGGCGGGCGCGGAGTTCATCCAGACTCAGGCGGTCTATGATCCGGCGACCTTCGAACAGTTTATGAAGCGGGTGGAGGGCTTTGGGGTGCCGATAATGGCGGGTATTGTGCCGGTGAAGTCGGCGGGAATGGCCAAGTATATGAACGCCAACGTCGCCGGCGTCCGGGTGCCTGACGAGATAATCAAGCGTATGGCCGACACCCCCAAGGCGGAGCGTAAGCAGGTCGCCACGGAGATAACGGCTGAGTTCATCCGCGAGATCAAGGATATGTGCGAGGGTGCGCACATTATGCCCCAGGGCTGGGACGATATGATTCCTGAGGTGGTAAAGCAGGCGGGATTGGCTTCCTGAGGCGGTATTCAAGCCACAAGTCGTGCCTGCCTCTGATGCTACGAGTGTGGAAATGAGAAATCTCTAATACGAGGGAGGAGAAACAAGCAGCGACCGCGAATACTCCAAGCAAGGAGGTGTTCTCATGACCAAGGACGTTAACGAGCAGACAGAAGCTGAAGAGATTGGGCAGGAAGCAAGCCCGGGGGTGGAGGGCCCTGGCCCGCGCTGCCAAGTAAGTGGATTCTGGGTAGTAACGACCGTGATTTTTGTAGTGTTTTGTGCGGTACTGGCCTGGCTGTACGCTGAGCAGATAGACCAGGTTCAAGTGCTAGAGAGGCAGGCTAACCTAGCAACCAGGCAAGCAGCCAGTCTAGGACAGGCCAATAGGCGAGTCTCGGCTGAACTTGCCGAAGTAGTAGGCAAGCTCAGAGAGGTCGTCAAAGTAATAGACGAGCTCGAGGGGGCCTATCCCGCCGCTGAGCAGCCTCCGGCCGAAAAAGAGCCAGCCGGGGCACCAGGTGAGGTTGCGGAGCCAGAAGCGGCAGCAGAAGAACTGCCGCCAGGGCCACCACCTGTTCTGGCGCCATAGTGTGGAGGGCACACGGCGCGCCAGGTGTGTGTGGATGACTTGGCCAGGCGGGTAGCGGAGGCGTGCGGAATAGCGGAGTAGTAGTGTTCCCATTCTGCGCGACTCACTGGCGCGAAGACAGTGGCTACGTCTTTGCCAGCAGCGCTCTCCGATGTGGGGGGGAAAGTGTCGTAGCCCGTGAGGGGTGAGGCTGCTAGGATAGATGGCAGCAGAGGTGACTGGGAGGTGTTTCGCTGCGGGGTCAAGGGCGTTCGGCCCGCGAACATGCGGCGGAGTAGTGTCGGTGCTGCGAGCACAAGCACGCGCATTGAAGCGGTATGGGAGGAATGCTGCGATGAGTAGTTTCTGGCAACAAACAAGAGAGTTCTGGGACCGACTGCTACGCGGCGGTAAACAATCGGGGGGGGTAATAGCTGAAAGGCTGTGCCGGCGGGCAACGATGCAAAAGGTGGCTGCACGGATTCGTGGGCTGAACCGGGAGCGTAGCCAACTAATCAGCACTATCGGCAAGAAGGTCTACTCTTTGCACACGCGCGGCAAGGTGCAGAACCGAGATGTGCTCAGTGATTGCTTGCGTATTGACGAAGCTGGACAGGAGATTGAAGCTCTTCAGCAGCAGATGGAAGAGCTCCGCCGCGAGGCAGCAGCTGGGGAGGAGCTAGTGGTGGATATTGAGGATGAAGCGCCCCTGGCCGAGGAGGCCGAAGAGGAGGCAAGTGCAGTTGAGCCTCCGGAGCAGGAGCCTGCGCAGCCCCGTGGCGAGGACCTCGTGATGGACGTGGAGGACGAAGCGGCAGAGCCCCAGCAGTTGCAACAAGAGGAATGCGCAGATCAGCCGCCAGGAGAGCAGGCCAGCCTGGCGGACTAAGGCGGGCTGAATCGAGCCAGCCGGCTTGTCGTTGAATAGTAGCCAGATCGGACGCACATTCCGAGCACGGCGCTCTCAAGCGTCGTGCTCGCTTGTCTGGTTGCCACAAAGGCAGGTTTGTGCTATATTTATGGTGGGAGTGGCTGGGGTTGGCTGCTTATCCTTATGCGGCGTAGACCGGAGAGCCGGGCCGAGCAGCGATGGCGAAAGTTGTGACTCTGAGGCGACAGCGCGACTTCGAGCGGCTGTTCGCCGAAGGGAAGAGATATCACCACGAGCTGTTGATGATGGTGGTTTGCCCGCGCCCCGAGACAGACCCGGCGCGGGCGGCCTTTATCGTCGGTCGCCGGGTGGACAAGCGTGCAGTTGTCCGCAACAAGGTCAAGCGGCGGCTGCGGGAGGCCTGGCGCCGAGAGCTGCCCAACATCAACAGGGGTGTTGACGTCGCTTTCGTTGCGCAGATAGCGGCGGCAGGGGCAAGTTATCACGAGCTGGCCGCGCTCATGCACAAGCATCTGACCGAGGCCGGGGTGGTAGATTAAAAGTTGGTTGTTGCGGCGGGCGTTCCGCCCGTCGGCTTTGGACAAGCGAAATGCCTGTCCCGCCGACAGAATGATGAGAATATGCACAGGTGGGCTCAACGACTGGTAATCGGTCTCATCAGGCTGTATCAGCGGACCTTTTCAAGGGTACTGCCGTCGACCTGTCGCTACCAGCCGACCTGTTCTGAATATGCCGTCGGGGCTGTACGCATTCATGGTGTGCTGAAGGGCCTGGGGCTGGCAGGGTGGCGGGTAATGCGCTGTCACCCGTTTGCGACGGGCGGCTACGACCCGGTGCCCCTGCCCCACCCGCGGCTGGAGCACAATATTTCCCGGCAATCCACTACTGTAGAGTTGAGTGATAGATGAGAACCGTTAGCAATCTTTTCGCGGTGTGCCTGGTGCTAGCCCTGCCGGTGCTGGGTACGCCATCCTGGCTAGGCCAGGTCTGTGCTGAACCCCTTCCGGGCCAGGAAGGCCTGCCGCCGGAGCTAACGATCCCGGCGGAGCCAGAGTTGGATGACCAGATTGATGACCTCGAGGACCTGGCCAAGTATGCCAAGAGAAACGCTCCTGAGACCGGCTTTGTTGCCAGCCTCAAGAATCTCTTTTCGGGCACGAAGAAGCCGCGGTTGATAAATATTGATCTGCTGGCTGCTAACGTCTCCGAGTTGAAGGGCACGCAGATTGTGGTGGAGGGTATCTACGAAGTCCGGGGTGAAGAGGAGGCGATCTTCCGCAGCGAAGGCGCGACCTGTCATCTGACTCTGGCCGGTGGCACCCAGCCCGAGGGCTTTCCTGACTCGGGCCCCGATGGCTTGCCCGCCCGCGTCGAGGGCACCGTCGAGATGGGCGAGCAGGGCCTCCCGCTGATTCGAGTTCAGCAGCTCACTCCGGCGCTGGCACTCAGCTTCATTCGTCTGGGCCGCGCCTATGAATTGGACGAAGAATACGAAGACGCCGTAGAGGCTTACTCAGCCGGCGCTGTGGCTGGAGTGCCGACCGGCTACAAGTACGCCGCCTTTGCCCGGATTCATGCTGCCGAACTGGCGTTGGAGGAGCTTGACGACGGAGCCACAGCCCGCCGGCTCTATGATGCGGCTTGGACTGGATTCGCTGCCACCAAGACCAACGCGGAGACGGGCTACTACACCTGGACGCGACCGGCTAATGCGCAGACCTGGCAGAAGCAACCGGTCGGTGAAGCAATCCGTGAGCCGCTGGACAGTCTAAAGCGGGGCGGCTTCTGGTACGGTCTGGTCAACGCCTTCGTCAGAATAGCAGGCGGCAACCCGGCGTTCGGTGTGCTGCTGCTCGCCGTAGTCACCCGGCTGATGATCTATCCCCTGACCAAGAAGCAGCTCGTCTCAATGCGGGCAATGCAGAAGATCCAGCCGCGCATTAAGGAGCTCCAGAAAAAGCACAAGGACAACAAGCAGAAGTTCCAGGAGGAGTTCTGGAAGCTCTGTAAAGAACACAACGTCAACCCCTTGGGGGGCTGTCTGCCCCTGCTTGTCCAGATGCCAATCTTGATCATGATCTACCGGGGCATCCGTGACTATGCCGTCCAGTTCGATGGCGCCTCGTTCCTGTGGGTCAAGAACCTGGCGCAGCCGGACATCTATCTGCTGGTCGCCTACACCATCAGTATGATTGGCTTCCAGAAAATGACTCAGAGGATGAACCCGGCAGCGGCGATGGACCCCCAGCAGGCCAGCCAGCAGCAAATGATGACCTACATGATGCCACTGTTGTTCTTCTTCATGTTCCAGTCGTTCCCGGCTGCGTTCATTCTTTATTGGCTGGGAACCAACCTCGTGTACTTCACCGAGCAATACTTGTTTCTGCACCTCCACCGGGAGAACGGTGGCGACTCGGCTAACCGGGGGAACGGTGGCGACTCGGCTAGTGGTGGTAAGAAGACATCGGGTGGATTTGCCGCCGCTATGGCGAAGATAGTCTCTGGGGCTGGCGCGAAGAAGGAAGCCAAGACCGAAGGCAAACCGCAGAGCTACGAAGAAACGAAGGCGGCTGCTGGAGGCAAGAAGGTTGGCAAGGAAGATAAACGCCGGCCGGCCAAGCGGCGGGGATGAGCTTGAGTGATTATCCGGTGTTGTTGCGTATTGCGGGAGGGTAGTTACCGATGCGATTCGTAGAGATATCTGCTCCTACTCTGGAAGAAGCGCGGAAGGCCGCGGCGTTTCAACTGGGTGTCTCCGAAGAGGATGTCGAAATCGAGGTCCTCGGGCAGCCGCGCAAACTGCTTGGTCTGATCGGCTCGGGCCAGTACAAGGTCAGAGCTACCTGCGAGGAGCCGCCGTCCGGCGACGTTGTGGTGGGGGAGGTTGAAGGCGAAGCCCCGGCAGCCGCGGGCATCGAACCGCCCGAGCCGCAGGTCATCACTGAGGTGGGCGCGCCAGTGCAGCCGCCGGCCCCGCCCCTCCAGGAGCCGGACCATCCTGCGCAGGCGGTCGCTGAGCGAGCCCAACAGCTCACGGAGCAGATCACCGCGCTGATGGGCATCGAGAGCCAGGTGAACATCACCGAGATCGAAGACGACCAGGTGAAGCTTAGCATTGACGGGGGTGAGAACACCGGGCTGCTCATCGGCCAGTATGGCGGCACACTCGATGCGCTCCAGTTGGTTGTGGCCATCGGGGCCAACAAGGGCATCAGGCAGGGATGTCGGGTGATTCTTGACACCGCCGAAGGCTATCGCGAGAGCCACGAAGAGCAGCTGCGCCGCCAGGCCTGCGAGGCTGCCCAAGAGGCTAAGGAGACTGGCCGAGAGGTGGTTATCCCTGATCTGAAGGGTTATGAACGACGCATAATCCATATGGAGTTATGCGAAGACCCTGACGTCGAAACCTACTCTGAGGGAGACGAGCGCGATCGGCGGCTGGTAGTAACGCCGGTCAATCACGAATAGCTGCTACGAAGTCCCGTCTTCTGAGGCCATCATAGTGAACAACCCACGCAAGCTGGTTGATCTGGCGCAACTGAGCACCATTATTGCCGACCTGCGCAGCGCTGGTCAACGGGTAGTCTTCACCAACGGCTGCTTCGATATCATCCACCCCGGGCATATTCTCCACCTTCAGCAGGCCCGGCAGGAGGGGGACGTCCTGGTTGTCGCCATTAACAGCGACGAGTCGGTGCGCCGGCTCAAAGGTCCCGACCGCCCCGTCTTCAGTGAGCAAGAACGAGCGATGATGCTCACCGCCCTCGAGCCAGTGGACTACATCGTCATCTTTGATACGCTGCGCGTCACCGGTCTGATCGGGGCAGTGAAGCCCGACACCTATATCAAGGGCGGCGACTACACCATTGACACGCTCATCCCCGAGGAGCGTCAGGCACTGGAGGACTGTGGTGCGCAGATTGTCATATTGCCGGAGATCGGCAGCTTCTCCACAACCGGCATTATTGAGCGAGTACGCAACAATAGTGGCGTCTGACCGGGCCCGGATAAATTCGTGCCTAGGGGGAACAACCCTCAGCCAAGGGTGGAACCCCGCAACCGTTCTCGTTCACTCGGCAGATGGAGCTGTCTCGACGCTCTTTATCTGGTCACGCTTCAATTCGAACTGCTCCCCGCTCTCCGTGTTAAGCCACAGTGATGACAGGTCCAGGCTGCCCGACAACTTATCTCCGTTGGTACGTAGCAACGTGTCGGAGGGGTGTTCCTCGCTGGACAGCGTGATCTTCGCCACATCCCCTATTCCGACCGTGACACTCCCATAAGAAGTTGTGATAGTTAGCTCCTCGGGGGCCATGATGGTCCCGCTAAGTCTATCGCCGTTTACTAGGAATACCAAGAATGTCGGCGGCTTGAGTGAGCTAGGGGCCTCAGCAACCGGAGGAGCTCCTTGACTGGCCTGCGGCTCCGCTAATATAGAGCGCACGATCGGGTGCACTTCCCGTGGCTCAGAACTGAAGAAGCGTTCGTACACATTCTTAAGCCCATTTTCTAGGGCCCTTGTCTCTGTCTTGCTGATGCTGCCGCCCATAAACAAAGCAAGCGGAAGACTCACCAACAGGCCGACGCCCTTTTGGAGGTCCGAGTCGTGATGATACTCCTCACTCTCATGCGGCGCGAACACAACAGCAGACTTCTCCGTGTCAACGATCTTCGTCTTAAGGAACACCTCTGATTTGGCGCGCGGACCGAATAGGTGCCACGTGCGCTTCGAACGGATGGCAATCTCTCCTGCAACCACGTACCTAGCTCCCAAGCTCTGTCCAACCGACAGCATACTGGTGTCAGGCAGCAGTCCCTCAGGCAATATACCGAGACGGGAACAGGCGTCCTGGACTTTTCGCGCGGACACGACTTCGAAACCTGCGTCCTGGAACACCTGCCTCGCTGTTGGATTGACGCGTTCCCGCGTGCCCTCACGTCCCCCTTCTATGCGAAAGGGCACTATCACAACCCTGTAACGCTCTGGCGTTGTGGGCGGGGGTTGGCCGGGCTCCAGCTGTTCTGTCGGAACAGGTTCCGCTGGACTCTCGGTTTCTGCCCAGGCGGTGCCCGCGTACAGTACACACCCCACTGCTGCGACTAGGACGAGACGTACGATCTGTTTGCATGCCATGGCTCTACTCCCTCCCTGTTCTCTCGCAGCGTACGGGTAGCTTTACGGTTACATTGCATTGCGCGCACCTGGCTATCCACATTATTGTAGCGCGGGTCAGCCAATTCTGTCAAGTTGCATGCTAAACGAGAAATGTCGCTATGCAAAGGTACTACCTGCATTTGACGCGAGCGCGCGCCTATCGTACGCTTTGACCTTCTTGTCTTCCTGCGGGAAACGTGATACCATGCGCGTGATCGGAGATGATGTAGAAACAGTAGTGATTAGGTGCTAACTATGACAGATCAGGCTGCACTAGCTGAGGAGATTGAGCAACTCAAAGCCGAGCGCAACGCCGTAATCCTGGCGCATAACTATCAGTTACCCGAAATCCAGGACCTCGCCGACTTCCGGGGCGACTCGTTGGGCCTGAGTCAGGAGGCCGCGGCGACCGACGCCGACGTCATCGTCTTCTGCGGCGTGCATTTCATGGCTCAGACTGCCAAGCTGCTCTCGCCGAAGAAGACGGTGCTAATGCCCGACACCAGTGCCGGTTGCCCGATGGCCGATATGATCACGCCGGAGAGTCTCGCCGGGTTCCGCGAGCCTTACCCCGAGGCGCCGGTTGTGGCATACGTGAATACTACTGCCGAGGTCAAGGCTGGCTCCGACATCTGCTGCACCTCCTCGAACGCAGTGCGCGTGGTCGAGTCGGTGGACGCCGATACGGTGCTCTTTGTGCCCGATGCCAACCTCGGCGAGTGGGTGCAGGAGCAGGTTCCCGATAAGCAGATAATCCTCTACCCCGGCCACTGCCACGTGCACGTGACAATCCGGCCCGAGGCGGTGGCGCAGTTGAAGCAGGAGCACCCGGAGGCCGTGGTGATGGCCCACCCCGAGTGCGTCAAGGAAGTCCGGGACTCAGCGGACGTGGTCGCCTCCACCGGCGGAATGGTGAGGTTCGCGCGGGAAAGCGAGGCCCGGGAGTTCATCGTGGGCACCGAGCGGGGCTTGTGCTATCCCCTGCGGCGGGAGAACCCGGGTAAAGTATTCTACGAAATAGAGGCCGCCCTGTGTCCTAACATGAAGAAGACGACGCTGCCGAAGGTACTGCACTGCCTGCGCGAGATGACCGGCGAGATTACCGTCCCCGCGGAGATTGCCGAGCCGGCTCGGCGCACCGTCGAGCGGATGGTGGCGCTGGGCTAGTTCGCGCCGGGCAGCGTGTCTACCACTGTGACGTGCCCGTCCACGTAGCCCACCGTGAACTGCCCCATGTGCGGCCCGACTAACCCCTCGGCGTCAACCGCCGGTTCCCACAGCATCGGCGTCCTGGCAGGGTCTTCGATATGCTTGATATCCATACCGCCGAGAGCCTCGTTGAAGACGTACCGCTTTCCCGTTTTGGGGCAGGTTAGAATTGCCGCGTCGCCGATATACTCGGCGATAGCTTCTTCCCAGGAGTCTGCCGGCGGCAGGACCTCTTTGCGCTCAGTTGCGTATATAAGCATCGCCATTTCGAGTTGCTTCAGATTGGACATACACTGTGTTTGTTGGGCTTTGTCCTTGGCCCGCCCAAAGACCGGCAGCAGAATCGCGGCAAAGATCGCCAATGCAGCCAACAGTACAAAGGCCACGCCGGCGATGACTACGGCAATGACGAGAGTGTTGGAAGAGCGCCTGGCGGGCTGGGCGGGAGTGGGTTCGACTGCGGGGGTTGTCGTTAGCGTGGCGTGGCCTACCGGTGCCGGTTGCATCCCAGCTCCGGCCGGCAAGACATCGCCCGCCCGCAGCCACGGCCCGTCGCCTTGCTTGACGTAGTCATCGTCTACGATCCGGCCATCTTGGCGGCAATAGAGCACGGTCTCGTAGTCATAGGGGCCGTAGACCTTGCCGTCGCGGCTGGACCACCAGTTTTGTCCGCTGCTGCTCTGCGGGCCATTGGCCATTCTCATCACCGCCCTGTTGTCATTAGTCCACCGAACGTGGCCTCGTCGAGCCACTGCACATGTCCGTCAAGGAAGACGACATTGAATCCGCCATTGTGGGGCCCGACGCTCCCATCCTGTGTTAGAGGCGCATCCCAAGCCAGTGGCACAGCCGTCGGCTGGTGCACCTCGGGGATCCGGCGCTCCCCGAGATGACCGTTAATCGTATACAACTTGCCGGTTGCTGGGCAGCGGAAGTCACATCCAGGCTGCGAATGCGGCGCCAACGCGGCGTACCAGTGCGCCTGCGGAGGCAGTCGCCCATCGTTGTCCTCGGCGTAAGCCGTTGCTCCGCTGTACAGCATTCTCAGGTTCGCCAGGCAGAGGGACTGCGCCTTTCTCGCCTTCAACCGGGCGAAAGCCGGAAACAGGTAAGCCGTCCCTATCGCCACCAGCGGAATCAGCAGCAGTGATAGCACAATGTATTGCTGCCGCCCAATGCGCCAGCCGCGGTTAATGGGTTCGGCAGGTTTCCTATTTCTTTGCTCCTCCATTCCTTTGCACCCCCAATTGCAGTTGGCCGGCCCTCAGTGACCCCCTAGAGCAGTGGGTCAAGCAGCTTCATCGCATGCTTGACATCGGCGACCTGCTGGGGCCCGGAGATTTCGCGTTCGATGGTCAGCGCACCGCTAAAGCCTCTCGCCTTGAGCTTGGGCATGAGCACCGGGAAGTTCGCGCGCCCCTCCCCCAGCGGCTTTTCCACACCCAACTTGGTGCCGTCGGTGGGGTATTCGCCGTCCTTGGCGTGGACGCCGCGCACGTACTGGCCGAAGACATCCACAGCATCAATTGGATTGCCTTTACCGTACATCAGCAGGTTGGCCGGATCGAGGTTGATGCCGAGGTTGTCGGTGCCGATATCTTCAATGGTACGCAGTAGCGTCACCGGCGTTTCCTGGCCGGTCTCGAACCAGAACTCGATGCCCTCCTCGGCGCAGGTAGCGACGACGGTCTTGAGCGCCTCGACGGTGCCCAGGTAGTTCTTGTCGGTAGGGTTCTCGGGGATGAAGCCGACGTGCGTGGTGATAGACTCCACGCCGATGGCGGCAGCGACGCGGGCGGCATTCAGGAAGACAGGGGTTCGCTGATTACGGGTGGCGGAGGGGACCAAGCCAATAGTCGTGGGACCTTGGAGAAAATCCCAGACGGCACGACCGGGCGGGTGCACCCAGAGCGTGGTGATAGTGATCCCGCACATGTCAGCAGCGGCACGCAGTCTCTTTCCGTCTTCGAGGCTATTATCTCCCTGCCAGGCTACCTGGCAGGTGGGCAAGCCGAGGTCCGCCACCTTAGCCATCTCTGCCTCTGCTTTGTCCACTGAATCCATTATCGTTACGATAACGCCGAGTTCAAGCTTATCACTGGCCATTGTGAGCCTCCTGTAACGGATTGAAGCAAGGTGAAAACGATGCGTAGAGACTTCGCTGCGGGGGGTGTGAACTCCTGCCTTGGTGCTAAGAAGTTGGCCGCGTCCTGTTGGAAAAGCCCTGGTTAGGCTGCTGATCCCCGGCGGCGCAGCCGCGCCGCCAGGCCCACCAGGCCGAGGGTAAACAGTGCGGTAGTGGTTGGCTCCGGGATGGGCTCGTGGTTCTCGTCAGCCCACAGGATAGCACCGTAGGCATCCAGCTTCCCATAGCCGTAGTAGTCGTCATAGAGCGGGGCGCCCAGGTCCACGGCGCTTTGCTGGAGATACTCACGGAATTGCTGGTAGGTCATACCTGGATAGCGAGTCTTTAGCAGGCCAGCAAAGCCGGAGACCACCGGTGCGGTGAAAGAGGTCCCGCCCAGTGTTACTTCGTAGGTATCTTCGCCCAGGGGGTACTGGACATCGTAGAGGTAAACGGAGCTATACCACTGGCCGGCATCGATCACCCCGGTGGACCAGGCCATATGCCCGGGTGCGACAATGTCCAAGACCTCGCCGAGCGCGGGATTAGCATAGCTGGAATAGTAGGCGCGTTCCCCGTTCCAATCTATCGCTCCGACTGATATTGTCTCCGGCATGCAACCGGGAAAGTCTAGTCCGCCGCCCTGAGCGTCGTAGTCAGGGAAGTAGGTGGGATTGTCATCGGAGTTGCCGGCGGCAGCGACGATGATGACGCCCTGGGCCGCTGCGTACTCTATGGCATTCTTGACCAGATAGCCCTCGCCGCCTTCTTCGAACTCGGCGGGGTCAATGGAATACATCGGCCCGAAGCCAAAGCTACAGTTTATGACGTCGGCGCCGTGGTCGGCAGCGTAGATAATGGCGTCGGCAGCGTCAATACCCCAGCCCCAGCCTTCAGCGTTGATTACCCGCAGGGGCATCAGGCTAGAATTGAAGGCCATACCAGCGTATCCGGTAGCATTATCGGTGACTGCGCCGACGATACCGGCCACGAGGCTGCCGTGGGTAACCCCGCCGTCCCAGTCGAGCCCCATAAGGCTCATGTCATTGTCAACAAGGTCACCGATGGCCGGGTCATAGTTGGCGGCCCACCAGTTGGCTGTGTAGTCCGGTTCAAACAGAGGCAAAAACTCATCGTCAAATTCAGCGGTAGGAAATGGAGGGTCCTTGTCGCCGGGCTGGCCCCACGCGGGGTCCCAGACGGTGGGGTTGTTGTCACCCACGGGGTCGGGTACATCGTCAGGCCATCCTAGATAGCCCATCCACCCCACGTTGGTTCCCACAAAGTCCCAGCCCGGGACAACATTAGCTGCCAGGTCCTCGTGGAAGGCGGTGATACCGCTGTCCACGATGGCGATCGTTGTGGATGGCGACCCCTGCTGCAAATCCCAGGCCTGTGGGGCATTGACGTCGAACAGGTAGTACTGGTTCAGGGTTGCTTCTGGGTCAGTGTCCTCGAAATACGGATCATTGGGCGTGTATAACTGATGCAGCAGCAGATGCGGTTTAGCACTTTGCACCTGGGGTAACCCCACCAGATATTCTTGTACGACGTCCAGGGATAGACTCTGGGGCACAACTACCGAGATATAGTCCGGGAAGTTCTGATGGAACTTGACCCCCAAGCCCTGTGTCTGCAGGGTGCTGGTGACTTGTGCCGTGGGTTGGTCGGGAGCTAGTTTGACCAGCAGACTCGACGAAGAATAACGGGGTGTGGCCACACTGACCGGTCGCACTAGAAGCTGTTCCTCGATGGGCGACAGAACTGCGGCAGTCGAGACCGCGACGTCCCCCAAAGCGGGGAGGAGCGGAGCAATAGAGCTGATTGCAGTAAGGAAGATGACAGTGACGGCGCGACGCGTTAGCTGTAGCATTACCAGTACCCCTCGCGGTACCCCTCCCTTCCAGCTACGAACATGCAGCATGAAGTGGCTAGTCCTGCGGTGACACGCATATCCATAATACCCTGTATTATAGCACAGCGAAACCACTTTGCCAACGGTTTATTGTGTTGGCCTGAAAAAGGTTGGTAACGGCCGGGGGGGAATCTACTCCCCACCGCACAACAGCTTCCCGGAAGGTTGACAGGGACGTGCTGACGAAGTATCTTATGTCGGGTTTGGTTGTCCCTGGTTTTTAGGACGCGCAATGGATGACGGCCGGTTCTGTGTGCCACCGGCGCAGTCAACCAAGCCGATAGTGTCACACCATCATTGCATTATCAAACGGAGTGATTCTGAATGCCGATTCTGGACTCAAAGACCGGAGAAGTCAGAGTAGATTACTCGGTGGCGGAGCTCGAAGCAAAAGCCCAAGAGATGCGCGCGTGGAGTATGATCGCAGTGACTGCTGCCAACTCGGGCCACACCGGCGGATGTATGTCCATTATGGACATCACTACTGCGTTGTATCTTAAGCATATCCGCCACGATCCACAGAACCCCGAGTGGAAGGACCGCGATCGGATCTTCTGGTCAAGCGGGCACAAGGCCCCGGCCCTGTACGTGGCCCTGGCAGCGTCCGGCTACTTCGACGACCGGCCGTTGACTTTCAACGATGAGTTTGTGCCCGGGCTCGAGCACGTCCGGGGCCTCGAGCAGACAGTGCTGCTCCGCAAGCTGGGGTCGGGGTTTGAGGGCCATCCCAATCGCTTCAAGCTGCCCGGCCTGGAGTTCTCCTCGGGATCGCTGGGGCAGGGACTGGGCGTGGCGATCGGCAGCGCTATGGATGCAAGGCTGCGCGGTAGGCACTGCAATGTCTACTGCCTGATGGGCGACGGCGAGCAGGATGAGGGGTCCATCTGGGAGGGGGTTATGTGTGCTGCCCACTACAAGCTGGACAACCTGGTGGGCATAATTGATCGTAACTTCCTCCAGATTGACGGGCCCACCTCGGAGATTATGGGGGTAGCCCCCCTGCGAGCCAAATATGAAGCGTTTGGCTGGGAAGTCCTGGAGATTGACGGTCATAATATGGGGGAGATTCTCGAAGCTCTTCAGCAGGCGGATGCCGTTCAGGGCCGCCCGGTCGTTATTATTGCCGAGTGTGTCAAGGGCAAGTGTGTGGACTTCGCTGAGCATGTCGTCGGATACCACGGCGTTCCGCCCAAAGATGGGCGTTGTGGCGAGGAGTCGCTGGACCAAGCGCTTATCTCGATCGGTGTCACCGACCAGTTCCCCGCCGAGCGTGTGGATGAACTGCTCGAAATTGCGGAAAAGTACCAGGCCTTTGCTGATCAGAAAGTGGCCGACTTAATGCCCAAGTTCAGCCGCGACTACTGGTGGAACAGCGGCGACGCGATGAGCGTGGATATGATCCCGACCCGCAACGGCTTCGGCCACGCTATCGCTGAGTTGGGCGCTGATGAGAAAGTCGTCGCCCATGGCGCTGATATCACCGACTCGATCCGGATGGACTACTTCTACAAGCCCGACGGCAAAAACGAGGACCCCGAGCGCAAAAAGCGCTTCTTCAGCGTGGGGATCGCCGAGGCTAATATGGCCCTGGTTGCCTCGGGGTTAGCCAAAGAGGGGCGTACAGCATTTATTGGTTCGTATGGTGTGTTCGCGACTGGCCGCAACTGGGACCAGTTGCGCACCACGGTTGGCTACAATGAGTATAACGTGAAGATCGCCGATGCTCACGGCGGCATTTCCGTCGGCCCCGATGGTGCCACGCATCAGGCGCTCGAGGAGATCAGCGTCATCACCTGCCTGCCTAATTTTAGGATGATCGTGCCCTGCGACGCGCTGGAGACGGATCGGGCCACCCGGGCGATTGCTGCGCTTGACGGCCCCGGTGTGGTCCGCTATGCGCGCGAAGCCACTCCGGTAGTGACCACCGACGAGACGCCGTTCGAGTTCGGCTTGGCCAATGTCATCCGGTATCGCGGCGAGCAAGAGCGGTTCATTGATGCTTTCGAGACTAAGCTGGCTCGCGACTATGAGTCCGAAGACGAGAATCTGGCGATCATCGCCTGCGGGCCGATGGTCCCTGAGGCGATGCGCACGGCCTGGATCCTGAAGGAGGATTATGACATCGAGACCCGGGTGGTGGACGTTCACACTGTCAAGCCGATAGATGCTCAGGCGATAATCGCAGCGGCGCGCGACACCGGCACCGTCATCACTGCGGAAGAGCACCAGGTGGGGGGCTTCGGCAACTGGGTGGCCGCTGCTATCTGTCGGGCTGAGCTAGGCGGGAACGTCAAGCTGGATATGGTCGGCGTCGAGGACCGCTACGGCGAGAGCGGCCAGCCCTGGGAGCTGATGAAGGTCTTCGGGCTGACTGCCGAACATATCGCCGAGAAAGCCCGCGTACTGCTGGGTCTTTGAGCGGAGTTGTTGATAACGGTATGAGGCCGTTCGAGCAGGTTGAGCACACTGCCGATTACGCCATCATTGCCCGGGGATGCGACCTGCGCGAGTTGGTTGAGAACGCGGGCCGCGGCATGATCAGCCTGCTCGTCGAGGCCGAGGCGCTGACGCCCAGGCAGCAGTTGACGTACATCGTCCGGGCCGATTCTCCCGAGCGGCTACTCATCGAATCTCTGCGCGAGCTGCTCCACCTGGAAGAGGACGAGGGGCTGGTACCGATGGGGTTTGCAGTGGTGCGACTGAGCGAAGAAAGTCTGGAAGCAGAGTGTGATGTGGGTGTGGTCTCGCTTGATGAGGCCCGCCCGTATTTGCTTGGCGGGATCAAGGCCGTTACCTACCACGATCTGGTCATCAAGCCCACCCCCAGCGGCCTGGAGGTCCAGGTCGTGTTTGATGTGTGATGTGGCTGGGTTTACTTGTCTGAAACTCTTATATAGGAGAGTTGAGCGGTGCCCGCAGATGCGGGAGGTCTTGGTGAGTTGTCGAAGAAAAACGAAATGCCAAATAGACGGAGGTCGCTATGACCCCACGAGAGCGGATCTTGATGACAATGGCCCATCGCCGCCCCGACCGCATCCCTACTGCCTATGTAGCGAGAGGCGAGGTTGACAGGGCAATTATGGCCTACTATGCCGTTGAAACAATGACCGAAGTGCACGAGATACTGGGCACGGACGGATGGGAATTAGTTGACATTGGCATTCGCTTCCCCGAATGGGACAAGAAGCCCAAGGCTATTAAGCATGGCGACTGGTCCTATGCTGATAGAGAACTCTACTGGCACGACGAGCGGACGTTCGAGGACCAGTGGGGCACAGTACACCGGATTGGTCGGGATGGGAAGTACGTCGAGTGGATCAGTGGGCCGCTACAGGGCCTCGACGATGCCGACGACTATGCCTTCCCTACGGTGGATGACCTCATAGACGACGCTGACCTGCCCTGCAAAGTCCAGGCGCAGAAGGATCAGGGCCTGTTCGTGAGTACCGAGGTTAGCCAACCATACACGCTGGCCTGGGGACTGCGAGGAATGGAGCAATGGCTGATGGATTATCTGCTTAACCCTGACTTCGTCAACAAGCTGTACGACAAGATATATGGCCTGTTGACTGAGATTGGGCGCCGGTGCGTGGCAGCTGGAGTGGACATGTTTCGAATCGACGGCGATATTGCAATGCACGATCGCATTATAATGGGTGCGGACACTTGGCGGCGCTTTGACAAGCCCCGGCTAGCGGCGATGTCCGCTGAACTGCGTAGCATCAACCCTGACCTCCACCTCTTTATGCACTCGGACGGTAACCTGATGGAGGTAATGGATGACCTCATCGAGGTCGGCTTTGATGTGATTGACCCTATTCAGCCGGAGTGTATGGACCCAGTTGAGGTTAAGCAGAGGTGGGGTGAGATGATAACGCTGCACGGGTGTGGGAGTCTGCAGAGGGTGCTGCCATTCGGCACAACCCAAGACGTGCGCAATCATGTGATTGAACTGATCGAGAAGTGCGGGTACAACGGGGGTTTGGTGCTGCGCCCGAGCAACGTCATCAGCTTTGACGTACCTGTCGAGAACGTGGTAACCTTCTTCGAGACGGCGCGGGATTACCGGTTTGATTGAAGGCTCAAGCGGAGCCTATCCAGCTTCTGACTAACTGAGCCGAAAGCATTCTACTGGAAAACTAAGTCGAATCTCAGCCGCTGATTGCTAGCCGGCAACTCCAAAAACCGGCCCCAGCATATGCTTGGCTGTAAAGGCTGGCCTTCTTAACGGTCTCTGACAAGCTAATGAACAATTCGGAGACGTAATGTCGTATATTCATGTTGCAGATGGGCACGGCTCACCTAGGA